>DASXFC010000047.1:0-61649 GCA_036489775.1 Acidimicrobiales bacterium | reverse complement strand
GATCCGTGCCAACGCACGGGGCTTTCATGACGCGCAGAGCTTCATCACGATGGTCATGTTGGACCGCGCTGGCATCGCTCCGGAGCTCCCCTGGGATCAAGCTTCTTGACCCCCGAGAGCGTCAGTTGTCCCGAAAATTAGACCGGTGGGTCGTCTCCGTCATGAGGCGGGCGCTCGAGACGCTCCTTGAGCGCCGCCAGATTGACCGGCATTTCGCGTTGTGCCTGTCGTTGCACGACCAGGGGCACCAGGAGCCGACCGATGCCATGGCCCTCGAAGTCCAGGGCGATCGTTAACTGCGCAGCCGTTTCAGAGAGCGGCTCCACGCTGACATCGACCATGGCCCGGATCGGACCGGCCAGCCCCCGGACACCCCACTGGCGGGGCGGGTCGAAACGAACAAGTTCTGAGGTGTCGGGCCGGTCGGAGAAACCGATGCGTCGCGTCGTATGACAGCGGTCACCGACCTTGAGAGCGCCAGCGCTTTCCATGTGACCGCTCACGACACCTTTCTGCCATTCGGAAAATCGACTCGGGTCCGTCGCATAGGCGAAGACCTCTTGGGCCGGGCGTTGGATCTCGGCGCTGACCGTAATCGCGGCCATCTATCGACCCCCCGCCATGAGGTCCGAATAGCGGGTCAGGTACAGCGGCCACCCACCCTCGCTATCGATACCGTCGCGCAGCGATTCCCAGCCCGGTCCATGACGATCGAGATGGCGGTGCTCGAGTTCCAGGCGTGTTCGCTCTGGGGTTTCGGCCACAAAACGGACCTCGACCTCGCTGGTATTGCTCTCGTTTGCCTCGAGCTGCCACTGGGGGCTGATGTCCCAACTGAAGACGACCCGATCCGGGGGCTCGTAGGCCAGGACGCGGGCCCATCGGCATTCGGATCCATCGGCGGCGCGGTCGTAGATGTGACCGCCGACCTTCGGCTCGAATCGTGTCTCGGTGACATCGGTACCCAGCAGGTTGTGCTCTGGGGGCTTGAAGTCACCAAAGCGCTCGACAAAGGCGGCAAAGGCATCCCCAATCGATGCGTCCACGATGATCTGGCGGCGGACAACGGCGTCAGCGCTCACGTCCCCTCCTTTTCTTTGGCGGATGTTCGACGATGTCCTGGTAGCCGCTCAGCGCTCGATTCCAGAAGGCGTCGAGCTGGTCGCGCAGGGCAAGAACTCCGGCCTCATTGAGGTGATAAATCCGGCGTGTGCCAGCCGCCTCTTCGGCGACCAATCCCGCATCCTTCAGCACCTTGAGGTGCTGGGACACGGCCGAACGGCTGACCGGCAAGTGAGTAGCGAGATCCCCGACCGCCCTCGGGCCTTCGCTCAGGTGCAGCACAATGGCTCGACGGGTCCGGTCCCCGAGCGCTTCCCACACCAGTTCAGCTTGGTCAGTAGCCACTAACCGTTAGTTCACCCTAACCGAGTGCCGCTGTCAAGCTCCGACGAGAGAGCACAACGGGCAACGCCCGGGCCATGGGAGGCCCGGGCGCTCTGCCCATTCGACGATCAAGGAGTCGTCGAGATCAAAGATGACGGCGGCCAGGCCGCCAGGTGTGACTTATGCCACTTCGGGCTGGGGCCACTCGAAGCCCTCGCCGTCGACCAGTTCCCAGTCCTCCTCAGCAGTGATCGCTTCCTTGGCGGGAAGCCGCACCAGTGCTGCCACGACCACGAAGGCGGCGATCCCGAAGAGGGCAGCCACCGCGAAGGTGACGTCGAGACCATGGACCAGCCCGGCGGGCACCGCATGCCCGAGGCCCGAGGCCAGCTGACTGTGGCCGGAGGCCGCGTCGAGCACGGTGACCAGCACAGCCAGACCGAGTGCCGCACCAACCTGCTGCATCACGTTGACCAGACCAGACGCCGCTCCGGCGTCAGCCGGATCGACCCCGGCCAGTGATGCGGAGGTCAACGAGACCAACGCGGTCCCTGAACCGAGTCCCAGCAGGACCAGGCAGAGCAGTACGTAGGGGTAGGTGGCACCAACGTGGAGTTGCGTGGTGAGGACCAGGCTGACGATCTCGAGCGTGATGCCCGAGAGCATGAGGATCTTCGGCCGGATGCGGTTGACCAGCACCTTGCTCACCAACTGCGAGGAGGCAAACACCGAGATCGGCACCGGCAGGAAAGCCAAGCCGGCTCGCAGTGGCGAGTAGCCGAGGACATCCTGCATGAACTGTCCAGCAAAGAAGAACATCCCGTACATGCCGGCGTACATCAGGCCCCGGGACACGTTGGCCGTGGTGCGGGTGGCACTGCTGAAGAGCCGCAAGGGAAGGATGGGCTCCTCGGCCCGGCTCTCGATCTGAACGAAGAGACCCAGCAGCACGGCTCCGATGGCGAGGGATCCGATGGTGATCGGGCTGGCCCATCCATCGGTGCCCGCCTCGACCAGGCCCAGCACGATGCCGGCCATGCCGATGACCGAGGTGAAGGCGCCGGCCAGGTCGAAGTGACCGTGGCGGCTCGGGGTCTCCTGCAGCGAGTAGCGACCCACCAGGAAGACGACCAGGCCGATCGGCACGTTCACGAACATGACCCACCGCCACGAGACGAGCTCGGTGAGCACGCCGCCGGCTACCAGGCCGATGGCGCCGCCGGCAGCTGAGACCGTGGTGAAGAGGCCGATCGCCCGGACCCGGGCCTGACCTTCGGAGAACACCGAAGTGAGCAGGGCCAAGGATGAAGGTGCAGCCAGAGCGGCCCCCACCCCTTGCAGCGCCCGGGCAGCCAGCAGCATCCAGCCGGTGGTCGCCACCCCACCCAGCAGCGAGCTGATGGAGAAGATGGCGATGCCGATCAGGAAGGTGCGGCGCCGGCCCATCAGGTCACCGGCGCGAGCTCCGAGGAGGAGCAGGCCACCGAAGGTGAGGAGGTAGGCGTTCAGGACCCACGAGAGGGAGCTGCCCGAGAAGTGCAGGCCTTTCTCGATGTGGGGAAGAGCCACGTTGACGATGGTGGTGTCGAGCACCACCATGAGCTGGGCCGACAGGATGACGGCGAGGAACACTGAGGGGTGTGACAGTCGGCTCCGCCACCCTGTGACCTGGGGAAATGCATCCCCTGAGGGTGTGGCGGTGCGCGACTCGAGAATCGAGTTGGGAGACATAGCTTCCCGGCCTTTCCGCTGGTATCGTGTGTCTTGAAGTGGAAGCTTCCTCCGGTTAGTATACGGAGGGTCCCTCCGCTTTGCAAGTCCCAAATTCCGTATTGGGGAATGGATGAGGGTCAGATGAGCCAACGACCGATGACAACGACAGAAATCGAAGAGACTCCCGAGGCCCCTGAGGGCGCAGTGGATCGGCCGATGCGGGCCGATGCCCAGCGCAATTACGACAAGTTGGTGGCGGCAGCTCGAGCGGTCTTTGCTCGTGAGAGCGGGAGTGCCTCAATGGAGGCCGTGGCGAAGGAAGCCGGTGTTGGCATCGGGACCTTGTACCGGCACTTCCCCAAGCGGGTCGACATCGTCGAAGCGGTGTACCGGGAGGATGTTGACGAACTGGTGCAGTCGGCTGAGAAGCTCAACGCCAATGAGGCGCCATGGGCAGCGCTCACTGGCTGGCTTCGTGCTTTCGTGCGTTACGCCAGGAGCAAGCGGACTTTCCTGACTGAGCTCCACGAAGCATTCGAAGAGAACCCACAGCTTCGTTCGGAGTCACGCGAGCGGATCATCGGTGCCATCAACATCGTGCTGGTGCCCGCACAGAAGGCCGGCGAGGCCCGTACCGACATCGATGGTGCCGACCTGATGCAACTACTCGGTTCGATGTGCATGAGCGCCACCCTGACACCCGATCAGAGCGAGCGGCTGCTGGCCATGATCGAGGACGGGCTGCAGCCTCCTCGCTAAACCGGCTCTTTAGAGCTTTCGCATCACCGAGACGACGCGCCCATAGATCGTGATGTCATTCGCATCGAAGACCATCGGCTCATAGGCCTGGTTCGAAGGCGTCAGCACGATTTCGTGGCCCTGGCGGCTGAAGGTCTTGCAGGTGGCGTCCCCTTCGGGCAGTCCGGCAATGACCACGTCACCGTTGTCCGCCTCGGGCTGTTGACGCACTACGACGTAGTCCCCATCGAGGATGCCGGCGTCGATCATCGAATCCCCCCGCACCCGCAGCATGAAGACGGGATCGGTACCGGTGAACTCCTGGGGCATCGGCAGCAATTCCTCGACGTTTTCGTGGGCCAGCACACCGGTCCCGGCGGCTACGTCACCGACGAGCGGGACATGCCGCATCGGTGCGGTGACCAGGCTGGAGGCGGACTCAGGATCCCACCGCACTTGAATCGCCCGGGGCTTGCTCGGGTCGCGGACCAGGTAGCCCTCGCGCTGGAGGACGGCCAGGTGAGTGTGCACCGTGGCTGACGAGGTGAGTCCGACCGCCTCACCGATCTCCCGCACCGACGGGGGATAGCCCCGGTCGCGCTGGCAGTCGGCAATGAAGTTCAGGATCTGCTGGCGCTTCCCGCTCAGAACCTCGGCCATCGGTGCCTCCCCGTCCGTTTCCCATGCCGTCCCGGCCACACTTCAAAGACCGGGCGAACATGCGTTCGTGGGCGCCCACCATAGCCAGCGGGGGTGCCGAAAGCAAACATCCGTTCGCTACTGAGCAGGACCGGGGCTCCCGAACGCTGTCACACCCCCTTCCTAACCTGCCGGCATGAGTTGCGAACAGGTGTTTGACCTCGAGGTTGACACCGAACGACTGTTCGTGTTGAATGGTTTAGAAGACGAACGAATGTTCGGAAAAGGAGACACCGTGTCGGTCGCATTCGATCTCGAATACGAGGTGTTCCGTCCCCCGCTGCGGCTGGTGACCGGAGAAGCCGTAGTGGACCCCAACCCGTTTCGGGTCTCGAGGGAGGTCCAGATCCGCCGCCGCCGGCTGGCCCTGGTGGCCATCGTGGCCGTGTTGCTGGTGCTCCTCATGCTGCCGATTCGTGCGCTGGGCGGCGCCACGCTGGCCTCGACGACTCCGTCGCAAGGCCAGCACTACGTGGTGAAGGCTGGTGACAGCCTGGCCTCCATCGCCCGGCAGGCCGATCCCGCCAACCCGACGAGCATGGTGCATCGCCTGGTGGCGGAAACCGGCTCCGACGTGGTGGTGCCCGGGGAGCACCTGCTCATTCCCTGACTATCGTCCAATGCGTGCGATGTCCGTGGTGCGCTGTTGATGACGACCGCGTCGTGGACTCTCGGCTGGCCGAAGATGGTGTGGCGATCCGCCGTCGGCGCGAATGCCTGGGCTGTGGCCGACGCTTCACCACCTTCGAGCGAGTAGAGGAAGCCCCACTGTGGGTCGTCAAGCGCTCCGGGCAGCGGGAGCCATTCGACCGTTCCAAGATCGTCTCCGGTGTCCGCTCAGCCTGCAAGAACCGGCCGGTGACCGACCTGCAGATGGAGGAACTGGCCCAACGGGTCGAAGATGATCTGCGAGCACAATCGCCCGATCCGACCAGCGAACAGGTTGGGGTGGCCGTCCTGGCCCAGCTCCAAGCGCTCGATGACGTGGCGTACATCCGGTTCGCCAGCGTCTACAAGGGTTTCGAGGACGCCAGGGACTTCCAGCGTGAGATGGCCGTCTTGACGAAGACCACGGAGCCCAAGCGCCGGTGATCGAGGAGATCCCCGGCGTCGTCCTGGCCGTGTACGCCCATCCGGATGACGCCGACGTGGCCTGCGGCGGCTCGCTGGCCCGCTGGAGCAAGGGCGGCGCGGCGGTTCATCTCATCGTGTGCACGGACGGCGGCAAGGGCACGACGGATCCCAAGGTCAAGTCTGCAGATCTGGCCGCCCAGCGTGCCAGTGAGGTCGAGGAGTCAGCCGCGGTCATCGGACTGCGCAGCGTCGTCAACCTCGGGTTCCCCGATGGCGAGCTTCAAGACTCCGATGACTTTCGGCGGACGCTGGTCGAGCACCTGCGCCGTCTGAAGCCCGATGTGGTGTGCGGGCATGACCCGACCGCTCTCTTCTTTGGTCAGTCGTACGTGAACCACCGGGACCATCGGATCGCCGGGATGGTGCTCCTCGATGCCGTGTCACCGGCTGCAGCCTTGCCGCTCTACTTTCCGAAGGCGGGTCGACCGCATCAGGCGGCGACCTTGTTGTTGTCGGGCACCCTGGAGCCGGACGAGTGGGTCGATGTGACCGACACCATTGACGCCAAGGCAGCGGCGGTGGAATGCCACCGGACCCAGTTCGACGAGAAGGATGGCTGGGCCGGTGAGGTCATCCGGAACCGGGCTGAGGAAGAGGGCAGGCGAGTAGGAATCCGCTACGCAGAAGGGTTCCGGCGCCTGAGCTTCAGTGGCTGACCCCGGCCGCGCTTCCGTTCCCACCATCCTCCATGTCGATATGGACGCGTTCTTTGCCTCAGTCGAGGTGCTCGATAACCCGTCGCTGAAGGGCAAGCCGGTCATCGTCGGTGGCGCCGGCGCTCGAGGCGTGGTCGCCTCCTGTACCTACGAGGCTCGGGTCTATGGCGTGCACTCGGCCATGCCATCGGTCCGGGCCCGCCAGCTGTGCCCGCAAGCGATGTTCCTCGACGGCCGGCACGGGCGCTATGCCGAAGTGAGTGGCCAGCTGCACGAGATCCTCCACGACATCACGCCCATGGTCGAACCCATCGGGCTCGACGAAGCTTTCCTCGATGTGGCCGGTGCCCTTCGGATCCTCGGGCCACCGGACCGGATCGCCCGCGCCCTGGTTGACCGAGTGCGTGCGGACCTCACGCTGGACTGCGCGGTCGGGATCGGCCGCTCCAAGATGATCGCCAAGCTGGCCTCGCGGGCCGCCAAGCCGAAGGCATCGCGGGCTGGTCTCGAGCCAGGACCCGGCGTCGTGATGATCGGAGCCGACGTCGAGATCGAGTTCTTGCACAACCACAAGGTCGAAGCGCTCTGGGGCGTCGGACCGGCCACCGCCCAGCGGTTGCACGACCTCGGCGTCCAGACCGTGGGCGACCTGGCCTCAACGCCGGTCGACTCCCTGGTCCGGAAGCTGGGCAAAGCCAGCGGTGCTCATCTGGCTGCCTTGGCTCGTGGCGAGGATCCCGACCCGGTCACACCCAACCGGCCGGCCAAATCCATCGGCCACGAGGAGACCTTCCGCTACGACCTCACCGACGATGCCGAGTTGGAACGCCACGCTCTGCGTATGGCCGAATCGGTGGCCACCATGCTGCGCAAGGAATCGAGCTCAGCTCGCACCATCACGGTGAAGGTGAAGTTCAAGGACTTTTCGATGCAAACCCGGTCCCACACCCTGGGGCGGCCCATCTCGACCGGTGGGGCCATCGGCCTCGTGGCGACCGCTCTTCTGGCCAGCATCAATCCGGGCGACGGGATCCGCCTGCTCGGGGTGAGTGCGTCAGGCTTGAAGGAGGGAAACGCCGATCAGCTCTCGTTCGATCTGGGTGATGGCCGAGCGGAAGGGGAGGAGAGTGCCCTGGCCCGAGAGCAGTCCTGGCACGAGGTGACCGCCGCCGTGGATGCCATCCGTAACCGCTTCGGCAAGAACTCAGTAGGTTCGGTCACCATGATCACCAAGGACGGCATCGAAGTCCCGGCGAGACGCGACGCGCCGTGGGGACCGTCCGAGTAGTCCGACACCACCGTCTTCGTGGGGGACTCCGGCGCCGATCGCGCCATCGTCGATAATGCCGAGCTCCGTTCCCGGGCCCTGGCCGTGCTCATCGGGAACCACCGCGACGGCTACACCGTGCCAGCTGAGGGCCTCTACCCCTATCAGTGGTGCTGGGACTCCGGACCGATCGCCTTGGGTTGGGCCGCCGCCGGACATTGGGATATCGCCTGGGCAGAGCTCACGCGCTTGCTCTCCGCCCAGTGGGAGACCGGCCTGGTGCCGCACATCGTCTTTTGGAAAGAGGACGACACGTACTTTCCGGGGCCAGCAGTGTGGGGGACCAGAAGAACTCCCGCCACGACTGGGATCACCCAGCCGGCGCTGCCCGTCAGCGCAGCGGCCCAGTTGTTCATCGACGATCCTGATCGGGTGCGAGCTCAGCAGGCGCTCGAAGCCCTCTGGCCCAAACTGTGTCACTGGCTGACCTGGATCGCCTCGTGCCGAAAAGGTCCTCACGGTGCCGGCGTGGTCGTCCATCCGTGGGAGACCGGCATGGACAACTCGCCGTCCTGGGACGCGCCGCTGGCCGGCGTGCCCGAAGCTGATGAGCAGGCAATTACTCGACGCGATGTCGCCACGGTGGCCGCCAGCCAACGTCCATCCCAAAGTGAGTACCGGCGCTACATCCGGATCGTGGAGGAGCTGCGGGCGGCCGGCTGGCGCACTGAGCGCCAACCTCTCGACAGTCCGTTCGTAGTCGAGGATCCGGCCTTTACCGCCATCGCGTTACGGGCGGCCGAGGATCTCCTCTCGGTGGCGGTCAGCGCCGGGTTGGATGCCAACCTGTTGCTGCCCGTCAGCGCACAGCTGCGTGAGGGACTCGAGGCTCTGTGGGATGACGACCTGGGCTGGTATCGCCCGTTCGATGTTCGAGCCGGAGCGTTCGTCGGTCCCGCCACATCGACGGGCCTGACCGCCCTCTGGGCCGGGGTGCCCTCCGACCGTTTGCACCGGATGGTCGAGCGAATCGATTCCTGGACGGCCCAGCTGGCTTGCGCCATTCCGACCTCGCAGCCTGACGATCCTGCCTTCGATCCCATCCGCTACTGGCGGGGGCCGGTCTGGGTGCTCGTCAACTACCTGGCGGCCATCGGATTGCAGCGGGCCGGCTGTGCCGACCGAGCAGAGGGAATCAGGCAGCTGACCCGGGAACTGGTCGTCGGCGGCTTCACCGAGTACTACGACCCACGAAACGGCGATGGCATCGGCGGCCAGAACTTCTCATGGAGTGCCGCACTCACGCTGGCCTGGCTCTGCACGTGATGCCGCCTTCCACGGTGGGCCCGGGGATGTCGAGCAACGGGACCGGCACCCGACAGGGTCCGCTCATCGTTGTGGACGATCCCGCCGATCCCAGACTCGAGCTCTACCGTCATCTCAAAGACCCGGCTGCTCGGCCTGACCTGGGGACTGAGCCTTCGATCTTTGTCGTCGAGGGGAAGCTCACGGTTGAGCGGCTGCTGACGTCCTCCTACCGCATCCGTTCCCTCCTGGTCGACGACCATCAAGTCACCGCTTCGAGTGACCTGGTCACGGCAACCCGGGCCCGGGGCGTCCCGGTGTACGTAGGGTCCCGAGGCACGGTGGCGGAAACGGTCGGTTTCGATCTCCACCGTGGTGTCGTCGCCGTTGCTGAACGTCCGTCGCCCCTCAGCGCGGGACGCTTGCTCGCTGATGTCCTCGAGATACCCGGGGACCCGGACTCCTTCCCTGTGGTGGCGATCCTCGAGGGTCTCAACGACCACGAGAACATCGGTGCGCTGTTCCGCAATGCCGCCGCGTTCGGGGTGGCGGGCGTACTTCTCGATCCGTCTTCAGCCGACCCGCTCTACCGACGATCGATCCGGGTATCCGTCGGGCACGTGCTGCACCTGCCGTTCGCACGGCTGACACCCTGGCCGTCGGGGCTACAACAGGCACGGGACGTCGGGTTCCTCATCGCCGCCATGACACCCCGACCCGCGGTGACCGCGGGCTTGCCGGTCCTCCACCTCGCTGCGCTCAAGGATCGGCTGTCTGGTCCGAATCGATGCCAGGGCCTCGCCCTGCTGCTCGGCGCTGAAGGTCGAGGCCTGACGCCAGAAGCCATCGCAGCTTCCGACGTGGTGGCGTCGATCCCGATGGCCGAAGGGGTCGACTCACTCAACGTGGCCACGGCGGCGGCCGTGGCGTTCCACGCAGTTTCGGGTGTCTGACATCGCGGGCCACCAGGAGGTCGCCAGCGCTCCGGTCTACTCATCAAACTTCTACGCTCAGTGGCCAGCCAGGCCGCTTGAGCAATACCAACGAATCCAGTTGCCGTGCGGGTGCGCATCGGCCCACCGCTCCACCTCGCCGCTGGGGTCGATGTGGACCAGCGCGGTGGCGGCCGTCGGACCGCGTGGACTCTCCGGCACCGGCAATCCCGGGACCTCCCGGGGCTCCTCGGCGAAAAGGTGATGGGTCGGACGGGAGGCGTTCAACTGCCTGACGACTGCCGCCAGGGCACGCTGGCGGGGCTCGGGGAGGTAGGCGACCGCCCACGAGTGGAAGACGATCAGCGGTCCGCGGCCCGGAAGTGTTGCGGCGACACCGGCCAGGTCGTCGACCATGTCGCCTCGACTGATGCGCGGTGGATCGGGCGTGGCCCGCCAGGTCTCGAGTGCGGCTCGGAGCCGTTCGAAGCGGGGGAGTTGGTCCGGCCACAGGCAGGCCAACAGCCATCGTGACTGGTCTTCGTCGTTGGCGTCGATGGGATCAAGATCCAGACCCACCCGTTCGCTCACGTTCGGCAGGGTGAGGTCGGGCAGCGCCGTGACCTCGTGGGGTACGAAGCATTCCAACTGGACGCGGGCGCGGGCGTCACCGGCGAGCCGGAACCCGGTGCCGTCGCGTTCTTGGTAGCGGTAGCCGAATCGGTCGAAGAGCATGTTGAGTCCGGCCGAGGTGCCGAGATCGATCAGTGCGAGTTCGACTCCCTGGTTCCGCCGGGCGATCTCGCATAACGCTGGGAGCAGCACGGTGCAACGACGGACCTCGTTGGTCTGCGTGCGGCGGGTGGCCATGAGTTCGAGGATTTGCTCACGGTGAGCCAGGCAGAAGTCCTGGAAGGCAGGTCCCACCTCGCCCGCTGGTACCGCACCCTCTGCTCGTACGGTGTCGTAGAAGAGGGCAAGTGGGTGCTCGGCTCCCTCCAGGAGAAGGAAGTGCACGGCGGCCAGCAAGAGGTTCGGGCGGCGTTGTTCGGGTCGTGCCGTGGCGGTCATGGCCAGCAGCTCGGGATCGTCGGCGATGAACTGGCAGATGGCCTGGTAGGTGACTCCGCCCTCGCGAGCGCACGCCGCGCCGAACGCCAGGTACTGGTCCCGGAGGTCGCCGTCCGCCACGGGACTGACTCAGAAGCTGGCGGGCAGCAGCGGCGAGACCGCAATGAAGAACACGTACAGCAGGGCGAGCAGCCCGACCGTGCCGACCCCGTAGATGGCCAAACGCCGCTGGCGGAACCGGTTTGCTGCGAGGAGCACGACCGCGCCGGCCACCAGCCACAGCACACCCCACAACAAGGCGTCAGCCAGCTCGCCCTGGTTGCTGCCGGCCAGATCGTCGCTCACCAGCTTGCTGGTGTGGCCCGGTGGCAACCCGGAGTTGGGGAAGAGCTGCGAGTGGGCCAGCTTGGCGGTGACCACCAGGCGGTTTGATGCGCTGAAGCGCGGATTGCAGGTGGTCAGCGTCAGGTAGGCGCCGAATTCGTTCTTGAGCACGGCGGTGTTGCTCGGTGAGACCACCTGCTGCTTCACGGCGTCGTAGACGAAGATGCCCTGGATGGTGGTCAGGACGATCTTGTCGCCCGGCTTGATCGAGTCGAGGTTGTAGAAGGGGTGCCCGTAGGTCGTACGGTGCCCAGCGATGGCCGCATTGCCGAACTGGCCAGGCATCGGAGTCCCGATGTAGTGGCCCGGGCCCTTGCGCAGGTCGTTGGTGTTGGTGCCTTCGACCACCACCTGATTGATCCCGATCTTGGGGATCCGGATCACCCCCACCGCGTTGCCTTCGGTCGGAGCGGCCGTGGTCGGGGCCGTCTTGGCCGGGCCGTTGGGGAGCTTGTCGAGTGCCGTCTCCTCGGCCAGGGCGTGCCGGATTTCCTGATTATTGGTCTCCTGGGCCAGCGTGCTGCGCAGCGTCGACTGGGTGTGTTCCTCCTGGAACGTGGTGCCCCAGATCTGGTACGCGACAAACAGCAACAGGATCAGGCCGGCCCCGATGAGGGTCCGGCCGGCGATTCCCAGCACGCGCATAGGGGTCAGAGACTAGGGGGGCGAACGGGCTGGCTGGGGGCGGGTCAGTTGTCGAGGACGGTGACCAGTGTCCCGATCGGGGTCAGCGGGTAGACGGTTTGGGCACTGGCGAAGGGCATCTCCACGCAGCCGTCGCTTTGGGGGAACCCGTACGAGGATCGGATGAACCCGTGCAGGGCATCGCCACCGTGGAAGTAGCTCACCCAGGGAATCCCCGGGTCGACGTACTTGGTGCCGTCCGGGTTGGTCCCGCTCATGGTGGTCACGGTGAACCGCTCGAAGACGGGCCAGGTCCCGCTCTCGGTGGGCGCACCGGCTACTCCCGTGTTCACCAGGGTGCTGAATACGGGGACACCGTTCGAGAACACGGTGGCCGTCTCGAGGAGTGCCTTGCTGACCAAGACGTAGTCGTAGGGCTGTGCATTGCCGCGCCCGTCCTGGACGTCGGCCAGCAGTGCGGCCCAGACCGCGGGGCCGGCGACGCCGTCAGTGGTCAGACCATGCTGCTCCTCGAAGTTCATCACCGCGCCCTGCGTGACCACGTTGCTGACGCCTTGGGTCCACAGGGTCGTCAAGGCCAGGGCTTGGTCAGGCCAACGCCACGAGAAGGTGCCCTCTTGATCATTTCCCTCTTGCGTCGGGGAGGTCAGTGGTGTGGCCGGTGTGAAGGTCAACGGTAAGTAACCCAACTCAGCCAGCAGCTCCTGCAGGCGGAGAATCGAACCCTGGGCCACGGTGAAGCTCGCAGTCACTGTGGCGGACAGATGCTGCCCACGGTCACCGACCACGCCCGTCGGGCCGCCCGGGATGGAGATTGTCTCCGTGGCTCCGGGCACCAGGGGCCCGGTCGCCTCGTACTGGAGAAGGGTGGGGGAGAGAGCCACCCACTGACCAGCGATGGCAGGGGACAGGATCGGCATGGGGCTGCCATTGGCCAGCGGCGTCGAGAATTGCACCGAGATGGTGGAGCCGGCGGCCACGTTGGTGCCGGTAGGGGCGACGGCGAGGATGGTCAACGCCGCCGGGGGCGCGGCACCAGTCGCTGAGGCGGTGTTACTCCGGTCATGGGCGACGACCACGACGACAGCGCCAATCAGGAGTACCGCGGCCACGCCGCAGCCCACGATGACGCGGACGTGCGTCCGCGACGACTTGGAAGATTG
Organism: Acidimicrobiales bacterium; assembly: GCA_036489775.1. Taxonomy (GTDB): domain Bacteria; phylum Actinomycetota; class Acidimicrobiia; order Acidimicrobiales; family RAAP-2; genus Bog-473. The sequence continues at coordinate 48,556 of DASXFC010000047.1, read as the reverse complement.
CTCGCCCGCTTCCATAGCAGCGGGGATTCTACCAGGGGTTTTGTGCTTTTACGGAGTCAAGGAGGCCCAGACCGCTCCCTTGATGGCCTCGAGCCGCTCGGAGTCGGAGACCTTGGTGCCAGCCGACTCTCGGACATAGAAGGCGTCGACCACGAGCTCGCCGAGCGTCGAGACCCGGGCTGAGACGACATCGAGATCGGCCTCGAAGAGGGCCAGGGTGATGCGATGGAGGAGTCCGACCTGATCAGGTGCTCGTATTTCGAGGACGGTGGCGGACTCCGACGCGGTGTTGTCGACGGCGACGTCGCTGGCGGGCAGGTGGGCGGCGGCCCGCCGACGCGTCGGTTGGTAGAGGATTTCGCGCTCGTTCAATCGTTCGTTGATGGGGAGCTCGCCGGCGAGGACAGCAGTCAGGTCGGCCCGCAATCGAGCGGTGTCAGGCCAGGTTCGGCGGGGCACCTCGACTGTGAACACCTCGACGGCGACACCGTCGTCGCCCCCGATGTTGGCGGCGCGCACGTCCATGCCATGGAGAGCCAGGACGCCGGCGACATCTGAGAAGAGACCCCGGCGATCGGGCGCCGCCACCACAACCTGGGGTGGTTCGAGCTGCACCGAGGGCAGCCCCGTGCGCCGTACCTCGTCCATCAGGGTGGCGTAGAGCTCGGTCGGATCCGGTCCTCCGACGACCTGTTCGCCGGCCAGCTGGCGCTCGGCCCGATTCACCAGCTCGGCCACCAGCCCGGCCTTCCACTTCCCCCAGGCCGACGGACCAGTGGCCTTGCTGTCGGCTTCGGTGAGGGCGCCCAGCAGGTGCAGGGTCAGCGGGTTGCCGGCGGCTCGGGCCACGTTGGCGATGGTGGTCGGGTCATCGAGGTCACGGCGAGTGGCGGTGTCGGGCAGGAGGAGGTGGTATCGCACCATGTCGACCAGGACAGCGACGTCGTCCGCATCGAAGCCCATGCGGGTGGCCATCTCGGCCACGATCTCTATGCCGACCTCGGTGTGGTCGCCGGGAAACCCCTTGCCGATGTCGTGCAGGAGGGTGCCGACCACCAACAGGTCAGGTCGTTCCACCCGATCCTGAAGCTGCGCCGCGTTGGCGGCGGCCTCCAGCAAGTGCCGGTCGACGGTATAGGTGTGGTAGGCGTTGCGTTGCGGCTTGTTCCGCACGGCGGCCCACTCGGGGATGAGCCGGACCATCAGCCCGTGCTGATCGAGCGATTCGATGGTCCTGACCGCAGGGCGACCGGCGAGGAGCAACGTGACGAAGGCGCTGAGCACCTCGGGAGCCCACGGGTCGGTCGGCGGCGGCATGCGGTCATCCAGTCGGTGCAGCGACCCTCGAGCGATGGGCTTGTCTGCTTCGGCTGCCACCGCGGCCAGCCGGAAGGCCAGTGACGGGTCGGTCGACACGGGGGCCGCGGAGTCGAGCGCGATCTCACCGTTGATCTCGACCAAGTCGTGGCCCAGCGGGATCGGGGTGTCCCGGCCGACTTCCTCTTGAATGTTTGCCCGGCGGAAGTGCCGGCGGGGAGCAGGGGTGGGGTCCCACAGCTTCCGACGGCGCCAGGCATCGTCGCAGACCCAGGCGATCGATCGGCCGGCTTCGGACACGGCGCCCATGAGCGCGTCGGCGTCGGTGAAGTCGAGGGCGGCGGCGACGGCGTCCTGGTCCTGGAGGAGCAGGCGGTCCTGCTCGCGCCCGGCCATGCGGTGGAGCTCGACCCGGATGGTGGTGAGCAGCTCGGTGGCGGGGCCAATCGAATCTAGGTCGGCGTATTCGGCGAGCAGTGGTGCGTAGACCGAAAGTGCTCGCAGCACGCTGACATCGCGCAGCCCGCCATGACTCTCTTTCAATTCCGGTTCGAGCAGGAAGGCCACGTCGCCCGCGGCATCCCGGCGGTCCTGCATCTGGGCTTCGAGGAGCGGGAGGTACCGCGTGCCCAACCGGTCCTTCCAGGCTTGCCGGGCCTTGGCCAGCAACGGGTCCGACACCTTGGGCTCGCCCCAGACCAGCCGGGCATCGAGCAGGCCGAGAGCGACCCGGACGTCGTCGGCAGCGGCGCTGAGGACCTCGGCGGGCCGCCGGACGGAGTGGTCGAGATGGACGCCCTCGTCCCAGACCGGGTACCAGATGGCGTCGGCCACGGCCTCGATGTCCCGGTGGCCATCGTGGACCAGCACCACGTCAAGGTCAGAATAGGGGCACAGGGAGCGTCGCCCATACCCACCGACGGCCAAAAGGGCGAAGTGGCGGCGGGCGTGGCCAGCGGCCCGTTCGGCCAGGCCAGAGAGCCATTCGTCCGCTTCGATGGCGTATCGCCGGCAGAATTCCTCTCCCCGGAGGGTGGGATCAGCCAGCAGGGATTGCCGCCGTACGCGTAGTGACGCTTCAGCAGCCATTGGCGGAACGTAGCATTGGCTCTGTGAGTAAATCCGTATCAACTCGAGACAGCGGTTCGTCGGTTTCCGTTCACCACGTGGGGGCCATGCTGGCCGTCGGTGTGGTTGGAGCCATCGTCGCCTTCTGGCTTCTGAGCAGCATCATCGGCATCATCGCGTTCTTGATCAAGGTCGTTGTCGTGGTGGCGCTCATTGGCGGCGCTTTCTGGGTCGTCTCCCGGCTCAGGCACTAAGTACTGGACCTATAGGCTGTCCCGTCTGCCTTCTGGGCGGCGTGGCCGAGTGGTTTAGGCAGGGGCCTGCAAAGCCCCGTACGTGAGTTCGATTCTCACCGCCGCCTCTTTTCGGAGGGGCAGGTAGCGGCCAAAGGCGCCGCCTCCTCCCGGTTCGACGCGTTTTTGGTGACGCTGCGCCATGGCTGGGCAGAGACGAACTGCTTCTGCGGAGGGCTGAAAACCGTCCCTCAAGCCCCGCCATCGGCCGATTCGCCTCGATCGCCCGATGAGGAGTTAGCGAGGAAGCCCTTATTTCCTCACCCCCCGTGTGGGCTGGTGCCATGCTTGACACTGGTGCTCCCAATGGTGGGCTTCAGTTGATCAGTCGGGTGCCTTTGCCGCTGATTTTGTTCTTGGTCGTCGGAGACTTCATCGCGGTCCCGGCAACCTCAGCCTCAGCAGGCCCCGTCGTCGCCGGCGCATCGCAGCGGGGACTCTCGATGCTCCCGGGCGCACCGACCGGAGTCACCGCCACCGCCACCGACGGCCAGGCCGAAGTCACGTGGAGCCCACCCCGGATCGATGGTGGTCTCGACATCAGCAAGTACGTCGTCACGTCGTTACCGCCTGGCACAACGGTCGTTGTAGGTGGAGCGCAGACAAGCGCCTTGGTCAATGGGCTTACCAATGGCGAGCGATTCACGTTCTCTGTTTCAGCAATTCATTCAAACGGCCAGGGTCGCCGATCGTCCCCTTCGAACGCCGTCACGCCGCAAGCCCTCTCGACCTTCACGTCAACGGTGGCGATCCGATCCGTGCGCGTCATGTTCAACGGCGGAGCATGTGTGGATCAGGGCAGCCAGTGTTTCGGCATCCAGCAGAACTCCTTCGTGCAAACTACATCGAGCGGAGAGTATTGGGTTCAGAATGTCGTGTTCGTCGAGGACACTGTGCAACACGGCTGGGAGGCCGAAGGGAACTACGAGATCTGGAATGGCGCACAGCAAGCGATCGTGGCGTGCAGCGGCACGATTACGTCTGGCCCGAACGGAGAATTCTGCCAATGGCCGATGGCGTGGCGCCCAGTAAAATTCCCCGCTCGGATCACTCTCACCTCATCCGTGGACGATGGCGATGTGGTTCTGGCGAACTCGCTTGGCAGTCTGTTTCCCGCCTGGTCACCCGGCCTCAGTGGCGTGCAGTACATCGTCGACCTTCATGAAGCGGGCGTGCCCTCGTTACTCACCCTCTATGCACCCGAGACGGTGATCGTCGGGGAGACGGGCCGGCACCTGGCCACGTTCATCGGTGGGAGCGGATCGATCGCGTCATCGATGGTTCTGGCCAACGGGCAGACCCAGGATCCGGGGACCCAATGCGTCGCGCAAAGCAGTGATACGTCAACCGGTGAGGCCAGCGCCGGCCTTTACTGGTCCGCCGCGAGGCAAGGTGGGATGAGCCTGGTCGACTTCGCCACGCATGGGGGCGAAGTCGGAGACGGCGATGGCGTCAAGGTGCTGCCGGGCTCACAGGTCTGTGCCGGACTTCAGTAGTTAGGGTTCGATTGCCGTCCAGCCGCGACGACGAAGCTCGTCAGCGAGCTGTTCGGATGGCAGAGCGCGGATCATTTGTTCTTGGGTGGACGTCCGCCACGCTGGCGGGGCGATGGCAACAGTCCCTTCAGACTCTGCGTCCAGAAGCTGGGCGATAAATGCTTCGGCTTCGTCGCGTGAGAACTTTCCTCCGCCCTGACGCTGGGTGAAGCCCATCGGTCCGCGGGCGTTGCGGAAATCGGAATGCCCGGCAGCCTTGAGGAGCTCCAGAAGTTCTTGTAACTGCTTCGCTGACGCTGGTGGACCGGACTGTTGACCAAACGCCATTGTGGGCATTCTTGTCTACTTGGCGATGATCAGTCTCAGAGTGCTTCTCGCCTCCTTCTGTCCGGAGCTAGGCGACGCCACGATAAGTTCTCCCTGGTGACGACCTCCGAACCGATCGAGACGCCCGCCCCTCGGATCCCCAAACAGGAACAGATGGATGCCTCGCCGGACATCGTCGAAGTGGTGCCCGGCATTCTGCGCCTCCAGCTGCCCATTGACTTCACCGGGTTGGGCCACGTCAACACCTATGCCCTCGAGGATGACAAGGGCTTCGCCCTGGTCGATCCGGGCCTGCCGGGCGAGGAGTCCTGGAAGGCGCTGCGGGGACGCATGGAGGCGGCCGGCATCCCTCTGGAGCGGGTCCACACCATCGTGGTCACCCATTCGCACCCTGACCACTTCGGTGGCGCCGGCCTGCTGGCTCAGGAGAGTGGGGGTGCCATTGTGGCCTCGGATCGCTTTCGCACCTTCTTCGATCCTGATGACATCGACGATCGAGAGCTCGAGGCGGCCGATGACATCGATCCGGACCAGAGCCCGATCCCGACCATTCGTATCGAGCGCCCGTCGCCCTGGGGCGGCTCGATCATTGGGCCACCACCCGAGGCACGAGAGCGGATGCTGGCCCGCACGGCCGATTTCTTCAAGTGGTTCAAGCCACCCCGGCCGTCTCTGAAAGTGGCCGATTCTGATCACATCACCCTGGGTGGGCGGGACTGGGTCGGTCTCTTCACCCCCGGGCACACCGACGACCATCTGTGCCTCTACGACGAAGAGGGTGGGGTGCTGCTGGCCGGTGACCAGATCCTGCCCACCATCACCCCGCACATTTCAGGCTTGATCCCAGGGGACCCTCTTCTCCAGTACCTCGAATCACTCGATCGCTTGTCAGCCCTGCCCCATGTCTCGACGGTGCTGCCGGCCCACGGCCAGCCCTTCTTCGATCTGCCCGGCCGGGCCGAAGAGATCAAGCACCACCACGACGAACGCTTGCAACGGCTGCTTGAGATCTGCGACGCCGCCGGCTGGGCCAACGTCATCGACTTGTCTCACGAGCTGTTCGCCCCTCGGTCCTGGGGTTCGATGGCCGAGGCCGAAACCTTCGCCCACCTCGAACGCCTGCGGGCCACGGGCGCGCTGCAGCGACGTGAAGAGGCCGGCATCTTGCTCTACCACCTCTAACAGGCCCCCAGGCTTGAGCGACGACGGGCATCAGCCGCTCGGGTCGGTCGGGACGGCCATCGGCTTCGTTCTGGGTGCCATCGATGTTCAACGTGATGCGGCCGAAGCCGATCGTCTGCACAGCAACTCAGCAAGGCATCATGGGCATGGTGGACAAGGGAGAGGTCGCCCCGCTGGCGAGATGGCTTGCTCGCGTTCCCCTCTTCTTTTTGGCGGGGACAGCCGCGTTGGCCTGGACGGCTTCAATCGTCTACGCCGACCTCGGCTCACGTTTCAGCCTTGACCTCCGGGTCTATCGAGCAGCGGCCAAGTCCGTACTTGCCGGTCACAATCCCTACGAATCCTTCTTCACCACGTATCACCTCCCGTTCACCTATCCGCCTGCAGCCCTTCTCGCCTTCAGCCCCTTTTCGCTGGGCTCCGTCCATTTGATCGAGGCAGTGTGGTGGTTCATCAACGCGCTGGCTGTCCTCGGCACTTTCTATGTCGGCCTCAGAAGGGTACTGGAGCTGCCGAGTCCCCGGTCCTTCTGGATCGCACTCGCCCTCACTCCGATCTTGAGCCTCGTCTTCGAGCCCTTGCGCACCAACACGACCTATGGCCAGATCAACGCGGTGCTCTTGCTCTTGATCGTCATTGACTTGACCAGCAGTCCCGATCGGATCCGGGGTGGCCTGGTCGGTCTGGCGGGTGCCATCAAACTGACTCCACTCGTCTACCTGCTCTACTTCGCTATCAAAGGAGCCTGGAGATCGTTATTTCAAGGACTCCTGACGTTTATCGGCATCGGGTTGGTGGCATTCGCCATTCTCCCCAGTGATTCACGAACGTACTGGCTCCACCAAGTCTTTGACCCGAGCCGTACGGGCACGGTCGGGGGTAGGCGAAATCAGTCTTGGTACGGCCTGGTGCACCGATGGCCGTTCCCCGCCCACTGGGCCGTGCTGTCCTGGTCGGTGCTGAGCATGGTCACGCTGGGAGCGGCGATCTTGCTCGTGCACCGGCTCGTCCTTCGAGATCGGATCATTGACGCCGTAGTGGCCTTGGGTATGTGCGCAGAGCTGATCAGCCCGATCTCGTGGTCGCACCACTGGGTGTGGATCGTCCTTCTTCCTGTGCTGTTGGTGCGCGGCTTCAGAGGTCAACCCCTCGTCACGGCCTCAATGATCCTCTTGTGTGTCGTGGGAGCGATTGGGCCTTACGCGTGGGACTTCCATGGAGGGCCCGGGAGAGGTCTTGATGACACACTCGTCCTCGCCGGGGCCTTGGCGTTGCTCACGTGGACGATTTCGGAAGTCCGGATCCTGCCGATCAGGCCCGGAGTCGGGTCTGAGGGTCGCACGCAGGTGGCGTCCCAGCACTCTCAGACAAGCTGATCCGAAGGAACTCAGCGCTAGGCGTCCCGATGATTCAGGCGCCAGGCACCGATCCCCAGCGCAACCGCGGCGTACAGGCCCAGGACTGCCAAACCGATCCAGGGACTAAATGTCGGTGTCGCTCCCTGGGCGACGTGCGTGTTCACGGTCGACATGGCGTTTCCGATGTTCATGGGCTCGAACTTGGAGATGGCGTTCTGGACCGACGACGGAAATGCCGGGGTGAGGGCCGGGACAAGGAAGAGAACTCCCACGAACGCCACGATCGCTCCAGCCGTGTGGCGGATGATGGTGCCCAGCCCCACCGCCAACAATCCGAGGATGGTCAGGTACAAGCCACCGCCGACAACCGCCCGCAGGACTCCAGGTTGACCGATGGTCGCGTGAGGCACAGAGTGTCCCAGTGCCGCCTGTCCGACGAAGAAGGCTGCGAAGGACACAATTTCTCCAACCGCGAGAGCGACCAACGCGAAGGTCGTGACCTTGGCGGCCAGGAACGTCCCTCTATTTGGTACAGCGGACAGACTCGAGCGAATCGTTCCTGTGCTGTATTCGGCGGTGATAATCAGCACACCGAGGATGCCGATCGTGAGTTGACCGGCCACCAGGCCGACCAGACTCAGATTTGTGGGATCGAAGGTCAGCCGGTCGGCCAGTGAGACGTGAGCCCAGTGACCGGCCACGGTCGACGTCGCGATGACGCCGATACCGATGGTCAAGATAATCGTGAGCAAGAGCGTCCACGCGGTCGACCGGACGCTGCGCATCTTGGTGAGTTCAGATCGCACGACTCCGCCCAGTCGGTAGTGGGGGCCTGAGGGCGCCGGGATGGTTGAGGTGATGATGGTCATTTGGGTCACTTTCCGCTCGGTGTGGATTGGTTCTGGGTTTCGTTCTGGGCTGGCGACGTCGTCCCGCTGGGCCGGTAGTCAACGCTGTCCTGTGTCAGTTCCATGAAGGCCTCCTCGAGTGATGCCATTTGAGGAGAGAGTTCGTGGAGCGCCAGCCTCTGCTCGTAGGCGATATCCCCGATCTCTTGTGCGTTGAGCCCAGCCACCGATAACGCACCGTCTTCTTCGCGGACGACGGTCGCCCCGTTCGCGTGCATGGCTTCGGTGAACTGGCCGGGCTGGGGGGTACGGATCCGGACGAACTGTTGTGAGCTCTGGGCGATGAAATCGTCCACCGCCATCTCGGCGATCAGCCGACCTCGTCCGATGACGACGAGATGGTCGGCCGTCAGAGCCATTTCGCTCATCAGGTGGCTCGAGACAAATACCGTTCGGCCTTCTCGCCCGAGACCCTTGAGCAGATTGCGAACCCATCGGATGCCTTCGGGATCGAGCCCGTTGATGGGCTCGTCGAAGAGCAGGGTGCTGGGGTCGCCCAAGAGTGCGCCCGCAATACCAAGCCGCTGACCCATTCCGAGGGAGAACGTGCCGGCTCGCTTGTGCGCCACACTCGACAGACCGACCACATCGAGGACTTCATCCACCCGCGATCGGGGTATGTCATTGGTCTGGGCCAACGCCCATAGATGATTGAAGGCGCTCCGGCCCTGGTGGATGGCCTTTGATTCTAGGAGCGCTCCGACTTCGCGCAGCGGCCAGCCCAGGCCATTGAGGGGAAGCCCGTTGATCCGGGCCTCTCCGGCGTCGGGGTGGTCCAACCCCATGATCATGCGCATGGTCGTCGACTTGCCCGACCCGTTGGGGCCGAGGAACCCCGTGATTTGCCCGGGCCTGACCTCAAAGGAGAGGCCGTCCACGGCCAGCGTGTCGCCGTAGCGCTTCGTGACACCGGAAACCTCGATCATGTACCGCTCCTTTGAGGGGGTCTGTAATGGTCGACGTTGCGAGGTCGACCGCTCCCTCAACGATGACGACCGGGGCTCGTGGTGTCGTCGCCCGTCCAGCCCTTCCCAGACCGACCCGGCGGTGTAGCTGGCCGGCCTCACGGCCTGGTCGTGTACATCTTGCGATGTAGTCGGACGACGACCTGAGGCCGATGCGCCCATTCCCATTGCTCTGTAGCGTCGAGGAAATGGTGCTTTCTGAAGAGGCGAGGCTTCCACGAGCCCCCTTTCTTCATCGGGTGTCGGGCCGCCAGTGGCTCACGATCAATGTGATCGTCAGCGCCCTGCTGTTCGTGGGGGGCCTGGCTGGCCTGCTCTCAAATGATGACGGGCGTCACCTTCCGGCCCATTTCGCCCTGCTCGTGGCTGGCCTCTGTCTGGCCACCCTTTCGCTGCCTTTCCGGCATCGATTCCCACTTTCGGTTCTGGTCGTCGTCCTTATAGGTGTTGTGATCGGCACGCTTCTGAAGCAGGGACTCGCAGCGACGCCGATTGTGAGCCTGCCCATCTACTCGGTTGCCACGCACCTTCGACGGCGTGACTCCCTGATCGCGGCGTCTCTCGCGCTCCTGACCTTCGTCGTGGTCACGGCGATCGTTGGCCTCCACTGGTCGCACGGAGGGGGCTCTGGCTTCTACGACGCCACCGACAACATGCTGGCCATCGCCGTTGTCTGGGTCATCGGTGACAGCATGCGAGCCCGCCGGGAATACAACGCCGGCTCAGTGCTGCAAGCCGAGCAGCGTCTGCGCTTTGAAGCTGAAAGGGCGAGGATGTCGATCGCCGAAGAGCGGCTCCATATTGCTCGGGAGCTGCACGACATTGTGGCCCACAGTCTCAGCGTCATCGCCATTCAGTCTGGCGTCGGACGCCATGTGCTCGACACGCAACCCGAAGAAGCCCGAAAGGCGCTGGCCGCCATCGAGACGACGAGTCGCTCGGCACTCAACGACCTTCGGTGGGTATTGGGCGTCCTTCGAAATGATGATGAGGACGGCCGCAACAGAGATCCGGCGCCCGGGATGGCCGACATCGGTCGACTACTCGGGGAGTACCGAACGACCGGACTCGACGTGACGTTCGGGCAGTCGGGAGAGGCCAGGCCGCTCTCGCCCAGTATGGATCTGTGCCTCTACCGCATTGTCCAGGAAGCTTTGACCAATGTCACCAAGCATGCGGGAACGGCGCATGCCACTGTCGATATCAGCTATGAGGCTGATGCAATCGTTGTCAGCGTGTCAGACGAGGGTGCGCTGCACAGAAAAGGTGTCGTCTTGAGCCAGAACCCCGACGGCAACGGCCGGGCCCATCACGGCATCATCGGGATGCGCGAACGCACCGCCATCTACGGAGGCACTTTCGTCGCTGGACCACGGCAGGGTGGGGGATTCGAGGTGCAGGCACGATTGCCCCTCAAGTCTGCCGGTTCGTGAGCATCGGCGTCGTCGTCGTCGACGATCAAGCGCTCGTGCGAGGAGGGTTCCGGGTCCTGGTCGATTCGGATGACAACCTCGAGGTGCTCGGCGAGGCAGCCAACGGGGAAGAGGCAGTTGAACTTGTCCGCTCGACGCGGCCCGACGTCATTCTCATGGACGTGCGGATGCCCGTGATGGACGGCATTGAAGCGACGGTGAGGATTCTCGGGATGGACCTCCAACCGAGTCCCCGCATACTCATCCTGACGACGTTCGATCTTGACGAGTACGTCTACGCAGCCCTTCGCGCTGGTGCAAGCGGATTTCTCTTGAAGGACACCCCACCGGCTGATCTCCTTGCCGCTATCAAAGTCGTGGCAGGAGGAGACGCACTGCTGGCTCCTAGTGTGACCAGACGTCTCATTGCAGAGTTCGCAGCTCGACACACCACCCCCGCCTCCGAGAGGGAAATCCTTGACACTCTTACCGAACGCGAGAGAGACGTTCTGCGCTTGGTGGCGAGAGGTATGTCGAACCAGGAGTTGGCCGAAGAATTGCATATGAGCCCGGCGACGGCCAAGACTCACGTCAGCCGAATCCTCATGAAGTTGGACGCCAGAGATCGCGCCCAGTTAGTGGTCATGGCCTACGAAATGGGGTTCGTGGTTCCTGGATGACCACTCGACCTTGGGTGGGAGGAACTCGTGGAAGAGGTCCTCAAGATCGACGAAGAGTTCGTTGACCTTCGGGGGTTCTGCCGCCTAAGCCAACGCTGCGGTCTCGATGGCGGCGAGTCGCTCCATGGCAGGACCGAAGGTTGACTCGAGCCAGCCTCCCGGGTCGTTGCCGACGGCGCCGGTGACGACGGTCGACACGCCGATCTTCCCCAAGGCCTCTGCTCCACGAAGCAGGTCGTCCAGCGTTGTGTCCGGTGGGAAATCTCGATACATGGCGGTCACTTCGATCTCATTGGGATCTCGTCCCACGGTGTCGCAGTGCCTGCGGAGAACGTCGAGCTTCCTGGACACCTCGTCGGCATCGCCGAAAATGTTGCAGGCATCGGCGTACTGAGCGACCAAGCGCAGCGTCTTTCGTTCACCGCTTCCGCCAATCAGGATTCTCGGGTGGGGCTCGCTCACGGGCTTCGGGCTGCACAGCGTCTCGTCAAGTTGGTAGTGCCGGCCCTGGAAGGCACCATTGTCGTCGCTCCACATTTGCAGGCAGATCTGGATGGCTTCCTCGAGCCGCTCGAATCGTTCGGCCGTTGGTGGGAAGGGCACGCCGAGACCGCGATGCTCACGTTCGTACCAGGCCGCGCCGATGCCGAGTTCAGCTCGACCGCTCGACACCACATCGAGGGTGGTGACGATTTTCGCCAGGAGCCCGGGCTGGCGATAGGTCACCCCGGTCACCAGGAGCCGCAGGCGTAGACGCTGCGTGCGACCGGCGACGAAGCCGAGCGCGGTGTACCCCTCGAGCATCGGGTCTTCCGCCGGAGCCATCCAGTCCATCTGGAAGTAGTGATCCATGAATGACAGGGTGCGCACCCCGATTGCCTCGGCCCGCTGCGCCAATTCGGCGACACCCGGCCCTATGTCTTTGGGGCCGCCGGCCCAGTCGAATCGGGAAACGTGGAGATCGAGTTGCATGGCGTCGTTCTACCACCGCGAACCGCTTTGTGAACTAACGGCTGAGTTCGGCGACCTGTTCCGGTCTTCCCAGCTTGTTCGGGTTGCGTATGGCGGCCCGTTCCGTCTCGGTGGATGCTACGAGGCAAGCTTCTGCCGGAGGGCTGCCGCTTCGCGACGCAGTTCGTCGGCGGGGACTGGGTCCAACTCGGCCTGCTCGAACGCGTCGGCCTCTATCGGTCCTCCCGCCGCCGGATCGTCGACATAGCGTGGGACGAGGTGGACGTGCAGATGGGGAACCCCGTTGCCAAGCGAGAGCCAGTTCATCTTGATCGGTTGGTACCGCTCTTCCATCGCTGATGCGACCAGGGTCACTTCAGACCAGAAGCCGGCGCGCTCATGTGCAGAGAGTTCGGTTGGCTCGGCGACGTGGCGGCCTTTCCAGATGACGTAGACATACCCTGGCCTGACGGGAAAGCGCCCTAGGTAGGCGTCGCTCCAGCGCCCGGCGAAGATGCGGACGCCATGAGGTTTCTCCTCGGCATCGGGGTCTTCGCACATAGCGCAGGAAACCCCGCTGTGACGAGCCGCCCAATCCTCGGCCCATCTCTTCGGCGGTGTCACCCCGCCAGCATGGCACCGGAGCGCGTTCGCTGCGCCGACTGGGGCTGTCGTTACTGCGTCAGGCTGAGCCGCAGCGCCCGGAAGCCGGCTGAGGTCAGTCGGACGAACGCGTCGTCCTGGGCCGCCTCGCCGTGCTCCAGCCAGCTCAAGGTGGATTCGACCAGCCAGCCAAAGAGCACGTCGGCGCGCCAGGCGTCGAGAAGTGGGTCGCCGGTGTCGAGCGCGGTGAGCTGACGCACCACGTCGGCCGAGACGGCCCGCAGCTCGGCGGCGTAGGTGGCGAACTGTGGTTCGCGAGCGGCGTGGCGCCAGAGCAAGGTGAACGAGTCGGGATCGGCCCGGGCCACGGTCAGAAGGGTGCGGGGGCCCAGGCCCACGTGACTCGGTTCGGCCAGCTCGGTGCGCAACTCTTCGCCGAGGTGCTCGAAGACCTGCTGGAGGATCTCCCGGTAGAGCTCCTCCTTCGACTCGAAGTGCCGGTAGACGATCAGCTTGGTGATGCCGCAGGCGACCGCCACATCGTCCATGGAGGTCTGGGCAAAGCCCGTGCTGGCGAAGGCGCGAGCAGCACCTTCGAGGATGGCGGCACGCCGTTCGGCCCGCGGGAGAAGTTTGCTTTCGACTGGTATACGATGAAGTGTACACTTACTCGTTAACAGTGGGGCAGCAAAGGGAGGGTTCGATGGGAACCGCACAGGTGGCATTCACCGAGGCTGAGCTCTTGGCCAACGTCGACGTCGTCGAACCGCTCATCGCCGGGGGAGTGCGCTGCCACGGTGGATTCGACGAACGTGGCACGTACGTCTCGCCACGAACCAAGTTCCGGGCGCCGGCCATCGAAGCCTGGGGCGCGCAGAATTGCGAACTGTTCTCGACCGAACTCATCGACGTTCCGCTTGAACGATGGGAGCGCACGATCCCGAGCGTGGAGCAGTCCCGCTTCCTCATCAAGGCCGGCGTACCCGAGCCCCTGATGGCGACACTCACCCGCATCGGCACGGTCGAGGGGTACGGCGCCAACATCCGTCTGCTCAAGCCGGCCAACCTGCAGCGACACTTCGTCGAAGACGTGGCGGGAACAGCCATCGACCATCTCGGTGGTGGGCTCTTCGAGGCCCACGGCCGTGACGAGGCCGGATGGGAGGTCGAAGCTGGCCACAAGGACATGTGGTTCGCCGCTCGGGACATCGCGTTCGAGCGCTCGTGCCAGGACCTCGACATCGAGGCGATGCTGGCCCGTATGGGGATCGGCCAGGGCGGCCCCGGGGCCGGCGCCAGCCGTCTCCTGCCCGACGACATCCCGGCCGCCCTCGAAATGATGGTCTCCCTGATGGTGCGGGTGCTCTTCATCGAGATCTCCGCCTTCCACACCTTCGCCTGGGCCGAGGAGTGGCTCTCCGACCGCGATCTGGTGGCCGGTGATGGAGAAGCAGCCCGGCTGGTCTCCTACATCCGGGCGGACGAGACGCCCCACGTCGGCTACCTGCGCACGGCTCTCTCGGAGATGCGCGATCGCACCTGGGTGGGCGAGGGGGGCACCAAGTACGCCGGCACCGAGATGATCCAGCGCATCTGGGATCCACTCTTGGCGCAGAGCACCGGACCAATGCGCGAAGAGGGCCGTCGCGCTGCCCTGAACGAAGTCGAGCACTGGTGCGCCAAGCGCGCCAACGGCGCCGACATCCTGGCTGAGTTCAACGGCCTGACCGCAGCATGAAGTTCGGCGTTTTCTACGAGCACCAGCTGCCCCGACCCTGGGAAGAGGGCAGCGAGTACCAACTGCTGCAGAACGCGCTCGAGCAAGTGGAGCTGGCCGACCGTCTCGGCTTCGATGTGGTCTGGGAAGTCGAGCACCACTTCCTCGAGGAGTACAGCCACTCGTCGGCGCCCGAGGTCTTCCTGGGCGCCTGCAGCCAACGGACCAAGGACATCCGGTTGGGCCACGGCATCATCCAGACCGCACCGGGCTACAACCACCCGGCCCGCACCGCCGAGCGCGTGGCCACCCTCGATCTCATCTCGGGGGGACGGGTCGAGTTCGGCTCGGGCGAGTCGGGATCCGAGGCGGAGCTCGGTGGATTCCTGGTCGACCCGGCCACCAAGCGCGAGGCGTGGCTGGAAGGGCTCCAGGTCGCCCTGCGCTGCATGACCGAGACGCCCTTCACCGGCGTCGACGGACAGTTCGTCAAGATGCCGCCGCGCAACGTGGTGCCCAAGCCGATGCAGAAGCCGCACCCGCCCCTGTGGGTGGCCTGCTCCCGCCGGGACACCATCCTGCTGGCGGCCGAGAAGGGCATCGGCGCCTTGACCTTCGCCTTCATCGACCCCGAAGAGGCGAACAAGTGGGTCAACGACTACGAGCAGACTCTGGCCGAGAAGTGCGTCCCGGTCGGGCACTTCGTGAATCCCAACATTGCTTGCGTGACCCAGATGATGTGCCATGCCGATGAGAAGGTGGCGCTGGACCGGGGGCTGGAAGGCGGCAACTTCTTCGGCTACTCGCTGGGTCACTACTACGTCTTCGGCGAGCACCAGCCGGGTTCGACCGACGTCTGGTCCGAGTACCTCAAGCTCCGGGGCGACCATGGGTTTTCGCCCGAAGTCGAGGCGGCGCTGCGACAGGAGCGGTTGGGGGCCAGGTTGGCCGCCGGGGATCGCACCGGCCTGCGTGGCGCCACCGGCACGCCCGACCAGGTCCGTGAATACCTCCGTCGTTTCGAGGAAGCAGGCGTGGATCAAGTCATCTTCGTGCTCCAAGCCGGGAACAACCGCCATGAGCACATCTGCGAGTCGCTCGAGCTCTTCGGGCGCGAGGTGTTGCCGGCCTTCCGTGATCGGGACGAGGCCCAGGTGAAGGCCAAGCAGTCCCGCCTGGGGCCCGCCATGGACGCCGCGCTGGCCCGCAAGGCCGAGGAGCCGCCACCCCCGGCTCTTCCTGCCGACTACGCCTTCCCGGCCATGCCCCGGCGCTGGGCCGAGGAGACCGGGAGCCAGGAGATGCAGGAATGGCTCGAGCACTTCGCCGAATCCCGGGCCAAGGGGATCCGGGACGACCAGCTGGGCATCTTGGGTTGAGCCATCCCGTTGACCGGATGAGGAGGGTGCAACGCACGGGGCGGGGCAATTGAGCAGACTGGACCAGTGAGCTTCGATCCGTACGCGCCGTACGGTCCGGTCGTCGAGAGTTCCATGCGCATCGTGACCTGGAACGTCTGGGGTCGCTACGGCGAGTGGGAAGCGCGCCAGCGTGGGATCGAAGAGGCCTTGGTCGCCTCGGCGCCGGACATCGTGTGCCTGGTCGAGTCCTGGTCGTGCGGCGAGGACACGCAGGCCAGTAGGACGGCGGCGCGTCTTGGCTTCGCCCACCACGACTTCGTCGGGGACTGGAAGCAGGAGGACTGGATCTCGGGCATCGGGCTGACGTCACGCTGGCCGTTCACCCTGGGAGAGCGACGGCCGCTGCGTGGCCCCGACGGGGAGGGCGTCGGCGAGGCCGTGTCCGTCCCGGTGGAGGGCGAGCGGGGTCTCATCCAGCTCTTCGTCGTGATCCTCGACTACCCGCTGGGTGCCAGCGCGGTGCGACAGGCACAAGTGCGGCAGTTGACCGCGTTCATCACTGAGACGACGAGTCAGCGCCATCCGGTTGTGGTGTGCGGCGATTTCAACTCACCGCCAGAATCGGACGAGATCCGTCTGCTCACGGGATTGTCGGCCACACCACAGCCCGGCCTCGTCTTCTACGACGCCTGGGAGATGGCCGGCGACGGGACGGCGGGCTATACCTGGTCCAACGAGAATCCGTTGGCTGCCCTGGCCATGTACCCCAATCGTCGGTTCGACTATGTACTCTCGGCCTGGCCCCGTCTGGGAGCGGTCGGACATCCGGTGCACTGCCAGCGGCTGGGAGTCCTGCCGGCTGAGAAGCCCCAGCTTTCCGATCACTATGGAGTACTGGCGGACCTGCAGTACTGAGGTCAGGGCGCAGGGCGGACGGGAAGGCGGAGATGATGACGCGGCGAGGGCGGAGCGTGTGCCGTTCGGTGGTGTTGTGCCTCCTGTCGACGGCAGCGCTGGCCGGCGGGGGCTTGGTCGCCACCTCGGGTGGTGCCGCCGCCGCAGTGTCCCTGGTCACCGATCCGGCGGCCTACGTCAATCCCATGATCGGCACTGCGCTGGGCGATGACGACTTCCCGGGAGCGGATGCGCCCTTCGGCATGGTGCAGTGGAGCCCGGACACCTCGCCCAGTCGGCCCGAGGGAGGCGGCTACAGCGACCACGACCCCTTGATCAGTGGCTTCAGCCTCACCCACATCAGCGGTCCGGGTTGCGCGGCCGGGGGCGACATTCCGATCCTGCCCACGGTGGGGTCGATCTCGGACCCGTTGCACCGGCCGACACCGATGCCACTCGAGCCCTACAGCCACGCCACTGAATCGGCCTCGCCCGGCTCCTACGCCGTCGACGTCGGGCTGCCGGCGGTCAAGACCGAGCTGACCGTCACCACCCGGAGCGGCCTGGCCCGCCTGACCTACCCGTCCACCGCGCAGGCCAACGTGATGATCGACCTGGGCGGCAGCGAGATGCCGGTGACCAAGGCCAGTGGCACCGTGGTGGGGAACGACCAGATCGAGGGAACGGTCACGGTGGGCGGGCCGGGCAACGGGTTCTGCGGCGAGAACGACGGCTACACCATCAACTTCTGGCTGGAGTTCAACCGGCCGTTCGAGAGCTTCGGCAGCTGGAACGGTCCGGGGATCGATGCCGGGTCGCGCCAGGCCAGTGGCACCAGGTCGGGTCTCTACGCCACCTTCGACACCTCGGCCAGCGATCCCACCGTGCTGGTCAAGGCGGGCATCTCCTACGTCAGCCAGTCCAACGCGCAGCTCAACGCCATCACCGAGGATCCCGGATGGAACTTCGACGCGGTGCAGGCGGCCACCTACGGGTCCTGGAATGCGCTGCTGCAGCGGATCGAGGTGGGGGGCGGGACGCCCACCGACACCACCGTCTTCTACACCGCCCTCTACCACTCCCTCCTGCACCCGAACGTCTTCAGCGACGTCAACGGGCAGTACATGGGCTTCGACGACCAGGTGCACACGCTGCCGCCCGGTCACGCCCAGTACGCCAACTTCTCGGGCTGGGACATCTATCGATCGCAGGCTCAGCTGGTGGCCATGATCGATCCGTCGGTCGGGTCCGACATCGCCACCTCCATGCTCAACGACGACGCCCAGAGCGGAGAGTTACCCAAGTGGTCGCTCGACAACGGGGAGTCCTACGTGATGGTGGGGGACCCGGCCGATCCGATCTTGGCTGACCTGCATGCCTTCGGCGCCACTTTCGACACCTCGCAGGCCCTGTCCGACATGGTGCAGGAGGCCATGGTCCCGGGTGACATCCGGCCCGGGCTGGCCGACTACGAGTCGATGCACTACCTACCCAGCGAGGCCAACTTCGGCTGCTGCAACTTCTACGGGCCGGTCTCGACCACGCTCGAGTACGAGACGGCGGACGAGGCCATCGCCCAGCTGGCCTCGTCGGTCGGTGACGCGGCGGATGCCTACGACTTCATGACCCGGGCCCAGAACTGGGAGTACTCGGAGAACCCGGCCACCGGGTACATCGAGCCCAAGAACACGGCGGGGGAGTTCCCGGGCCTCTACGTGCCCGACGACCCGGCCGGCTACGTCGAGGGCAACGGCTACGAGTACAGCGCCGATGTGCCGTTCAACCTGGCCGCGCTGATTGCGGCGGACGGCGGCGACGCCAAGTACATCGACTACCTCAACCAGCTCTTCGTCCCGTTCATCGGGCCCAAGGCGCCGCTGGGGCAGGCCTACGACTTCGCGGTGGGGACGGCCATCACCATCGCCTACGGATTGCCGTTCTCGTGGCAGGGCGACGAGCCGTCGGTGGAGATCCCCTGGGAGTACGACTACGCCGGGGCGCCGTACGGGACCCAGGAGATCGTGCGCAAGATCACCGAGAGCCTCTTCACCAACCAGCCGGCAGGGATCCCGGGCAACGACGACCTGGGGGAAATGTCGTCATGGCTGGTGTGGGCCGACCTTGGTTTCTACCCCGAGACACCGGGCAGCGCCGACCTGGCGCTGGGCTCGCCGCTGTTCAAAGAGGAAGTGGTCAACGTGGCTAGTGGGCACCAGATTGCGGTGAGCGCCCCCAACGCCTCGGACGAGACGCCCTACGTGCAGGCCATGACGGTCAACGGGCAACCTTGGAACCAGGCCTGGCTGCCGTCCAGCCTGGTGGCCCAGGGCGGGCAGATCACGGTGGGTCTGGGCTCGGTGGCCAACACCAGTTGGGCCAGCAGCTCCTCGGCGGCCCCACCTTCGTGGGGACTGGGTGAGCTCCCAGCCATCGCCGATCTCAGCAGCACCGCCCTGCCCGCGCTCCCGGTGTCCCAGAGCGAGACATTGGGTGTGCGAAACGTGACCGGATCGGCCCAGCGGATTAGCTGGGTGGCGCACCCCGGTGCGGGCCTGCACCTGTCGGTGACCTCGGGGTCAGTGGTGGTGCCGGCCGAGGGCTCGGTCTCGGTACCGCTCTCGATTAGTGCCAGCTCGGCCTCGGTCACCAGCACGGTGACCTTCGACCTGACCGATGGGTCCGGCGCGGCCCTGCCGCCGGTGATCCTCACGGTGGAACCGGCAGGGAATCTGGTGCAGGGCGACATCTCGGGGCTCAACCTGGGCCAGGCCATCGCCAATCCTTAACAAGCGTTCGCCTGATTGAAGCCCGGGGTGTCACACCTAGGGTGAAACATCACGCAGCCCACCCCGTTCGGCGCCGCTCGAGCGCGGGTGCGGATACGCCGCTCAGAAGAGGGAGAGTCATGAGCTCCGCTGCCACGCCTTCCATGCCTGCCCTGTCCGAGGACGGCAAGTCCATCGAGATCGCCGGCAAACAGGTGCCCTTGTGGCTGGTCCTGGCCATCGTGTGCATCGGCCAGTTCATGGTGGTGCTCGACGTCTCCATCGTGAACGTGGCGCTGCCGTCGATCAAGAAGGCGCTGAAGTTCAGCACCATCGACCTGCAGTGGATCGTCAACGCGTACACGGTGACCTTCGCCGGCTTCCTGCTCCTGGGTGGCCGGGCCGCCGACCTCTTCGGCCGGCGCCGCATCTTCATGGTCGGCCTCGGGCTGTTCACCGCGGCCAGCCTGCTGGGCGGGGCCGCTCAGAACCAGGCCTGGTTGATCACGGCCCGGGCCGTGCAGGGTTTCGGCGCCGCCGTGCTGGCGCCGGCCACCCTCACCATCATCACGGCCACCTTCGCCGAGGGGCCGTCAAGAGCCAAGGCCTTGGGGGTGTGGAGTGCGGTGGCCTCGGCCGGCGCCTCGGCCGGCTCGCTGCTGGGCGGCATCCTGACCGACCTGTTGAACTGGCGCTGGATCCTGCTGGTCAACGTGCCCATCGGCCTGGCCGTCCTGGCCGTGGCCATCCGCTTCGTGCCCGAGTCGAAGGCTGATCTGACCCACCGCCACCTCGATGCGTTGGGTGCGACCACCATCACCGGGGGCCTGGTGGCCATCGTGTGGGGCATCGTGCGCACCGAGACCTACGGCTGGGGTTCGGCCCAGGTCTACGTGCCCCTGATCATCGGTGTGGCTCTGGTCGGTGTGTTCCTCTACGTGCAGGCCAGGGTGTCCAAGGCGCCTCTGGTGCCGCTGCGCATCTTCCGCTCCCGCTCGGTGGCGGGAGGCAATGTGGTGATCTTCCTCCTCTTCGGCGCCATGTTCTCCTCGTGGTACTTCGAGACGCTGTACCTGCAGCAGGTGCTGGGCTACAGCCCGCTCAAGGCGGGCTTGGCCTTCCTGCCCCAGACGGTGATCATCGCCGGGGCGGCGCAGATTACGGCTCGGATGGTCGGCCGGGTGGGGCCGCGGCCACTCATTCTCGGTGGGGCCCTGGTGTCGGCCGGCGGCATGTTCTGGCTCTCCCGCATCGGGGCCCACAGTTCGTACGAAACGGCCATCCTCGTTCCGTTCATCCTGATCGGCATCGGCATGGGCTTCTTCGTCACGCCGGTCACGGTGGCCGGGACGGCGGGCGTGCCCCGCACCGACGCCGGTCTGGCCTCGGGCCTGCTCAACTCCTCGCGGACGGTGGGTGCCTCGATCGGACTGGCTGCGCTGGCCACGCTGGCCGCCAGCCGGACGACCCACGCGCTCGGTCACGCCGCGGCCACCAGTGCCCGGGTCGCGGTGGCGCTGACTGACGGCTACTCAGAGGTGATCTTGGTGGCGGCCATTCTGCTGTTGGCCGGCGGGATCGCATCCATGCTCCTGCTGCCATCCCTCAAGCCGGCACCACTGGTGACACAAGCACATGATCCGGCGGTCGAGCCACGACCGGAGCCGGCGATTGAAGGCGTCTAGCTCAGCTTCCAGCTGACGCCGTTGGTCGAGCGCCAAGTTTCATTGTCGCCGCCCGGTCGGGTCGTCCCGACCAGCCGAAAGCCATTGGTGGCGACCGTGAGGGAAGCAAAGGCGGACGTCGGCCCGGGTACCACATCCTGCGTCCACGTCGTGCCATTGGTCGAGGTCCATATGGCGTCGCTCTCGCCGTAGGCGGTGTTGGGACCCCCGGCGAACTTGTTGTTGAGCATGGCCACGTACCGGCCACGACCGAACACGACGTCGCGGCTGACGAGTGCCGCCATGTCGTTCGGCAAGGTGACGCTGGTCCAGGTGACCCCATGACGCGAAGTCCACAGCTTCGTGCCCTCGTCAGCGTTGAAGAGCAGGACCAGGTGATCACCGGCCACCAGCTGCTCTCCCGGAATGCTCCCGGTCGGAGCGGCGCCCCACACGGCCGTCCAGCGGACCCGGTTGGTCGAGGTCCACACGATCGGGTTGCAGCCCATTCCAGCCGCGCAGGACGGCAACGACGGTACGGCCCGGCCCGGGAAGACGGCGCCGGCGGCGATCCACTTTCCGTCGAACCGGAGCACCGTGGTGACAGACCCGCCCTCGGGCAGCTTCTGCCCGCCCGGCAGCGTCACCGAGGTCGGCGAGATCGAGGCTCCGTCCGCCAGCGCGAAGGGGATGAGGGCAACGCCGATGGCGCCCAGCAGCGCGACAAGCCCGCAGGACCACACGGTCGCCCCCTTACCGGAAGTGGGCACCCATGCAGTATGACCATGTCCTGCCGGGCGCCGGACGTATGGTCGTTCTGGGCGTGCAGCCGTGACGTTCCGCACAGCTGCGACACTCCGGTTCGATGCGAGCTGGGGCACCGCGGCTTGGGTCGTTCCGCTGGGAAAGTAGAACCCGAGGCATGGGTTCGCGATCTTTGGGTGCGGGCTCTAGCCGAGACCAACTTGGTTTATCGCACTCGCCGGTGCAGTCACCGACTCAGGAGCTCCGAGGTTATCGAACTGAATGTCAAGGGTCGTACTTAACTGGCTCAGTTGATAGCTGGGGACGGACCCACAAATCGTGCCATTTGGAATAGCTTTCCCACCTGGCAACGTGGAGACCCGGTCAGCTGGCGGGATGGGTACCGCTCTGGGATCGGTCGACGTCGGTCCAGAGGCGACTCGAGCACTCTCGCAGAGGATGTTGCCCGGGGCGCTACCGGCCGAGGACGTAATCTGCATTTGCTTCACCACATCACTGGAGTCGACCCACGCGTCGAACGCAGTAACCGTGCTCCCAACGTCAGCGATGTGCATGTTGTTGATCGCTGCAGGATCAGTCGCTCTGAGGTGGGTGAGTTCCACTCCATTTACCGATTCGGTCCCCAGGTTCTCCAACTGCGCCGATGGGTTGATCGCCTCGAGCAGGGTACGCGGGTCCGGGAAGGATTCCGATGCCGCGGCGTTTGCGCCGGTGTCGTGGTACCAGTGCATCTTGAGATCCGGACCCTTGATGTAAAGGTAGAACTGTCCGTCGACCACGCGATTTTGGACACCTTCGGCCCCGTCGCCATTGCTGGCAATCAGGTAGTTGACGTTGTTGCCTGAGAACGTGACGTCAATAGTCTGAGGAGTACTCGGTGCTGTCCCGCTTATCGAGTTCGAGGTCGTCTCGACGGCCGTTCCTGAATTGGCCACGGCGGCTGAGGACTCCGATGAGATCAATACGACGGTCTGGGTCTTCAGGTGCACCGGGGGTCTTGAAGGCTGATTCGCCCGGCCGATCGTCGGTGTCTGCGGTCCATTGCCAATTGAAAGGGATACGCCCAGAGCCACCACCGCGGCGGCAGTGGCGACGACCCCCGAGACCACGAGTACACGGCGGCGGGAGTGGGGAACCTCGGCCTTGTCCTGGGCAGCGACGTACTCGCGCAGGATCTGTTCGGCGCGGGCCAAGACGTCCGACGGTGGTTCGGGGACGGTTCCCGCCTGGCGCAGCCGTTGATACTCATCCATTTTCATACCTCCTCTGAGTGCGTGCACTGAGTGCCGGCAGTCACGATGTTGGGCTTGGTCGAGAGAGCTCGTCGTGCTCGATGCAGATGACTGCGGACTGTGGCAGCAGGAATATCCAAAACGAAGGCGACTTCACTGGGCGTGAGGTCCTCCCAGGCAACTAACAGGAGGACTTCTCTCTGCAGCTCAGGAAGTGCTCTCACGGCGGTACGCAAATGCTCCGAGACACCAGCTGCATCGAGCCGCTCGTCAACCTCGGGCCAAGGATCCGAGTGCCAAACCTCTCTCCTATGGAGTCCCAGGGGGCGTGTGCGCCAATACTCGGACAACACATGTCGAGCAATGGTGAACAGCCATGGACGAGCTGATTCGAACTTTGCATCGAAGGTTCCTCGGCCGCGAAATGCAGCTATCCATACCTCAGCCAGGAGGTCGTCGGCTGCGGATGCCCCCGCACGACGAACCAGATATCTGTAAATGGGCAGCTGATAGCGCCGTACCAGTTGGGCGAACGCCTCCCCATCGCCAACCTGAGCCCAGCGCATGAGCTGGGCATCAGAGTCCATGTCGCTCCACGCTCTCATCTCAACCCTTACTAGAGGCGAAAGAGCGCCAGCGTTGCAGTCATCCTGACCGCCCCATCAGTTGGGGAAAAGCGTAAAGACTCAATTCACAAGTGGAGGGGTCCTCGATCGCTGATCGCGGCCCGTTTCAGGTATTTACCAGCCTTGAATCGAAGTCTGGTGACTCTTACGATCTCATGAGTGGACCAAGAGGTGATTTGGGTACAAGGTCTCGCTGATAAGGCCAACCGCAATGAGGCCATCCGTTCTCATCTGGGCGGAATCACTGCTTGGGAACCCGCTCGGAAGTCAACAATCTTCGTAACTGTTCAGGTTCCCTGACCGCACCGTCCACCACCAGGAGGAACGCCGCGCGTAACGTTGGGAATTCCGACCGACGACCGCTCCCCGTTTGACGACACGCCCTCCTATGAGGAGCTGAAAGAGGTTGTCGCCGCATTGCGGTTGCTCACCGAGCAACAAAGTGGGCAGATAGCGGAACTCGAATCCGAGATCGCCAAGCTGAAAGAGCGACTCGGGCGCAATCCGCGCAACTCTTCGATGCCTCCCTCGGCCGAAGGGCTTTCCAAGCCACCGGCAGCGAATCGGGCCGAGCGCCGCGCCGCCAAACGGCGTCCGGGAAAGCAGCCCGGCTCAGAAGGCAAGCACCTGGCCCAGGTGCTTGACCCCGACGTGGTGATGACCCATACGCCGGCGGCCTGCACGGGTTGTGGCGCCGATCTGGCCGACGCCGGCGTCACCGGTGTCGAACGTCGCCAGGTCTTCGAGCTGCCCGAGGTGAGAGCCTTTGTGACCGAGCACCGCATGGAGCGTCGCCGTTGTGCTTGTGGGTGCGAGACCAAGGCACCCGCACCGCTCGAAGCGACCGCTCCGGCCTGTTATGGGCCAGGCATTCGGGCCCTGGCCGTCTACCTCTCGGTCTACCAGCACGTTCCCTACGACCGCCTGGCCGAGATCTTCGTCGACGTGGTGGGCATCTCGGTCTCGGTGGGGGCGATCGCCGCCATGGTGTCAGAAGCCGGCGGGGCGCTCGGGCTCTTCGTCTCGGTTGTCACCGACCTGCTCCGCGATGCGCCGACGGTGCACTTCGACGAGACCGGCGCCCGGGTCGAGGGGTCCTTGCACTGGGTCCATGTCGCCTCGAGCGCCCTCTACACCCTGCTGTGTTGCCATAAGCGTCGTGGCGGCATCGCCATGGACGACATGGGGGTGATCGAGGCGATGACCGGTGTGGCCGTCCACGACGGATGGAAGCCCTACCGCTCCTATGACGTCGTCCACGCCCTGTGCAACGCCCATCATCTCCGAGAACTCGATGGGGTTATCGAGCGCTTCGGCCAGGAGTGGGCACAGCAGATGATCACGCTCCTGCTCGACGCCAAGGAGTCCGTGGAGCAGGCCATCGAGCGCGGTGACGTCGGGCTCGATCCCGGAGTGCTCCATTCCATCAGGGTCCGCTACGGCAAGCTCATCGCAAAGGGATGGAGCGCCAACGCGGAGGCGAGCGCTGCCAGGCCAGGGAAGTGGTACAAGAACACCGCCACTAATCTTCTCAAGCGACTCGACACCTACCGAGACGACGTGCTCCGCTTCACTGTCGATTTCAACGCTCCCTTTTCGAACAACCAAGGTGAGCGGGATATCCGCATGGTCAAGCTCCAGCAGAAGATCTCGGGTTCGTGGCGCACCAAGACCGGTGCCGATCACTTCTGTGCCATCCGCAGCTACGTCTCGACCATGAAGAAGCAGGACTATGACGTGCTCGAGGGTCTGGGAAGGTTGTTTATCGGAGACGCTTGGCTACCGACCATGGTGCCGAGGACATGACGGATGCGGCGGGTCTTGTCACATCCTCATAAGGTGAGCCCGTGTTACCGGCGCCAGATGTAGGACAATGCCATGTGCTCAGCACGTAAAGCCCACTCAGACCTCGACCGATTGATCGACGAGATCACTGTCGATGCCTACGACCAGGACGAACAGCTAATGGGCTTCGAGAATGCGTTCGACGAAGGGGCTGACTTTCCTTTCCCTGGCACCGTCGTCGGTGAAGAGGTCGAAGTGCTCTCTGTCTCGGTCAAGAACAATCGTCGAGAACTAATCGCCACTTGTCAGCGTGGTGGCAAGGAGTACGACGTAGCGCTTCTCGATGCCAATGTTCATGGCGATTCAGCCACGTCCCACTTGATCGCCGCGTACAGGCGGTGGCTTGGTTACTGAAGTCCACAGTCCTGAATAGTTACCAATCTTCATGGTGCATTCTTTGCCTCGGGTGCCTCCGCGCCACTCCCTCCGAGTGGGTCAGTTCGCCAGCAGGATCCTCAACAGGTCGGGATGACCCAAGGCATTGGCCGTTTCCTCGAACCGGGCGATGCCGGCTTTGGGTATCCGCTCGACCAGATGGGCCACCCGTGGCCCGAGCAACGGGGCACGCCCCTGCGCCGCCAGGGCCGCCCGCACGACCGGCTCCCACAGGTCGTTGGCATCGGCTGCGGCCACCGCCGCCTCGATCACTTCGTCGTCCACTTGTCCCAAGGCGAAGGCGATCTGTTCCATGTCCTCGGGTCCGAGGTGATCGATCAGCCGCAGCCCTTGGCTCCAGAGGCCATGGCGATCGAAGGCGGCCAGCGCGGTCGAGAGCACACCCTCGTCGGTCTCGACCAGCGTTGTGGCCACCCTGGTGATCTGTTGCGAGCTCAGGGCACTGAAGAGATGAAGCCCTTCGGGCCACAGGTCCTCTCGTTCGACTGCGGTGACCAGCGCCAGCAAGCGGGAGTCAGGGAGGAGCGCCACGATCGGATCGAGGACGGCCAAGTCCTCGACGTAGGTGGCGATGCGCACCAACGCCGCATCGTCAGCGATGGCATCGAGGATGTCGATCACGACCGGGGGAGGGACGTAGGCCACGAAATGGGACAAGGTGAAGTGGTCGCCTCGCGCCAACAAATTGGTGGCTATGGCCTGCATGGTCCGCAGCGGCAGTTCCTCGACGATCCCGCTCACGCAACGCGGATCGGTCTGGACCGTGACGTCGGCCATGAAGTCCATACTGAGATGTTTGGCGTAGTGGCGGGCCATCTTCGGATCGACCAGTCCGACTAGGCGGGCGCACATGGTGGCGCCGAACCATTTCTCACCGATGCTGGCCGCCAGCGGGACCGGGGCCAACTTGGCCGTCGCCGTCACCGTGCTCTTCTTGGCATCGCTCAGTTGAAGTACGTCGCTGATCTGATCACGCAGGGCGCTCAGCGTCGTGATATCCACTTCTTGAAGGAATTCCACCTGGGCCGGGTCGGCACCGAGGATCCGGGCCACCTTGGCCAGGGCCGCCTCCTGCTGGACCGCCGTGATCATCCGAAAATGAGCAATCGAGCTGCCCGGCGCAGCAGGCGGGGGAGGTGGGCCAACCCGTCGTCGATGGCCCGATCGAGTGAGGCCGACTGCCGAGCCTTGGCCGCTTCTACCAGCTCGGCCAACCGAGCGCGATCGGCCTCGCTCAGGGTCTTGAGCCCTTTGGGTGGTGTCGCACCCAAGGCAGTGGACAGCGTGTCGCTGGGTGCCATGGGCGTGCGCCTCAGGCCTTCTGATCCAAGACTGCTGGACCGCCCAGAGTCGAAAAGCCGTGCTGGACCAGCGTGACGATGGTGTCGACCAGTTCTTCTTGCGAGGGCGTTCGGCTGATCTGCCAGGACTCGACCGCCATGAAGATGAAGCCGAACAGACCGTGGGTCACCGCCGAGATCAGTGCCTTGTCCCCCTGGGGGGCCAGCAACGAGGTCAGGATGCCGACCCGGGCATGCAGGGTCCGGACCAAAGCGTTGTCGAGCAGTCCCGTATCGGCCGCCCTGACTGATCGCACGATGAACGCGTAGATCTCAGGCTCATCGACCACCACGCCGATGAGGGCGTTCACGGCCAGGCGGACGGCGATGGCGGTGTCGAGGGTGTGACGAGCGGCCAGTTCCTCAATGAGCGTGCGTTCCACCTGCTCGGCTCGCTCCAATGCGATCGCGTCGGCGATGCCGGCCTTGTCGCCGAATTCGGCGTAGATCACCGGCTTGCTCACGCCCGCCTCGGCCGCGATCTCATCGACCGAGACGCTCGGGCCATGGCGGCGGATGGCGACCATGGTCTGTTCGAGCAGCCGCTGGCGCTGGAGGGAGCGTTCCGATTCAGTGCGGCTGGGCCGGCCGGGGGCCCGAGTCTTCGGGGCGACCGTGGTCACGAGGGGTCCCTACTCTCCGTATGTAAATAGTGAATCGACCGCCGGAAATCCCTCACCAGAGCCATATTACCAGCGGGCTAGTAAATCTACTAGTAGTAGGTTAATCTGCCGACGTGGGGTGGATCGTGGGCACCGAGCAGGTCCGGGCGTGAGCAATGTGACGGACATCCTCCGGCCCGATCACCAAGTCGCCATCATCGGTGCCGGCCTGGGTGGCATCGGCATGGGTATCGCCTTGCTCAAGGCCGGTATCGAGGATTTCGTCCTCTATGAGCGGGCCGATGACATCGGCGGGACCTGGCGCGACAACACCTATCCCGGTATCGCCGTCGACATCCCGGCCCAGGCTTACCAATTCAGTTACGAGCTCAATCCAGATTGGTCCCGCGTCTTCGCCCCTGGCGTCGAGGTGAAGGCCTATGTCGACCACCTCGCTGAGCGCCACGGGGTGCTCCCGCACGTGCAGCTGAACAGCGAAGTCACCGAGCGGGTCTGGGACGACGAACAGCAACTGTGGCGCCTCACCATCAACAACAAAGAAGTCACGGCGCGCTACGTGGTCAGTGCCATCGGTGCCTTTGTCGATCCCAAGCCGGTCGACATCGAGGGCATCGGCGACTTCGGCGGCAAGATCATCCGCTCGGCCGCCTGGGACCACGACTACGACCTCACCAACAAGCGGGTCGCCATCATCGGTACCGGGGCCAGCGCCGTCCAGATCGTGCCCGAGATCGCGCCCAAGGTGGCCGAGCTCGACGTCTTCCAGCGCACCCCCATTTGGGTTGGTCCCAAAGTGGATCCGCCCACGCCGGCCTTCCTGCGTCATCTCTACCGACGGGTCCCGGCCGTCCAAGAACTGGTGCGCAAAGTGGCCACCCGGGGCAGCGAACTCGTGCTGATCGACCTCGTCCTCAACCACCGCCGGGTGCCCTTCATCGCCCACGGCATGGCCACGCTCAACCGGCGGGTCTGGTACCGCCGCCAGGTCCACGATCCCGAGATCCGACGCCAACTCATTCCCGACTACGGCATCGGCTGCAAGCGCCCCTCCGTGTCGAGTTCGTACCTCAAGACCTTCAACCTGCCGCATGTGCACCTGGTCACTGACCCGATCGAGCGGGTCACCGCCAATGGCGTGCGCACTGCTGACGGTACCGAGCACGCGGTGGACGCGCTCATTCTGGCCACCGGCTTTCGTATGGCCTCGGACCCCGAGAACTTCCGCCGTACCCCGGTGCGGGGGAGGGACGGCTTCGATCTGGCCTCCTTCTACGCCACCGAGCGCCTCTCCTCCTATGAGGGGATCAGCATCCCGAAGTTGCCCAACCACTTCATGATCTTCGGCCCCTACGGCTGGACCGGTGGCACCTGGCACGAGCTGGTCGAGACCGCCTCAGCTCACATCGTGCGCGTCATCACCGAAGCCGACCGCCGCGGCGCCAGCGCGGTCGAGGTGCGCCAGGAGCCCACTGACCGCTGGACGGCCACCATGCGCACCCGCATGGCGACCTCGCTCTTCAACACCAACAACTGCGCCACTGCCCACAGCTACTACTTCGATCATCACGGGGACACGCCGTTCCTGCGGGCCACCAGCGCCAAGGCGGCCCGCCAGGCCAGCGAGCACTTCCCGCTCGATGACTACTCGTTCACCAGCACCGACCATCCGGCTCGAGCCCTCGAGCAACGACCCCTGGAGGAAGTGTCATGAGCCGCACCACCTTGGCCCCGGTACCCGCCCGCACGGTGAAGACCCGGCGTATCGCCATCGACTACCCCCATGGCTCGGCCATGCCCCGGCACTACGTCGACCACGACATCGTCATGAGCCACATCGTGACCAACCTCTCCTGCATGTTCCCCGAGGGCGAGGACTTCTTCGTCCGCTCCGTGCGCAACTACCGGGATCGGGTGAGCGATCCCGAACTCAAGAAGCAGGTGGCCGGCTTCATCGGCCAGGAGGCCATGCACGGGCGCGAGCACCGCAACTTCAACGACGGTCTGGGTGCCCTGGGCTACCCGACCCGACTGGTCGACCGGGGCACCAAGCACGGCCTGGCCCTGCTGGCCCGGGTCACGCCCAAGTCGCACCAGCTGGCGGTGACCGCCGCCCTCGAGCACTACACGGCCACCTTGGCCGAGAAGATCCTGGCCGACGACGACGCCCGGGCCATGCTCGAGACCGTCCCCGAGGTGGAGTCGCTCTTCACCTGGCACGCCCTCGAGGAGTCCGAACACAAGTCGGTGGCCTTCGACGTGTACCAGCACTGCGTCGGCAACCACCGTCGTCGGGTCATCGTCATGCAGGCCACTACCGTCGGCTTCCTGCTCGGGATCGTGGCCAGCACGGTGGCCTCATTGGCCGTCGATCCGGCCACCTACCGCCATCCGATCCGCCTGGTGCGCAGCCTGGCCGCCCTGCGGCGCTCCCCCTTCCTGGGCAAGGAGGTCGTAGCCCACCTGTGGTCCTACAACGCCAGGACCTTCCACCCCGACGATCGCGACACCTCGACCCTGATGGAGCACTGGCGGGGCCAGCTCTTCGGGGCTGGGGGCACTATGAAGGAACTGGTCCTGACGGGAGAGGCGGCGCCTGCGTTGGGCACGCCGGAGGCGAACTAACGCGCGATGTGCTGTGCTGTGCCCCGCAGGACGGGGGACAGCGGGGGGTGATGACGAGCGGTGGCCAGTGGCCGGACAACTGAAGAGATCGTCGAGAGCTACACCACGCCCTTCGACCAATTCTGGGGCACGGCCAAATCCGCCACCGGGGGCATCCGGCGGACGGTCGATTCGCTGGGGGCGCTCTACGCCATGGTGCTCGACACCATCGCCGCCACCGTCCGCGAACTCTTCCACGGGCGTTTCGCCTGGCGGGAGTTCGTCGACCAGTCGTGGTTCCTGGCCTCGGTCTCGGTCCTGCCGGCCATCCTCATCGCCATCCCCTTCGGTCTGGTCGTGGTGCTCGAGGTGGGCGGTCTGGCCAACCAGATCGGGGCTGCCTCCTTCGTCGGCGCCGTCGATGCCATCGGCACGGTGCGCGAGGCCTCACCCATCGTCACCGCGCTTCTGCTGGCCGGTGCCGGCGGCTCGGCCATCTGCGCCGACCTGGGCGCCCGCACCATCCGCGACGAGATCTCGGCCATGGAGGTCATGGGCATCAACCCGTTGGAACGGCTGGTGGCGCCCCGCATGCTGGCCACCGTGGTGGTCGCCATCCTGCTCAACGGCATTGTGGCCTTCTCCGCCATTGCCAGCGGCTACTTCGCCGACCTCACCGTGCTGCACGGCTCGGCCGGCGGCTTCCTCAACTCTTTCGCCACCTTCTCCCAGCCGGCCGACCTCATCGAGTCCACCCTCAAGGCGGCCATCTTCGGCCTGATCGCGGCCGTCGTGGCGTCGTACAAGGGCATGACCGCCAAACGCGGGCCGGCCGGGGTGGGCGAAGCCGTCACCCAAGCGGTCGTCCTCACCGGCATCTCCCTCTTCTTCGTCGACATCGTCCTCACCGAGATCTTCCTGGTGCTGGTGCCCCCGAGGATCCCGTGACCGCCATCTACGAGCCGCCGGCGCAGATCGCGCCCGTCCCGGTCGAGCCGACCAAGCCGCCGAACCTGCTGGACGCCGCCATCGAGCAGCTGGCCTGGATCGGCCGCTTCGTCGTCTTCGCCGCCAAGACCTTCGCCAACATCCCCTTCGTGGCGCTACGCCACCGCAACGAGGTCTACCGGCTGCTGGCCGATGTCACCTTCGGCGGTGGATTGATGGCGGTGGCGGCCAGCACGGTGTTGGTCGTCTTCGTCATCGCCGCCTTCGTCGGCATCACCATCGGCCTCGAGGGCTACCAGGGCCTCCAGATCATCGGCCTGGCCCCGCTAGCCGGCTACCTCTCCTCCTACGCCAACACCCGGGAGATCGCCCCGCTCATCACCGCCTTCGGCCTGGCCGCCCAGATGGGCTGCAAGTTCACGACCCAGTTGGGCGCCATGCGCATCAACGACGAGATCGACGCCCTCGAGGTCATGGGCATCCGTTCCTTGCCCTACCTGGTGACGACCAGGTTGATGTCGGCGCTCATCGTCGTCACCCCGCTCTATCTGATCGCCCTCTCCGGCGCCTACCTGGCCACGCAGATCACCGTGATCCTGGTGGCCCACCAGGGCGGTGGCACCTACGCCCACTACTTCCATGCCTTCCTCACCGCCAAGGACGTCTTGTTGTCGATGACCAAGGTGTGGGTCTTCGTGGTCCTGATCACCGTGCTGCACTGCTACTACGGCTTCAACGTACGCGGCGGCCCTGAAGAGGTGGGCCGGGCCGCCGGCCGCGCCATCCGGGCCAGCATCGTGATCATCGCCCTGTCCGACATGTTGATGACCCTGGCCTTCTGGGGGACCACCAGCGGGATCAAGTTCTCCGGGTGATGTCATGAGTGACGCGAGCACCCGTTCGAGCGCCCGCCGGCACGCCGCCCTCGGCCTGGCCCTGTTGCTGGTCATCTTGGCGGGGGTCTACTTCATCCTGGGCGCCTTCACCGGCCACTTCTCGAGCTACGACGTGGTCTACGCCGACGTGCCCGCCTCGGGTACCGGTATCTCGAACGGGTCGGTCGTCATCTTCCGCGACGTGACAGTGGGGGAGGTGGGTTCGCTCGGCCGCGAGTTGCCCGACGGGCTGCTCAAGGTGACGCTGCACATCACGCCCGACGACCTCTCTTCAATTCCTCAAGGGGTCAAGGCCGACGTCGAGATCGCCACCATCTTCGGCACCCAGGGCATCAACCTCGAGCCGCCCGCCACCAGCAGCGGTCACCTCGAGGCCGGCCAGACCGTGCCTTCGGTGGCGGTGTCCAAGACCACCACCCTCCAGGGCGACGCCACCGACCTGGACAATCTGCTCAATGCCCTGCACCCGGCCGCGCTGGACGAGACGTTGACCGCCATCGCCACCGCACTGCGCGATCAGGGTCCGCAGCTGGGCACCACCATCGACAAAGTCGCCACCTATCTCAACGAGATGCTGCCGCAGCTGCCCAACATCGTGCGCGACTTCAACGAACTCGGTCCGGTCACGCAGGACCTGAGCCAGGCCGTCCCGAACATCATCTCGACGCTGGGCAGCGGCTCGACCGTGGCCACCACCATCACCAACAACGCCAGCCAGCTCCATCAACTCCTGGCCAACGGCACGCCCACGGCCAACGATCTCACCTCTTTGTTGAGTGCCACCCAGGGCGCCTTCGAGGACCTGGTGGCCAACGCCGGCCAGTTGCTCGGTGACATCGGCTCCAACCCGAACTTCGTGGCCCAGACCCTGCAGGGCTTCGACTCCTGGTCCAAGGCCTACGCCGCCGCCGAATCTCAGGGCCCGTTCCTGACCTTCGCCGGTTCGCTCACCGTCGACGGTTCGGCTCAGGCCCTCCTGGCTGCCCTGGGTGTCCCGGGCTCGAGCCAGTTGATCGAACAGGGCCTCGGCGTCTCCAATTTCAACCCGGCCACGTACACCGCGGCGGACTGTCCTCGCTACACCGGACAGGCCGGACCCAACTGCCCCGCCAACACGGCCTCGACCGGCACCACCAACACCAGCAACGCCGCCCAGCAGAACCAGACCACCATGATCACGCCGGTCCAGGAAGCCGCCGCGGTCAAGATCGCCTCGGGCCTCGACAAGGGCAAGGCACCGCCGTCCTCGGCCGTCGCCACCTTCCTGCTCGAGCCGCTCCTCCTCGAACTCTCCAAGGCCGGCTCGTGAGTAGCCACCAACCCGTCCCGTGGCGCACGCTGTCCAAGTTGGGCGTGTTCCTGGTCGTGGCCGTGCTGGCCACCGTCATCGTCACCTCCAGCCTGCTCAACCTCAGCAGCCAACCGACCAGTGCCTACACGGCCCTCTTCACCAACGCCTCGGGCCTCCAGCCGGGCGACTTCGTCGACATCGCCGGCGTCCAGGTCGGCGCCGTGAGCGGCGTCCAGCTCCAGGGCACCCACGCAGTAGTCACCTTCACCGCGGATTCCGACCAACCGCTCACCACCACCACCCGGGTCGACATCGACTACGCCAACCTGCTGGGCCAGCAGCTGCTCTCGCTCGAGCCCGGCAGCAGCAAGGGCCGACCGCTGCACCCCGGCGCCCAGATCCCCTCATCGCTCACCGCCCCGGCCCTCGATCTCACCTCCATCTTCAACGGCTTCCAGCCGCTCTTCGACGCCCTCACTCCGACCCAGGTCAACGATCTCACCGCGTCGATCATCCAGATCTTCCAGGGTGAGTCGGGCACCGTGGCCGGCCTGGTCACCCAGACCGCCTCGCTGACCGAGAACCTGGCCCAACGCCAGGAGTTGATCGGGCAGGTCATCGACAACCTCTCGTCGGTGGCGGGCACGCTCGACACCCATGACCAGCAGCTGGTCACCATGATCAACCAGTTCGACGGTCTGGTCAGCGGCCTGGTCGGCGAGAAGGGGCAGATCGGCGCCACCGTCGACTCGCTCAGCGGCCTGACCAACGCCGTCTCCAACCTGCTCAACCAGAGCCAGCCCACCCTGGACGAAGCTATCAACGCCGTGGTCAGCGCCAGCCACACCGCGGCGGCCGACCAGAGCGGTTTCGACGGCGTCCTCACCAACCTGCCCGACTTCATCGAGACCCTGGACAAGGTGGCCGACAGCGGCAGCTTCCTCAACGTCTACCTCTGCAACCTCACCATCAAAGTGCAAGGGACCATCAACCTCAACGTCATCACCGGCCAGCCCAACCTGCCGATCACGGCCCCCCAAGGTCCCGTCGGCAACCAGAGCATCCACACGGCGAACTGCCAATGAAGCGCTTCAGCGAACGCAACGCGGCCGTCATCGCCGTGGTGGGCACCGTCCTGATCGCCGTCGTCGCGCTGGGCGCCATCAACTTCTCCAAGTTGCCGCTGATCAACGACCACACCACCTACGGCGCCGCCTTCGCCGATTCGGCCGGCCTGGCCCAGGGCGACCCCGTCGCCATCGCCGGGGTGGACGTGGGCAACGTGACCGGCCTCTCCCTCTCCGGTTCCCACGTGCTGGTCAACTTCACCGTCACCAACGGGGTGAACCTCGGTACTCGCACCGCCGCCGCGGCCAAGGTGCTGACCCCGCTCGGACAGGAGTACCTCAACATCGCACCGGCCGGGCCCGGCACCATGGCTCCGGGATCGGTCATCCCCGAGAAGCGGACGGCGGAGACCCAGACCATCGTCTCCACCATCGACCAGGGGGCGAACACCCTCGGCAAGATCAACATCAAGCAGCTCGAGCTGGCCCTGGCCACTACCGATCAGACCCTCCAGGCGGTGCCGGCCGGCGCCACCGCCAGCATGCTCAAGGGACTGGCCCAACTCTCCAACGTGATCGGATCCCGCTCGACCGAGCTGGCTCAGCTCGTCCAGAACGTGGCCACGCTGTCCAAGACGCTGGCCGATCACGGCAGCCAGATCTTCACTCTCATCGGCCAGAGCGATCTGGTGCTCCAGGTGCTGAACCAGCGCCATCAGGCCCTGCAGCAACTGCTCACCTCGACGGCGTCCCTGACCACCCAGCTCGAGTCGTTGCTGGCGGCCCACCAGGCGCAGATGACCCCGCTACTCGACGACCTCCAGACCGTGAGCGGTGTGCTGGCCAAGGACTCCGGCGACCTGGCCCAGGCCATCCCGCTGCTGGCCGCGGCCAACAAGTACCTGGCCAACGTCAGCGGCTCGGGCGAGTTCGGCGACTTCGTGCTGCCCGCCGGCCTGATTCCCGACAACATCATCGCCCAGTGCGCCAAGCCTGGCGCCATCAAGCCGGTGACCGGGTGCAACGCATGAGTCCCCGCCGCCTGACCGCCAGCCGCCGCATCCTGGTCGGGGCCATCGCCCTGGTCGTCGTCATCGCGGCCGCCCTCGCCTTCGGCATCAACGAACTCACCTCGACACCCACCAAGACCATCACGGCCGACTTCACTGAGGCGCCCGGCATCTACACCGGCAACCACGTCGACGTGCTCGGCATCCCGATCGGCTCGGTCACCGCGGTGACGCCGCATCCCACCTACGTCTCGGTGGTGATGCAGGTGGATCAGAGCGTCAAGATCCCAGCCCACGCCATCGCCGCCCTGATGGCGCCCGACCTGGTCAACGACCGCTACATCCAGCTCGACCCGGTGTACACCCATGGCGCCGTCATGAAGGACCGCGGCACCATCCCGATGGCCCACACCGCGCTGCCCCAGTCGGTCGACCAGACCATCTCCGTCCTCGATCAGCTCATCCAGGCGCTCGGGCCCACCGGCGCCGACAAGTCGGGTGCGCTGAGCCAGTTCATCCACGATGTGGCCACCACCGTCGGCCACAACGGCCCCAGCTTCCACACCACCATCACCGCGTTGGGCAAAGCGCTGGGCGATCTCTCCAACGACGGGCCCTCCATCACCAGCATCTTGGACAACGTCGGTACCTTCACCAGCGAGGCGGCCCAGAACGACGCCGCCTTCTCGTCCTTCGCCAACGACCTGGCCTCGGTCAGCAGCGTCATCGCGGCCGACAGCTCCGACATCGGGACCTCGCTGACCAACCTGCAGCAGATCCTGGGCCAGGTCACCTCGTTCATCAACAACAACAAGACCGCGCTCGCTTCGGTCCTCACCAACCTCGACACCTTCTCGAGCACCGTGCTGAGCCAGCAGCAGGCCCTGAGCAGCGCCTTCAACCTGGGCGGCCTGGTCCTCCAGAACCTCAACCAGGCGCTGGTGCCGGCGCCTACTGGGGGCTACACGCTCAACATCCGTTACGACCCCTCCCTCGATACGCCGGCCTTCATCAACGAGATCTGCGGCGACGAGGAGACCCGACTGGTCAACATTGGCGTCGAGCAGGCCAAGAGCGACGAGCTCAACGTGGCCTGCTTCGCCAGCGCCGCCCTGGCCCAGATCGCGGCGCCGCCCAACGCCAACCAGGGCCCCAATATGTCGATGAGCGCACTGGTGCCAGGCTCATGATCCGCCGCCCCAGCGTCCGCCGCCCGACCGCTCGCCGCCCCGCCGCCGTGCTCGCCGCCCTGGCCGTCGTCGCCATCCTCGCTACCAGCTGCGGCCTGTCCTTCCAGTCCCTGCCCAAGCCCGGCGGCCTCTCCGGCGGCTACACCCTCAAGGCGGTCTTCGCCAACGTGCTCAACCTGCCGGTCCAGGCCCAGGTCCTCATCGGAGCCGACCAGGTGGGCCAGGTCTCGTCCATCTCCACCAAGGACTTCAAGGCCGACCTGACCCTCTCCATCAAGAAGTCGATCAAGATCCCGGTCGGGACCACCGCCCAGATCCTCTTCGTCGATCCCCTGGGCGACGAGTTCATCCAGCTCACCGCCCCCTCCGGTACGCCCCACGGCCCGTACCTGCACAACGGCGACACCCTGGGTGAATCTGTCACCTCGAGCGCCCCCTCCATCGCCGACACCCTGGCCGCCCTGGGCGCTCTGCTCAACGGCGGCGGCCTGTCCCAGCTCGAGACCATCGTGACCAATCTGAACCAGGCGCTGGGCGGCCACCAGCAGCAGATCCGTCAGATCATCAACGGTCTCGCTTATACGGTCACCGCGCTCAACGACAACAAAGGCGCGGTCGACAACGCGCTGGCTGGCCTGGCCGCGCTGTCGACCCAGCTGGCCAAGGGTGATGCCGCTATCGGCACCGGTATCGACACCATCGGGCCGGCCGTGGCCGTCCTCTCCTCGGAGAACGCCGACTTCTCCAACCTGCTCACCGCCACCAACCAGCTGGCCACCGTGGCCAACTCGGTGGTCAACACCAGCTCCTCGAACATCGTGAACACCATCGACCAGCTCTACGCCGTGGTGAACCAGATGGTGGGGGTGGAGTCCCAACTCGGCCCAACCTTGACCGACCTGAGCAAGTTCGAGCAGGAGACCAAGAAGATCGCTCCGGGCGACTACCTCCAGCTCTCGCTCAACGGCACCGCCATCTTCAAGAACAACCCCTACGTCCCGCTCGGTTCGAGCGCCAAGACCCCCAACGCCGCCGCCAGCACCGCCCCCACGACGACCACCACCCCCAACTCGAACCAGCAGGGCGTCGACGGCCTGCTGGGGGCGGGCCTGCCATGACCAACATCAATGTCCGGGTCCGTATCGCCGCCTTGATCCTGGTCTTTGCCGTCGGCGTGTCCTACATCGCTTTCGATGTGCTGGGCTTTCGGATCGGATCCCAACCCTTCATCGTGACGGTGGACCTGCCCCGGGGGGGCGGGCTCTACAGCGACGGCTTCGTCACCTACCGCGGCGTCGACGTCGGGCGCATCAACAACCTCTCGCTCGACCGTTCGGGGGCGGTGGCCACGCTGGCCATCGATCCGGGCACGTCCATCCCGGCCAATGCGGTGGCCCACGTACACGAGCTGTCGGTGGCGGGGGAGCAGTACCTCGATCTGGTCCCCTCCTCCGACCACGGTCCCGACCTGCACAACGGCAGCGTCATCGGCCCCGACCACGCCGTGGTGCCCGTCTCGGTCTTCCAGCTCCTCAATGACGCCGGCCAGCTCATCGCCTCGGTCAAGTCCAGTGAGGTCAAGACCATCACCCAGGCGCTGGGGACTGGCTTCGCCAACACCGGATCTGACCTGCGTGCACTGACGGTGGCGGCCGAGAATCTCATCGGTGCCCTCCAAGCCGCCCGGGCCGCCACCGACACCGCTATCGCCAGCGCCGGCCCCGTCCTCAACACGGCCGAGGCGTCGAGCGGCGACATCATCTCGTTCTCCAAGTCGCTGGCCACCATCTCAGGCCAGCTGGCTGCCTCCAACGCCCAGGTGAACGCTCTCCTCAGCGAAGGCGTTCCGGCGGAGCAGGCCCTCGAGCAGCTCATCCAGACCGACGGCACGTCCATCACGAATCTGATCAAGGATTTCGATGGGTTGTCCGACGTGGCCATCGAGCAACAACCGGGAGTGATTGCGCTGCTCGATCAGCTGCCCGGATTCGTGAACAAGATCGCTGCCACGGCCAGCGGGGGATCGGTCTCGGTCAACATCAATTACAACGACAAGAACACGGTCTGCCCCTACGTCTCTGGCGCCGATACGGCTGAACCCACCAAGGCCACCAGTGGAGCGAATACGACCCGCCAGTGCACGGCTACCGCCCCTGACCTG
Organism: Acidimicrobiales bacterium; assembly: GCA_036489775.1. Classification (GTDB taxonomy): domain Bacteria; phylum Actinomycetota; class Acidimicrobiia; order Acidimicrobiales; family RAAP-2; genus Bog-473. The sequence continues at coordinate 9,604 of DASXFC010000047.1, read as the reverse complement.
CTGCAAAGGGGGGCCACCAACGCCCCAGTATCCTCCGGGGGCTGATCCCCCCTCTGGAAGGACTCCCGTGGACGACGTCGAGCCGCCCGCCGACCCCGAACTCCCTGAACCGCCGGCCGCCGCCACCGCGTCGGACGAGCCATCCGACTCGCCCCGTCGTCGCATCGGGCTGGCCGAGGGGGTCGGTCTGGCCGTCATCGTCATCCTGCTGGTGGCGCTGATCGTCACCAAGCTGCAGCTGAGCAATCAGGACTCGCTCAACGCCGATCGGACGTCGGCCATCACCGCCGCCGAGAACGACGCCGTCGATGTGGCCTCTTACAGCTACAAGCACCTGTCGACCGACTTCGGCCGGGTCAAGGCCGAGTCGACCCCATCGTTCAAAGCCACCTTCACCAAGTCGAGCGAGGCGCTCTCCAAGGTGCTGCTCCAGTACAAGGCCACGGCCACGGCCGTGGTCAAGGGCGCCGGCGTGGTCTCCGTCTCTCCGTCCAAGGCCGTGGTCATCCTCTTCGTGGATCAGACCGTGAACAACACCACGCAGAAAGGCACGACGACGGATGAGAGCCGGGTGAAGGTGACCCTCGACAACTCCGGCGGGAACTGGTTGCTGGAGAGTCTGACCCTGCCCACCTGAGGGTGGCGGGTCAGTTTGAATCTACAGATGAGCAGACGGCGCACCCACTGATAGGTACGCAGGGTGTCATGTCGGAGCGGTCAAAGCCCGCGACCCCAATTCGATGGCCGCTGGTTTGGCCGATCACGTCTGGTCAGTATGGGAGATCGCTGCCCTGTTCGATCAGCTGGTCGGCACAAGTCCACGAAACGCTGATGCTGCACGCTTAACGGCCTCCTTGTACACGTCGTCTGGCGTTTCACCACCCATGCCGTACTTCTTGTTGATCGCGATGATCCGGTCGATGTACTCCTCGGCTCGCCGGTGGTGCTCTTCTTTAGTCATGAAATCAGATCCTCCCAGTTTTTTACCAAGATCAGATCGGCGAAAAATGTGTACCAGTTCTGGGTCCGAAGCTTCTTTGCGGCGAGGCATTCGCGCAGAGGTTCGTTCGTCTTAAGCGCCGGAACTAACACTTTCGCCACATCGTCAGCACGGACCGGTAGTCCGGTTTCTTCCACGTAACCTGCAGCGTAGAGGTACGACGACCTAGCCATTTCAGCGAAGGCATCCTGATGGGCCTCATAGAACTCCACCAACCCAGCATCAATCAGTCGCAACTCAACGTCAGCGGTCAATCCCATAACAACTCTCTCAGCGTCCAAACGGTCGCTACGGCGAGGGCGGCGACTTGGGCCAGGAACAAGGTGACAGTGGCGACGTAAAGGCCGTTGCCACCGTTGAGCCGGATCAGCCAGATGGTGGCGACTGCGACACACACAAGGCCGATGGCGAACGCGATCAACAACACCCACCCTGTCGTCCGCAGAGGTTTCTTGATCGACTTCGGGGTATCCCCTGCAAGCCCTCCGTACGCTCCGACGACGAATCCAAGGAACACAAGCAATAGTCCCGACAGACCCGCCGAAGCCCCCAACAGCCCAAGAACCACGTCCTTGTGCGCCACCACCAGGAGCGATGGTAGTTCCCGTGCAATCTCCTAAAGCGGATACTGGCGAAACCTGCACGGGCGCAACCTACAGGGGCGATGTCACATCGAAAATCAACCGACCCACTGCCCACCTGAGTCCCCAACACTCGTTGGGGCTACGCTCGGCTCCGCATGGTTCGGGGTGGGCGTGCAAACGGGGGAGTGGTCTGCGGCCTGGCCGTGCTGCTTCTTTCCGCCCTGTTCGCTTGGATCAGCGCCCCGGTGGGCGCCACCACCACCTCGACCAGTCGGTGTGGGAACGTGACCCAACGGCCCTGGTGCAATACCGCTCTGACGCCCTCGCAACGGGCCCAGTTGCTCGAGTCGGCCATGTCGACCAGCGACAAGATCAACCTCCTGACCGGGGCCGCTGATCCCGATGTCGGCGTGCCGGCCATCAAGTTCACCGACGGTGCCCTGGGCGTCCGGGGCGGTGAAGCGAATGGCACGACCGCCACCGCGCTGCCGTCCGGCACCGCCCTGGCCGCCAACTTTGATCCCTTCGACGCCTACCTCTACGGCACCGTGGTCGGTCGCGACGCCAAGGAACTCGGCTACGACGGCGTGTGGGGACCGACGGTCAACATGATGCGGACCCCACTGGGTGGGCGCACCTACGAGGCCTATGGCGAGGACCCGTATCTCACCTCCGAGACCGGCGTGGCCTGGATCCAGGGGGCCCAGGCACAGGGCGTGATGGCGGACATCAAGCATTTCGTGGCGGACGACCAGGAGGGCCAACTCGGTATCCCACTGCTCAGTGGCACCATCGGTGGCCGTCTGTACGTGAACTCGGTGGTCGACGACCGCACCCTGCACGAGATCTACCTGATGCCCTTCGAGGCGGCCGTCAAACAGGGACACGTGGCCACCGTGATGTGCTCTTACAACCAGGTCAACGGGGTCTTTGCCTGCCAGAACGCCACGCTGCTCAAGCAGATCCTCGAGCAGGACTGGGGATTCACGGGTTTCGTCGAATCCGATGCCGGCGCCGCCCATGATCCGGTTGCCAACCTCAACAACGGACTCGACTTTGACACCCTCGGCACTTCGTACAATCCGGCGTTGGTCGAGGAGGCGCTAGCCACTCGTCAGGTCTCTATGGCCACGTTGAACGAGCGCGTGGTGCGCATCCTGTCCACGCTCTTTCAGTACGGCTTCTTCGACCGCGCCACCTACGCCGACAACGAAGCGGCCTTGAACCGTGTCTCCGACGACGCCTTGGCGCAGTGGGTGGAGGAGCAGGGGATCACCCTGCTGCAGAACAACGATAATGTGCTGCCGCTGGGTGGATCCAATCTGTCCTCCATCGCCGTCATCGGGTCGACCGCCGATGAGTACACGCGGGGGAGCGGGTCTTCTGAGGTGTCGCCGACCGACGTGGTGAATCCGCTGCAAGCTATTGAGGCCCAAGCACCCAAGGGTGTCTCGGTCGTCTACAACGACGGCCTGCTTCCCTCACAAGCAGCAGAGGTGGCGGCCAAAGCCAGCGTGGCCGTGGTCTTCGTGCGCGACAGTGAGACAGAGGGCAGCGACAAACTGTGCATGTCGCTCGACTGTCCGAGTCTGGGATTGCCCGACCTGAACAACTTGATGGACGAACAGGTCACTATCGGTCCCCAGGACCAGATGATCGAGGCAGTGGCCGAGGCCAATCCCAACACCATCGTGGTGATGGAGACGGGTGGTCCTGTCCTGACCCCCTGGCGCAATCTGGTCAAGGGCGTGCTCGAGGCCTGGTACCCCGGTCAGGAGGGCGGGTCCGCCATCGCCAGCGTGCTCTTTGGTGACAGCGACCCCGGCGGTCGGTTGCCGGTGACCTTCCCGGCCAGCCCGTCTCAGGAACCCACCTTCGGCAACTTGAACGCGTACCCCGGGCTGGTTGACGTCGACTACGCCGAGGGTGTCTTCATCGGCTACCGCTGGTTCGACGAACACGGCTACACACCCGCGTACCCCTTCGGCTCCGGACTCTCGTACACGACGTTCTCATACCACGACCTCTCGATCACCCCGGGTGGGGCCGGGCCCGACGGCGTGGCCACGGTGACCATGCAGGTCACCAACACCGGCAGCCGCAGCGGCGATGCCGTGCCCGAGCTGTACCTATCGCTGCCCTCCCAGCCGGGAGTGCCTCAGCCGCCACTGCAGTTGAAGGGCTACCAGAAGGTGGATTTGGCTCCCGGCCAGACCGCCACTGTCAGCTTTCCGCTCAACGACCGCTCCTTCGCCTACTGGGATACCGGGGCCAACAACTGGAAGGTGGCACCCGGCTGCTATGGGGTCAATGTGGGCAGCTCGAGTGCTGATCTCCCACTCACCGGAACCATCGCCCGGCTTGGTGCGTCCTGTGGCGCTGGCGCGGTGTCGATTGGGGCGCCGGACAACTCAGCGACGTCCCCGGTGCTGCCCAACGCACCAACCGTGTCCATCTCGGGGTAACGGCGCACTATCCACCCGCTTGATACACCCCGCTGTCATGCTCAATTGCATGGCGATGTGGACGTGCCGGGAGATGCTCGGCTTCGACTTCGAGACGACCGGGGTCGATCGTTTCAACGACGTTCCCGTTTCGTACTCTTTGGTCACCTTCGTCGGCGGTGAATGCAGTGCAGTCGACGAAGGGCTGGTTGACCCCGGCCGTGACATCCCCGAGGGCGCCACCGAGGTGCACGGCATCACGACCGAGCGGGCTCGGCGCGACGGCATGCCCATGGCAGACGCGCTGCGCAAGGTGGCCGATGCCGTTGTCGACGCCAGCCGACGTGGCGTGCCCCTGGTGGGTATGAAGCTCGACTACGACCTGACCATGCTCGACACCCAACTCACCAACCACTTCGGCCAGGGCCTCGAGGCCGCAGGCTGGCACGGGCCTGTGCTCGATGTGGTGGTGGTCGACCGCCATCTCGACCGTTACCGCCCAGGCCGGCGCACCCTCACCGCGCTGTGCGAGCTCTATGGGGTGGACATCGGCAACGCACACGATGCCTCGGCCGACGCCACGGCTTCCATCAAGGTGTTGATGGGCATGATGGCCCGCTACGGCCGGATCCGGAACGCCGAGCCGACATTCCTGCACGAATCGCAGAAGCAGTGGCACCGCATCTGGGCCAAGAACTTCGACGAGTGGCGCGAGGGCGAAGGACTCGACCCGATCGACCCGCGAGACCACTGGTGGCCTATGGCGCCGATGGAACTGTCCGAGGCAGCTGAAGCCGTCTAAACCTTCAGCAGGTCCCAGACCATGTCGACACCTTCGTTTTCGGCGAGGACGACTTTGGCCGGGTGCTTCTTGTCGATGTGGCCGACCAGCCCGTTGTAGACGGAGTAGCCGATCAGTTCCTGGAGTCGACGGGGGAACGTCTTGACCAGCCATGGCGGGACGCCGAGCTGCTGGTTCTCCTGCTGGCGGATGTAGCCGGCGCAGTAGTTCATGGCGATGCCCACCCGGCGGGTGTCCGTGGTGTTGGCCCCACCGCCGTGCCAGAGGCTCCCTACCCAGACCAGCACACTGCCCTTGGTCATCTCAGCAGGGATCGAGTCGTACTGCTCGAGCGGATTGGGCGCCTGGTCCCACTTGTGGCTGCCGGGGATGAGCCGAGTGGCGCCGTTCGCCTCGGTGAAGTCGGTAATGGCCCACATGGTGTTGCAGATGATGGGGACGTGGGGCCGGGGCAGCGGGATGAGCTGGTCGTCAGCATGGATTGGCTGGGGTGTCTCATCGGGGCCGATGGCGATGGACGAGAGCGAAGAGATGAGACAGCCCGGGTCGAGCACGCCGTCAACCACCGGCAGGACGTGAGGGTGGACAGGGATCTTCTGGAATACCTCTCCGTAGACCAGGAGGTTGTAGACGCGAGTGGTGTGAACGCCCTCGAAGAGGTTCTCGGCCGGCACGATGCCGAGGTCCTTCTCGAGCTTGAGGAGGCTCTCGTCGATCTCGTCGATGAAGTGGAGGTCGATGGCGTCCTGGAGGATGGTGTAGCCGTCCTCTTCGATCCGCCGTAGGTGCTCTGCCATCTCGGCGGCGGGGCTGGTCGGTGTGTACGTCACATCCATATCGTACGAATGAATCGGATCAGACGCCCGGGATCACTGCTGAGCCAGATATGCCCTGGTGGTAGAGTTGGCGCCTTCGGGGCCGTTGGCGCAGCTGGTAGCGCACTTGCATGACGCGCAAGGGGTCACAGGTTCGAGTCCTGTACGGCCCACTCGCTGACCAGGGGAAACAGTCACTTTCTCTCTCTTCGCCTGACCCCTCCAGAAAAATTGGGGCACTTCCGGGGGCGATTTGGGGGGCCTTGAAAATAATTGTTGGAAGCGCCTTTGCTGACCCGTTGTTTGACCAAGGTGGCGCGCTTTGGCCCACCTGGGACGGCTGAACCCTCCGTCAGTGAGTGCCTACACCGAGTCCGACTCGTCGTATTCTGTGTTGGTAGAGGCAACGCCTTCGGAGAGTCGATCAGAAGGGAGTGAACAGTGAAGAGCGCACCCAAGCCCGAGACACAATCGGAAGAAAGCCGTCGCACTGTGGACAGACCCGCTCTCGTCAGCTCCGCCACTAAGGATTGGCTAGGGAGTGGCACTGGCAACGGGCGGCTGGTGCCAGCTGAAGTTGGTCGCGAGGCACTCCCGGTCGAGGACTGATCGCCGAGCGCGTTCGCAAAGGCAGATGGCAAAGACCATCCTTTCGGCCAGCACCAATGGTGGCCAGCTCGTGGGGTGCTTCTCGGGATTTCAGGCCCAGAAGCAATACTGGCCTCCACTGGCACCAACCGCTTCATGAAAGCATCAGTGTCGTACCATCTCGCTATGTCTTGTTCCACCTTTGGCAGCTACCCAGTTGCCGTTGAGGTGATTCAACACCGTCCGCAAGGAAAAGAGAGATGACGGTCAGGGTATCCGTCAGCCACAACCTTCTGACCTGGGCAAAAGAGCGCTCAAGATTGGCTCCCGACGATCTGGACTCCAAGTTCCCGTTGTTGCCGTCCTGGGAAGCCGGAACGAAGCAGCCAACGCTAAAGCAGCTCGAGAAGTTCGCCTTAGCGACTCACACGCCAATTGGGTATCTGTTCCTGCCGGAACCTCCAGAGGAACGCCTCCCAGTTCCGGACTTTCGAACCATCGGGGACGTGGAGATAGGCCAAGCGAGCCCCGACTTGCTGGACACCATGTACCAATGCCAGCAGCGTCAGGACTGGTACCGAGATTTTGCACGCATCCACCGAGAGGACCCGGTTTCGTTTGTCGGTACCCTCACCACGGAAGTGGACATCGTGGAGGCTGCTCGTCAGATGCGATCCGTTCTCGCTTTTGAACCCAGCGAACGAGGCTCGACGTGGAGCGAAGCTTTCAGCAGACTTCTCAATGCTGCGGACCAGCAAGGCGTTCTCGTGATGGTGAACGGCATTGTTGGAAGTAACACACATCGCAAACTCGATCCTCAGGAGTTCCGGGGATTCGCCCTCTCGGACGACCTTGCCCCCCTCATCTTTGTCAACGGTGCTGACACGAAGGCAGCTCAAATCTTTACGCTCGCCCACGAGTGTGCCCATATCTGGCTTGGCGAATCCGGCGTGGACGATGCCGACATTGCAAATTCGTCGACGAACGCGATTGAGCGATGGTGTAATGAGGTTGCAGCGGAGTTTCTCGTTCCAATCGCTGATCTCCGCAACGTCCAGCTGAACCTGGACGATCTCATGGATGACCTTGAGAGGCTTGCCCGTCAGTTCAAAGTGAGCACTCTGGTCGTGGTGCGCCGTCTCTACGATGCCAACTTTTTGACCCAATCGCAGTATCGAGCTGCGTATGCCACCGAACGTGATCGGATTCTCGCCATTATGGAAGATCGCCCAGGTGGTGGTGGCAACTTCTATAACACCCAGCCCGTGAGAGTGAGCAAGCGCTTTGCCCGAGCCCTAATCGAAAGCACCCTTGAAGGTCAGACTCTCCACAGAGATGCGTACCAAATGCTCGGCTTCAAGAAGCACTCGACCTTCGACGAGCTTGCGCGGCACCTTGGTGTTGTGTGATGGCGTACCTTCTCGATGCGAACATCTTCATTCAGGGGAAGAAGCTGCATTACGGATTCGACTTTTGTCCGGCATTCTGGGATTGGTTGGATGAAAGTAATAGCAACGGAACAGTGTTCAGCATTGAGAAGGTCCGCGACGAGCTGCTCGCCGGAAACGATGATCTCTCGACTTGGGCCCAGGCCCGTGGCAACACTTTCTTTCTCCCGCCGGATTCGTCGACTGCCCCGAGCTTGTCTGCAGTGAGCACTTGGGCAAGCGGTGGGAGCTATGAACCCACAGCCATCAGTACGTTCCTTCAATCGGGTGCGGACTACTACCTGGTCGCACAGGCTCACGCTCTTTCGCACGTAGTGGTCAGTCACGAGATTCCATCAAATTCGACCAAGCGGATCAAAATTCCTGACGTCTGTATCGGCGTCGGTGTCAAGGTGATGTCTCCCTACGAAATGCTAAGAACGGAGAAAGCTCGCTTTGTTCTGGGCACGTCACCCGTGAACGTCACGGTTCCGCAATGAACAAAAAGGACCTCAGTGAGGCAGATGTCTGCGCAAAATTCATCACGCCAGCAATAATTGCTGCCGGATGGAAAGAGCAGACCCAGATCGGGCGAGAGATCCATTTCACCAAAGGACAGATTCATGTCCGAGGGAAGATGGTCACGAGAGGCAAATCGAAATTTGCCGATTATGTCCTGTATTACAAGCCAAACATTCCGATTGCCATCATTGAAGCGAAGGACAACAACCACTCCGTTGGAGATGGGATGCAGCAGGCTCTCGATTACGCCGAAATCCTCAACATCCCATTTGTCTTCTCTTCTAATGGAGATGCCTTCGTATTTCATGACGGAACCGGTGCCGGTGCCGAAATGGAGTCAACTCTGGCCATTGACGCTTTCCCAAGTCCCGAAGAACTCTGGCGGAGCTACCGCAAATGGAAGGGCCTCTCACCCGACGTTGAGGAGGCGGTTCTCCAGGACTACTTCGATGACGGCAGTGGTCGTGAACCTCGCTACTACCAACGCAACGCCATTAACGCCGCTACTGAATCCATCGCAAAGGGCCAAAACCGAGTGCTGCTTGTCATGGCCACTGGCACTGGCAAGACCTACACGGCATTCCAGATCATCTGGAGACTCTGGAAAGGTGGGCGCAAGAAACGGGTTCTCTATCTTGCTGATCGCAACATCCTTATTGACCAAACAATGGTGAATGACTTTCGTCCATTCAAAGGTGCGATGGCAAAGCTGAGCACCGGATCAAAGACAATCGAGTCAGACGGAGGTTCCACGGCAAAAATTGCTACGGCTATCGACAAGAAGAGACGAATTGACTCGTCGTATGAGATCTACCTTGGCCTCTACCAAGCGCTCACTGGCCCAGAAGAACGTCAGAAACTATTCCGCGAATTCACACCTGGTTTTTTCGATCTCATCGTGGTTGATGAATGCCACCGGGGGAGCGCCGATGAGGACGCTGCTTGGCGGGAAATCCTTGAGTACTTTTCCGGGGCCACGCAAGTAGGCCTGACAGCTACGCCGAAGGAAACCAAGTACGTATCCAATATTCACTATTTCGGTCCACCTGTGTATACGTATTCACTGAAGCAGGGAATCCAGGATGGCTTTCTCGCCCCGTACAAGGTCGTCAACGTTCACATCGACGTCGATGTTGACGGATACCGACCCACCAAAGGCAAAACCGATGCTGCGGGCGATGAGATTCCTGATCGCATTTACAACCAGAAGGACTTTGACCGGACGCTCGTGATTGATGATCGGACAAAGCTTGTTGCCAAGCGAGTTACCGAATTTCTCAAGGCGGTGCGTGTCAACCTTTTTGAGACGGTTTCTTCATCGATTTAGTGAGTCGGGACCTCCTCTGCGGGTTTATTGATCCACGCCGCCACCGGAAGAGCTGGGGGAGTTGGAATCTGGCGAACGAAGCGTTCTGGGTGCTG
>DASXFC010000018.1:0-27406 GCA_036489775.1 Acidimicrobiales bacterium | reverse complement strand
CCTCCACGCGGCGTTGCTGCGTCAGGCTTTCGCCCATTGCGCAAGATTCCCCACTGCTGCCTCCCGTAGGAGTCTGGGCCGTGTCTCAGTCCCAGTGTGGCTGATCGTCCTCTCAGACCAGCTACCCGTCGAAGCCTTGGTGGGCCATTACCCCACCAACTAGCTGATAGGCCGCGAGCCCCTCCCGAAGCGGAATCCATTTCCTTACCAAATCATGCGATTCGGTAGGGATATCCGGTATTAGCACCGGTTTCCCGGTGTTGTCCCAGTCTTCGGGGCAGGTTGCTCACGTGCTACTCACCCGTTCGCCACTCACTCTTCATCAGTATTGCTACTGAATGGAGCGCGTTCGACTTGCATGTGTTAGGCACGCCGCCAGCGTTCGTCCTGAGCCAGGATCAAACTCTCCATCGAGACCTTCGGCTATCCCGGCTTTGCAAACGCTAAAGCGTTGGCAAAGCCGTCTTTACCAAAAATCAGAGAGTCACCAAATTAGACTCTTATTTGATGACCATCGACCGTCATCCCTCAAGGACGCACTCATTTGCATGAGTCCGACAAACCCTCGAGTTCCGATCAAAGCCGATGTTTTACTGCGTTATTGACAGTCAACCCAGTCGCACCGAAGCGCGAATGAATTGCCCGCACTGGCTTTTGGCTCTCGCTATTCCGTTTTCAAGGAGCGACCGAGGCACGCGCCACCGAGGTGGCGTTGATGCCGGGTGCCCTGAAGGACTGTTCCGGACAGGCCGGCCGAAGCCGGTCCCGCTGGAAAGTCTCCTTCGGGTGTCGGAGGGCCTTGGGAGGCCGTTCCGACGGGAGGATTACTGTAACAGATCCCGCGCGTGAGCGTCAACGCTCTGGGCACAGGCAGCTGAACCCGGGGGGTCCGCCGCGGCGCCTCTGCGCTGACTTGCAGAATACCGGCGGCGCCATCCCAGAACGTGGATCCCCCATTCCGATGGCCACACCATGGGGTGGCGTGCGAAACATTTGCGGGAATGTCCCGCACGCCACCTGGTGTCCGAAGTTTCAACGGGCTTTTCGTGCCGCGTCCGCCACCTACAACTACTTCGCGGCCCCTACTCCGCCGGTTGACTCCTTCGATCTTTCCAGCCGTCCGCAACGGCCAGTATCCGCTCGCCCTCTGCCTCCGTGCTGAATCATGACAGGGCCATTGCAACTATCCAAACGCTTGTTCAGGCGTCTTGCATTACCAGTTGCAATTGCGCCGGTCATTGAGGGCCGCACCGTCCTGCTCGCACCGATATGAGGCGGCCACCATCTGCCCGGGACGGCTCTGCCACAATGCGACGGGCGGCGACCGAAACGTCGACCCGTCGCTGAAGCGGGGTGGGCATGCGACGAAGCGGGTGGCGTCTTCGGCTGGGTGGGCTGACGGTGGTAGCCGCCGCACTGATGGTGTTGCCGACCACCTCGGTCGGCGCCCAGTTGCCCAACTCGGTCAGCAGCGCCGGCTCGGCCTCGACTTCCTCGCATGCCGCCGGGGCCGCCGTCACCGAGCCGGGTCATCCCAACTCGCCGGGAGCTCACTGCAACCTCGACCCGACCAACTGCCTCCTCCCTTTCCCCGACGACTGGTGGACCCAGCCCGACAGCCACACCGTCACCGGGCGGCGGGTCGACATCCCCCCGAGCGCCATGCCGACCGACAAGATCGGCGTCCCGGTTGATGCCACCCCTTACCAGTCGCTCGACGGTTTCTCCCCCGGCAGCACCATCCTCATCCACGTCCCGGGTCTCGACACCGAGGCCGCCTTCGAGCACAGTGGGATCGTCTCGGAGGGCGACATGAGCTCGTATGCCGATCCGGATCAGCCCGTCGTCGTCTACGACGCGGCGACCGGACAGCGCTGGCCGATCTGGGCCGAAGTCGACATGACCGCCGGCAGTCCCGACGACACCTTGTTGATGATCCACCCGTCCGTCGACTTCGAGCCCGACACCCGCTACATCGTGGCGCTGCGCAACCTGCACACCGTCACTGGTGCCGCCATCGTGGCGCCGGCCGACTTCGAGCAGTACGTCACTGGCACCGGGCCCAACTCCGATCCCCGGGCTTCGCACATGCACGAGTTGCTCTTCGAACTGGCGGCGGCCGGCATCGCACCATCGTCGCTCTACATGGCGTGGGACTTCACGGTGGCCAGCTCACAGGACATGACCGACTCGCTGCTGTCGATGCGCAACCAGACCTTCGCTCAGCTGGGCGACACCGATCTGGCCAGTGGCACGATCTCGGGGCACGCCCCCGCCGTGACGGTCCTGAGCGTGCAGAACCGCACGGTCAACCAAGATCCCGACATCGCCCGCCAAGTTGTGCTCAACGTGAGGGTGCCCTGTTACATCTTCCCCACCTGTTCGCTGACGCCGACCATCGCCACCACGCCCGGTGGCCCGCTGGCTCCGTTGGTGGAGGCGGCGGATCAGGCCGATCCCAATCTCAAGTTGAACCAGGGCACACCCGACATCGGGACCGGTGTCTTCCTCGAGAAGGATCCACTGAGCCCGTACGCGGCCCCGCTGCAGAATCCGATCTCGTATCAAGCCCGGGTCGTGTGCAACATCCCCCGAGCCGCCTACACCACGCCGGCCCGCATCTCGCTGTACGGCCATGGCCTGCTCGGCACGCCCTTCGAGGTCGACGCGGCCGATGTCGAGACGCAGTCCGAGACGCACGACATCCTCTTTTGCGCCACCGATTGGTTGGGCATGGCCCAGGGCGACATCCCCAACGTGGTGCTCTCGCTGTTCGATCTCTCCAACTTCCCGACGCTCATCGATCGGGTCGAGCAGGGGATCTTGGACCAGCTGGTGGTCGGGCAGGCCCTGGTGGCCCAAGGCGGGCTCTTCACCAACCCGCTCTTCGAAGGCAGCTCGGGCCATCCGCTCTACGACCCGTCGCACCTCTATTACGACGGGAATTCGATGGGTGGCATTTACGGGGCCACCTTGATGGCGCTCGAACCCGACATCCGCCGTGGCGTGCTCGGTGTGCCCGGCATGGACTTCAGCCTCCTCATCTACCGGTCGAGTGATTACGGCAACCAGCTCGGTTCGTTCGGCCTCGACACAGCCTACGACACCGCCTATCCCGATCCGGTGACCCGTCTGGTCGGGCTCGACCTGGTCCAGATGCTCTGGGATCGAGCCGATCCCGACGGCTTCATCACCCACCTCACCACCGACCCGCTGCCCGACACGCCCACCCACACCGTCCTCTTGCAGGTGGCCTACGGCGATCACCAGGTGGCCAACGTGGTCACCGAAACCGAGGCGCGTTCAGCGGGCATCCCTCTGGTTTGGCCAGCCCTGGTGTCGGGGCGTTCACCGGACCCCGAGCCCTTCTGGGGCCTCTCGCATCTGAGCTCCCTCCCTTCCGACGGGTCGGCCATGGTCTTCTTCGACAGTGCTCCGGTCCGCACGGTCAACGGGCAACTCGAGGGCACCGCTCCCCCGCCTGACACAGACACCCCGCCGACCAGCGGGATCGATCCTCACGAGTCACCCCGGGCCGCGCCGTGCGGGCAGCAGCAAAAGGCCGCCTTCCTCGAACCCGATGGCACGGTGACCGCACCGTGTGGCGGTGCGCCCTATTCGTCACCCGGAGGGGTGATCCCAGGCGAGTCAGTCGGACTGTTCGGCGGATAGCCGTTCCGTGTCGACGCCCCTTCTCGGGTGCTCAAGTTGGGGTCGCCCGGGACCCAGAAGCGCCAGGGCCAATCAGCAGCCACCCGGATCCCGATGCGAGGCCCGGACGCCGGGCGCACCGGCGGCAGTGTCCCATCGTCGACCAGGCGGACTGGGTCGAGGGCACCGTTGCCGCGGCTCGCCCCTCGAGCCAGCAGATCGGTTCCGTTCTCGTTCCCGCTGATGCCCAGCGCCTGGCACAACTTGGCCGGCCCGCTGCAGAGATCCTGGGGCCGCTTGGCGGCCGGGCGTTCGAGTTGCATCTTGGGCAGGCCGGTCAGTGGGGCCAGGGCCCGGATCAGCACAGCGCCGGCCCGGCCCTCGGGCCAGCACACCACGTTGGCGCACCAGTGCATGCCATAGGTGAAGTACACGTAGAGGAAGCCCGGCGGACCGAACATCACCGAAGTGCGCGGCGTCAGCCCACGGTACGCATGCGAGGCCGGGTCGGCCTCGCCCTGGTAGGCCTCGACCTCCACGATGCGGCCACTCCGGCCGCCGCGTACCAGCACCTTGTTGAGCAACCAGGGGGCGACCTCGAGCGGGTCCCGGGCCAGGTCGGCGCGCTTCACGGCGCAGACTCTGGCCGCTCCTCCTCGGCCTCGCCAATGTGGCTTGGCTGCCCGGACTAATCCCAGGAGTTCTCGGGGCGGACCACGGGCACCGGTCGAGAGGCCGACACCGGGCTGCGGGCCCGGCGGGCATGCGCGGTGGGCACCGAGTGGCGAGGGACCAAGCGAGCCTTGGGGACCCGGATTTCGGCTTCCTCGCGCAGCCAGTGGACCGCTGGGCGGGACGGCGAGCGTGCGTCCCCTTCTTCAGCAGCGGCCACCAGGGCGGCCAGCTCGAGCACCATGGCCCGGGCCAGTCCCGGCAGCTGGGGTACCGCGCCGGCGCTTGCGTTGATGCCGATGAACATCGACTGCTCATAGGACTGCACCGTGATGTTCAGGGCGAGACCGTCGACGACCGGACCCATCGGGTGCACCGCTTCCATCCGCATGCCGGCGAAGTAAAGGGGAAAGTCGGGGCCGGGCACGTTGGACACCATGAGGTTGCCCGCCCGCAGACGCCGGAGGATGCCGGCCCGAATGCCGCCTTGGACCACCGGCTTGGCCAGCATCGGCGGCATGGCTTCAGCCAGGGCCGAACCGAGCGGTCCGTACCCCACCTCGCGTTCCTGCCCTTTCATGGCGCGGCACGATTCCACTACCCAGTGCAGGCGCTCGACCGGGGTGTCCCGGTCATTGCCGAGCGGAACGAACATGGCCGAGAGGTGGTTGCCCAGGTTCTCGCCTTCATCAGCGCCCGCCGAGGCGGGTCGGACTGACACCGGCACGATGGCCACCAGGGACTCGTCGACCGGCTGTCCCAGCTCGATGAAGTGGGTCCGCAGCGCCCCCGAGCAGACTGCCATCACGACGTCGTTCATGGTGACGCCGAAGCGCTGCCGCACCCGGGCGATGTCGGCCAGGTCCATCTGGGCCAGGCCGACTTCACGCTCGCCGACCACCGGTTGCTGCAGGAGGTCCGGTGCAAACAATGGAACCGACACCGGGCCTGTGTTGCCATCCAACGCGCAGCGGGCCAGGCGCAGGGCGGTCCGACCGATCTCGCGAACGGCCCGCACGGTGCGCAACGGGCTCGACAGCATGTTGGGCAGTGCGTGGGTCAACAACTGGGCCGCTGACGGCAGTTGAGGAGGGTGCCAGGGTGCGCAGGGTTCGTTGTTGGGCCGGCCCTCGGCGGACAGGTCGAGCAGTTGGGCCATCAGGGCGGCCCCGGCGACCCCGTCAATGACGGAGTGGTGCACCTTGGCCACCAGGCCCACCCGGCCGTCGGCCAGGTCCTCGATCACGTACATCTCCCAGGGTGGCTGCTCGGGACAGAGCGGCCGGCTCATGATGCTGGCCACCATGTCAGCGAACTCAGCCGGCCCGTGCGGCTCCGGTGCGGAGAGCCGGTGCAGGTGGTTGTCGAGGTCGAAGTCGGGATCGTCGACCCAGCGGGGATGGTCCAGGCCGAGCGGCACCGGCATCAGGCGGCGCCGGAAGGGGGGCAGCGACGGGACGCGCTCAGTCAGCAGTGCCCGCACCGCGTCGAAGGAGTAGCCCTTCGGCGCGGTAGATGGATCAAAGACGCAGGCGTAAGCAACCTCCATCGGAGTTGACGCAGTCTCCGAGTAGATGAACATCGGGTCGATGCCGTTCATCCGTTGCATGGCTGGCATGGCGCTCCCTGCTACATCGGGCCGCCCGCCTGCGGCTCCAGCCGCCTGCCCTACCCCAGCATGCTCCGGTCAAACTCTTAGCAAAAGGCCTTTCACCGGCAATTCATCATGCCGTTACAGAGAAACCACGCCAGTCGTCTGCGCCCTCTCGGTCCGCAATGGCCGTGCCGCGCTGACGTCAGCCCAGTGCCCTGCCTGGAGCGGACCAGAACCGTGTCGGCGCCCCCGTGTTAGACGCGGGAAGTGGAAGATCCGTCGACCCACTGGGCCACCCGGGTCCGGTCCACCTCGAGGCGGCGGGCGAAGCGCTCGGCCTGCTCGGCCACCGCGACCGGGCCGGCGCCACCCGGGGTGGAACGACGGGTCACCGCCACACCCGGTTCGAGGAGTACCACGGCGGCCTCTCCCAAATCGGGGTGCGCGGCCACCAGCTCGACCAGGGGCACGTGGCGCTCGAGAGATTCGTGCACCAGACCGCCGACCAGGGCATGGGCCTGGCGGAAGGGCATACCGTTCTCGACCAGCATCTCGGCCAGGTCGATGGCGGCGGCGGCGTGACCGTCGGCCGACGCCCGCATCTGCTCTTCGTTCCACGTGACGGTGTCGTAGACGCCGCGCAGGGCGATCAGGGCGAGGCGGACCTGGTGCACCGAATCGAAGAGAGGTTCCTTGTCCTCCTGCAGATCGCGGTTGTAGGCCAGTGGGAGGCCCTTGAGGGTGACCAGCAGGCCGGTCAGGTTCCCGACCAGGCGACCGCTCTTGCCGCGGGTCAGCTCGGCCGCGTCGGGGTTCTTCTTCTGCGGCAGCATCGAGCTGCCGGTGGAGTAGGCGTCGTCGAAGGTGCAGAAGCCGAACTCCTCGGTCGACCACAGCACCAGCTCCTCCCCCATGCGGGAGAGGTGCACACCGAGCAGGGCGATGTCGAAGAGCGCTTCGGCCACGAAGTCGCGGTCGGATACGGCATCGAGCGAGTTCTCGAAGCGGCCGTGAAAACCGAGTTCGGCCGCCACGTAGTCGGGCTGCAGGGGCAGCGACGAACCGGCCAACGCACCGGCACCGAGCGGCGACACGTTGAGGCGGTCGACCGTGGTGAGCAGGCGGTCCACGTCGCGGGCCAGCGCCCAGCCGTGAGCCAGCAGGTGGTGGGCCAGCAGTACGGGCTGGGCCCGCTGCAGGTGGGTGTAGCCGGGCAGGTAGGTGTCGGCGGCATCGAGGGCGCGCTGGGCCAGGGTGTCCTGCAGGGACATCACGTGCTCGGCCACCTCGATCAGCGATCGGCGGCACCACAGGCGCAGGTCGGTCGCCACCTGGTCGTTGCGACTGCGGCCGGTGTGCAGCTTGGCCCCGGTGTCGCCGGCCAGCTCGGTGACCCGGCGCTCCACCGCCGTGTGCACGTCCTCATCACCGGGCCCGAAGACGAAAGCACCGCTGGCGAACTCCTCCTCGATCTGGTCGAGGGCGTCGATGAGCTCCTCGGCTTCGCCGTCGGTGAGGATCCCGGCCTTGGCCAAGCCCTTCACATGCGCCCGCGAACCGGCCAGGTCGTCGTGGGCCAGGACGCGGTCGACCGGCAAAGAGACGGTGAGATCGGCCACGGCTTCAGCCATGTCGGTCGAAATGCGGCCCTTCCACAGCGTCATGACGATGCCTTCGAGCCGGGCCCCTGGCGCGCCGACCAGGTGGCCACCCCGAGACCCCACAGGCGGACGAAGCCCTCGGCATCTTGGTGGCGGAAGGTGTCCGAGGCGTCGTAGGTGGCCAGCCCGTGGTCGTAGAGGGCCACCGGGCTGCGCCGGCCCACCACGGTGCAGGTCCCCGGTGCGGCGAAGCGCAGACGCACCTCGCCGGTGACGTGGCGCTGCGACTCGTCGATGAAGGCATCGAGGGCGGACTTGAGCGGTGAGAACCACAAGCCGTCGTAGACCAGCTCGGACCAGCGCGGCTCGAGGCGGGCCTTCTCGTGGTGCAGGTCACGCTCGAGGGTCAGGTCCTCCAGATCGGCATGGGCGACCAGGAGAGCCAACGCCCCGGGACACTCGTAGACCTCACGGCTCTTGATGCCGACCCGGCGGTTCTCGACCATGTCGAGGCGGCCGAAGCCGCGACTGCCGGCGACTCGGCCGATCTGGGCGATGAGGTCGAGCGGCGACAGCGCCTGGCCGTCGAGCGAGACCGGCACGCCAGCCTCGAAGCCGACGATGATCTCGACCGGCTCGGTCTCGGTCGGGCGGGTCAGCGTGTAGACATCGTCGGGGGCTGGGGCCCAGGGATCCTCGATGGCCCCGCACTCGATGGCCTTGCCCCAGAGGTTGTCGTCGATCGAATACAGCTTGTCCTTGGTGACCGTGATCGGGATCTCCCACTTCTCGGCCAGCTCCACGCAGTCCTCGCGGCTGAGCCCCCAGACGCGGGCCGGCGCGTAGATGCCCAGATCGGGGGCCAGGGCGCGCGTCCCCACCTCGAAGCGGACCTGATCGTTGCCCTTGCCGGTGCAGCCGTGGGCGATGGCGGTGGCGCCGTGCGTGCGCGCCTCGGCCACCAGGTGGCGCACGATGACCGGGCGGGAAAGTGCCGAGACCAGCGGGTACTTACCCTCGTACTTGGCGTTGGCCTTGAGCGCGGGCAGGCAGAACTCTTCGGCCATCTCGGCCCGGGCGTCGATGACCACGGCCTCGACGGCGCCGGCGGCCAGGGCGCGCTGGCGGATGGCCTCGTAGTCCTCACCGCCCTTCTCGGCCGCCTGTCCGACGTTGACGGCGACGGCGATCACCTCGACGCCTTCGTTCTCCTGTAGCCAGCGGACGGCCACGGACGTATCGAGGCCACCGCTGTAGGCCAGTGCGACTCGTTCAGTTGACATGGTCTTGGTCTTCCTTCTTTTCCTTCTGATCAGCGATCTGGTGGGTCTGGTTCGTTGGTGGCCGGGCGCGGCCGTGGCAATCAAGCTGCGGGTTGGTGGGAGTTCACGTCCCGGTGGCGGCAATACCAGCCACATCACGAAGACGGTCCGACATTGCCTTGCCCCCTACCCCCTCGTCGACCACCACGAGCACCGTGTCGTCACCGGCCACAGTGCCCACGACGGCATCGAGGCCGCTGCGATCGAGGGCCGAGCCTACGACATGAGCCGAGCCCGGCGGCGTGCGCAGCACGACCAAATTGCCCGAGTGGGCTACCTCGACCACCCACTCCCCCAGCACCCGGCGCAGGTGGTCCTCCGGGGCGATCTGGTGTACCGGCAGTTCGGGCAGGGCGTAGGCGGTGTCCCCGCCGGGGATGCGCACCTTGACCGCACCCAGGTCCTCCAGGTCGCGCGACACCGTGGTCTGGGTGGCCTCGACCCCCTCGTCGGCCAGCAGGGCCACCAGCTGGGCCTGGCTGGTCACGGCCTGCCCTTCGAGCAGCTTGGTGATCAGGTGCTGACGCTGGTTCTTGCCCGGTCGCCCGTTGGTGGTGGCGCCGATGGTGCTCACGGCTGCACCGCCCACGAGAGGATGCCGCGCATGGCGGTCTGGCGATGAGCGGCCTGGCGCCATACCTGGCTGTGGGTGCCCTCGAGGACCGACTCGCTGATCTCCTCACCGCGATGGGCGGGCAGGCAATGCAACACCACCACGTCCGGCGAGGCCTTGGAGACCAGCGTGTCGTCGATGGTGAAGCCGTCGAAGGCGGCCAGCCGGGCGGCGCGCTCGCCCTCCTGGCCCATGGAGGTCCAGACGTCGGTGTAGAGCACGTCGATCCCGGCCGCGGCCTCGGCGGGGCTGGTGGTGGCGTGCACCGTGCCGCCCTTACCGACCCGCTCGGCCCAGCCGGCCAGCTGGCTCAACTGGTCGGCGCTCGGCCCGTAACCGGCCGGGGCGGCGATGCGCACCTCCATGCCCTCGAGCAGGGCCGCCTTGGCCAATGAGGTCCACATGTTGTTGGCATCGCCGATATAGGCCAGAGACCTGCCGGCCAGAGAGCCCGGACCTAACAGTTCGCGCAGCGTGATGATGTCCGCCACCGCTTGGCACGGATGCGCCGCGTCGGAGAGCAGGTTGACCATCGGCACGGAGAAGCCCGATTTGGCCAAGGCGGCGGCCATGCGGATCAGCACCCGGTGATCGAAGACCCGGGCGCAGATGATGCGGTGATAACAGGCCAAAGTGCGGGCCACGTCCTCGGCCGACTCGCGCTCATCGATGCCGACCTCGGCTCCCTGGATGTACACCGGGTGCCCGCCCAGGCCGACCACGGCCAGCTCGGACGAATTGCGGGTGCGGGCCGATGGCTTCTCGAAGACCAAGGCCACCCCGTGGCCCTCCAAGACGCGTGGTGCAGCGGGATCGACGGCCACCGTGAGGATCTGCTCCCAGTCGGCCAGGCTCAGATCATCGAGATCGAACAGGTTCGGCATCGCTCAGACCTCCGGGGTCCCGGTCAACTCGTCCAGCACCTCACCCAGGATGCCCAACGCCTGCGCCACTTCCTCGTCGCGCACCAGCAGCGGCGGGGCCACCCGGACAGCATCGGGCCGCACGGCGTTGACCAGCAACCCCTTGGCCAACGCGCCGGCCGACACCTCCTTGGCGACGGAACGGGCCAGCTGGGCAGCCAGCAAGAGGCCGGCGCCGCGCACCCCGGTCACCCCGGGCAGCGCGGCCAGACCGGACGACAACATCGCCCCGGCCCGCTGGGCCCGCCCGCACACGTCCTCGCGCTCCATGACGGCCAGGGTGGCCTTGGCCGCGGAGAGGGCCAGCGGTTGCCCGCCGAAGGTCGAACCGTGATCACCGGGACCGAAGGCGGCCGCCACCTCGGCCCGGGCCCAGCAGGCGCCGACCGGCATCCCGTTACCCAGCGCCTTGGCCATGGTCACCACGTCGGGTTCGAGCCCCTGAGCCTGGAAGGCGAACCAGTGGCCGGTACGGCCCAGACCGGTCTGCACCTCGTCGAGGATGAGCAGCGCGTTGCGCTCGGTGCACAGGTCTCGTACGGCCCGGAGATAGTCCGAGCTGGGGGTGACCACACCGCCTTCACCTTGGAGCGGCTCGAGCAGCACGGCCGAGACGGTGGCCGGGTCGAGCGCCTGGTCCAGCGCGTCGACATCGTCGTAGGGCACGTGGACGAAGCCTTCGGGCAGCGGGAGGAACGGGGCCTGCTTCTCGGGCTGTCCGGTGGCGGTGAGGGTGGCCAGCGTCCGCCCGTGAAACGAGTTGTCGGCGCTGATCACACCGTGGCGCCCCAGGCCGGCCCAGCGCCGGGCCAGCTTCAGCGCGCACTCGTTGGCTTCGGCGCCCGAATTGCAGAAGAAGACCTGCCCGCCGGCCTGGCCGGTGCCACCGTTGATCAGCCGGTCGATGGTCAGGGCCACTTCGGGCCCCAGGGCGTTGCCGTACAGATTGGAGACGTGTGCCAGCGTGCGGGCCTGGGTGGCCACCGCGTCGGCCACCTCGGGGTGGGCATGACCCAGCGACACCACGGCCAGCCCGGTGATGAAGTCGAGGTAGCTCTTCCCCTCGCCGTCGTAGACCACCGTGCCCTCGCCCCGCACCAAGGTCAGCGGAGGCTCGGCGTAGGTGCGCATCAGCGCGGCGCGGCTCGAGAGCGTGGCCTCGGTCATGGCAGCACCATGGTGCCGACACCCGAATCGGTGAACAGCTCGAGCAGGATGGCGTGGGGCACCCGCCCATCGAGGATGTGGGCCCGGCCCACACCGGCCCGTACGGCACGGGCACAGGCTTCGACCTTTGGCTTCATCCCGCCCTCGGCGCCACCGCTCCGCACGATCTCGTCGATCACCGCCACCGAGGCCTGATGGATCACCGTCGACGGGTCGTCGGCCACGATCCGCAGCCCCTCGATGTCGGTCAGGAAGACCAGCTTCTCCGCCCCCAGCGCTTCGGCCAGGGCGCCGGCCACCGTGTCGGCATTGATGTTGTAGGCCTGGCCGGCCTGGTCGGCCCCGATGGTGGCCACCACCGGGATGATGCCTTCGGAGAGCAGCCGCTCGAGCATGGTCGGATCGACCAGCGCCACGTTGCCGACGAAACCCAGATCGACGTGAGTCTGCTGGGCCGTGATCAGGTTGGCGTCCTCGCCCGACATGCCCACGGCGAACGGCCCGTGCACATTGATGGCCGAGACAATGTCCCGGTTAATCTTGCCGACCAGCACCATGCGGGCGATGTCAAGCGTCTCGGCGTCCGTCACCCGCAGGCCGTCGCGGAACTCGGCCTCCTTGCCCAGCCGCGCCATAAGATCACCGATCTGCGGTCCGCCGCCGTGCACCACCACCGGCAGGATGCCCACCGCCCGCATGAGGACCACGTCCTGGGCGAACGAGGCCAGCGCGGCGTCGGCCCCACCTTCTGATCCGTTCAGCGCGTTACCCCCGTACTTGACCACCACCACCTTGCTGCTGAAGCGGTGGATGTAGGGCAGTGCTTCGACCAAGACCGAGGCCGTGTTCTGGGCGGCCGCCCGCTGCGCCCGCGTCACCTTCGGCGGCGGACTCGCCTCGGTCGACGAGGCCGTCGGCTTCGGCGCGGCCGCGCTCACGAGGTGGTCCGGTTCTCGTCGATGTAGCCGTAACCGAGATCCGTCGTGAGCACGGCGGCCCGGCCCGATCCGAGCTTGAGATCACAGAGAATCTCGACATGGCGGCCCTGCATGTGGGCGGTCACCGCGGCGGCATCGTGCTCGACCGCCACGCCGCCGTCGCAGACCACCACGCCGCCATAGGCCACCGAGACCAGGTCGATGTCAAAGGCCACGCCGGCCGAGCCAAGTTCGCTGATGATCCGGCCCCAGTAGGCGTCCTCGCCGTTGAGGGAACACTGCACCAATTGCGATTCGGCTACCTTGCGGGCGGCCGTGTGGGCAGCCACGTCGCTGTCGGCCCCCACCACCATGATGTGGGCGACTTTGGTGGCACCTTCGGCATCGGCCACCATCTGCTCGGCCAGGGATAGGCACGCCTCGGTCAGGGCCGCGGTCAGGGCAGCCGGGGTCGGGGTGGCCCCTTGGCCGTTGGCCAGCACCAGCACGGTGTCGTTGGTCGAGGTGCAGCCGTCCACCGTCATGGTGTTGAACGAGGCGGCGACTGCTCCTTGCAGGCAGGTGCGCAAGGTGTCCGGGTCGACCGTGGCATCGGTGGTACACACCGCCAGCATGGTGGCCATATTCGGCGCCAGCATGGCGGCACCCTTGGCCATGCCGCCGACGGTGAAGCCGTCGCCGCGCACCACCACCTTTTTCGGCACCGTGTCGGTGGTCATGATGGCCACGGCGGCGGCGGCACCTGATTGGGCGTCGGCCGACCGGCTGCTGACGATGCCCGGCACAGCAGGCCCCGCCACTTCGATCGGGAACGGAATGCCGATCAAGCCGGTCTGACAGGCCAACACCTCTTCGAGTTTGGCGCCGATGCCGTCGGCCACGTCCTGGCAGAGCGCCAACACAGCCTGGCGTCCCGGCTCGCCGGTGGCCGCATTCGCATTGCCCGACGTGAGGATGACAGCAGCGGCCTTGCCACTGGTTGCCGCCAGATGCTTGCGGCTGATCTGTACCGGCGCGGCCGCCGCCAAATTGCCGGTGAACACGCCGGCCGCCGACACCGCCACACCGTCGGCCGTGGCGACGACAGCCACATCCGGCGCGCCGGAGGCCTTGATGCCAGCCGATCCCCCGGCCGCCACGAACCCCCGCACCGCGGTCACGCTCATGGGTACATCCCTCCCAGCGGCAGTCCGGTCGTCTCGGGCAGTCCCAGGGCAGCGTTGGCGCACTGGATGGCCTGGCCGGATGCTCCCTTGACCAGATTGTCGATGGCACAGAGGGCAAGCACCCAGCCGGTCCGTTCGTCGACCCGAGCCGTCACGTGCGCGCAGTTCGAGCCCGTGGTCGCCTTGGTCGACGGCGATGCGTCGGTGACCACCACGAACGGCTCATCGTCGTAGGCCTCGTGCAAGACCGCCATGACGTCGGCCGTGGTCAGCGAGCTCCCGCTGGCCGGGCGGGCGTAGCAAGTAGCGAGAATGCCCCGCACCATCGGCACCAGATGCGGAGTGAAGATCAGCTGGGCGCCCAGGATCTGCTCCATCTCGGGCGTGTGCCGGTGGGTCAGCAAGCCGTAGGCGGTGAAGTCCTCGTCCACCGCGCCGAAGTGCAATGACTCCTTCAAGCCTCGACCAGCGCCGGACATGCCAGAGGCGGCGTCGACCACGATCCCGGTCGTCTCGATCAGTCCGGCCCGGACCAGGGGGGCCAGCGCCAATCCGGTGGCCGTGGGGTAACAGCCGGCGGCGGCCACCAAGGTGGCTCCGGCCAGGGGGTGACGGAACAGCTCGGGCAGCCCGTAGACGGCCTGTTCGAGCAGTTCGGGACAGTGATGCTCCTCGCCGTACCAAGTCGGGTAGAGCGAGGCGTCGTGCAGCCGGAAATCAGCGGCGAGATCGACGATGCAGCCCACCTTCCCCATGAGTTCCGGCACGAAGGTCTGTGATTCCCCATGGGGCAGGGCGCTGAACACCAGATCGAGGCCGACCAGCCGGGCGACGTCGTTGTCCTCGTAGAGCAGGCCGGGATAGGCGGCAGCCAGGGACGGGGTGTGCTCCCCCACCACCTGTCCGGCATGGGTGTGGGCCGTGACCACGGTCACGTCGATCTCCGGATGCCCGTCCAGCAACCGCAGCAACTCTGAGCCGGTGTAACCCGACGCTCCGACGATCCCCGCCTTCATTCGCATGAGTATACAGGTATCTGCATATTCATGCGACCGGGCTCCCTTTCGGTCTCCTGCCCGTGGGTCATCACAGCGCGGGCACGATCGAGGACCAGATGGCGTCCAAGATTTGAGAGGTCGGTCCTTGATAGTGAGCCGTGATCGTCACGCAGGCCTGCTGGCGGGGCAGCACGATGCTGAACTGCCCGTACAAGCCGTCCATTCGCCAGGCGTCGTCCCGGGAGCACAACCAGACGTGCCGGCCGTATCGCTCGTTGTCGGGGTGGGGCGCTACCGCGTTGGTGGCGATATGGCCGTCGGTGGAGACGTGGTCGCCGATCATGCTCGCCACATAGTCGGCCGGTACCAGCTGGCGGTCCCCGTCGCGGCCGTCACTCAGCAGGGTGCGGCCGAGCCGGGCGATCTCTTCGGTACGTAGCTGGAGTCCGACCGCACCGAGGGAGTAGCCAAGCGGGCAGCGGAGCCACTGCGGGTTCTTAATGCCGAGCGGGGTGAACAGCCGTGGGAGCAGGAAGTCGCGCAGGTCCTGGCCCGAGCAGGCATGGATGATGCGGCTGAGCAGATAGGTGCTCCCGCCCCGGTAGGCGAAGGCGGACCCGGGCGTGGCGCCGAGCGGTGTGCTCAGGATGTCGTTGGCCGGGTCCCCGGAATGATCGGCGTCGGGATCTTCCCATCGGTAGGTGATCCCCGATGTCATGGTGAGCAGGTGCCGGATCGTGATCGCTTCGACACCCGGCGCCGGATCGGCTGTCAGGTGTCCAAGATGGGTCAGGACCAGATTGTCCACGTGGAACAGACCCTCGGCCTGAGCAATGCCAACGGCGACCGAGGTGAAGGTCTTCGACGCCGAGAAAATGTCACGGCGAAGATCGGCAACCCAGTGCTGCTCGATCGGCGGTCGGTCGCGCGCGTGTACGTGAACGCCCTCGACACCTAAGCCCAGCTCGCCCAAAGCCTGGATCGCCGCCATCAGATCGTGATCTGACCGGGATTCTGAGACCATCACCCACGACACTAGGTGCGCCGATTCTGGCAGGGTGGGCGCCATGTTCGACCACGTCACCTTGCAAGTTGCCGACGTCCGCGCCAGCGCCGAGTTCTACGAAACCATTCTGGCCCCACTCGGGATCGCCTTGGTGGTTGACGAGGGCCCGGTCGCCGGCTTCTTCGGCCCGGAACCGGGTGGCTTCTGGCTCTGCCCGGCCAAGCGAGACCAAGATCGGGAACTCCACCTCGCCTTCCGGGCCGCCAATCGTGAGCAGGTGCGAGCCCTCCATCAGGCTGCGGTCAACGTGGGCGCCGAGATTCTGCACGAACCTCGGATCTTCCCCGAATACGACCCCTTCTACTTCGGCGCCTTCGTGCGGGATCTCGACGGTCACAACATCGAGGCGGTCTGCACACAGCCGGAGTGAGCGCCCAGCCTCAATCCGGATTCACGCCCGCAGGTTGGACGGGCAGCGTGGGACGAAGGGCTTGGGCGGGCTGACGAAGCAATCGGGCATGGATTCGGTGCGCTTCCCCGCCGGCGTGGCCTTCGAAGTGAAATTGACCTTCACCATCACGAAGTAGCGACGACCGTCGGCGGGAACCGGGCGCGAGAGCGCCACCTTGACCGGGTAGGTCTTGAAGTCACCGGCCGCGCAATCCGGAGTGCAGTCATTCTGATCCATCACACCGCTCCCCTGGGCGGTCTGGCTCCCCCAGGCCGACCAGCGCAGGTGCTCAAGAATTGCGTTGCCATCGGCGCAGGCCAGCGTGATTTTCGTTGGCTTGGTCACACCAGGTGAGAAGCAGGCGGCATCCACCAGCGGCGTCGAATGCCGACTGGTTGCGCCGGCGGGACCGGTCGCCCCGAAGATCAGAGTCCCGACCAGGACGACCGGCGGCGCCAGGCGTCGCCAGGAACGGGAACCGGTCAAAGCGCCTTCATCCACGTCGTCGAATGCGCCGTCACCTCGAAGCCCATCTCGTCGTTGACCGCGATCATCGGCTCATTCTCTGCGGCATTCCACGTCGAGAGTCGTCGGGCCGCTGGGTAGCGGTCACCCAGCGCGATCAGATTGGCCATCTTCAACGCGTAGCCAAGGCCATGGCCCCTGTGCTCACGTAAAACAAGGGTGTCGTGCTGCCATACCGATTCGGGCGCTCCGAGCGGCACCGCGATCTCCGAGAAGGCAACCACCTCCCCGGAGGTGTCATCCCTGGCGGCGGCGATCAGCTTGGCCCGGTTCTGCGAGGCCAGCAAGGCTTCCATTTGCCGCACTCGTTCAGGTGTCCAGACTTCCTCGTCGAGATCCTGACCCTCATGGGGAGCATCGGTCGACATGCGGCGGCCGAGTTCGGCGCGGTCGGCGACGTCGCCATCGGGCCAGCGATCGTCGAAGGTCTCAATGCTGTAGCCGACCGGGGACGTTTTGGGGTTCTCGAGCAGCGTGCGGCGCTGCTGGTCACCGAGAGGCAGCGTCAGTTCTCGTCGCACCATCACCTGGACCGGCCGGAATCCGTTCGATTCAGCAAACGGCTTGGCGTGGCTGACGAAGTCGGGGCGGGTCGGTTCCTCGTCCCGAGCGGCCAGTTGGGTGCGGCCACCGTTGCTGGCCATTTCTTCAATAGCGGCCAGCAGTGCTCGGCCGACGCCCTGCCGGCGGGCTGAAGGGACCACGTAGATCTCGGTACGGCCCAGATGCTGGTTCTCGGTCGTGAACGTCTCGAGGTGGGAGATGCCAATGGGTTGGCCAGCGGCGTCCCGAGCCAGCACCGGCTGGGTGCGTTCTGCTCCATCGACCAGGCGACCCCAAGCCAACAGTTCGGCGCGCTGCCAACCCGGAAGGTCGGGCCGGCGCTCCTGATCCTTGATGCGCTGGACGCTGAACCACTGGTCGAATTGCTCGTCGTCGAACGGATCGATTTCGACGACCTCCGACCCGTTCACGTGAGCGTCTTCTGCCAGAAGGCGCCAATGGCATCGATCTCGAACCCCATGAGGTCGTTGACCGCGATCATGGGCGCGTTGACGGCGGCATTGCTGGTGATGACCCGACGGGCCGTCGGCAGTTCCTGGGCCAGGAAGTCGAGGTTGGCCAGCTTCACCGCCAGGCCCAGTCGATGGCCTCGATGTTCTTCCAGCACGATGGTGGCCCACTGCCAGGCCTCGCTCGGTCGCCGGTCCGAGTAGACGAGGCGCGAGCAGGCCACCAGTTGTCCGCTCTCGATGTGTTGCGCCGCCGCCACCAGGCTGATCAAGCCCTGATCGGCCAGGTGCTGGGCCTGGTCGTCGATCCGAGCGGCATCCCAGACCTCTTCGGTGGCTTGGCTGTCACCCAGCGGCTGATCGGTCGACATGGCGCGCTCGAGCGCGCACTGGTCCTCGACAAACTGGTCGGGCCAGCGTCCCTTCAGCCTGATGACGCGGTAGTCCGAGGCACCCTTGGCATCTCTGACGTCGCGCCAGAGCGCAGCCGCCCGCTCGGGTGGCAGCGGCAGACCGAGCGCCCGCCGATGGCCCATGTGCTGTACCTCGAAGGCCATGGCCCGGCAGAAGAGCGGGGCGGGATGGCTGTCCTGCTGGGCCACCGGCATGTCGTTGATCCCGTTGATCACGGTACGCCCGACCCTCCGGGTTTCCGCTTCCACGTACTGCACCATCGTCCGCCCGTACCCCAGCCGGCGCTGCGAAGGGTCGACCCGCACGTCGAGCCAGGCCGCATGGAGATTGTCCAGCTGGGGCAGGCTGAACAGGGCGGCGGCGACCGCGCTGCCGTCATCAGCCCGAGCCAGCAGGTGACGCATCACGGTGGTGGTGTCGTGTGATTGCGCCCGGATGTCCTGCTCGTCCCAGCCCACGTCGTCGGCAAACTTCTCAAGATCGGTGGCCCGCCAGATGCCGAACCAGTCGGCCAGACCTCGCTCGTCCTCATCCGGGTTGATGGTCGCGATCTCCACGTCCCCACGTTGCCACTCGGCGGTGGCCTGGCGCGGCCTCATTGAGGCTGGTCGGGTGCCGCGAATGGGTGAGACGGCGCCGACTCGGTCGGGGGAGCCACGGCAACCACCAGACTCCTGTCGCAATTGGGGTTTATAACGCCATGCCTGCAACTGGTGCCGCATCAGGCAACGTTTGCCTCGTTCGGGCTCATTCACCCCAGTCCGGTACCCCCGATTACCGGTAACCCGAACACCCCCCGCCCGACCACCCTGCACCCCGATTCGATACCGGCACTTACGCGACCGCCGGCCGGGGTGGGAGGCTAAGGCACGCTCGAGGGTACGCTCCTCCACGCACTCATCGCAGAGGTTGGTGAGCGCGACATGCCGGCCGCTTCAGTGGAGTCGAAGCTCGGCCGAGAACTCCAGTCCCCGAGCGCGGCCGCCGGACTACGACGAGAGTTCAGCCCGGCGCGACCACCAGGCCTCGGCGGCGGTCATTGCGCTCTCGGCCTCGTGGATGCCGTCGCCCACGAGCCCTGCGGTGGCAGCCCAGTGCAAGGGTATGAGGGCTAGAGCCCCGGGGAGCCAACGGTGCTCGTCGCGAGTCAGCGGTTCCGGAGCCGTGCCTTCGTAGGCCTCGAGCAGTCGTCGTGGCTCGAGCAATTCAACCGGCTGGCCCACGCGATCGGGGCCGCTCTGTGCGACGTGGTTCAGGCAGCCCGCGATGTCATACAGCCGCTCCCTGACCCTCGCGAAATCAAGGTCGAAGGTGGCCCATGAGCCGTCTGATAGTTGTCCCGCGTTGGACAATTTGTAGTCCCCATGAATCGGAGCGCATGGCAGTTCGACTAGCTTCCGGAGTTTGGAGAGCTCGCCAGTCAGTTGGCGCATCCGCTGCACGACCGGCTCGCTGCGGGGTCCGAGCCTGCGGCGTGTGAAGCCGACCGAGTACCGCAGTTGCCCAAGGGTTCTGTGGTCGTCGTGGGGTTCGGGCGGACCGGGCTCCCAGATTGCCTTGAGCGCAGCGTGAAAACGTCCGAGCTCCTCGAATAGGCGTATGTAGGAGTCCTCGCCCGCCGGCGGCTGGACGTGATCGATGAACTCCTCAAGCTCAGCCCAACGATCAGCGACCCTCAGGGTATCGCGGCCCATAGCTGGAATCGGCCGAGCGACGCGGACTTGCGTCCGCTGGAGCCGCTCCCGCAGACGCCGCAGTCCCGCGACCCGGCCGCGGCGGACCCAGGGCCTATGAATCCGGAGGACAACCGGCGGCTCAGCGTCTATCCGCACGTTGAGGTTGAACGCACCGCCAATGTCTGCCCATCCGGCCCCTCGCGCGACGCGGGCGATCAGGGCCGAGACGGCCGGGGCATCTGGGCTGGCTCTAGGTCCGAACCAGCGCGGCAAGGGATGGGGAGAGGTCGAAGCTTCGATTCCGGTCATGGCAATGCCCCACCAGCGCACCCGACGAAGGGTCCGCCGGCGAGCATGGCGCAATCTTGCCGCGACGCAATGACGGCCCGCCAGCTCTTCCAGCTCGCCTGATCACTATCGTGGAAACGAGTAGCTGGTCGGTCCAGCCACTGGGCACTAGCTAGTCGATCATGCCGGGCAAACGTTGCGGATCACGGCACTAGTAGGAGGCACGTCGTGAGTTCGTCAACCCGACGACGCTCCCGACCGCCGGGATAAAGGCCAAGCCCGAGCTCACCACCGCCCGCCGGTTCAACGCAGGACGGCCCCGTATTCCTTCTCGACTGCCGCGATGCAGGCGGCGCGCAGTTGACCCACTTCGTCGTCGGTCAGGGTGTGGTCGGCCGCGCAGAAGCGCAGTCGATACGCCAGGCTCCGGGAGCCTTCGGCCACGCCGCCCCCCCGGTAGACGTCGAACAGGGTGACCGACTCGGCCAGATCGCCCGCGGCGCGTTGGAGGGCCTGACCGATCAGGTCGGCCGGATAGGCATCGGACACCATCAGGGCCAGATCGATATCGGACGAGGGGAACCGGCTCACCGACGCCCCGGAGGCCACCCGTCGTGGCGTGGTCGACTCATCCAAAAGCAGGCCGAGGTCGAGGTCGAGCCATCCAATGCGGCGGGTCGACGTCGTCCCGCCCGAGGTCACGGTCAAGTCGAAGGCGGCCGCCACCGCCGGATCGATCTCGCCCACCACCCCGAGCATGGCCCCGGTCGGCGCGACCACGTTGGCCACCCGGCTCGGGTGCAGGCCGGCGGGAATGGGATCGCCTTCGGCAGGGGCGATGAGGCGCACGCCATCGAGGCGGAAGGCATCGCCCAGCACGTGCCAGGCCGCCACGGCGGCGCTCGCTTCGTCATCCTCGAGGGCGAAGGCAGCACTCAGGTGCTCCCGCTCCCCCGGTAGCTCGGAGGTTTGCGCGCCACCGGCACCGGACCGCTCGACCAGGCGGGCCCCACCCTGCTCGGGATGGGAGAAGACCACGCCCACTTCGAAGAGGCGAAGGTGGGGCTGGCGCCGATCCACGTTGTAGGCCAGGGCGTCAAGCAAGCCCGGCATGAGGCTGCGCCGGAGAAAGGGCAACTCGGCCATGAGCGGGTTGGTGACCCGCACGGCCGGCCCGGTCAACCCGACCTTGGCGTGCATCTCTTCGGACACGAAGGAGTTGGTCCAGCCTTCGGTGATCCCCAGGCCGACCATGACGTCCTTGGCGAAGCGGCGCCCGCGCTGTTGCGGCTGGAGATGACCGGGCTGGGGCCAGGTCGGCGCGTGCAGGGGCACATTGGAGTAGCCAAAGGTGCGAGCGATCTCCTCAATGACGTCGTCGACGCCGAAGGGCGCCGGACGAACATCGGGCCGGTTGGTCGGCACCGTCACTCGCACCACCCCGTCGGTGGGTGCGCAAGCGAACCCGATCGGCTCGATCAGCCGGGCCATGTCGTCGGCACCCAGCGCGACGCCCAGCTGGCGCTGTACCCGCTCGATGGGGACGTCGATCTCGAAGGGTTCGGGCACGTCGCCGAGGACGTCGAGCAACCCGTCGGCCACTTGCAGACCGGGCACACTCTCGCCCAACAGCTGGCAGAAACGGGTGACCGACGCCTCGATCCCCCAGGGGTCGGTCCCGCGCTCGAAGCGGGCCGACGCCTCGGTGCGCAGGCCGAGACGCTTGGAGCTGCGGGCCACGGCCATGGGCGCGAAGTAGGCCGCCTCGAGCAGGACCTCGGTGGTGGTGTCTTCGATCTCGGAGGAGGCGCCGCCCATCACGCCGGCCACGCCGACCACGGTGTCGGTGGCGTCGCAGATGACGCAGTCCTCACCGGTGTCACCCAGCGCGCCGCTCGATACGCCGAGGGTCCGGACGGTGCCATCGATGGTCTCGAGCTGCTCACCGGCCGCGGCCCGGCGTACGATCAGGCCCCGGCCGGGGAGACGAGCCAGGTCGTAGGGGTGAGTGGGCTGCCCGCGTTCGAGCATCACGTAGTTCGAGGCGTCCACCACGTTGCTGATCGGTCGCATGCCGGCCAGCGTCAGGCGACGGGCCAGCCACTGCGGCGACGGGGCGACGGTCACGTTCTCCAGCACCGACACCGTCAGGCGGGCGCACAGCTCCGGCGACTGCACCACCGCGGTGGCCAGCTCGCTGACCGGACGGCCCAGCGACGGTGGGGCCGGCGGCTCGGCCAGGGTGAAGGGCAGGCCCAGCTTGGCGGCCAGGTCGCGGGCGATGCCGGCCATGCACCAGGCATCGGGGCGGTTCCCCTCGACTGTGATGTCGAACACGACGTCGCTCTCGACGCCCAGAACCTCGGTCAGCTTGGCGCCGGGCTCTGCCGGCGTGTCCGGATGGAGCACCAGCAAGCCGGCCTGGTCGTCGGAGAGGCCGAGCTCGCGGCCCGAACACAGCATGCCGTTGGAGGTGACACCCTTCATCTTGCGTTTGGCGATGACGAAGCCGCCCGGGAGCACCGCGCCGACCGGGGCCAGCGGCACCCGGTCGCCCACGTTGAAGTTGTGGGCCCCGCAGACGATCTCGAGCGGGCCGGCACCGGCATCCACGATGACCAGGCGGATCTTGTCGGCGCCCTCGATGTCCCGGATCTCGTCGACCCGGGCTACCACCACGTCGTCGAGTCCTTCGCCGACCTGCTCGACCCCTTCCACCACCAGGCCCAGCCCGTCGAGCGCGGCGACCAGTGCCCCCGTGTCATCGGGGAACGGAGCAAAGTCTCGGAGCCAGCTCAGCGGTGCACGCACAGGAGTCCCTTGCCGTGGTGGGGATGGTCGACCATCAAAACTGCGACAGGAAGCGGATGTCGTTCTCGATGAACGAGCGCATATCCGGGATGGCATAGCGCATCAGAGGCATCCGTTCGATGCCGAACCCGAAGGCGAAGCCGGACCACTCGTCGGCGTCGATGCCCACGGCGGCGAAGACGGCCGGGTCGACCATGCCGCACCCGCCCAGCTCGATCCAGCCGGTGCCCGAGCAGGTGCGGCAGCCCTCGCCCCGGCAGATGGCACAGGTGATCTCGAATTCAGCCGAGGGCTCGGTGAAGGGGAAGTAGGCCGGGCGCAGCCGCGACTGCATACCGGGGCCGAAGTAGGCCTCCGTGAAGGTCTGGATGGTGCCGGCCAGGTCACCGAAGGTGATGCCGCGGTCGACCACCAACCCCTCGATCTGGTTGAAGACCGAGAGGTGCGTGGCGTCAGGGGTATCGAGTCGGTAGCACTTGCCCGGCATGACGGCATGGATCGGCAGCGTGCCGTTGCGCACCGCCTCCTCCATCAGGTGGATCTGCACCGGCGAGGTGTGGGTACGCAACACCACCGTCTCGGGCTCACCGATGTCGAGGTACATGGTGTCGTGCATGCTCCGGGCCGGGTGGGCCGGCGGGATGTTGAGCGCCTCGAAGTTGTACCAATCCGTCTCGGCCTCGGGGCCTTCGGCCACCACGAAGCCCATGCCGATGAACACATCCTCGAGCTCGTCCCGGGCCTGGGTGACCAGGTGCAGGTGGCCGCGCTCGAACGGGGCGCGCACGTGCGCCGGGATGACCTCGGTGAGATCGAGACGGTCGGCGTCGATCTGGGCCGCCCGCTCGCTCACCGCCAGGATCTGGCGCCGGGCCGCGACCTGAGCCTCGAAGGAGGCCCGCAGCTCCTGGAGGCGTCGGCCGGCTTCCTTGCGTGCCTCGGGGTCGAGACCGCCGAGAGCCCGGTGCGCCTCGGAGAGCACCGAGCGCTTGCCCAACAGCTCGGTCTCGACCTGGCTCAACTCGTTGGTCGAGTCGGCCGCGGCAATCGAGACCGCCCCCGCAGCAGCGATGGCGTCGAAGTCGAGCGGGGCGGGGGCGTCGGTCATGGGCGAGGTCTGGTCGTCGTCGAGGGTGAAGTCGTCAGTGAATTCGTGAGCACGAAGGTGTGGCGCGGTCTCGAAATGCTAGATGCCGACGGACCCGCACCGGGTCATGATGGCGGGCGGCGGCGCTGGCGCAGCGCCTCGAAGCAGACCACGGCGCAGGCCACCCCGACGTTGAGCGACTCGGCCTTGCCTTCCATGGGGATGGCCAGGGCGCCGGTGGTGGTGGCGGCGATCTCGGCGTCGAGGCCGGCCGCCTCGTTCCCGAAGAACACGGCGGTGGGCACCGACCAGTCCATGGCGGCGTAGTCCTCGCCGGTGTGCGCCGTGGTGGCCAGGGTGCGGAAGCCCGCCTCAGCCAGCCCGGCCGCCACCGTGGGCGCATCGGGTTGAACCCAGAAGGGCACGTGGAAGATGGACCCGGCCGAGGCCCGGACGGTCTTGGGGTTGTAGGGGTCGACCGACTCGCCGCTGAAGACCACGCCCCGCGCACCGGCGGCATCGGCCGTCCGCAGCACCGTGCCGGCATTGCCCGGATCACGGACGTCGACCAGGACGACCAGGAGATCGCCAGGCTGGGGCGAGGCGACGGGCTGACCCTCGATCGTCTCGTGCTCGAGCATGGGCAGCACGGCCAGCACCGGCTGCGGTGTCACGGTATCGGACACCCGTTCGAGCACGCCGGGACCCAGTGTGAAGAGACGGGCGCCGGCCTTGACCGCCATCTGGGTGACCCGCTGCACCTCGGCCTCGCCCGCCCCTTCGGGCGAGACGTAGACCGATTCGACCGTGGTGCCGGCGGCCAGCGCGGTGCGCAGCAGCTCGGTACCCTCGGCCACGAAAGCGCGCTCTGCCCATCGAGCCGAACGCTTCTGCACCAGGCCCCGCAACCGGCGAATCCGCTGGTGCGTGAAGGCCAGGGTTTGGCTCAGGAAGCGACCTCAGCCTCGGCAGGCTCCGCGTCCGCAGGCTCGGCCTCAACGGCAGCCTCAGCCTTGGCCGCCGGCGCACCCTTGGCCGCAGAACCCAGTGCGTCCTGGGCCGTGCGCACCAACGCACCGAAGGCGTCGGGGTCGGTGACGGCCAGATCGGCCAATACCTTGCGGTCAACCTCGACACCGGCCGTGTGCAGCCCGTTGATCAGGCGGCTGTAGCTCATCCCGTGCATGCGGGCTCCGGCGTTGATGCGCTGGATCCACAGGGCCCGGAAGTCGCCCTTCCGGGCCCGACGGTCCCGGTAGGCATACTGCATCGAGTGCATGACCTGCTCGTTGGCGGCCCGGTACGTCCGGCTCTTGTTGCCGTAGTACCCCTTGGCCTGCTCAAGAATCGCGCGGTGGTGCTTCCGGCCGTGGACGGATCGCTTCACTCTGGCCATCTTGAGTCCTCCTCTCTTCTACAAACTGCTGCGCTGTTGAACGTCTTTGTCCGGGGACGGATGCCGCCGGAGGTTGATGTTGCTGGTCAATCTCGATCTTGGGATCCGTTGTCCCGAGCCGGAATCACTCCGGACCCGACCCGGGCCTCAGATCGGATCAGATGCCGAGTTGGCGGCGCACCTTGCGGTCATCGGCCGGCGACACGTCGGTCTCACGCCCGAGGCGGCGAGTCCGCACGCTGCTCTTCTTCTCCAAGATGTGAGACCGGAAAGCCTTGCGGCGACGCAGGCGGCCGGTCCCGGTGATCTTGATGCGCTTGGCGGCGCCCCGGTCCGTCTTCATCTTCGGCATTGCGTTATCCCTCTTCGGTGGCTGGTGCCGACGCGCTGACTGGCTCAACTGGATCGGCCGTGACCTCAGGCGTGCTGCCGTTGGTCTCGACCGGCGGTGCTTGCACCGGCTCGTCCCCACTCGAAGCCGCCTCGCCATCAGTCGACTTTTCGGGTCGCTGCTGGTTCGCCGTCCTCGATGCTGCGGCCTGACGGGCCCGCTTGTCGGGGGCGAGCACCATGATCATGTTGCGGTTGTCGAGCTTGGGTTCGGCTTCGATTTTGGCGATGCCTTCCATCTGCTCGGCGATCCGGTCCAGGATCCGCTTGCCGTGCTCGGGGTGGAACACCTCGCGGCCTCGGAACATGATCGTGATCTTGACCTTGTGCCCCTCGTTCAAGAACTTGGCCACCTGGCGGGTCTTGGTGTCGAAGTCGCCCGGCCCGATTTTCGGCCGGTACTTCATTTCCTTGATCCCGACGTGGACCGTCTTGCGACGGCTCTCCTTGGCCCGCTGGGCCTCGTCGAACTTGAACTTGCCGAAGTCCATGATCCGGCAAACGGGCGGGTTGGCCATGGGGGCCACCTCGACCAGATCGAGGTCGAGCTCCTTGGCTATAGCCAACGCCTCGGGCAACGGCTTGATCCCAAGCTGGTTGCCGTCGGGGTCGACGAGCCGGACTTCGCGGGCACGGATACGGTCATTGATCCGGTGCTCAGTTGTGGTTTCAGCGACGATGCGGCATCACACCTCTCACTCGGGCCCGCGGTCTTTCCGCAGGCCATTCGGTGAAAGCGAGGTCGAGCGGCGGCTCACGCCGCGCTGTGCGCCCGTCGACCTGGCGCACACACGAAAACCGCTCAGCGGCAAGGTGGCCAGGTGGAGGCCGCCAGTGGCTGGCCCCGCTTCCATGTAGTCAAGGCTTTATAGAGTACCAGGATGAGCAGTCTGTGGACACCGTCCGGTGAGCATGTGCCCCAAAGGGATGAAGGGACCGGCTCTTCGCCACCCTTCGCGCCGCCTCCAGACTCCGATGGCCCAACCGAACAAGAACTGGCCGATGCGCAGGCCCAGGTCGAAGCCATGCGGGCGCAACTGGCCAACACCCCGGCCGAGGTCGTCCTGGCCAACCACTGCTACGGGCTCTTCGAGCTGGCCGCCATCTATCTGGCCCAGCAGCCACCGATGCTGTACCAGGCTCGGCTGGCCATCGATGGCCTCAGCGCCATGGTCAACGGTCTGAAGGGCCGGCTGGGCGACGCCGAACCGGCCCTGCTCGACTCGCTGGCTCAGGTCCAACTGGCCTTCGTCCAGCTCGAGAGCGTGGAGCGCACGGCCGGCGAAGCGGCAGCCGCCAGCTCGGACTGAAGCCTCCGACCTGAATCAGTCCGGCTCGGGCGTGGTGCCCAAGGCGGCGATGTGGCGCGCCTCGTAGCGCCCCAGATGTGCCGGTTCGATCACGAAGCGAACTTCCGTCCCCACCTCAATCTGCCGGCTGCCGTCGACGATCGCCGTGGCGTGAAACGGCAAGATCGATCCGTCGGCCCGGTCGGTGACGGTGCCGAGCCCCCGCCGCTGATCGAAAGTGTCGATGGTGCCGACGTGCGACCCGGGTGCAGGCAGGCGTCCCACGTGGCCTCAGTGGACGATCTTGGCCAGCGGGATCTCCAAGATGTCGGTCGCCCCCTGGTCGCGCAGTGCCGGGATGAGGATGTTGATGTCGGCCTTGGCCACCACGGTTTCGAGGGCGAAGGCCCCGCCA
>DASXFC010000014.1:0-36937 GCA_036489775.1 Acidimicrobiales bacterium | reverse complement strand
GTCGTCTGCGATCTCGACGTCGTTGGTGCGCGCTTCCTGGTGGCCGAGGGCGGCCAGGGCGGCCGGGGCAACGCGCGGTTTCTCTCCAATCGGCGCCGGGCGCCGGCGTTCGCCGAACAAGCCGAGAAGGGTCAGGAGTTCTGGCACGACATGGAGCTCAAGCTCATGGCGGACGTGGCACTCGTCGGCTTTCCCAACGCCGGCAAGTCGACGCTGATCTCGACCGTGTCGGCGGCCAAGCCCAAAATCGCCGACTACCCCTTCACCACGCTTGAGCCACACCTTGGAGTCGTGCGGGTCGGAGGCACGCGTGACGGGACTGAATTCGTCATGGCCGACATCCCCGGTCTGGTCGAGGGGGCGGCGGAAGGCAAGGGCCTCGGTATCCAGTTCCTGCGTCATATCGAACGGGCTCGGGTGCTGGTCGTCCTGCTCGACCTCGGTGCGCCCGATGTCGGCGGGGTTGCGCCGGCGGAGCAACGGCGCGTGCTGCTCGCCGAGCTCGGCTCGTACCGTCCTGAACTTCTTGAACGTCCGCGCATCGTCGTGGGGAGCAAAGCCGACCTCGGGACGGACGACGATGGCGTGTGCGACATGGTGCTCTCGGTGGCCGCAGGCTCGGGAGTCGGTGCGCTTGTGGAGCGTCTTGCCCCTCTGGTCCAAGAGGCGCGCAGCCAGGCCGCCGTGGCGACCTCGAGCGACATCGTCGTGCATCGGCCGGTCCCCGAGGGTGTCGCGGTACAACGCGCCGGGGCGGCCGCGTGGGTCGTTCAGGGGCGTGCGGCGGAACGGGCGGTGGCCCTGTCGGACCTCAACGACGAGGGGGCCCAGGCGGAAGTGGTGCGGCGTCTCCGTCGGCTGGGGGTCGACCGGGCCCTGGCGCGGGCTGGCGCGCGCGACGGGGACGAGATCACGGTCGGCACCATGACCTTCACCTGGGGGGACGACAGGTGATCGCCGTCGTCAAGGTCGGATCCTCCTCCGTCACCGGCGAGACGGTGGCGCGCCTGTGCGGAGAGCTCGCGGCTGCACGTGCCGCGGGACACACCGTGGTGGTCGTGTCTTCGGGTGCCATCTCGGCGGGGTGGGATGCGCTCGATCGTGGCCGGCAACGGCCTTCGGATCCCGCTGTGCTGCAGGCCGTCTCGGCGGTCGGCCAACACCGCCTGATGCGGATGTGGCAGGACGGTTTCGATCCGCACAGGATCCTGGCCGGTCAGGTGCTGCTGGCGCCCCTCGATTTCGTCCACCGGACGCAGTACCTGCACGCCCGCGGGACGTTGCGGCACCTGGCCGATCTCGGCGTCGTCCCGGTGGTCAACGAGAACGATGCCGTGGCGGACGAGGAGATCCGCTTCGGTGACAACGACCGGCTGGCCGCGTTGGTGGCGCACCTGGTGCGGGCGCAGACCCTGGTGCTGCTGACCGACACCCCCGGTTTGTTCACGGCCGATCCCAATCAATACGAGGAAGCCTCGTTGATCGAAGAAGTGCGCGAGATCGACCAGCGGCTCGAGGAGCTGGCCGGCGGCCCGCGTTCGGCGGTGGGCAGCGGCGGCATGGCCTCCAAACTGGCCGCCGCCAAGATCGCCACCTGGTCGGGTATCGAGACGATCATCGCCGACGCCGGCCGGCTTGACGTGCTGACCGAAGTGCTCGGTGGGGTGCCCGGGGTGGGCACCGTGTTCCGGGCCCGGGAGAGCAAGCTGTCGGCTCGCAAGCTGTGGATCGCCTTCGCCCTCTCCTCCTCGGGCCGCCTCACCGTGGACGCCGGGGCCCAGAAGGCGCTGGCCGCTGGCGGGGTCTCCCTACTCCCGGCCGGGATCACCGGGACCTCCGGTGCGTTCGACCCCGATGATGCGGTGGAGATTGTCGGACCTGACGGCACCGTCTTCGCCAAGGGGCTGGTCCGGGTGCCGTCCCGGCGGTCTGGACAGTGGTTGGGCAAGCGCAGCGACCAGTTGCCCTCCGACCTCTCCAGCGTGATCGTCCACTGCGATGACCTGGTACTGGTCTTGTAACCTGCATAAATGACTGGAACCTCCCTGGAGCCGCTCGCGCGCCGCGTGCGGGAGGCCTCCCGGGTGCTGGCCCAGGCGCCCACCGCAGTGCGCAACGACGCCCTGCGGATGGCGGCCGACCTGCTCGAGGCCGAGTGGGAATCCCTGGTGGTGGCCAACCGAAGCGACTTGGCCGCCGCCGAGTCTGCCGGCATGGTCCCTTCCTCCCTGGACCGCTTGCGCCTCGACGAGGACCGGGTCCGCGCCATGGCCAGTGGGCTCCGCAACGTGGCCGGCCTGGACGACCCGCTGGGCGAGGTGGTGGCCGGCTGGGTCAGGCCGAACGGGCTGCGGGTCTCCCAGGTGCGGGTGCCTCTGGGCGTGGTCGGAGTGATCTACGAGAACCGGCCCAACGTGACCAGCGACGTCGCCGGGCTGTGCCTCAAATCGGGCAACGCCGCCTTCTTGCGCGGCTCGGGTTCGGCGCTGGTTTCGAACCAGGCCGTGGTCGGGATCTTGCGGCGAGCCGCCGCCAAGGCCGGGCTGCCCGAGGACGCGGTGGCGCTGGTGGAGGACATCTCGCACGAGACGGCCGTCGAGTTCATGCAGCTGCGCGGCCTGATCGACTGCCTGATCCCGCGCGGTGGCAAGGCGCTCATCGCCTCCATGCTCGAGCACGCCACCGTGCCCTACGTGCTCGACGGCGACGGCAACTGCCACATCTACGTGGACGGGGCGGCCGACCCGGCCATGGCGCTCGAGATCGTGCTGAACGCCAAGACGCAGCGGCCTGGCGTGTGCAACGC
Organism: Acidimicrobiales bacterium; assembly: GCA_036489775.1. GTDB lineage: Bacteria > Actinomycetota > Acidimicrobiia > Acidimicrobiales > RAAP-2 > Bog-473. Next base: position 34,131 of record DASXFC010000014.1, on the reverse strand, counting down.
GGCCGAGACGGTGCTGGTGTCCGAGGCCGAAGCCGAGACGGTGGTGCCGCTGCTCTACGGCGCGCTGGTCCAGGCCGGGGTGGAAGTGCGGGGCGACGAGCAGGTGCGCCGCCTGGTGCCCGGCGTGGTGGCGGCCGAGGAGAGCGACTGGGGCACCGAGTATCTGGGTCCGATCGTGGCCATGGGTGTGGTGGACGGTGTCGACGGCGCCATCGAGCACATCACCCGCTACAGCTCGGGACATTCCGAGGCCATCGTGACCGGCGACCTGCGGGTGGCCGACCGTTTCGTGGCCGAAGTGGACGCGGCGGCCGTGCTGGTCAACGCCTCCACCCGCTTCATCGACGGGGAGCAGCTGGGTCTGGGCGCCGAGGTCGGCATCTCGACCCAGAAGCTGCATGCGCGCGGCCCGATGGGGCTGCGCCAGCTCACCACCCTCAAGTGGGTGGTGCGCGGCGACGGGCACGTTCGCCCATGAGACGTTCGCCAATAAATCAGAAAGAGGAATCAGTGGGGATGGCGCAGTGAGCGTGGACTTGGGATTGCCGGACGCCGGGGCGCCGCGCTTCGAGTCCCTCGACGAGGTGCGGAGCGGGCTGGCCGCGGTCAAGTACCTGGCCGACGATTCCATCGCGGGCGTGGTGTACCTGGCCGACCGGCTGGGCAAGCCGGTGCTGGTCGAGGGGCCGGCCGGGACGGGCAAGACGCAGCTGGCCAAGTCGGTGGCCGAGCTGACCGGAGCCCGGCTGATCCGGCTGCAGTGCTACGAGGGTCTGGACGAGTCCAAGGCGCTCTACGAGTGGAACTACCGCAAGCAACTGCTGCGGATCCAGGCGGGGGAGCACGGCCAGAACGAGACCGAGGGCCCATCATGGTCCGAGCTCGAAGAGGACATCTTCTCCGAGGACTTCCTGCTGACCCGCCCGCTGCTCGAGGCCATCCGGGCCACCGAGCCCGTGGTCCTGCTCATCGACGAGGTGGACAGGGTCGAGCTGGAGACCGAGGCCCTGCTGCTCGAGATCCTCTCGGAGTACCAGGTGTCGATCCCCGAACTGGGCACGGTGCGGGCTACCCAGCTGCCGATGGTCTTCCTCACCTCCAACAACACCCGCGAGTTGTCCGAAGCGCTCAAGCGCCGCTGCCTGTTCCTGCACATCGACTACCCCGACATCGACCGCGAGCGCGAGATCGTGCGCACCCGGGTGCCCGGCATCAGCGAGGAGCTGGCCGATCAGGTGGCCCGCATCGTGCGCTCGCTGCGTACGCTCGAGCTGCGCAAGGCCCCCTCGGTCTCCGAGACGTTGGACTGGGCCCGCACCTTGGTCATCCTGGGGGTCGAGACGATCGACGCGGCGGGGGCCAGGGACACCTTGCACATCTTGTTGAAGTATCAAGGTGACATCGAGCGGGCGGCCAAGGAACTGCTCTCCTCGGCCAACTGAGCTGAGCCGACCGGTCTTCGCCTTCTTCCTGCCATGCTCGATCTCCTCTCCGGCTTCGTCACCGAGCTGCGCCGTAGCGGCCTGCCGGTCTCGCTGACCGAGCACCTCGACGCGGCCGAGGCCACCAAGCACATCCCGCTCGAGGACCGCGAGGCCCTCAAGTACGCGCTGGCCGCCACCCTGGTGAAGTCGGCCTCACACTGGCGCGCCTTCGAGACTGCCTTCGAGGTGTACTTCGCCGTGCGCACCGGCGGGGCGATGGCCGGCGACGACGAGGGTGAGGGCGAGGACGGCGTGGGCGGAGAAGAGAACGAGGCTGGCCGGGCCGGTGGTATGCGGGGCCAGGGCCGATCGTGGAAGGGGGCAGGTGGCGGCCAGGCCATGACGCCCGAGGAGCTGGCCGAGTTGCTGTTCAAGTCCCTGCTCTCGGCCGACCAGGCCATGATGAACGTGGTGGCCCGCAACGCGGTCGACCGCTACGCCGGCATGGAGCCCGGCCGCCCGGTCGGCGGGACCTACTACTTGTACCGGACGCTGCGGAACCTCGACCTCGAAGGGGTGCTGGCCCGCCTGATGGAGCAGGCCAAGGCCGGGGCCTCCGGTGGCCAGACCGACCTCGAGGAGCGGCTGGTGGCCGACGAGTACAAGGCCCGCATCGAGAAGTTCCGCCGGGCGGTGGAATCGGAGATCCGCCAACGACTGGTCGAGGACCGCGGCGCCGAGGCGCTGGCCCGCTCGGTGCGCAAGCCCTTGCCCGAGGACATCGACGTCATGCACGCCACCCGCGACGAGCTGGCCGAGCTGCATCGGGCTCTCCAGCCGCTGTCACGCAAGCTGGCGGTCCGCCTGGCCCGCAAGCGCCGGCACGGGCGCAAGGGCCCGCTCGACTTCCGGGCCACCATGCGGCGCTCGCTCTCCACCGGTGGGGTACCCATCGACCCGCGCTATCGGCACCCGCGCCCGGCCAAGCCCGAGATCTTCGTGATCGCCGACATCTCCGGGTCGGTGGCCTCGTTCGCCCGCTTTACCCTCCACCTGGTCTACGCCATCAGCTCGCAGTTCTCCAAGGTGCGCAGCTTCGTCTTCATCGACGGTATCGACGAGGTGACCCGCTTCTTCGAGGGCGTGGTCGACCCGGTCGAAGCGGTGGCCCGCATCAACACCGAGGCCGACGTGATCTGGGTGGACGGCCACTCCGACTACGGCCACGCCCTGACCGAATTCCACAAGCGCTGGGGCGACCAGGTGACGTCACGCTCGAGCGTGCTGCTGCTGGGCGACGCCCGTAACAACTACCACGCCGCCCAGTCCTGGGTGGTCGAAGAGCTCCAGCGCAAGGCCCGCCACGTCTACTGGCTCAACCCCGAGCCGCGCGACTACTGGGGCTCGGGCGACTCCATCGTGGGCGAGTACGGCGCCCACTGCGACGACGTGATCGAGTGCCGCACCCTGCGCCAGCTCGAGCACTTCGTCGGCAACCTGGCGTGAGCCAGGAGACTTCGCCGGACCACGGGCGCAGCGCGGCGGCCGGCGTGCTGCGCATCTTCGCCCCCACGCCGGGGGCCACCCGCATCGTGCTGGTGCGCCACGGTGAGGCGGTCTGCAACGTGTCGGGCGTGGTGGGCGGGCCCAAGGGTGACACCGGGCTGACCGAGCTGGGACGCCGCCAAGTCGGCGCGCTGGCCGGGCGGCTAGTGCGGACGGGCGAGCTGCGCCGGGCCGGACCGCTCTACGCCTCGCCGTTGCCCCGGGCCCTCGAGACGGCCGAGCTGCTGCGTCCGGCCATCGGCCCCGAGGGTCTGCTGCCGGTGGTACGAGAAGAACCCGACCTCAGCGAGCTGCGGCCCGGTGAGGCCGACGGCATGACCTGGCAGCAGGTCATCGACACCTTCGGCCTGCCTGATTGGGACATCGATGCCGACGGGCCCCTGGCCCCGGGCGGGGAGAGCTGGGATACGTTCGTGCCGCGGGCGTCGGGCTGCGTGCGCAGCCTGGCCGAGCGCCATCCCGGCGAGATGGTGGTCGCCGCGGTGCACGCCGGGGTGATCGAAGCGTGCCTGGTCGCCTTCCTGGGCGTGCCCCCCGAGCGGCAGCGCAGGGGTTGGGTGCGGATCGGTCATGCCTCGCTGACCACGTGGGAGTACGTGGGCGACGAGGCGCGCTGGATCCTGCTGGGTTTCAACGACACCTACGGGGTGCCGACGGCCTGAGCGTCACGGCCCCACTGGTCACGGGCCAACGGGTCGTGGAGTCGGCGCGATTACGACTTGCAGTAGACGATGTTGCAGGTGGTGTTGGGGAAGTAGTCGCTGAGCAGTACGAACGGACTGAGGTAGTTGAAGGGATCGACGTCGAGGTCGAGCGGCGGCGTCTTGTAGGGACCGGGGTCAGGGATGTGCTGATCGAGAACGCCGCGCATCAACAACTCGAAGAAGTTGTAATAGAGGTCAGAGGTGGGACCGGCACTCAGGATCCCGGACAGGTTCGGTGCGGTGTCGCCGAGGGTGCCCGTCCAGGTGACCGTCATGTGCAGGCTGGGGATCATGAAGTTGTTCTGCTGGAGAGCCCCGACCATGGCAAAAAGGTCCGACGGGGCCGAGCCGATGAGCGGACCGGCCACCGTCTCGGCTGCCGGGATGTTGGCGCCGGTGCACGACGAGCCGCCGTTATGCCAGAAGAGAAATCCGTAGCAGGGGTTGGTCGGATCGTCGGCGACCGCTTGCTGGATGTACGCGCTGGAAAGGATGCGGGTGCCCCGCCACACGCCGTCGTTCTGCATCAGGAGCCCCAACTTGGCGAACTGGGTCGGCGGGATGAAGAGGTTGGCGTAGCCGTAGGTGTTGCCACTGCGGTCCGTCAGCCAGATGTAACTGCTGCGGGCAATGCCGATCGGTCCGAAGAGGTACTGCTGGGCGAAGCTTTGGAGCGGTTCACCGACCGCTCGCTGGACCACATAGGCCAACAGGTCCACGTCACGCTGGCTGTATTCGAAATGGGTTCCAGGCGCGTGGCTGATGGGCAGGGCGAGAGCCTCTTGGGCAATGTTGGGGTCGGTCCCGACCGAGGCGAATTCGGCCAGGATCGACTCGGTCAACCCACCGGTTTCGGTCAGCAGCTCCCGGATGGTAATGGCGCGGTGTGCCGCGTTGCCCCAGCCCGATCCGATCGGGAGGTACTTGCCGATCGGATCGTCCAAGGCCAGCTTGTGCTGGTCGTAGGCGATCCCGGTCAGGATCGAGACCACCGACTTGGTCGACGAGAAGATCTCCCAAGGGACATTGGCGGTCACTGGGTTCAAGAGGCTGGTGGCGACGAGACAGTTGTTGCGGAAGATCTGCACCGAGATCCGCAGGTGCGTCTCGGCGTAGAGGAGCGCCTCGTTGACCGCCGTGGGGGACAGATCTTCTGACTGCGGCGTGGCCTTGGCAAAGGTGGTCCCGCTGGCCGGAAGCGAGCAGACGGTGGGTACGGGCAACGGCGCCGCCGGGGCCGCCGATGCGACCGGGTCATGACCGATTACACCCAATCCGTAGGCCATCAGCGCCGCGGTCAAGGTGATGAAAAGAATCCGCCTGGTCACATGGCCCCCATCGTCAACAGGTGATGGTACCCGTGGGAGGGCGATCCTCACTTGAGGTCTGACGCCAGATCAGTGGCTGGGCTGAGGGTGTTCGAACGGTGGGCCAGGCAGGCCTGGGCGGCCGCGTAGGTGGTCATGACGACCCCCTCCTGTCCGGTGAAACGCAGATCTCCGAATCGCTCCAAGGCCAGCAGGCTGTCCGACGCCATGAAGAGGACCCCTCCGGCTGAGGTGATCGGATCACTGGTGTCGAGAGCGGCCAGTGCGGTCGACAGCAGGGCGGTGCTGTACACCAGCACCGGGATCCGGTTCCTGCCGGTGCGGGGCCAGAGATACGCGTTGAGACCGACCCAGGCCGCCACGTAGGGAAGGACGAGCGCGGGCCGTCGCTTGATCAGATGACGCGATCGGGGCCGGAGCGCTCCCACCCAGGCCAGATGACCGGCCAGGAAACTGATGAGTCCGCCGGTGAAGGCAGTTTCAGACTTCCCAAGCAGCGCGACGTCACCCAGGCCGCCCAATCCGAGGGCGAGTTGGACGGAGCGATCCCGACCGACCATCAGGAGCGGCATCAAGAAGGGCTTCGTAAAACGCCTGGCCCGATTCCTTCCGGTGGCAGCGAGCGCGGCATCGGCCGCGGCGAAGGAAGCGAAGAGGAGAGTGGAACGCCGTGGCACACCAGAAACCTACCGGGCAAGTTCGCGACACCTTTGGTGAAAATCACCCCCAACTTCACCCTCCCCGCCCCTGCGTTCGTTGCGGGAATTGGGGGCCACCGCTATAAAGGGCGTCACACCAACGATTGATGGAGCGGGGCTTGGCGGGCGATCCCTCAAATAATCCAGAATCCTCGTTTACTGCCATCGACCAGGAGGTTGCCGTACCGACCGAACCGGCGGAGCTGGTGCAAATGGTGGTGGCCGGCGAGTGGGATGCCGCCATTGCCTACGTCAGGTCCGAATATGTCGACCTGGTCTGCAATCACTTCCAGATCGAGCCTGGCTCTATCGGACTCTTCCGGCTGGATTGATCGAAGCCGACCCTCTCATGACGACCGGGCGGGAGGTCTTTGGTCGAACCTACAACTTGAGTGGGGTGATCGGGCAACGCCTTCCTGACGATCCGGTCGAACTGGAACGCCTTGGCCGCTCGGATGAGGTTCGCGACATCCTCTCGGTAGCCACCGGTCAGATGATCGCCCTCCGCCGTCAGGGTCTGGTGCAGGCTGCCCTGGGAGTCGTCCAGAAGGTTGACCAGATCGCCGAATCGATCAGGCAAGCCAACCTCGAATCGGTCGAAGACGTCCTGGGCACCCTGGAGCTGCAGTGGGGCATCATGCGCCAGTTGGCCGGTGACCTCGAGGGCTCGGTGAGCCCGCTCACCCGTTCTTACACGGCGCACATGAACCGGGCCGTCCAGTTCATGGGGGCCATCGCAGCCAGCCATGCCTCCCTGAGCTTCTCCATGATGGGGCTCAACCGTGAGGTTGCGTTCTGGCTGGAGCGACGAGAGAGGCTCCCCGAGATAGGCGGATGGGTCGGCGAGGTATCCCATGTCCCGGCCGACGTGGCCAAGGCCCTGGCCGCACTTGACCGACTCGACCGGCCGGCGGCGCAAGCTGCGCTCCAGGCCATCGAAGTCCTGCATCAAAACGAAGAGTTCTGGGCCTTCGTGGCCTATGCCTTTGCCCAGTACGAGCTGGTCTTCGGCCATCTGCACGAGGGTTTGTCGCGGCTCGACCGGTCGGAATTCCATTTGCGCGGCCAGGGCAGGGCCAGCGGAGATGGAATCTCCAGCTACCTCATGGATGCCGCCGCGGTGGATCTGCACCTGGCCGCAGGCCAAGGCTCCCGGGCCGACGCGTTGCTCAATCTTCGGGGCTCCGGGCATCCGCTCTGGTGATCGGTTCGGCCAGGTTGGCGCTCATGACCGGTGAATACGGTCGGGCCATCCTTCTGGCCGGGGACGAACTCTGGAATTCGAACTCGACTCCCAGAACACGGGCCGAGCTCTCCTTGATCACCGCGGCCGCCGAGTGTCTCCTGGGCGACACGTCTCGAGCCGCGGCCGAACTGAGTCGAGGTGTCGGGATCATCGAGAAGAACGGGCTGCTCCGCACTCTGACCACCATTCCCCGGGACATTCTCGAGAAGCTGGCGCGCCAAACGCCCGGCCTGGCCGCCTTGCTTGACCATCCGGCCGTCAAGGGTGCCCGTGAGGTGATCCCCGCTGATATCGAATTGGTCACCTTGACCGATCGGGAGGTGCAGCTTCTCCGCGAGCTGAGTTCGAACCGCTCCATGAAGGAAATAGCCGGCTCTCAGTTCGTCTCCCTTGACACCGTACGTTCACATCACCTGAGCCTGTATCGGAAGCTCGGTGTCCACTCTCGGATCGACGCGGTGATCAGGGCTCGGGAATGGGGACTCCTCTAGTTCTTCTTCGCGTACTGGTGAGAAGACTTCATCCTGAAGTCCTGAGGCCATGCCTTTCACCCCTTGACCCCGGACGGGCCTGGTGAGCGACGATCGATGCAGTCCAATGCCTCCTCGGCCTGGCGGGCGATGGCGCCGACCACATCGGTAGCGGATTCGAGCTGATCGAACAGGTCCATTGACTCGCCGGCCCAGACCGGGACCACGTCCATATCGCCGCGCTCGGCGGCCTCGGCGAATCCATCGAGCACGGCCGGGCTCTGGGCCAGCTCCTCTTCCCGGCCGCGCCAGTGGTCGGTGAAGGCATTGCGCATGGTGCGTGCCGTGTAGCGGGAGGGCCAGGGTGCTCGCCGGGCGATGTCGAGGACGCGATTTCGCTCCGTATCCTCCGCCCCTCCCTCCAAGATCGCCTTGACCACCGCCGGCTGGGCCAGCGATTCGAGGCAGGCCAGAAAACGGGTACCGATGAGCACGCCGGCCGCCCCCAGCGCCAAAGCGGCCGCCAGTCCGCGTCCGTCGCCGACGCCGCCGGCCGCCAGGACCGGGGTGGGGGTGACCAGGTCGATCACGGCCGGCACGAAGGGCAAGGTGCCCCTGGTCCCGCCGTGCCCCCCGGATTCGGTGCCCTGGGCCACGATGAGGTCAGCCCCGACCGCCAGCGCGGCACGCGCTTCGTCGAGGTCGGTGACCTGCACGATCAGGTGGGCGGGCGAGTCGCGCACGACAGGAGCGAGCGGTCGGGGGTCGCCGAAGGACAGCATGACGGCAGTCGGCCCGAATTTCAGAGCCCGTTCGACGGTGCTGGCGTCGGTGGCGAAGGTCAAGAAGCCGATGCCCCAGGGAGCCTGGGTCGAGGTGCGCACGATCTCGAGCTCACGGGCCGCCCATTCCCCGGACTCTCGTCCGCCGCCCACCAGCCCGAAGCCACCGCCAGCGGAGACGGCCGCCGCCAGCGCACCCCCGGCCGCCCCGCCCATGGGCGCCAGGAGGATGGGATGGCTGACGCCCAGCAGACTCGTGACCGCGGTGGGCAGCGGCACCGCTTGGGTCAGAACCCGGTGCCGGCGATGATCGGTGCGTTGAGCTGGGTGCCTGCCATGCTGCCGAGGTAGGGCGCACTCCCGCTCGAGTAGACGGCACCGTTGGCCCCGGCCACCCAGAAGCCACCCGCCTCGGACTGCGAGAAGAGTGCGCTGGCCGGGTCAGTGAGGCTGGTCTCGCCGATCGGGCCGCCCAGGTTGGGGGCGTCCCCGTAGGACCCGACGACACCGTTGGCGAAGAGGATCCAGTAACCGCCGCCGTCAGGGGTGCGGGCGGCCGACGTCACCGGGATGAGCTGAGGTCCCGGTGCACCGGCGTAGACGGCATCGCCGAAGGCGTAGACGTGGCCGGTGGAGGTGACGATCCAGTAGCCATCACCACTGGAGTCGGGGACCACGGCGACCGCCGAACCCGAGCAACCGCCGCTGAGGCCGGGGCAGGATCCCACGAAGTTGGCGTCGCCGAAAGCGAACACACCACCATCTGAGGCGAACAGCCAGTAGCCGCCGCCATCGTGGGTGGGCACCATGCCGACGATGGGTGCATTCAGCCGCTTGGTGCTCTTCGATCCGGCCGGAGCCAGGCCCAGCCCGGGGATGGAGCCGTGGAAGTTGGCGTTCCCGAAGGAGAAGATGCCACCGTCGGAGGCCACCAGCCAGTAGCCGTCGTCGTTGCTGGTGGGTGAGATGCCGACCACCGGGCGCTGCAAGACCAGGGAGCCAGTCGAGCCGTGGAACTGCGCGGCGCCGAAGCTGAAGACCCCGCCGTCACCACCGACCAGCCAGTAACCGTTGGAGGGAACGGCGAAGCCGGGCGCCGTGCCGACCACGGCATTACCGACCTGGTCAGCGGCCACGCACATGAGGGTACTGGGGCAGTCGAGCGCGTCGAGTTCCTGGCCCGGGTCCACCTGGCTCGGAGCCCAGGCGCCGCTGCCGCCGGTCGGGTCGGTCGAGGTCAAGATACCGGTGCCCCAGGCCGCCACGCAGGAAGTGGTCGAGGGGCACGAGACGTTGGTGATTTGCGAGGCCTCAACTGAGGACCTGTCCCAATTGCGGGTCGCGGCGAAAGGGTCCGTGGAGCTGAGGATGTTGCCGGCCTGGTCGGTGGCGACACACAGGCCGGCCGACGGGCAGGAAATCGACAGGAGTTGACCGTCATTGGCGTCCGAGGACGGCTCGAGGTCGATGGCGTTCCAGCTGGAGCTGCCGGTGCTCACGTCACTGCTGTCCCAGACTTCTTCAGCGCTGTCGGTGACGGCGCAGGTGCCGGCCGTCGGGCAGGAGATGCTCCCCAGTGCATTAGAGGTCGGGAGGTCGTACGTGGTCCAGGTGGCCGAGGGGCTGGTCGGATCGGTCGAATAGCTCAACTGCCCACCGGGCGCCACGGTGGCGCAGAAGGACAGGCTCGGGCACGAGATTTCGTAGTGGACGCTGCCGGGCAGCGTGAACTGGCGCCACGTGGTCGCGGCGACGGCCCAGGGGTTGGTCGAGACCAGGACCCCGGCTTCATCGGTGATGGCGCAGAGTGACGCGCTGGCACACGAGATCTTGTTGAGCGGTATGCCGGTGCCGTTGCTCGTGATCTTGACGGACTGCCAGGTGCCCGAGCCGCTTGTCGGGGACGTCACGACCTGATCGGCAGCATCGGTGGCCACGCACATCGACACACTGGGGCACGAGAGGCCGATGATCTGGTTGGGCTTGTCGATGGGGACGGCGGCCGCGAAGTTGAGGGGCGACACGGTGGCCGCCGAAGCGGATGGCGACGTGGTCAGCGCCGGCAACAGGCCGAGCGACGCCAGCAACGGTACGCCGGCCAGGAGGATTCGTCCCAGGGACAGCTTCGGGTGGTTCCGCATGTCGGACCTTTCGTCAGCGAGGAGGCGTTCTCGCAAAGCGCTACCCCGTTTTGATAGCACCAACCGGCCGCCGTTTGCTGATTCTTGAGGGTTCAAGGTCCTCCCCATGCCGCCGATTAGGCCGTCGTGACCTGGGCGTGCCACGATCGGGCTGTGCGGGTACGCCGCAGTTTCGCTTTCGTGGACGTCTCGGGGTTCACGGCTCTCACTTCCCTGGAGGGCGATGAGCGGGCGGTCGACGTCTTAACCGCCTTCCGGGCGTTACTTCGCGATATTTGCTCCCGCCGAGGGGTCCGCATCGCCAAGTGGCTCGGTGACGGCGCCATGCTGGTCTGCGTCGAGACCGAGCCGCTGATGCAGACCATCATCGAGCTCCACCACGTGGTCTGCGCGGTGTCGACCCCGGTGGCTGAAGTGTCGATCCGCTCCGGGGTGACCACCGGTGACGTCATCCTGATGGAGGGAGACGACTACATCGGCCATTGCGTGAATGTGGCGGCACGCTTGTGCGACTCGGCGCACGGTGGGGAAGCACTAGCTGTGCCACCGATCACCGACGACCTGCCTCGCTGGGGTGCCGTGCTGGGCCAGCGGGAAATGACCTTGCGCGGAGTCGAGCAGCCCGTCACGGTGTGGAGCATCGGCATGGCGGCGGGGGAGCCCGACCGTGTCCTCGACCCGATCTGCGGGATCCCCCTCACCGACCTGGTGGCCGAAAAACAGGCCAGCGATGCCATGGGCAAGACGGTGCTGTTCTGCTCCGAGGGCTGCCTCGACACCTGGCAGCGGCGCCCGCGACGCGACTGAGGGAAGGACGACCGTGGATATCGGGGGGAGTGCCCTGGTGACCGGGGCCAGCCGCGGCATCGGCCGGGCGGTGGCCATCGAGTTAGCCAACCGGGGCTTTCACACCATCGCCACCATGCGCGATCCAGCGCAGGGCGAGGCGCTCCGCCACGAAGTCGCCGAAGGGGCCACCTTGGAGGTCCGGCGACTCGACGTGACCGATGCGAGTACCTTCGACCTGCCCGATGACCTGCGGGTGCTGGTCAACAACGCCGGGATCGACTCGCCCTACTTGCCGGTCGAGCACAGCGACCTGGACGACTGGCGCGCCCTCTTCGAAACCAATGTGCTCGGCGTGGTGGCGCTGACCCAAGCCGCCATCGAGCCGTTGCGCCGCAACCGGCCGGCCGTGGTGTGTTCGGTGACGTCCTCGTCGATCCTGGCCGCCATGCCGTTCTACGCGGCCTACCGGGCCACCAAGGCCGCCATCTCCGCCTACAACGACAGTCTCCGGGTCGAGGTGGCCGGCTTCGGCATCCGGGTGGTCGAGATCCTGCCCGGCCCCATCGACACCGACATGTTCGAGTTGAGCAAGCACTCGCTCGAGGCTGAGGGTCATCGTTTTCCGGCCTACGCCACGCTGGCCCGGGTGGCCGATTCACTGCGCCGCCAGCATGCCGATCCGCAGGTCACGTCGCCGGCTCAGGCCGCTCGCCGCATCGCCAACGCCATCTGCGACGACGCCGGTCCGATGCGTTACGGCTGCGACGCACTCTCGGACGGGCTACTCGAACTGTGGCGCCAAGCCGATGACGAAACCATGTTCACGCTGACCGGCCAGTCACTGATCGACGAGGCCAAGGCGGCTCAGCAGGCGTAGTCGCCGTCGAAGCCGTTGCCGGCGTAGGTGACGTCGTCGGTGTACTGCGTGATCACGATGGGACCGCTCGGCAGGTTGTTGCCGTGCGCGGCGGCGTAACTGATGCCGGTGGTGCAGTTGCTCTGCGGATCATCGGTGTACCAGGCCAACCAGATGGGCACGGCAGGCTGGAAGTCGCCGGCGATGCCGTTCCAGGTCAGCGGCGAGGTGTAGATGCCGACGTTGTTGATCCCCTCGGATTTGAGGCCGAGGAGCGCGCCCTCGATCATCTCGTCGTTCTCGTGCGTGTTCGACGACCAGCTCGGGTCACTCTCCACATCGAGCCACCAGGTGACCCCGGTGGCCACGCTGGCATTGGTGGCCTTATTGAAAGCGTCCTCGGTGTCGGCGTACCCGTACGCGCATGAGGTGTCGCCGTTGCAGGCGGCTGGCGGAGCGATGTTGACTCCGGAGGGCAGCGTGTTCGCGTAGGTCAGGTAGACGTAGAGATTCAGCCCACCACCGGCCCAGTTGGCCTCGGTCGCCAAGCACGGGTTGGTCATGCCGAAGGAGCCGCCTTCGATCTCGACGATCCGGATGGCCCCGTTGTCAGGCAGGGCCTTGTTGCACTGATAGTTCGAGATGTCGTAGCCGTAGGAGCCCGAGGGGTACGACCCGCCCGTCACGGCGCCGGTGCCGGCGGCCTCGGCCATGCCGACCACGGGTTTGTTGAGCACTTGGGGTGTCGATCCCCAGTATTCGGCGTCACCGAACGGAGAGACGGCGCCGTTGGTGTCGACCAGCCAGTAACCGCCGCCGTCGGACGTGGCCGCCATGGAGGCGATGGGGTATTTGAGTGGCACCCCGCCCAGGCTGCCGTCGAACTTGGCGTCGCCGAAGGCGAAGATGCCGCCGTCGCTGGCCACGAACCAGTAGCCCAGGCCGTCGGCCGTGGCCGCCATGCCGACGATGGGCTTGTCCAAGGTGGTGCTGCCGGTGGACCCATAGAACGTGGCGTCGCCGAAGGCGAAGATCCCGCCGTCGGAGGCCACCAACCAGTACCCCTTGCCGTCGGGCGTGGCCGCCATGCCGACGATGGGTGCATTGAGGGCCTGGCCCGCCTTGAGCACGCCGGGCACCGAGCCGTAGTAGCCGGCATTGCCGAAGGCGAAGATGCCACCGTCGGAGGCCACCATCCAGTAGCCGAGGCCGCTCGACGTGGCCGCCATGCCGACGATGGGCGCGTCGAGCGACTGTCCTGTCTTGAGGACGCCCGGCACTGAACCGAGGAACGGCGCGTTGCCGAAGGCGAAGATGCCGCCGTCGGCGGCGTCGAGCCAATAGCCCTGCGAGCCAGGTGTCCCGGCCAGGCCGACGATCGGCTTGTTGAGATGCAAGCTGCCGGTCGATCCGTAGAAACCCGCACCACCGAAGGCGAAGATGCCGCCGTCGGAGGCCACCAGCCAGTAGGCCGAGGGCGAAGGGAGCACGGGTCCAGCTGTGGTGGTCGTCGTGCTCGTGGCGTCCAATTGCGCCGCTGCCGGCACTCCGATCAGAGCGCTGAGCACAGCGGCAGCCAGGGCGGCGGCCAGCAGCAATCGACGCGGGCCGGCCAGCCGTTGGCGCCGGGTCAACTTCTCAGGAATTCCGCGGCTCGGAAGGCCAGGTCCAACGACTGGCGAGCGTTGAGGCGGGGGTCGCAGATGGAGGTGTAGCGGACACCGAGGTCACCCTCGACGATCTCCTCGGACCCGCCCAGGCACTCGGTGACATCGTCGCCGGTGAGCTCGACGTGCACGCCACCGGGCCACGTTCCTTCGGCCCGGTGGACCGCGAAGAAGGAGCGCAGCTCAGAAAGGATGTCGTCGAAGCGGCGGGTCTTGCGCCCTCCCTCGCTGGTGAAGGTGTTGCCGTGCATCGGATCGCAGGCCCAGACCACCGGGTGCCCGGCGGCCTCGACGGCGCGCAGGATCGGCGGCAGGTGCTCCTCGATCTTCTGGTGACCAAAGCGCGTGATAAGGGTCAGCCGACCGGGCAGGCGGTCGGGGTTCAAGCGCTCGCAGAGGGCAACCGTGTCGGCCGGGGTGGCGCTGGGGCCGATCTTGCAACCGATCGGATTGCGCACACCGGAGAGGAACTCGACGTGCGCGCCGTTGAGCTGACGGGTGCGATCGCCGACCCACACCATGTGGGCCGAGCAGTCGTACCAGTCACCGGTCAACGAGTCTTGACGGGTCAAGCATTCTTCGTAGGGGAGGATGAGTGCTTCGTGGCAGGTGAAGAAGTCGACCTGGTGCAGTCCTTGCTCGGCGCCGAGGTCGATGCCGCAGGCGGCCATGAAGCGCAGGGCCCGGTCGATCTCCGCCGCCACTTGCTCGTAGCGTTGGCCTTCGGTCGATGAGGCCACGAACTGCTGGTTCCACAGGTGCACCTGTGACAGGTCGGCAAAGCCACCCTTGGTGAAGGCGCGCAACAGGTTGAGCGTGGAGGCCGACTGTTGGTAGGCCGAGACCAACCGGGAGGGGTCAGGTCGGCGGGCTTCGGCGTCGAACGCCTCGTGGTTGACGATGTGGCCGCGGAACGCTTCGAGCTCGACGTCGCCGATGCGCTCGGTCGGCTGGCTGCGCGGCTTGGCGAACTGGCCGGCGATCCGCCCCACTTTCACCACGGGGACGCCGGCCGCGTAGGTCAGCGCCACCGCCATCTGCAGGATGATCTTGAGCTTGTCCCGGATGGAATCAGCGGTGAAGTCGGCGAAGGACTCGGCGCAGTCGCCGGCTTGGAGCAGGAAGGCGCGACCTTCCACCACGTCGGCCAACTGGGACATCAAGAGGCGGGATTCCCCGGCGAAGACCAGGGGCGGCGCCGTGGACAATTCGGCCTCGGCCCGCTTGAGCGCGTCGGCGTCGGGCCACGGTGGCTGCTGCGCCGCCGGGTACTGGCGCCATGACGCGGCACTCCAGGTGGTGGTGTCCGCTGCGCTCGCCATCGCACCAGGTTAACGCCGTAGGATCCCGATCCATGGCGCCCTTCCGCTTTGCCCTACAGGTCTCCAATGCAGCATCCCCCGCTGCGTGGAAGGAGCTGGCCCGCAAGACCGAGGATCTCGGCTATTCGACGCTCTACCTCCCAGACCACCTCGAGGATCAGTGGGCTCCGTTGATCGCGTGCGCCGTGGCGGCCGAAGCCACCACCACGCTGAAGGTGGGCAGCTTGGTCCTCGACAACGACTTCCGCCATCCGGTGGTGCTGGCCAAGGAGCTGGCCACGCTCGACGTCACCACCGACGGTCGCTTCGAGTGCGGGATGGGAGCAGGCTGGGCCACAGCCGACTATCAGCAGTCGGGCATCCCGATGGAACGGCCCTCGGTGCGCATCGCGCGCCTGGCCGAGAGCCTCGACATCATGACGTCGTTGTGGGAAACCGGTCGGGCCACCTACGCGGGGACGCATTACACCGTGACCGATGCCGTCGGCTCGCCCCGGCCCATCACCCCTGGTGGTCCGCCCCTCGTCATAGGTGGCGGGTCCAAACGCATCCTCACTTTGGCCGGGCAGCGCGCCGCCATCGCCAGCATCGTGCCCAGCTTGGCGGCCGGCGTCATCGGACCCGATATGGCCGCTGGCGGCGTCATCGACAAGTACGCCGAGAGGGTGGCTTGGGTACGCCAGGCCGCGGGCGATCGGGCCGACGAAATTGAGCTGCAGGCCTGGACTGTCTTCGTGCAAGTGGTGCCCAATGCCACTGAGGTCTTCACCAACGTGGCGCCGGCCTTCGGCCTGACGCCCGAACAGATGCAAGCGGCGCCGCTGGCTCTGGTGGGTACCGAGGACGAGATCGTCGAGACGCTGCAGAAGCGCCGCGAAGAACTTGGCTTCAGCTACATCGTCCTGCACGAAGCAGAGATGGACGCCATGGCCCCGGTGATCGCCACCCTTGCCGGCACCTGAACCCACCCGGGGGGAGAGGATCGGTCTCCTCGGCGGTACGTTCGACCCGCCCCACATCGGGCACGTGGCGGCGGGGCGAGCAGCCGTGGAAGTCCTCGACCTCGACCGTCTCCTCTTGGTGGTGGCCAACGATCCGTGGCAGAAATCGCCCGAGCGCGCCATCACCCCCGCCGAGGACCGGCTGGCCATGACCGAAGCCATGGCCGACGAGATCCCCCGAGCCGCAGTGAGCCGGATCGAGATCGACCGGGGCGGGCCCAGTTACTCGGTGGACACGGCGACCGAGCTCCTGGCCTCGGCCGGGCCGCCGGCGCCCGAGCTCTACTTGGTGGTCGGCGCCGATCTGCTGGGTGGGCTCGACAGCTGGGAGCGGGCCGAAGAACTCAAAGTCCTGGTCACGGTGGCCGCGGTGTCCCGTCCTTCCGATCCCACCCCCATTGCCCCGGCGGGCTGGCGGGTGGTCTGGGTCGAGGGGCCCCAGATCAATGTGTCCAGTTCCGAGGTGCGCCATCGTCTCGAGCGGGGGAAGTCGGTGGCCGATGCCGTCCCGGCCGGGGTGATCCGTTGCATCGCCCAGCGCGATCTGTACGCTGTCGGCAGATGAGCGCCATGTCGGCCCCGGTCACGGAACTTCCTCAAAGGGGATCGGTAGCTCCCGCACCCGCCTCGGTCTACCGGCAGCGCCGGGCTGATCGCCGGGCCCTGCTCCGAGAGGAGCGCAAGACCCGGCGACGCTGGGTCATCTTGAGTTGTTCGATGCTGGCCGGTGCGTTCGGGTTGACCGTAGGGATCTTGGACGTGCTCCATTGAGTCGCGGCTTGGACGTCACCGTCCAGATCCCGCCCGCCGCGGCCACCGCGGCCGAAGCGGCGGACGCCAAGTCGGGAAACGACACCGTGATGCTGGCCATGACCGAACTCTTCGGGGTGGTTGATGCCTTCGTCATCACCAGCGCCACCAACACCCGTCACGTTCGCACCTTGGTGGACGAGATCGAGAAGGTCGTCAAGGACACGCACGGCATCGCACCCGTTCGGGTCGAGGGCTTGGCCGACGCCACCTGGGTGCTGATGGATTACGGCGATTTCATCGCGCATGTCTTCCTGCAGGAAACACGGGAGTACTACGACCTCGAGCATCTGTGGTCAGGCGCCCCCCGGGTGAGCTGGCGGCCCGAGGTCCAGCACGCCGGCTGAGCAAGAGAGTGCAGCCGGCGCCTACCCTCCGGGCGGGTTGACGAATTGCAGTAGGTAGACCGGCCCGGGCACGGTGGCTCCGCTGGCGATGGGCACGCTGGTGCGCTGACCTTCGATCTCGAACTCCACCCCCGTATCCAACCCATTCTGGGTGGCCACGGTGTCGACCACCTGTGACACCGCCAGCTCGGCGTTCCCGCCGCTGATCTCGCTGAACCCGGCGTCGAAGTCCACCGTGACAATGCCCGGGGCAGTGGGGATCGCTGAGATCACGTTGACGTCATCGGGGATGGCGGTCCGCAACCCGCTGGTCGACTCAGTGCTGTCGGGGCCGGCCAGGAGTGCCGTCAGGGTGGAACTGAGGGTGGCTGGGACGTACACCACGCGCTGGACTGAGACGAGCTGGTTGGTGGATGACAGGTAGAACACGTGCTCCAGCACGAACGACTGGTGCGGCGTGGTGGTGGTGGTGGACGGGGCCCGCCGATTGAGCAGGCCGAAGGGCACGCGACTGCGCGCGATGGAACTTGGTGATGACTGGGTTGGCACGCCGCAGGCGGCCAGGGTCAACGCCAGCGCAGCTACCACCACGATTCCCAGTCGTCGGCGCACCATCACGCCGTGCCCATGCCGTCATAGCTGGCTTCGTCTTCCTCGTCGACGGTGTCAAGGAGAGGCAGGGTGACCACGAACCGAGCGCCCCCATCGGGTGCGTCATCGACCCTGGCCTGCCCGCCCATCAGGCGCACGTGCTCGGCCACCAGGGCCAGGCCCAATCCGGTCCCGGTACCGGTGCCGCGCCGGCCGGAGGCCGAGCCCCGGTAGAAGCGCTCGAACACACGCTCGCGTTCGAGCGGGTTGATGCCCGGGCCGGCGTCTTCGACCCCGATCTCGACCCGAGAGGCATCGCCGCTCAGATCGACGGTGATACGGGTGGCCCCAGCGCCATAGTTGGCGGCGTTCTCGATCAGGTTGGCCATCACCCGCTCGAAGCGACGCTTGTCGACGGCCACGTGACGGGTGTGCACGTCGTCGGAGAAAAGGACGGGGGGCAGCGGTCCGGGAGTGGTCAAGTGAAGCACGCCAGCTTCGACCGAACGCGAGACCAGCTCTTCGACGTTCACCTCCTCGAGGAAGACATCCACTGATCCGGCGTCGACCCGTGACATCTCGAGCAGGTCGCCGACCATGCGCTGGAAGCGGCGGAGGTCGTCGCCCAGCAGCCGAAGGGCCTGTTGCGATCGCTCGGGCAGCTGGGTGGCGTCGGCTTCGAGGACATCGAGGGAATTCGAGAGTGTGGTCAGGGGCGAGCGCAGTTCGTGGCTGACGTCGGAGTTGAATTGAGTCTCACGCTCGATCCGGACCTGGAGCTGATCGACCATGGTGTTGAACGACGCGGTCAGGTCCTCGAGGTCGGGGTCGGCCGCCTCGAGGTCCAACCGGGTGTCGAGCTGCCCGCTCGCGATGGCCACGGCGGCCCGCGACACACCGGCCAGGGGGCGCAGCGACCGCCGGCTGGCGAAGCGACCAAGCACCGTCCCCAACAGCGTCGTGAAGATGCCGACCACAATCAGCGTGACCCCGAGCACACTGAGGGTGTGGTCCAGGTCGGATATCGAGAAGACCTCGAAGTAGGCAGCGCGGACGGAGGGAATCGGCACACCGACTGCGATGTCGGCGGTGCCAGCCGAGTAGTAGGTCTGGCTGGCCGGGGTGCCCGCCAGCACCTCGTTGCGCAGTCGGCCCGGAAAGGACGAGCCACTGACTGACAATGACGACGAGTAGGTCGAGTTGTCGTAGACCAGCACCGAGTGTGAGTCAGCGCCGACATCGAGCGAGGCCAAGAAGTTGCCGTATTGAGTCTTGCCGTACGTGCCCTGCTCGAGGGCGCTGCGCACCAGGGTGGCGTTGGCGAAGGCTTCCTTCTGGGCGGCGGACTCGCGCTCGGCCAGCAGGAAGTGCCGGGTGGTGAAGTAGGAGAGGCCGCCCATGGACAACGAGAGCACCAGGGCACCCAGTCCGAAGATTGCGGTGATCCGGGCTGCGATGCCCAGTTTCACCTCAGGGCACCAGCTTGTAGCCCATGCCCCTTACGGTCAGGATGTGGCGGGGCAGTGCCGGATCCGCCTCCACCTTGGTGCGCAGGCGCCGAATGTGCACATCCACGAGCCTGCCATCTCCGAAGTAGTCGTAGCCCCAGACCCGGTCGAGCAGCTGCTCACGGCTCAGCACCTTGTTGGGGCTGGCCGCCAGCTCGCACAGCAACCGGAACTCGGTGCGGGTGCAATGCACATCCTCGCCGTCGACGCTCCGCAACACTCCTTGTTCAGGCAGCAACTGGAGGTCGCCGAAGGTGAAGGCGCCAGGGTCCTCCTCGGCGGGCCGGGCCCGACGGAGCAGGGCCCGGATGCGGGCGGCCAGTTCCTTGGCCACGAAAGGCTTGGTGACGTAATCGTCCGCTCCGGCTTCCAGCCCGGCCACCACGTCGTGGGTGTCCGAACGGGCCGTCACGATGATGATGGGCACGGCGCTCTGGCGGCGCAGGGCCCGGCAGCACTCGAACCCGTCCATGCCGGGGAGCATGAGGTCGATCAGGGCCACGTCGGTCGGGGCGTCGGCGAAGACGTCGAGCCCCTCCTCCCCGCTGGCCGCGTCCTTGACTTCGTACCCCTCGCCCTCGAGGGCCAGGCGCATGGACGAGCGGATGCGCTCATCGTCCTCGACCACCAGGATGCGACCGCTCATCTCAACCGGTGGACCTCAACTGACCCAGATCTGAGTGGGCCAGATCGACCCGCTGATCATGCCAAAGGCGGCTGCCCCCGTGGGGGTGGTCGGGTTGTTCCAGTTCTGCACCTTGGGTGAGGACACGATGGCCACCACCTCGCGGTCGTAGAACAGATAGGGCAGGTCGACGGCCATGCGTTCGTTCACCGTCTGGTACGCCTTGGCCCGGACCGAGGGGCTTTGGCTGGTCCGTCCCAGTTGCAGCGCCGCCTCGATCTTGGGGTCCATGTTGCGGGTCATGTTCACGGCCAGCGACTTGGTCAGGATGGTAGTGCTCGACCAGAAGATGTAGTTCAGATCGGGGTCGACCGCACCGAACTGGCTCCAGGTTAGGGCTTCAAAGGTGCCGGCCAGGGCGTCGTTGATCAGGTCGTCCTGCTGCACGATGGTGTCGGTCACCTTGAATCCGACGTCTTGGAAGGCCTGCTGCAGATACTGCTGGCCCCGTTCGGCGAACGAGGAGTTGATGGTGCCGAGAGTAAAGGAGATGGCCGAGGAGCCACCGCTCTTCTTGGCCGCCTTGACCAGCCTGGTCGCCTCGCTGGGGTTGTAACTCGGATATGAGGTCTTCGAGTAGTACGGCGTCCCCGGGCTGAACAGGCCACTGGACTCCGGGTTGACGTTGATGTCAATTTCCTTGGCGTACTGGCTGCGGTTGATGGCCATGGCGGCAGCCCGGCGGATGTTCGGGTTGTTGAAAGGCGCCTTGGCCAGGTTCAGCAGCACGCAGTTGACGTTGGGTTCGCCCACCAGATGCGTGCTGTCGTCGTAGTAGGCCCACTTCTTGTTGCCCCGGAACTGGGTGATGATCTGCGGGGTGCCCGTCACCATGATGTCGATGGTGCCGGACTTGAGCGCCTCGGCTCTGGCTTCGTCATCGATGATCGGCTTGAAGGTGATCTCGTCGAGGTAAGGCAGGCCCGGCCGCCAGTAGTGCGGGTTGGCGGTGGCGGTGAAGTGGTCGTTGACCACCCACTCCTTGAATTTGAATGGACCGGTGCCGATCGGGTTCGCCGTGCCGCCGTTGGGGGCGCTGAGCATGGCGGGCGCGCACATGTAGGCGGGCTGACCACCGATTCCGCCGGCCAGGTAGAGGGGGAACGGGACCCACGGCGTCTTGAAGTTCAAGGTGACGGCGTTCGGGCCGGTCTGCTGCACATTGTTGAGGATGGAGCCATAGACGATGCCGACCAGCAGCGACTTGGCCTGCGCCTCGAAGTTGGCCAGTAGTGCCGCACCGTTGCAGGGTGTGCCGTCGTGGAAGACGACGTTGTCCCGCACCGTGATGGTCCAGGACGAGAAGTCGGCGTTCGGGGTGACCGACTCGGCCAGGTAGGGCGCCCAGCCGCCCGAGGCGGTGATGATGGTCAGCGGGTCGAAGACGGTACGGGCGTACATAACGCCCACCTCGTCGAAACGGGCGGTGGTCGGGTTGAAGCCCTGCTCCTCGGCGTCGACGCCGAAGGTGATGGACCCACCGCGCTTGGGCGCCTTGGTCGAGATACCACCGAGGCCTGCCCCGTTGGTGGTGGCACCGGCCAGGCTCCCCAGATCGAGGCCATCGGCCATGGCCAGGCCTGCGGCGGCGGCTGCTCCTCCGAGCAGCACGGTGCGTCGGTCGAACGTGGCCCCCATGTGTCCCCTTTCAGACCACCCCAAATTCCCCCGGGCTGGTGAAGTGCGACGTTAGTGCCGCGGCCCGGGGGAATGGGGGCGGTACCTTGGCTTGGTGAGCCCCGAGCATGCCTGGGACCTGGGGGACTTCGAGTCTTGGCTCAGCGGGCGCTCGGCCGCCACCCGTCGCGCCTACCTCAGTGACGTGCGCGCCTTTGTCGAGTGGATGGGGCGTTCGGAGGTCCAGACGCCAGCGCGGGTCGACCGCCTGCACCTCCGGCGCTATCTGGCCTCGCTCGGTACCCGGCGGCTGGCTCGAGCCACCATGGCCCGGAAGGCGGCCGCCCTGCGCTGCTACTTCGGCTGGTTGGTCCGGACGGACCGCCTGCCCAACGACCCCTCCAGGTCGCTGCGGGCGCCCTCGGGGAGCGGGCGACTGCCCCGGGTGCTCTCCGGGGCTGAGATGTCCACCTTGCTCGATGCGCCCCAGGCCGGCCCGGTCGACGTGCGTGACCACGCCGTCCTCGAGCTGCTCTACGCGGCCGGGCTGCGGGTCTCGGAGCTCTGCGGTCTCGACCGGGACGATATCGACCTGGCGCAGCGGACGGTCACCGTGTTGGGCAAGGGGAACAAGCAGCGCCGGGTGCCCATCCACGACGAAGCCGTCAGTGCACTTACCGCCTGGCTCGACGGCGGGCGGGACTCGATGGCCGGCCCGCTCCAGGCCGTCTTCGTCAACCAGCGGAGCGCCCGGCTGGGGCCCCGCGACGTCCGGCGCATCTTGGACCGCCGGGCCTCCTCGCCGACCCATCCGCACGCCCTGCGCCATACCTACGCCACCCACCTGCTCGATGGCGGGGCCGACCTCCGGGTGGTCCAGGAGCTCCTGGGCCATGCCAGCCTGGCCACCACCCAGATCTACACCCACGTCAGCAAGGAGCGGCTGCGCTCCGTCTACCAGGAGACCCACCCCCGGGCCTAGACGCCCGGCGCCAGGCCGGGAGAGCCGGTCGGGCTGACCATGTACGATGGACCGGCCCACAAGGAGTGGGTTGGCAGTACCTGACCGTCACCCCTGGTGCATTCCAACGGTCGCCAATTCGTGTGAATGGCGCTGCACCAGGGTTGGAGAACCGAACTGGAGGAATGAATGGCCGTCGTTTCCATGCGACAGCTTCTAGAGGCCGGGGTGCATTTCGGCCACCAGACGCGCCGGTGGAACCCGAAAATGAAGCGCTTCATCCTGGGTGAGCGCAACGGGATCTACCTAATTGACCTGAAGCAGACGCTGACCGGCGTCGAGGCCGCCTACGGCTTCGTCCGTGACCTGGTGGCCGACGGCGGGACCATCCTGTTCGTGGGCACCAAGAAGCAGACGCAAGGCCCGGTGGCCGAGTACGCCGAGGCCTGCAACATGCCCTTTGTCAACCAGCGCTGGCTGGGCGGCATGCTCACCAACTTCTCCACGGTCTCGGGCCGGGTGAAGCGCATGGGCGAGCTGCGCCACATGGAGCGTTCGGGCGACTTCGAGGGCATGCCCAAGCGGGAAGCCCTCTCGCACACCCGCGAGCTCGAGAAGCTGAGCCGCAACCTCGGCGGTATCGCCCACCTGGAGCGCCAGCCCGAGGCCGTGTTCGTCATCGACACCAAGAAGGAACACATCGCCGTCACCGAGGCCCGCAAGCTGGGCATTCCGGTGGTGGCCGTGGTCGACACCAACTGCGATCCCGACGTCATCGACTACGTGATCCCGGGCAACGACGACGCCATCCGTTCGGGCACGCTGATGTGCCGGGTCATCGCCGACGCCGTCGTCGAGGGCCGGTTCATCGCCGAGCACCGCAAGAAGATGGCGCCGGCCCCGGTCGAGGAGGCCCCGAGCGGCCCGTCGCCCCGGCCCCGCCGGAGCGTCCCACCCAAGCCGGCTCCCGAAGCGGCGGCTGAAGCGGCCCCTGAGGCGACGGCGCCCGACACGGCGGCACCAGCCGCCGACGCGGCGCCCGCCGACGACGCGGCGCCCGCCGACGACACGACGACCCCGCAGGCCACTGCGCCCAGCGACAGTGGCGAGGCCAACGGGACCGCCGTCGCGGCCGAGCCGGTGGAAGTGGGCTGAGCCATGGCCGTGACTGCCAAGGAAGTTCAGGCACTACGCCAGGCCACCGGTGCCGGCATGCTCGACGCCAAGAAGGCCCTCGAGGAGGCGGACGGCGACTTCGACCAAGCCGTCAAGAAGTTGCGCGAGAGGGGCTTGGCCGGCGCAGCCAAGCGGTCGGACCGCGAAGCCACACAGGGTGCGGTGGCCGCCGTGCGCAGTGGTGATGCCGCCGCCGTGGTCGAGCTGCGCTGCGAGACCGATTTCGTGGCCAAGAACGACGACTTCGTGGCCCTGACCGACGAGCTGGCCGCCCTGGTGGCGGCCAAAGGCGAGGACGCCGCCAGTGAGCTCGACGACGAGATCGACCGGCTCCGCACCACCTTGAAGGAGAACATCTCGGTCGGGCGGGTCAAGCGCCTGGTGGCCGAGTCGGGCCAGATCGTCGACACCTACCTGCACCGCCAGGCCGACCGCGGCGTCAACGCGGTGGCTGTGGTGATCGAGGGTGGCGACGAGGAGCTGGCCCACAACCTGGCCGTGCACATCGCCTTCACCAAGCCCACCTACCTCAGCCGCGACGAGGTGCCCCAGGCCGACGTCGACGCCGAGCGCGAGATCGTCACCGACATCACCCGCAAGGAGGGCAAGCCGGAGGCCGCGCTGACCAAGATCGTCGACGGCCGGATGAATGGCTGGTTCAAAGAGCGCGTGCTGCTCGAGCAGTCCTACGTCAAGGACGAGAAGCAGACCGTCACCGCAATGCTGGGCTCGGCCCGGATCGTGGCCTTCGCCCAGGTCGTCATCGGCGCCTGAGGTAGTGGCACAGCCGAGGCGCATCGTTCTCAAGATGTCGGGGGAGGCGCTTGCCTCCGCCGCCAGCGATGAGACCATCGATGCTGCGACTGCGGAGCGCATCTCCAAGGAGATGACGCGCGCCATGGAAGGTGGCGAACTCGAGCTGGCCGTCGTGGTCGGCGGCGGCAACATCTGGCGCGGCACCACCGGCGAGAGCGGCGGGATGGACCGCGCCACCTCGGACATGATGGGCATGCTGGGCACGGTCATCAACGCCCTGGCCCTGCAGGACGCGCTCGAGCAACAGGGTCAGCCAACCCGGGTGCTCTCAGCGATCACCATGTCCGAGGTCTGCGAGCCCTACATCCGGCGCCGGGCCATCCGGCACTTGGAGAAGGGCCGCGTGGTGATCTTCGCTGCCGGTATGGGGAACCCTTTCTTCACCACTGACACCCCGGCGGCCCTGCGGGCGGCCGAGATCGGGGCGGAGATGCTGTGCAAGGGAACCCACTCGGGGGTGGATGGGGTCTACAGCGCTGACCCCAAACTCGACCCCGACGCCACCCGCTACGACGAGATCTCGTTCATGGACGTGATCAACAAGGACCTGCGGGTCATGGACCTGACCGCCATCACCTTTTGCAAGGACAACAACCTGCCTATCAGGGTATTCAACCTGATGATTCCCGGGAATATCCCCAAGGCGCTCAGCGGCGAGCCAATCGGTACGCTGGTCCGCTGATGGCTGACGATGGGGACATGGCTGCGCTGGTGGTGGAGGACACCACCGACAAGATGGAGAAGGCCATCGAGCACGTGAAGACAGAGATGGGCACCGTCAGAACCGGTCGAGCCAACTCCGCCCTGGTCGAGACGCTGGTGGTCGACTACTACGGGACGGCGACGCCACTGCGACAGCTGGCCGGCTTCTCGGTGCCCGACGCCATGCTGCTGGTCATCTCCCCCTATGACAAGGGTTCGCTCGGAGCTATCGAGAAGGCCATCATGACCTCGGATCTCGGGATCAACCCCACCAACGACGGCGCCGTCATCCGCCTGGCCTTCCCGCCGCTGACTGAAGAGCGGCGCAAGGAGATGGTGAAGATCGTCCGTCACAAGGCCGAGGAGGGTCGCGTGGCCGTACGCAACCTGCGCCGCGCTGGCCGTCACGACCTCGACGCCTTACAGAAGGACGGTTCGATCTCTACCGACGAGCTCGAGCGCGTCGAGAAAGAATTGGACAAGGTCACGCACGCGCATGTCGAGGCCATCGATCAACTCGTCGCGCACAAAGAGCGCGAACTTTTGCAGGTCTGAGGTGTTGCGCCGTGGCTGAGCCGCTCGATCCCTTTGGACACCAGGCTGACGAAGATCCCGGCGACGGTCGAGTCGAAGAGGAGCCGCCGATCTACCGTTCAGGCCAGGTGCGCATCATCGGTGCCGAGCCCGCCGGTGACGCCGTGCACGAAGCGACCGGCCCGGTGCTCGAGTCGCATCCCGAACTCCCGCACTGGAACGACCCTCCGACCGGGCAGGTGCCCGCCATCCTCGACCGCGGCCTGGACGAGCCGGTAATGGCGCCGCCGACCTGGCGTGAGGAGGAGACCGACTGGCAGGCGCACGAAGAGAGCTTCGAGCCCGCCATGCTCTCCGAGGACCTCCCGGGAGCGGGCGCGCTGGACAGTGAGGCCCGGCACCGGGTTGACGTCGAGCGGGAGCCTTGGCGCTTCGAGGAGCAGTTGAGCGATCAGACCGAGGCGGTCTCGCGTCCTTTGTGGGAGAGCCCGATCGAGCCCGACCCCGACCCCATCGACGTCACCCAGACCATCTCCCTCGCCGACATCGACGCCCGCGGTGCTCATCGGGGTCCCGCCAGCCGTGACGACGACGTCCCGCCGCCCGGCTCCGGCGCTGGCACCGGCACTGGTCTCACCTCGCCCGGCGGCGTGGTGTCGCATCGCCGGGTCGCCGGTCGATCCGGGTCGCGCCAGGCCCGCGCCCTCGAGCGCGAAGCCATCGAGGCCGAGGCGGCCGACGGGGTCGCCGCGGCCTACGAGCCGGATTTCGCTCCGGCTCAGGAGCCCGAGGAGCCACACGATCGCGAGCCGGCCGGCACCGGGTCGCGCCGCCGCATCGTCACCCGCAACCGGTCCGCGCTCGACGACGCCTCGGCGGTGGCCGCCTCACGCCTGAGCCCACCGGAACCGCCGGTTGACACGCCCCGGCCGCCCCGGGTGCCCCGCACCAGCCGGGTGGCTGCCGGCGCCCGCAACCAGAACACCGGCAACAACGGCGGCACCAGTGGCCGCAACATGCGCGTGGCCATCGGCTCGGGGATCATCCTCGGAGGCGCCGGCCTGGCCTGCGCCGCCGCCGGCACCGTGGCCTCCATGGTCATCATCACCTTGGTGGTGGTGCTGGCCGCGGCCGAGGCCTTCGCCGCCTTCCGCAAGGCGCAGTACCACCCGGCCACCCTGCTCGGGCTGGTCGCCGTGGTGTCATTGATGTTCGAGACCTACAACAAGGGCGTCTCGGCCCTCCCGCTGATCCTGGTCCTGCTGGTCGGGGGCTGCTTCATCTGGTACCTGGCCAAGGTGGAGCCCAACGCCGATCCGGTGGCCGGCCTGGTGGCCACCGTCTTCATCTTCGGTTGGGTTGGTGGCTTCGGCTCGTTTGCCGCTCTGCTGCTCGATCCCAAACTGTTCCCGCACCGGCACGGCATCGCCTTCTTACTGGCGGCCATCATCGTGACGGTGGCCGCCGATGTGACCGGGCTTCTGGTGGGCTCGGCCATGGGCCGACATCCCTTGGCCCCGAGCATCAGCCCCAACAAGAGCTGGGAGGGGTTGATCGGTGGCGCGGTGGCGGCCGTGTTGTCCGCCGTGATCATCGTGCACTTCATCCATCCGTGGACCGTGTCCAAGTCACTCGTCCTGGGCGTCGTGATCGCCATCGTGGCCCCCTTGGGTGACCTCAGTCAGTCCATGGTCAAGCGTTACCTCGGGATCAAGGACATGGGCCGCATCCTGCCCGGACACGGTGGGTTCCTCGATCGGGTCGACGGCCTTCTCTTCGCCTTGCCGGCCACGTACTTCGTGGTCAAGGCACTCCATCTCGGCTAATCAAAGGTCAAGCCTCATGCGCTCGGTCAGCCTGCTGGGATCCACGGGCTCGATCGGCACGCAGGCACTCGACGTGCTGCGGGCCGAGCCGCAGCGCTTCTCCCTGGTCGCCCTGGCCGCCCAGCGCTCGATCGACCTCCTGATCGCGCAGGCCAACGAGTTCCGGCCAGCCCTGGTGGTCATCGGCGACGATTCGCTGGTTGCCCAGGTGCGCCGCGGCGTCCCTGAGGGGACCACGGTGCTGGCCGGCGTCGAGGGGCTCACCGAAGCAGCCACCGTGGCCGACGTCGTCCTCAACGCGGTGGTGGGGTTTGCCGGTCTGCCCGTCACCATGGCCGCGCTCGAGTCGGGCAAGCGGCTGGCCCTGGCCAACAAGGAGTCACTGATCGCCGGGGCACCGGTGGTGCAGAAGGCCCGGCGTACTCCGGGAGCCGAGATCGTCCCGGTCGACTCGGAGCACTGCGCCATCCACCAGTGCCTCTCGGGGGTGGAGGGCACTTCGGTGGCCCGCCTGCTGCTGACCGCCTCGGGTGGGCCGTTCCGCGGCTTCACCACGGCACAGCTCGAAGAGGTGGGCATCGCCGATGCCCTGGCCCATCCCACCTGGTCGATGGGCCCCAAGATCACCATCGATTCGTCCACCCTCATGAACAAGGGTCTCGAGGTGATCGAGGCCCACGAGCTCTTCGGGTTGCCCTATGACCGCATCGACATCGTGGTGCATCCCCAATCGGTGGTGCACTCGATGGTCGAATTGCGCGACGGGTCGACGCTGGCCCAGCTCTCGAATCCCGACATGCGCCTCCCCATCGGCTACGCGCTGGGCTGGCCCGACCGGGCCGGGGTGGCCTTCGGCGCGCTGGACTGGACCAAGGCCTCGACGCTGACCTTCGAGCCTCCCGATCGCACGGTCTTCCGTTGCATCGACCTGGCCTATGAGGCCGGGCGCCGGGGGGGATCGGCCCCGGCCTGGCTCAGCGCGGCGAACGAGGTGGCGGTCGAGGCCTTCCTGGCCCAGCAGCTGCCGTGGCCTGCCATCGCCGACGTGGTGGCCGCCACGCTCGAAGCCTGGCCCGACGAGCCAATTGACCAGGTCGAGGATGTACTGGCGGCCGACGCCGCCGCCCGGGCCCGAGCCCGTTCTTTCGTCTCCCACCGGTAGCGTTCCTAGTGTCATGACGCTCACCGACAAGGTGCTGGGCAAGGCCGGCGCCGGTACCG
Source organism: Acidimicrobiales bacterium (assembly GCA_036489775.1). GTDB lineage: Bacteria > Actinomycetota > Acidimicrobiia > Acidimicrobiales > RAAP-2 > Bog-473. Next base: position 5,343 of record DASXFC010000014.1, on the reverse strand, counting down.
ACGCCGGCGCGCCTCCGCCACCGGCCCCCCCGAGCCAGTTCGCCGTGCCTGGCAATACCAGGGGCCAGATCCTGCGCTTGCTGCTGGCTCTGGTGGTGATCACCGCCATCTTCGTCGGCTTCGGCCTGGGCGACCTGCTCCTCTTCATCGTGATCTTGGTGGTCATCGTCATGCTGCACGAGGCGGCCCACTTCGTGACGGCCAAGTTGTCCGGCATGAAGGTGACCGAGTTCTTCGTGGGCTTCGGGCCCCGGCTGTGGTCAGTGCGGCGGGGCGAGACCGAGTACGGCGTGAAGGCACTCCCACTCGGGGGTTACGTGCGCATCACCGGCTTTACGGTGCTCGACGACGTGGCCGAGGAGGACGAGTCCCGCACCTACCGCCAGGCTCCGTTCTGGAAGCGGATCATCGTGGGCTCAGCCGGCTCGGCCATGCACTTCCTCATCGCGCTGGTCCTGGCCCTCATCGTGGCCTTCTCGTTCGGGTCACCGGGCAACAACGAGTCGGTGATGTCCTTGGACCACTGGGATGGCGTTGTCACCACACCGGCTCAGGCCGCCGGGCTCAAGGCCGGAGACACCATCGTCTCGGTCGACGGGAAGGCCCTGGGCAGCGTCAACGCCTTGCACGACACCATCGAGCGCTCGGTGGACAAGCCGTTGACTCTCGGGGTCGAACGGGACGGCCAGCTGCTGCACATCACGGTGACCCCGACCAACGGTGACGGCATCAAGGTCACCCAAGATGGAGTGACCGAGCTGCTGGCCCCCAAGAGCGCGTCCAAGCCAGAGGGCTTCATCGGCGTCGGCCTCGAGCAGGCCAACTCGTCGCTGGGCGCCGGGAGCGCCGTCGTCAACGCATTGGACACCATCCGCAGCGACACCGCCGGCGAGATCCTCGGCATCGGCAAGTTGTTCTCGGCCAGCGGGCTCGGTTCCTTCTACCACCAGGTGACCAACTCCAACGTGGCCGCCCAGGCGGCCAAGAACCCGAGTACCGATGTCCGGCCGGTGTCGCTGGTCGGCATCGCCAGCCTGGGGGTGCAGTCAGAACAGCAAGGCCTGCAGTCGTTGTTCGGCCTGCTCATCCTGATCAACATCATCTTCGGGCTCCTCAACATGCTGCCGATGCTGCCGCTCGACGGCGGGCACGTGGCGGTGGCCGTCTATGAATGGATCCGGACCAAGAAGGGCCGGCCTTTCTACCGGGCCGACATCACCAAACTGTTCCCGGTGGTGGCCGTCTTCTTGGCCTTCCTCAGTGTGTTCGTCATCGCCGCGCTGTATCTCGACGTCACCCATCCCTTGACTTAACCGAAGCGAGCCGACATGGACCTCTCCTCCTCCCTCATCACCCCCCGGAAGAAAACGCGGCGCATCTCGCTGGGCGGCATTCCCATCGGTGACGGCGCCCCCATCACGGTGCAGTCGATGACCACGACCAAGACGGCCGACGTCGATGGCACGCTGTCCCAGATCTACGCCCTGGCCGCGGCCGGTGCCGACATCGTGCGCTGCACCTGCAACGAGCAGGCCGCGGCGGAAGGTCTGGCCCAGATCGTGCCGCGCTCGCCGGTGCCGATCGTGGCCGACATCCACTTTCACCACGAGATGGCCTACGCCGCCCTCGAAGCCGGCGTGCAGGGGCTGCGCCTCAACCCGGGCAACCTGCGCAAGGAGTCCGAGATCAAGCAGGTGGCGGCCGAAGCCCGCGACCGCGGCGTGCCCATCCGCATCGGGGTCAATGCCGGCTCGCTGCACCCCGAGCTCTACAAGAAGTACGGCGGCGCCACGCCCGAGGCGCTCATCGAGTCGGCCCAGATGGAGCTGCACTACTTCGAGGAGGTGGGCTTCGACGACGTCAAGATCTCGGTCAAGGCCTCATCGGTGGCGCTGATGATCGCGGCCTACCGCCTGGCCTCTGAGACCTTCGACCATCCGCTCCACCTGGGCGTGACCGAGGCGGGCCCGCCGCCCGGCGGGCTGATCAAGGGCACGGCCGGCATCGGGGCGCTGCTGGCCGAGGGCATCGGCGACACCATCCGCTACTCGCTCACCGCCGACCCGGTCGAGGAAGCCAAGGCCGGCCGCCAGCTGCTCGAGTCACTGGGCCTGCGCGAGCGCAAGGGTCTCGATCTGATCGCCTGCCCGTCGTGCGGACGGGCCCAGGTCGATGTCATCGCCGTGGCCAAGGAGGCCATGGAGGCGCTCGAGTCACGCCACCTGCCCATCCAGGTGGCCGTCATGGGCTGCGTGGTCAACGGTCCGGGCGAAGCCCGTGAGGCCGACATCGGCATCGCCGCCGGCAAGCAGAAGGGGCACCTCTTCATCCGGGGCAAGATCGTACGCGTCGTGCCGGAAGCCGACATGGTCAGCGCCCTGGTCGAGGAAGCCGAGCGGTTGGTGGCCGAAGGGGTCGAAGCCCGCATCGCGGCGGCCGACGTCAACGCCGAGGCCGAAGCCGAAGCCGACCGGCGGGAGCTGCTCGAGTCGACCGGCGACGACCCCAACCACGCCAAAGCCAAGATCGAACTGATCCGCCGCCACCACGAGGAGGAGTCCGGGGACTAACCCGGCCGCCACTACCCTTGGCCGATGGCCAAGGGCGAGAACTCCGACTCCAAACAAAAGGGCGCCCTCACCCCACGGAGCGAGGACTTCCCCCAGTGGTACCAAGATGTGGTGGCCCGGGCCGAACTGGCCGAGAACGGCCCCGCCGCCGGCACCATGGTCATCCGCCCCTGGGGCTACGGCATCTGGGAGCTCTTCGTCGCCGAGATCGACAAGCGCATCAAGGAAGCCGGGGCCGAGAACGCCTACTTCCCGCTCTTCATCCCCGAGTCCTTCCTCAAGCTCGAGGCCGAACACGTCGAGGGCTTCGCGCCCGAGCTGGCCATCGTCACCCACGGTGGCGGCAAGGAGCTCGAGGAGCCGCTAGTCGTCCGCCCCACCTCGGAGACGGTGATCAACTCGCTCTTCTCCAAGTGGATCCAGAGCTACCGGGACTTGCCCTACTGCATCAACCAGTGGGCCAACGTGGTGCGCTGGGAGATGCGGCCACGCCTGTTCCTGCGCTCGCGTGAGTTCCTCTGGCAGGAGGGTCACACCGCACACGCCACCGAGGCCGACGCCCGCGACTACGCGCTCAAGATCCTGCGCGACGTGTACCAGTCCACCTCGGTGGAGGTGGCGGCCATGCCGGTGCTGACCGGGCACAAGACGCGGCGCGAGCGCTTCGCCGGCGCCATCTGCACCTGGGCCATCGAGGCGATGATGGGTGACGGCAAGGCGCTGCAGATGGGCACCAGCCACGAACTGGGCCAGAACTTCGCCCGCCCCTTCGACATCAAGTTCCAGAGCAAGGAGGGCGCCCAGGAGTACGTCTGGCAAACCTCCTGGGGCTCGTCCACCCGCCTGATCGGCGGGCTGATCATGGGCCACGGCGACGACTTCGGCCTGCGCCTGCCCAGCACCCTGGCCCCCACCCAGGTCGTGGTGATGATGATCAAGGACGACGATGCCGTGGCCAGCGCGGCGGGCAGCCTGGTCAACGAGCTGCGCGCCGCCGGGCACCGGGTCCGCCTCGATGACCGCACCGACACCTCCTTCGGCCGCCGCTCGGTGGACTGGGAGCTCAAGGGCGTGCCGGTCAGGGTCGAGGTCGGCCCCCGGGACCTGGCCGAGGGCAACGTGACCGTGGTCACCCGCCACACCCGTGAGAAGCAGAACGTCGCGCTGGGCGCTGTCGCCGACACGGTGGCGGCCATCCTGAAGACGGTGGGGCCCGACCTCCTGGCGGAGGCCACGGCGGCCCGCGACGCCAAGACGGTGTCCGCCGCGTCCTTCGAGGAAGCTACCGAGGCGGGCTCCGTCGGCTTCGCCCGGGTCCCTCTCGAGGCGCTCGGTCCGGACGGCGAGGACCGCCTGGCCCAGCACGCCCTCTCCATCCGCTGCCTGCAACGGCCCGACGGCTCGTTGGCCCTGCCTGGCCAGCCTCAGGGCGATCTCGTGGCCGTCGTGGCCCGGTCCTATTAGCGCGGAAATTGCTATAATCCCTCTTGCTGTCCATTTTTGAAGATCAGTACCTCGTTGAAGCGTGGGCTGCGGCCCACGCTTTCGCTTTGCGGGGGCAGGTAGGAATCGGACACACCAGGACCATGACCAGGACCACGAGAGGAGGAAGCGGCGATGCCCAGCACAAGCAGCACCGACACACTGACGAACGCACTCTCGCCGATCCTCGAAGCGCGTGGCCTGGACCTCGTGGACGTGGAGGTGCAGGGGGCGCAGTTGACGGTCTTCGTGGACCGCGAGGGGGGCATCAACCTCGACGAGCTGGGTGACGCCTCCCGGGACGTCTCGGCTGCCCTCGACGAGATCGATCCCATGCCGGGGCGCTACACGCTGTCGGTCTCGAGCCCCGGCCTGGAGCGTCGGCTCCGGACGCCGGCACACTTCGCCCGGGCCGTGGGCGAGACGGTCACGGTGCGCGTCGACGCCGGCACGGCTGACGTCCGCCGCGTGACGGGGACGCTGCAGAGTGCCGACGGGTCAGGGTGCACGCTCGTCGGTCCCGACGTGCCCGACGGTGAGCTGCGCATCAACTACGACCAGATCGAGCGCGCACGCACGGTGTTTGAGTGGGGCCCGGGGGCCAAGGGTGGGCCGAAGGGAACGAAGAGTGGCAAGAAGCCCGCGACGACGAAACCCGACGCGGAGCACGCGACGGCAGAGCACGGGAAGACTGAGAGGGTGACGCGGCAATGAGCAAGACGAACTTCGAGTTCCTGGACGCACTGGGTCAGATCGCGCGGGACAAGGGGATCTCGGTCGAGACGCTGCTGGACGCCCTCGCCAACGCGCTGGTGGCCGCCTACAAGCGCCGCCCCGACGCGGCCGAAGAGGCCGTCGTCACGATCGACCCCGATTCGGGTGAGATCCGCGTCTACGGGCAGGAGCTCAACGAAGAAGGCGAGGTCGTGCGGGAGTGGGACGACACTCCGGACGACTTCGGGCGCATTGCCGCGCAAACGGCCAAGCAGGTGATCCTGCAGCGCATCCGCGAGGTCGAGCGCGACATGAAGTATGAGGAGTACGCCGGCCGCGAGGGCGACATCGTCACCGGGATCGTGCAGCAGACGGACAACCGCTACACGCTGCTCGACCTGGGCAAGGTGGAAGCCCTGCTGCCGCAGGCCGAGCAGGTCTCCTACGAGCGCTACGAGCACGGTGCCCGCCTGAAGGCGTACATCGTCGAGGTGCGCAAGACCACCAAGGGCCCGCAGATCGTCGTGAGCCGGACCCACCCGGGTCTGATCAAGCGGCTCTTCGAGCTCGAGGTGCC
>DASXFC010000080.1:0-24413 GCA_036489775.1 Acidimicrobiales bacterium | reverse complement strand
GTCGCCGTCTCACCGCTGTACGAGACCGAACCGGTGGGTGGTCCCGATGGGCAGGGCCCATACCTGAACCTGGTGGTCGAGCTGTGGACCACCGACGATCCCCATCAGCTGCTGGCCCGCTGCCACCGGCTGGAGGAGGCGGCCGCCCGTGCGCGCACCGTGCGCTTCGGTCCCCGCACCCTTGACGCCGACGTCCTACTGGTGGGCGACGCCACCGTCGACGACGAGGACCTGCAGGTGCCCCACCCGAGGATGTGGGAGCGGCGGTTCGTCCTCGCCCCCCTGGCCGACCTGGCTCCCGACCTGGTCGGGGCCGATGTGCTGGCACGCGCTGGTGGAGAGGTCACCGTCGTGGGTATGCTGTAAACGTCTGCATTCCTGATCGCTGAAGGCGACCGGCACCCTCTTGAAGGGGCTGGAGCGCCGAAGGAGGATTCGGTGCGCTCCGTACGGTTCATCGGCCCTGGACGGGCTGGTTGTTCGTTGTCCTCGGCCCTCTGCGATGCCGGCTGGGACGTGGTCGGTCTTCTCGGGAAAGGCGACGACCTCACTGCCGCTGCCTCGGGAGTGGACGTGCTGGTCATCGCCACCCCGGACGACGCGGTGGCCGAGGTGGCCGCCGCCGTCCACCCGGACCCGGCCACGGTCGTCGTTCACCTGTCGGGCTCCCTCGGGCTGGACGTGTTGGCCCCCCATCCCCGCCGGGCGGCCCTGCACCCCCTGGTCCCCTTGCCCAATGCCGTGGACGGGGCCCACCGGCTCACCGAGGGCGTTACCTTCGCCGTGGCCGGTGATCCGGTAGCCCGGCAGATGGCCGAGTCCCTCGGCGGTCGGGCGGTGGTGGTGGCCGACGCCGACCGGGCTGCCTATCACGCGGCGGCCTGCATCGCCGCCAATCACGTGGTCGCCCTGCTGGGCCAGGTCGAGCGGGTGGCGGCCAGTGCCGGCCTCCCCCTCGACGCTTTCTTGGACCTGACCCGGGCGGCGGTCGACGACGTGGCCCGGCTCGGTCCGCGTCAGGCCCTCACCGGTCCGGCCGCCCGCGGCGACTGGGCGACGCTGGCTCGCCACGGCCAGGCTCTCGCCCCCGAGGAGCGCTCGGCCTACAACGCCGGAGTCGGCCTGGCTGTGCGGCTTGCCGCCGGTGAGGAGGCCCAAGTGCGTTCGGTCCGGCCGGTGCGCGAGGCCACCCGGCCGCCGTCACCGGCGCTCGTCCCCGCTGCGGTCACCGGCCCTGGTGTCGAAACGGCTGCCGGTCGCCGTGACGACGACGCGGCGGACGACGTTCCCGAGCTGCGGGTGCCCGGCGATCTGGTCGGCGACGCCATCCCCGCCGGAGTGGGCTAGAGCGGTCGATCATGGAGGTCTTCGACACCGTCGCCGCGTTCGGTCGGACACTGGAGGCGGCGCGGGTGGCCGGTCGGTCGGTCGGACTCGTCCCCACCATGGGGGCACTGCACGCCGGCCACCGTTCCTTGATGGCGAGGGCGGTGGCCGAGTGCGACCACGTCGCCGTGACCATCTTTGTCAACCCGCTGCAGTTCACAGAGCCCGACGACATCGAGCACTACCCGCAGACTTTGCCGGCCGACCTCGCCATGTGTGAGGCCGAGGGGGTGGCAACCGTGCTGGCGTCGCCGGTCGCCGAGATGTACCCGGACTGGCCAGGCCCGGTCGCCACCACCGTGTCGGTGCGCGGGGTGAGCGAGCCGTGGGAGGGCGCCTCGCGACCCGGGCACTTCGACGGGGTGGCCACGGTGGTGGCCAAGCTCTTTTCGATGGCCGGCCGGTGCCGGGCCTACTTCGGGGAGAAGGACTTCCAGCAGCTGGCGGTGGTCCGCCGCATGGCCACCGACCTGTCGATGCCGGTGGAGGTCGTCGGCTGCCCGACGGTGCGTGGGGAAGACGGGCTGGCGCTCTCCAGCCGGAACGTCCGGCTCTCGCCGCTCGAGCGGTCGGCAGCGGTGGTGCTCCCCCGGGCCTTGGCCGCTGGCCGGGAGGCGGTCACCTCGGGCGAGCACCGGCCCGAGGTGGTGGCCTCGTTGATGGCCCGGATCGTCGAGGACGAGCCCCTGGCCGCCCTCGAGTACGCGGCAGCGGTCGACGCCGCCGACCTCACGGTGCCGCCAGCCCTGAGCGACGTCGCCTCGGTCCGGCTCCTGGTGGCCGCCCGGGTCGGACCGGTGCGGCTCATCGACAACTGCGAGGCGCCGGTGCCATTGATGGCGGTGGCCGGCACCGTCAGCCACAATTCCGCCAGCGACTGAAAGGCTGGGACGATCCCATGCGACGCCGAATGATGAAGTCCAAGATCCACCGGGCCACGGTGACGGGGGCGGATCTCCACTACGTCGGATCGGTGAGCATCGACACCGAGCTGATGGCGCTGGCCGACATCCTCCCCTACGAGCAGGTGGCTGTCCTCGACATCGACAACGGGGCCCGCTTCGAGACCTATGCCATCGAGGGCGAGCGGGGTCAAATCTGCCTCAACGGCGCGGCGGCCCGCCTGGTGGCGCCGGGCGACAAGGTGATCATCATCACCTACGCCGAGTACGAGCGCGAAGAGCTCGAGAGCTACGTGCCGCGGGTCGTGCACGTCGACGGGCGCAATCGCGTCATCGACGAAGCATCTGCTCGTCTCGACGCCGAACTGGCCCTGACCGAACAGGCGTGATGGAGGGGGCCCAGCCGGGCCCGTTCGACGTGCTGGTGCTGGGCAGCGGGGTGGCCGGGCTGTCGGCGGCCGTGCGCCTGGCCGACGGCGCCAACGCACCGTCCCTCGGTGTGCTGACCAAGGGCGTGCTGTCCCAGTCGGCCACCCGGTGGGCCCAGGGCGGGGTGGCGGCCGTGCTCGGCGGTGACGAGGACTCGACCGACTTGCACCTGGCCGACACTCTGGCCGCCGGGGCCGGTCTGTGCGACGAAGAGGCCGTACGGATTCTGGTCGACGAGGGTCCGGGCCGGGTCCACGAACTGATCGCGTTGGGAGTCGAGTTCGACCGCGAAGCCAGCGGCACGCTGGCCCTGGCCCGAGAGGGCGGGCACTCCCGGCCCCGGGTGGTCCATGCCGGCGGCGCGGCCACGGGCGCTGAAGTTGAACGGGCCCTGGTCGACGCCACCTACCGCAGCGCCAGTGCCGTTCTCGAGGGCTGGTTCGCCCTCGACCTGGTCATCGAGGGGGGCCGTTGTGTCGGGGTGACGGCGCTGACCCCTTCGGGTGAACGCTGTCTGGTCCGGGCCACCCAGGTGGTGCTGGCCACGGGCGGAGCCGGCCAGCTCTTCGCCGTTACCACCAACCCGGCGGAGTCCTCCGGCGACGGAGTGGCCATGGCTCTGCGCGCCGGCGTGCCGGTGGCCGACGTCGAGTTCATCCAGTTCCACCCGACGGCGCTGCACCACCCGGCTATGCCGCGCCCCTTGCTCTCGGAGGCCCTGCGCGGCCACGGCGCCATCTTGCGCGACGCCGAAGGTGAGCGCTTCACCGACGAGTTGGCCTCGCGTGATGTGGTCAGCCGGGCCATGGCGGCCCGGATGGCCGTCCAAGGGATGGATCATCTCTGGTTGGACGCCACCGGCTTGGGGCGCTTCGCCCAGCGCTTTCCGACCATCGCGGCCTCGCTCAGTTCGATCGGTCTCGACCCGGCCAAGGACTGGCTGCCCATCGCGCCGGCGGCCCATCACCTCTCCGGTGGCGCGGTGACCGACCTGTGGGGGGCGACGGCGCTGCCCGGTCTGTGGGCGGTGGGCGAAGTGGCGTGCACCGGTGTGCACGGGGCCAATCGGCTGGCTTCCAACTCGCTCCTCGAAGGCATGGTCTTCGGGGCGCGACTGGCCGAGCGCATCGCGGCCGGCCAGGACGGACCTGAGCCAAGCGGCGCCCTGCGGGCCGTGCTGGGTCAGGAGCCGATCGACGGCATCGGCTGCCGCCTGCTCGAGCCGAGCGACGAGAACGCAGCGGTGTCGGGCCTGGCCCCGCTGACCCCCGACCTGCCCAAGTTGCGCGACGCCCTCCAGCGGGCCATGACGGTGGGCGCCGGTGTGGTGCGTTCGGCGGCATCGCTCGATACGGCCCAGGCCGTGGTGGACGACACCGCGGCCCAGTTGGGTGATCCCAACGTCTCGGTGGAGGCCGGCGAGCTCGGGAACTTGCTGCGCCTGGCTCGGGCCCTCCTGGTCTCGGCGCACCGGCGGACCGAGAGTCGCGGCTCCCACACCCGTCTCGACTATCCCGAGACTTCGGAGGCTTGGCGGCTGCGCACCGTGCACGGCCGGGTCGGCCTGGATGGTGCGGTGTGAGCAGCGCGGAGGTGACCGAGGCCGTCTCGCGCGCGCTGGCCGAGGATCTCGGAGAGGACGGGGACCTGACCGCGGCCCTCGTCCCAGAGAACCTGACCGCTCTCTACGCGCTGGTGGCGCGCCAGCGCGGCGTGCTGGCCGGATCGGCCTGTGCCGAGGAAGCCTTCCACCAACTCGACCCCAGCCTGCGCGTGGTCTGGCATCACACCGACGGCGACGAGCTCGAGGCCGGGGTCACCGTCATGGAGGTGACCGGTGCCCTGCGGCCGATCCTCACGGCTGAGCGCACCGCCCTCAACTTCCTCGGACATCTCTCGGGGATCGCCACCCTCACGGCCAACTTCGTGCGGGCGGCGCAGTCCTCCAATCCCAAGGTGCAGATCCTCGACACCCGCAAGACCACGCCGGGCCTGCGGGCCCTGGAGAAGGCAGCCGTCCTGGCCGGCGGTGGGACCAACCACCGATTTGGTCTCTCCGATGCCGTGCTGGTGAAGGACAACCATTTGGCCGGCACCAACATCACCGACGCGGTGCAGCGGGCCCGAGCGCTCTGGCCTGGTCGCGGGGTGGAAGTCGAGTGCGACACCCTCGAACAGGTGGCCGAAGCGTCCCGGGCCGGGGCGGACGCGGTGCTCTTCGACAACATGGATCCGGCCACCGTGGTCGAAGCCATCGATGTGGCCCGGGTCGAGGCCTCGGGCCCCATCCTGACCGAGGTGTCGGGCGGGGTCACACTGAGCACGGTCGGGGCCTACGCGGCGGCCGGGCCGGATCGGATTTCCATCGGGGCTCTGACTCACTCGGCCACCGTGCTCGATCTGGGGTTGGACCTGAAGTGGACAGCGGGAGGCTGACCGTGCTGCTGGTGATCGACGTGGGCAACACCGAGACGGTGATCGGTCTCTACGCCCGGAACGAATCGGACAAGGTGCTCGACGAGACCGTTGGGGTCGGCATCGGTACCGAGCACGACCCCACCGCGCCCAGCGGACTGACCCATCACTGGCGGCTCTCCACCGTGCCCGACCGCACCCCGGACGAGCACGCCGTTCTGCTGACCCAGCTCCTCGACCTCGAGGGGCTGGACATCACCAGCTCGGTCACCGGCATCGCGGTGAGCTCGTCGGTGCCGCACGTCACCGGCGAGCTGCGCCAGATGGCCAGCCGCTGGTTCGCCTCGGTGTCCTGTGTCGTGCTCGGTCCGGGAACCAAGAGCGGCATGCCCATCCTCTACGACAACCCCAAGGAGGTAGGAGCCGACCGGGTGGCCAACGCGGTGGGGGCCTACGACCTCTACGGCGGGCCGTGCGTCGTGGTCGACATGGGCACTGCCACCACGGTCGAGGCCATCAGCGCGGCCGGCGAGTATCTGGGCGGGGCGATCATGCCCGGCGTGGCCATCAGCCTCGAGGCCCTCTACCAGCAGGCCGCCGCCTTGCGCCGGGTCGAGCTGGTCGAGCCGCGCCACGTCATCGGCCGCTCGACCGTCGAATCGATCGAGTCGGGCACGCTGTACGGCTTCGCGGCACAGGTCGACGGGCTGGCCCGCCGCTTCATGGTGGAGCTCGGACCCTCGACGGTGGTGGCTACCGGCGGCCTCAGTTCGCTCATCGCCCCGCATTCGGACACCATTGAGCACGTGGAACCCTGGCTGACCCTGCATGGGTTGCGCATCGTCTACGAGCGCAACGTGTCCGGCTCGTGACCGACACCCCGTACCGCTTCGAGCAGAGCCACAGCGCGGCCCAGATCGTCGAAGGCTGGTCGTCCCTGGCTCCCGGAGAGGAGTCCGGCGTCACCGTGAGCGTGGCGGGCCGCATCATGCTGTCGAGGCCGCAGGGCAAGTTGGCTTTCGCCGAGCTGCGCGACAACTCGGGATCGGTGCAGCTCTTCGCGTTGGCCGCCGTCACGGCGTCGTTCGACGAGTTCGTCAAGCTCAACCTGGGCGACTGGATCGGTGCCACGGGCGAAGTGGTGCGCACCAAGCGCGGCGAGCTCTCGGTCAAAGTCAGTGAGTGGGTCTTGCTGGCCCAGGCCCGCCGCAACTTCGGCGACAAGTGGCGGGGCGTGTCCGACGTCGAGGTGCGCTACCGCCAGCGCGAAGTGGACCTGTGGGCCAACGAGCGCAGCCGAGAGCTCCTGACTTTGCGCAGCACGGTGGTGCGCCGAATGCGCGAGCGCCTATGGGCACAGGGCTTCATTGAGGTGGAGACCCCGCTCCTGCACCCGATTGCCGGCGGGGCGGCCGCCCGGCCGTTCGTGACCCATCACAACACGTTCGACACCGACTTCTACCTGCGAATCGCGCCCGAGCTGTACCTCAAGCGACTGGTGGTCGGTGGTTACGACAAGGTCTTCGAGATCGGTCGCAGTTTCCGCAACGAGGGGGTCTCGCCTCGGCACAATCCCGAGTTCACCACCCTCGAGCTGTACCAGGCCTATGCCGACTATCACGACACCATGGTGGTCTTCGAGGAGTTGGTGGCCGGTCTGGCCTCGGATGTGTTGGGCACCACGGTGCTGTTCTACGGCGGGCGCGAGCTCGACCTGACCACCCCGTGGCGCCGGGCCACCATGAGCGAACTGGTGGCCGGGGCCACCGGGTTCACGCTGACCGTGCGCACGCCCCGGGACGACCTGGCCAAGGTGGCGAGCGAGGTGGGGATCGACGTGGCCGACAGTTGGGGGCCGGGCAAGATCCTCCTCGAGATCTACGAGAAGACGACCGAGGCGTCGCTGTGGGGCCCGGTCTTCGTCATCGACTATCCGGCCGAGGTGTCGCCGCTAGCCCGCCGCCATCGGGACGGGCCCGAACTGGTGGAGCGCTACGAGCCAGTGGTGGCCGGGCGCGAACTGGGCAACGGATTCACCGAGCTGGTCGATCCCGACGACCAGAGGGCCCGTTTCACCGAGCAGGTGGCGGCCCACGCTGCTGGCGACGACGAGGCGACTGGTGAGATCGATGAGGATTACCTGCGTGCCCTCGAATACGGGCTGCCCCCGACCTCGGGTTTCGGCCTGGGCGTCGACCGGCTCTGCATGTTGCTGGGCGACGTGTCCAACATCCGCGAGATCATTGCTTTCCCCACCCTGCGCAGCGACCGCTAGGACGGTGGGCCAGGCCCCTCGGTTCCTCATAGCTTCCTCACCGTTTCCTCACATTTGGGGCGCAGGCTGTCGGGGCTGGAAGCAAAGGGAGAAGAACGCATCATGTCTATTCGCACACTGCTGAGTGGGGTCGCGCTGGCCGGCGCGCTCACCCTGGGCGGGGTCGGGTTGGCCGGGGCCGCCACCCCGTCGACCGCCGGGCCGACTCCGGCCGTCTGCGCCCGCCTGCCCAAGCTCGAATCCAAGGTCCAGGCCCGAGAGGCCAAGGTGGCTACCCGCCTGGCCGCGGCCGAGGCCCGGCAGCAGAAGGCAACCGCGGCCGGGCATCCGAAGATGGCGGCCCGGATTGCGAAGCGGATCGCCCGAGTCCAAAAGGTCGAAAGCCGGATCAATCAGCGGCTGGCCAAGGCCGAAGCCAAGTGTTCAGGGTCAGGGTCGAGCAGCTCCTCGGCGACGACCTGAGTCTGAGTCAGTCCGGCAGGTCGACCAGAAGTTCGGCAGCCAAGCGTGAGAGCCCGTCCCGGAGATCGGGCACCGGGATGGTGACGGTGGCGGCCTGCGCTCGCGCCACGTAGTCGCGGGCGACGCCGACCGCCACACTGATGCCGGAGGATCCGGCCACGATGGCCCGGGCCTTCTCCCGTTCGGGTTGGGCCAACGGTTCCCCGAGCAGGTCCCGGAGCTCGGCCCCGGTGTCGGGATCGGCCAGCGCCACCAAAGCGGGCAGGGTGTAGATGCCCTCGGCCAGGTCCTGCCCGGCCGGCTTGAGCAGCTCGCCCTCGGTGGCGGTGATGTCCAAGATGTCGTCGCGGATCTGGAACACCATGCCGAAGCAGTGCCCGTACTCGGTCACTGCTTCGACCTCGTCCCGAGGATGCCCGCCGGTCAAGGCGCCGATGCGACACGAGGTAGCGGCCAGTGCGGCCGTCTTGCCGGCGATGGCGCTGAAGTACTCCTCGTGGGTCCGGGTGATCTGGAAAGCCGAACGGACTTCGGCAACCTGGCCCTGGCACAGCTTGCCCAGGGTCTCGGCCAGCAGGCCGGCGATCTCGGTGCCCAGCCCGGCCGCGATGGCAGCCGAGCGGGCCAGGAGGTAGTCCCCGGCCACGATGGCCACCAGGTTGCCGAAACGGCTGTTGACACTTTCGACGTTGCGCCGGATGGTCGCCTCGTCGATCACGTCGTCGTGGTACAGCGAGGCCAGGTGGACGAGCTCGACCGCCACCCCGCCCAGCAGGTCTTCCTCAGTGGGCTCACGCTGACCGGCGGTGGCTGTGGCCAGGGCCAATAGGGGCCGGAGCCGCTTGCCGCCGGCGGCGATGAGGTGGGTGGTGACCTCGTCGAGGAAGGAGTCGCCCGCCACCACCGATGCGGTGAGCAGGGGCTCGAGCCGTTGCAGGCCCTCTTGCAAGCGGGGCAGGCCAAGGGCCTCCGACGGATTCACTCCACCCGACGTTAGGCGACGGCCGTCTGGGTGCGACAACGGGCTGGCCAGGGAAGCGACCGCAGGAAGACCCTTGTTCATCGGTTCTTCATGTACCAGTGCTGCCTGTCTGGGAGAAGGCCGCAGGTAGACTTCATCCAAGTAGATAGAGGAAGGCGGTCAGGGTGTTCGAACGATTCACCGACCGAGCACGAAGAGTCCTGGTGCTGGCGCAGGAGGAAGCGCGCCTGTTGAACCACTCCTTCATCGGGACCGAGCACATCCTGCTCGGCCTGATCCACGAGGGAGAGGGCGTTGCCGCGAAGGCTCTGGAGTCCCTCGGGATCTCGCTGGAAGCCGTGCGCGAGAAGGTGGAAGAGACGATCGGCATGGCCGGGACCGCGCCCAGCGGGTCCCCGCCCTTCACCCCGCGCGCCAAGAAGGTCCTCGAGCTCTCGCTGCGCGAGGCACTCCAACTCGGCCACTCCTACATCGGGACTGAGCACATGCTGCTCGGCCTGGTGCGTGAGGGCGAGGGTGTCGCCGCCACCGTCCTGGTCAGCCTGGGGGCCGACCTCGGCCGGGTGCGCCAACAGGTGATCCAACTGATGTCGGGCAACCAGGGCAAGGAGTCGGTAGGGGCCAGCCAGGGCCAGGCCGCCGGCGACAACCCCTCGGGTTCTCCGGTGCTCGACCAGTTCGGCCGCAACCTGACCCAACTGGCCCGCGACGGCAAGCTCGACCCGGTCATCGGCCGCGAGAAAGAGATCGAGCGCGTCATGCAGGTGCTGTCGCGCCGCACCAAGAACAACCCGGTGCTGATCGGCGAGCCCGGCGTGGGCAAGACCGCCATCGTCGAAGGGCTGGCCCAGCGCATCGTCTCCGGCGACGTGCCCGAGACCCTCACCGGCAAGCAGCTCTACACCCTCGACCTGGGTGCGTTGGTGGCCGGAAGCCGTTACCGCGGTGACTTCGAAGAGCGCCTCAAGAAGGTGCTCAAGGAGATCCGCACCCGCGGCGACATCGTCCTCTTCATCGACGAGATCCACACCCTGGTCGGTGCCGGCGCGGCTGAAGGGGCCATCGACGCCGCCTCCATCCTCAAGCCGATGCTGGCCCGGGGCGAGCTGCAGACAGTCGGTGCCACCACCATCGACGAGTACCGCAAGCACCTCGAGAAGGACGCCGCCCTCGAGCGGCGTTTCCAGCCGGTCAAGGTGGACCAGCCCTCGGTGGCGCTGACCATCGACATCCTCAAGGGCCTGCGCGACCGTTACGAGTCGCACCACGCCGTGTCCATCACGGACCAGGCCTTGGTGGCCGCGGCCAACTTGGCTGACCGCTACCTGGCTGATCGTTTCCTGCCCGACAAGGCGATCGACTTGATCGACGAAGCCGGCTCGCGCCTGCGTATCCGTCGCATGTCGGTGACGCCCAGCGCCAAGAAGCTCGACGAGGAGATCGCCCGCCTGCGGACCGACAAGGAAGCCGCCATCGAGAAGGGCGCCTTCGAGCAGGCCAAGAAGCTGGCCGAGCAGGAGAAGGAGCGGCTCGACCGCAAGGAATCCCAAGACGCCGAGTTGCGGGCCGAAGGGGTCGATCTCTTCGACGTGGTCGACGAGGAGACCATCGCCGAGGTGTTGGCTGCCTGGACCGGTATCCCGGTCTACCGGCTCACCGAGGAAGAGACGGCCAAGCTCCTGCGCATGGAAGAGGAGCTGCACCGGCGGATCATCGGCCAGGAAGAGGCGCTCAAGGCGTTGTCGCGGGCCATCCGCCGCACTCGGGCCGGTCTCAAGGACCCCAAGCGTCCCAGCGGTTCGTTCATCTTCCTGGGCCCGACCGGCGTGGGAAAGACCGAACTGGCCAAGACGTTGGCGGAGTTCCTCTTCGACGACGAGGACGCGCTGATCCAGCTCGACATGTCCGAGTACATGGAGAAGCACACGGTCAGCCGTCTGGTCGGCTCGCCTCCGGGCTATGTCGGCTACGAAGAGGGCGGCCAGCTCACCGAGGCCGTGCGCCGCAAGCCCTTCTCGGTCGTGCTCTTCGACGAAGTCGAGAAGGCCCACCCCGACGTCTTCAACGCCTTGCTGCAGATCCTCGAGGACGGCCGCCTGACCGACGCCCAGGGGCGCTCGGTCGACTTCAAGAACACGGTCCTGATCATGACCTCGAACCTGGGGACGGCCGATCTGCGCAAGTCGTCGATCGGTTTCGCCAAGAGTTCGGAGGCCGTGACCTACGAGCGCATGAAGGCGAAGGTGGACGAGGCCCTCAAGGGTCACTTCCGCCCGGAGTTCCTCAACCGTATCGACGAGGTCATCGTCTTCCACGAGCTCTCACGGGCCGAGGTCACCGAGATCGTCGACCTGTTGATGGCCCGGACCATCGCCCAGCTGTCGGACCAGGGCATCGGCCTCGAGCTGACGCCGGCGGCCCGTACCTTCCTGGCCGACAAGGGTTACGACCCCCAGCTGGGGGCCCGGCCCTTGCGCCGTGCCATTCAGCAGCTGGTCGAGGACCCGCTGTCGGAGCGCATCCTCTGGAAGGAATTCCGGGTGGGCGAGACCATCGTGGTCGATGTCGAGGACTCGCCGATCGATGGCGAGGGTCAGCAGCTCACGTTCCGTTCCATCGAGGGGTTCCAGCCTCCGCCTCTCGAACTGGCCGGAGCGGGCGCCGACACGGAGTAGCCGGGCGCACCGCCACGGTGCGCTGAAGCTGACACAACCGATCCCTACAGTGCCGTCATGGCGCGCGCGGCGGGGACATTCATCTGTTCCGTCTGCGAAGCGGAAGCCCTGCAGTGGGCCGGGCGCTGCCCCACCTGCGGCGAGTGGAACAGCCTCATTCCGAGCGTGTCGACCCGGCGCGGCGCGCCGGCGCTGCGGGTGGCCCGGCCGCTGTCGAGCATCAGCAGCGCGGAGCAACCCGATCCGCTGAGCACCGGCAACAGCGAGCTCGACCGGGTGCTGGGCGGTGGGTTGGTGGCGGGGTCGGTCACCTTGCTCTTCGGGCCACCAGGCATCGGCAAGTCGACCCTGCTGTTCCAGGTGCTCTCGGCCGTGTCGGCCCAGGGCCATGACGTGGTGCTGGCCTCGGCCGAGGAGTCCTTGGGCCAGGTGCTCGGGCGCGCTCGTCGCCTCGGTCCGGTGCCCGATCGGCTTCTGGCCATCGAGAGCCATGACGTCATGGACGTGGTGGCCTCGCTCGAGCACTGCCGTCCCGATCTGGTCGTGGTCGACTCCATCCAGTCGGTGGCCGATCCGACCTTGCCGCAACCGACCGGCAGCGTGGCCCAGGTGCGCTCCTGCGTCGAGACCATGACGCGCTGGGCCAAGGCATCGGGGGTGCCGGTGGTCCTGGTCGGTCACGTCACCAAGGACGGGGACCTGGCCGGCCCCCGGGTGGTCGAGCACCTGGTCGACACCGTGCTCTCCTTCGATGGCGACCGCCATCACGCCGTGCGGGTGCTGACCGCGGTGAAGCACCGATTCGGTTCAGCCGGCGAGGTCGGACTTTTCTCGATGGGCGACGACGGCTTGCGCCCGGTGCCCGATCCGGGTCCGCTCCTGCTGGGCGATCGGGTGGCCGGCGTGGCCGGGAGCGTCGTGGTGCCGGTGTTGCAGGGGCGGCGCCCCCTGCTGGTGGAACTGCAGGCTCTCTTGGCCGACGGCAGCATCGAGAGCCGGCCCCGGGCCCAAGGGCTCGATGCCTCGCGCGCCGCCATGCTGCTGGCCGTCCTCAAGTGCCGGGCCCACCTGCCGATCGAGCGGGCCGAGATCTACGTCGCCGCGGTCGGGGGCATCACGGTGGCCGAGCCGGCGGCCGACCTGGCCCTGGCGCTCTGTTTGGCCTCGGCCGCGCTCGGCCAGCCCATCCCTCATGATGCGGTGGTGGTGGGCGAAGTCGGGTTGGCCGGGGAGGTGCGCGCCGTGCCCAGCTGCGACCGGCGGCTGGCCGAAGCGCTCCGGGCCGGCTTCACCCATGCCGTGGTGCCGGCGTCCACGCCGCCCCAAGCCGTGCCTGAGGGACTCGAAGTCCTACGCGTACGGATGTTGCAGGAAGCCTTGGCGTGGGCCGTCGGGCCGGAGGTGCCAGGTACGATGCCTACGTGGTTGACCGAGACAGCCAACCGCTGAACCAAGCGCTGGCCTTGATCGCGCCGGGGACGGCCCTGCGCGAAGGTCTCGATCGCATCCTCCAGGCCAAGCACGGCGCGCTGATCGTGGTGGGTGACGACCCGGCCGTGCTCTCCGTCTGCACCGGCGGCTTCCTGCTCGATGCCGAATACAGCCCGCAGCGGCTGTCCGAACTGGCCAAAATGGACGGGGCCATCATTCTGGCCGCCGACGCTTCGCGCATCGCCCGGTCCAACGTGCACCTGGTGCCCAAGGCCAGCATCGCCACCTCCGAGACGGGGACGCGCCATCGGACGGCCGAGCGGGTGGCCCGCTCCATCGACGTGCCGGTCATCGCGGTCTCCGAAGCCATGGCCACCATCGCCGTGTACCGCCACGACAAGAAGCACACCATGCAGGCCTCGGGCTGGTTGATCGACCGTTCCAGCCAGGCCCTGGCCACGCTGCAGCGTTTCCGCGCCCGTTTCGACGACGCCGTCACCACGCTGGGCCGGCTCGAGATGGAGGACACGGTGTCGGTGCGCGATGTGGTGGCCGTCCTCCAGCCCGGCGAGATGGTCCGGCGCATCGCCGAGGAGATCGAGGGCCACCTGGTCGAGCTCGGTTCGGACGGCCGGCTCATCCACCTCCAGACCGAGGAATTGCGGGCCGGGGTGAGTGACACCCTCTTCTTGGTCCTGCAGGACTACGCCGACGAGAAGAGCCTCGACCATCTGGCCGCGCTGGCCCCCGACGCCTTGATGGACCTGCCCCAGGTTCTCGACGCCATCAACCTGCCGGCCGACAGCCCCGAGATGCACACCGAGTTGGCGGCCCGGGGCTACCGCTTGCTCCACCGCCTGCCCCAGCTCTCCGACGTGCTGGTGCAACGCCTGGTGGACCGTTTCGGGAGCCTGCCCGAGATCATGTCGGCCAGCGCGGCCGAGCTCGAGTCGGTCGACGGCATCGGCGCCGCCACGGCCCGGGTGGTGCGCGACGGCCTGGCCCGCCTGGTCGAGGCCAGTATCTTCGAACGCTACGAATAATCCCCTGACCTGGGTTCCCGCCGCCGAATGACTGGGCCGAGGGTCTGGTAAAATGGTTCGCTGCCTCCGCCCGGGGGGGAAACCGGGATCGGATCGGCAACCTCTGAATCACCAACCGGCGCCGCGTTGCGCCCGCCCACCATTGCCTGCCCAAAGGGAGTCCCGTGTCGTTCAAGGTCGGAGACAAAGTCGTCTATCCCCATCATGGCGCTGCCGTGATCGAGAAGCGCGAGACCAAGGTCGCCTTCGGTGAGAAGAAGGAGTACCTGGTGCTCCGGCTGGCTTACGGCGATCTGATCCTGAACGTCCCGGCCGACAACACCGAGGGCGTGGGGCTGCGCGAGGTGATCAACGACGAAGAGGTCGAAGAAGTCTTCGCGGTGCTGCGCAAGAAGGAAGCGCGCATGCCCACCAACTGGTCGCGCCGCTACAAGAACCACTCCGAGAAGCTGCGTTCGGGTGACATCTACCAGGTGGCCGAAGTGGTCCGGAACCTCTCGATCCGGGACAAGGACAAGGGCCTCTCCGCCGGCGAGAAGCGCATGTTGCAGCGGGCCCGCCAGATCCTCGTCTCCGAGCTCACCTTCGCGCTCAACGTGGACGAGGAGACGGCCGAAGAGCGTCTGAACGACGCGCTGACCTGATCGCGCCGGGCGGATCGGCGCCGTGGCGGTGGTGTGGTCGATCGTGGTGGCCGGTGGATCCGGCCAACGTTTCGGCCAGCCCAAGCAATTCACACTCCTGGGCGGACGACCCGTGGTGAGCCACAGCGTGGCCGCCTGCGCCGCCTGGTCGGACGGCACCGTGCTGGTGCTCCCCGCCGGCACGGACCAGACCTTCGGCGCCGACATCGTGGTCGAGGGCGGGACCACCCGGTCCGACTCGGTGCGTCACGGCCTGCGCATGGTGCCGGAGGAGGCCGAGGTGATCGTGGTGCACGATGCCGCCCGCCCGCTGGCCGGTGCGGAGCTCTTCAAAGCCGTGCTGGCCGCAGTGGCCGACGGGGCGGACGGCGCGGTGCCCGGCTTGCCCGTGCGTGACACCATCAAGCAGGTGGATGGCAACGGCCTCGTGTTGAGCACACTCGATCGGGCCACCCTCGTGGCCGTGCAGACCCCGCAGGCCTTCCGGGCCGACGCGCTGCGCCGGGCCCATGCCGATGAGGGCAGCGCCACCGACGACGCCGCGCTGGTCGAGGCCTCCGGCGGCGCCGTGTCGGTGGTCCCCGGCGACGAACGCAACCTGAAGATCACCACGCCCGAGGACCTGCGGAGCGCCGAAGGGATGATGGGGGCGAGAGGATGAGCATGCGGATCGGCCAGGGCATCGACGTCCACCGCTTCTCCGACGACCCGCACCGCCCGCTGGTGCTCGGTGGCGTGACCATCGAAGGAGGCCGGGGTCTGGGCGGGCACAGTGACGCCGATGCCGTGTGCCATGCCCTGGCCGACGCCGTGCTGGGCGCCCTGCGACTGGGCGATCTGGGCCGCCACTTTCCCGATACCGATCCAGTGTGGGAGGGGGCCAACAGCATCACCCTCTTGACCACCGTTATGGCCATGGCGACGGAGCGGGGTTACGGCTGCGCCAATGCCGATTGCACCATCGTGGCCGACAGCCCGCGTCTGGCGCCCCACGTCGAGACGATGGGGGACAAACTCTCCGACGTGATGGCTGCCCCGGTGTCGGTCAAGGCCACCCGGGCCGAAGGTCTTGGAGCGCTGGGACGGGCCGAGGGCATCGCCTGCCTGGCCGTTGTCCTGCTGGAGCAACAGTGACCCCGCCCCGCGGTCGCGCCCCGCGCGCTGGGGGCAGCCCAAACCGGCCACCCCGGCCCGGTCGGGGGGCTGACCAAGGACGTCCGCCGGGAGGGGGACGGCCAGGCAGCCGTTTGACCAGCGAGCTCGGTGGCGACCAGGTCGAAGGGCGTCAGGCCGTGCTGGAACTGCTGACGGTGGGCCGGCGTCCGGTCCGCACCGTCTTCATGGCAGCCGATCAGGACCCCTCGCCCCAGCTGGACCGGATCGAGGAGATGGCTGGCAAACGGCGGGTGCCGGTGCAGACGGTGCCGCGGGCACGGCTCGACACCCAGGCCCGCACCGAATCCCACCAGGGTGTGATGGCGCAGGCCGAGCCGATCGAGCCCGAATCGCTCGAAGACCTGATGCGGCCCGGTCGTGATGGTCAGCCGCCCTTCTTGCTGGTGGCCGCCGGCATCACCGACCCGCGCAACCTGGGCGCCCTTCTGCGCAGTGCTGAATGCGCCGGCGTCACCGGCGTGGTGCTGCCGCGCCATCGTTCGGCCCGTCTTTCACCGACCGTGGCCAAGACGGCGGCCGGCGCCATCGAGCACCTGCGCTTCGCCGCGGTCGGCGGCATCCCCGCCGCCCTCTCGGTGTTGACCGAGGCCGACGTGTGGTCGGTCGGCCTGGCCGGCGAGGCCACCCAATCGCTCTACGAACTGCCGCTCGGCTTGGGAGCCTTGGCCCTGGTGGTGGGCAACGAAGAGAAGGGACTGCCGCAGTTGGTGCGCCGACGCTGCGATGTGGTGGCGTCGATCCCCCAACACGGCGCGCTGCCCTCGCTCAACGTGGGCGTGGCCGGGGCGGTGGCCTGTTTCGAGGTGGCGCGCCAGCGGGTCCAGGCCCAGCGCGCCTGAGCCGGACGTTCCCCACTCTTTCTCTGGCCCGAAGTATCGTCATTTGCGAGCGACTGGCACGCTCGGGATGACGCCATCGAACGGGAGGGAAGATGAAGGGATTCAAGAACTTTCTCATGCAGGGCGAGCTCATCGTCATTGCCGTCGGCTTGGTTGTTGCCTTGGCCTTCAGCACACTGATCAAGGCGTTCACCGACAACGTCATCACACCACTGGTCAACGCAGCCGAGGGGAGCGGGTCGTCCGGCCAGGCGCTGGGATGGACGATCAACGGTCAGCGCATTGATGTCGGCGCCTTCATTTCCGCCGTCGTGTACTTCCTCATTTTCATGGCCGTCATCTACCTCGTGCTGGTCGTCCCTTATCGCCGCTACATGCAGCGGCAGGGCAAGAGTGTCTTCGGCGCCCCGGCTCCGACCAAGACCTGCCCCAGCTGCCAGTCGAGCGACCTTCCCCTGGCGGCGACCAGATGCAAGTACTGCACCAGCGAGGTACCGGCCGCCACCTGATTGGGACGCCAGCTCGAGCGCTTTCCTCATACCAACGAGTCCGTCAATGGCTATTCCAAGGGCGCGGCAATGGGCGCAGTTCTGTGGCTGGGGACCGGGAGCCCGAGGCAGGAATTGAACCCGCGACATCTTCATTACAAGTGAAGCGCTCTACCGACTGAGCTACTCGGGCGACCGGTTCAGATTAGTGCTGACCGGTCGGTCGACCGGGAAGAGGCTTGCACCCAGGCATTCGTCACGGCAGGCTGGTCCTCCGATGGCCGCCGACCCCCCCGAGAGATCCGAAGGTTCGAGGACGGGTCATCTCTCCCCCATCCGGGCCTTATTGGTGCTGGCCGGCTTCCTGGTGGCCGTCGGTGTGCTGGTGGCGCTGGGCACCCGTCCCACGGTCAGTGGCGACACTCTTGGCACCGTGACCACCACCACGGCGTCCGTGCCCCCGACCGCACCGACCACCACCACGACCACCGAACCGCACGGTTCGGTCACCGTGCTCGTGGCCAACGCCACCCAGGCCAACGGCTTGGCCGCGCACTACAGCACCGCCCTCCAAGCCGGCGGCTGGAACATGGAGACGCCGACGGACGCCAGCACGACCGAGGCCACCTCGACCGTGTACTACGCCGCGGGCCAGCAGGGTTCGGCCGATGCCATCGCCACCGCCCTCGGCGTGAAGTCGTCGGCGGTGGCGCCGCTCACCGCGCAGGTGCCGGTGCCGGGGGCCACCGGTATCGACGTCGTCGTCGTGGTCGGTTCCGATCTGGTGGCCGGGGCCAGCTCCTGAGCACGGCGCGCCCGCTCGTGGGCGCCGGCGGCGCCGAGCAGCTCCCGGCCGCGTTGCTCCCCCTGGTCCACGCGCCGGCCGACAGCGCGCTCTTCCTCGATTTCGACGGCACTCTGTCGGCCATCGTGCGCGAACCGTTGGCGGCGCGTCCCTTGCCCGGTGTCCCAGAATTGCTGACAAACCTGTCGCGCCGCCTCGCGCTGGTGGCCGTGATCTCGGGGCGGGCTGAGAACTTCCTGGCCCAAGTGCTCGACCACCCGCGTGGCGTGGAGCTCTATGGCCTCTATGGGCTCGAACTGGTGGTGGCCGAGCGCGGTGATGGGGACGACTGGAGTGCCGTCATCACTCGGGTGGCTGCGGCCGCCCAGGCCGGCGCTCCGGCCGGCGTCTTCGTCGAGCCCAAGGTGCTCACCCTCACCCTGCATTGGCGCAACGCCCCCGAAGGCGAGCCCTGGGTGCGGGCTTTTGCCGCCGAGCAGACCGATCTGGTGGTCATCGGCGCCCGCAGCTCGCTCGAGCTGCGGCCCCCGATCGACGTGGACAAGGGCACGGTGATCCGGACCCGGCTGTCCCGCCTGACCCGCCCGCCGCGTGCCGTGGCGGTGTTCGGGGACGACGTCGGGGACTTGCCGGCCTTCGCCGCCGCCGCCGCCCTGGCCGCCGAGGGGGTCAAGGTGGCCCGAGTGGCCGCGGTCGACGAGGAGACCCCGCCCGAGGTGGCGAGCCAGGCCGACGTAGTGGTCGAGGGGGCTGCCGGTGCGGTGGCCCTCCTCCAGGCGCTGGCTCAGACGCTCAGCTGAGCGGCCGCCAGCTGGTCGGCCAGCCAGTCGGCCGAGGTGCGCCCGGTGACGATGGTGCGCAGGGCCGCCGCCCGCTGGGCCCGCTCAGCCGCCGGCATGGTCAGGGCCCGGTGCATGGCCTCGGCCGTCCCGGTGACGTCGAAAGGGTTGACGGCCAGCGCGCCCGGCGCCAGTTCCTCGTAGGCCCCGGCTTCGGTGGAGAGCACCAGCACCCCGTCGACCTGGTTGAGCAGCGGCCCTTCCTTGGCGACCAGGTTGAGGCCGTCGCGCACCGGGTTGACCAGCAGGACGTCGGAGCAGCGCAGGGCGGCCAGGGAGCGGGGCCGGTCGTCGTCGGTGAAGAGGGCAATGGGCTGCCAGTCGTCGGTGCCGTAGGCGGCGTTGATGCGCTCGGCGGTGTAGGTCACTTCGGCCGCATACGCCAGGTAGTCGGCCAGTCCCTGGCGCGAGGGGTAGTTGAGTGCCACGTGGACCACCTCGCCGCGCCACTCCGGGTGGGTCTCGAGTAACTCCTCGACGGCCAGCATGCCGCGCACGATGTTCTTCGAGGGCTCCATGCGGTCAGAGCGCACGATGAGGCGGCGACCCTTGGTCTCGAGGGCCAGGCGCTCGGCCGCCGCGGTGGTCTCCGGCCCGGCGGCGTCGGCCTCCAGCTCGTCGCGGTCGACGCCGAGCGGCGAGACGAAAGTGGCCGGGACGGCCCGGCCCCGCTCGGCGTAGTTGGTCCGGAAGCCGGCCTCCCACTTGGTGCAGTGGAAGCCGCAGGCACCGAAGCCGGCCATGCCGTCGAGGATCTCGGTGACGGCGACCTCGGGCAGCACGGCCAGCATGTTCGGGTCAGCGAACGGGGTGTGCAGGAAGTGCACGGTGCGCAGGTCCGGCCGCCGTTGCGCCAGCAGAGAGCCCAGGAGCGAGAAGTGATAGTCCTGCACCAGTACGACTTCGCCCTCGGCGGCCCGCTCAGCCACCACGTCGGCCACCGCCCGGTTGTAGGCGCGGTAGCCCTCCCAGGCCAGCCGCCAGTGGCGATCGAAGCGGGGCCGGCGCGGCAGATCGAAGAGATGGTGGTGGCAGAACCACAGCGTGGTGTTGGCCACCACGTCGTAGGCCTGGCGGTAGGTGTCGTCGTCGATGGGTACCGGCACCAGGTCGATCCCGTCGTGCTGGCCGCTCAGCTGGCCGGTCTCGGCGGCGGCCCGGTCGGCCGCCCCCATGGTGACGGAGACCCAGGTGGCGCCGCGGCCCCGCAGCAAGGTGCGCAGCGATGAGGCCAAGCCACCGCCGGCGGCCACCGGGACGAGCGACCCCTCGGAGCCGAAGCGGAAGGTCAGCGGCCCCCGGTTGGAGACGGCGAGGGTCACCGGTCCCGGTGCGGCAGTTGCTCCCAGCGGTCCAGCGCGGCGCGCAGGACGTCGACGGCCTGGGGCCGCAGCTCGTGGAGCGGGCGGTTGCGATGGATGCGCTCTCCCAAGTCGACCTGGGCCAGGGACTCGGATCCGAATTCGGCGGCGGCGTCGATCAGCAGGCCCATTTCGACGCCGTACCCGTCGGCGAACCCGACCTTCTCGAAGACCCAGCGATGCGCCGCCGTCTCGCCGGCCAGGGGTTGACGGATATCGGACAGCGCGGGGAACAACAGCTCGAGCACCGGGCGGGCCACCAGCTCGGTCACCCGGCCGCCACCGGTGGGATCGCCGTGGAGGGGCCGGGTGTAGACCCCCTTGACCAGCGCGATGGTGTCGGTCAGGAGCAGGGGGCCGAGGAGCCCGGTGACGAAGGCCGGGGTGGTGTTGGCCACGTCGGCATCGAGGTAGACGATCAGGTCGCCCTGGGCCGCCCGCAGGCCGGCCGCCATGGCTTGGCCCTTGCCACCGGGGCCGTCGGGTCCGCGCACCACCCGGGCGCCGGCATCGGCCGCCTGAGCCGCCGTCTCGTCGGTCGAACCGTCGTCGACCACGATCACCTCGTCGACCAGGCCGTTTCCGCCCGCCTGGGCCAAGAAGGGTTGGACCACGGCCCGCACCACCGAGCCCACGGTCGAACCCTCGTCGCGGGCCGGGATGCAGACCGAGACCGCCCGCCCGCCCTTGGCCCCGAGCACCTGGGCCATGGGGAAGTCCGCATGGGAGAAGGTGTGCGGCACGCCTGCAGGCTACCGGCGGCCCCGTTGACGGGCGCCCCGGGGCAGGCGCTACCATTGATCCCATCATCCAGAGCGACTGAGGGACGGGCCCGTCGACGTCGCGGCAACCACTGCCTCCCTGACAAGGGGCAACAGGTGCCAATGCCCGAATCGATGAGGAGGACCCTATGGTCGATTTCGTCACCGGATTGCGTTGTCGTGAATGTGCCCGGACCTTCCCGGCCGAGGCGCTGCATGTCTGCGACTACTGCTTCGGCCCCCTCGAGGTGGCCTATGACTACGAGCGCATCGCCGCCACGGTCACGCGAGAGCGGATCGCGGCGGGTCCGCGCTCCATCTGGCGCTACGCCGACCTGCTGCCGGTGGACGACCAGTCGCCGGTCGATCTCGGGGCCGGCTTCACCCCGCTGGTGCGGGCCGACCGCCTGGCCGCCGAGCTCGGTCTGGGCGAGCTGTGGATCAAGGACGACACGGCCAACCCGACCGGATCGTTCAAGGACCGGGTCGTCTCGGTCGCCCTGACCAAGGCCCGTCAACTCGGTTTCAAGGTGGCGGCCTGCGCCTCCACCGGCAACCTGGCCAACTCGGTGGCCGCCCACGCGGCGCGGGCGGGCATGGAGTCGGTCGTCCTCATCCCGCACGACCTCGAGGCGGCCAAGGTCACCATGACCACCGTCTACGGCGGCACCGTGGTGGCGGTCGAGGGCACCTACGACGACGTCAACCGTCTCTGTGCCGAGCTGACCAGCGAGCGCCCCAGCTGGGCCTTCGTCAACGTCAACGTGCGGACCTACTACGCCGAGGGTTCCAAGACCCTGGCCTTCGAGATCGCCGAGCAGCTGGGCTGGCAGGCGCCTGACCACGTGGTGGTGCCGATCGGCTCGGGCAGCCAGCTGACCAAGGTGGCCAAGGGCTTCGCCGAGCTGGGCCAGGTCGGCCTGCTCGACGAGGTGCCCGAGGTCTGGATCTCCGGGGCCCAGGCCGAGGGGTGCGCACCGGTGGCCACCGCCTTCTTGAACGGGGCCAACGCCATCCGGCCGGTCAAGCCCAACACCATCGCCAAGTCGCTGGCCATCGGCAACCCGGCCGACGGCTGGTACGCCCTCGACACCATCCGGTCGACCGGTGGCTCGTGCGCCGCGGTGAGTGACGCCGAGGTGCTCGACGCCATCAGGCTGCTGGCCCGCACCGAGGGCATCTTCGCCGAGACGGCGGGAGGGGTGACCATCGCCACCCTGGCCAAGCTGGCCGCCAGCGGGGTCATCCGCTCCGACGAGCGGGTGGTGGCGCTGGTGACCGGGCACGGGCTCAAGACCGTCGAGGCCCTGGCTGAAGGCGCCGGCCCCACCGCTACCATCGCCCCGACCCTGGCTGCCTTCGACGCCGCGGTCAACTTCGAGGAGAGCGAGCCCACCCGATGAGCCAGACCGTGACCGTGCGAATCCCGACCCAGCTGCGCACCCTGACCGGGGGGGCGGGCGAGGTGCCGGTCGAAGGGGCCACGGTGGGCCAGGTTCTCAAGGCGCTCGACGCCGCCCACCCCGGGCTGGCCGATCGCCTGTTCGACGAGGCCGGTGAGCTGCGGCGATTCGTCAACGTCTTCCTGGCCGACGAGGACGTGCGTTTCCTCGAGGGCCTCGACACCCCGGTGAGCGCCGGGCAGACCCTCTCCGTGGTGCCGGCGGTGGCCGGGGGCTAAGCCCCAGGTCGCGGCCTGCCCCTTGCACCGGGCGCCCTAAGGTGGTTTCATTAGCACTCAACAGTCGAGAGTGCTAACGGAGGAATCACCCCATGGCCAAGATCATCGCCTTCAATGAGGAGGGCCGCCGAGGCCTCGAGGCGGGCATGAACAAGCTGGCGGACGCCGTCCGGGTCACGTTGGGCCCCAAAGGCCGCAACGTCGTCCTGGACAAGAAGTGGGGCGCCCCCACCATCACCAATGACGGCGTGTCCATCGCCAAGGAGATCGACCTCGAGGACCCCTTCGAGCGCATCGGCGCCGAGCTGGTCAAGGAAGTCGCCAAGAAGACCGACGACGTGGCCGGTGACGGCACCACCACGGCCACCGTGCTGGCCTGGGCCATGGTCCACGAGGGCCTGCGCAACGTGGCCGCCGGAGCCAACCCGATGTCGCTGAAGAAGGGCATCGAGGCTGCGGTCGAGACCGCGGTCAACTCCATCCACGCCCTGGCCAAGGAGACGGTCTCCAAGGAGCAGATCGCCCAGGTGGCTTCCATCTCGGCCGCCGACACCGAGATCGGCGAGATGATCTCCGAGGCCATCGACAAGGTGGGCCGCGACGGCGTCATCACCGTCGAGGAGTCCCAGACCTTCGGCATGGACATGGACCTGGTCGAGGGCATGCGCTTCGACAAGGGCTACATCGCCCCGTACTTCGTGACCGACCCCGAGCGCATGGAGGCCTCGCTCGAGGACGCCTACGTGCTCCTCGTCGGCACCAAGATCACAGCGGTGCGCGACCTGCTGCCGGTGCTCGAGAAGGTCATGCAGAGTGGCAAGCCGCTGCTGATCGTGGCCGAGGACGTCGATGGTGAGGCCCTCGCCACGCTCGTCGTCAACAAGATCCGCGGCACCTTCCGCTCGGTGGCCGTCAAGGCGCCGGGCTTCGGCGAGCGCCGCAAGGCCATGCTCCAAGACATCGCCATCCTCACGGGCGGCCAGGTCGTGACCGAGGAAGTCGGCCTCAAGCTCGAGAACGTCTCGCTCGACCTGCTGGGCACCGCTCGCAAGGTGGTCATCACCAAGGACGAGACCACGGTGGTCGAGGGCGGCGGATCCGACAACGACATCAAGGGCCGGATCAACCAGATCAAGACAGAGATCGAGAACACCGACTCCGACTATGACCGCGAGAAGCTCCAGGAGCGCCTGGCCAAGCTCTCGGGCGGCGTGGCCGTGATCAAGGTCGGCGCGGCCACCGAGGTCGAGCTGAAGGAGAAGAAGCACCGCATCGAGGACGCGGTCTCGACCACCAAGGCCGCCATCGAGGAGGGCGTGGTGCCTGGCGGCGGTGTCGCACTGCTCCGGGCCCAGACCGCCATCCTCGAGACGGCGGAGAAGCTCGAGGGCGACGAGTCGACCGGCGCGCGCCTGGTCGCCAAGTCGGTCGAGGAGCCTCTCAAGCAGATCGCGGTGAACGCCGGCCTCGAGGGCGGCGTGATCATCGAGAAGGTGCGCGGGCTCAAGGGCGCCAACGGGCTGAACGCGGCCACCGGCGAGTACACCGACCTCTTCAAGGACGGCGTGATCGACGCAGCCAAGGTGACGCGCTCGGCGCTGCAGAACGCAGCGTCCATCGCGGCACTGTTCCTGACCACCGAGGCGGTCATCGTCGACAAGCCCGAGGAGCACGCCGGCGGAATGCCGGGCGGCGGGATGGACGACTACTAGACGCCTCGTCGGTTCGTTTCACCACACCTCCGAGGCGCCACGCCGCCCGGAGGCACACAGTCCGCATCTGATAGGGCGTTCCTCGGGGCGCCCTATCGTGCGTCTGG
>DASXFC010000074.1:0-14282 GCA_036489775.1 Acidimicrobiales bacterium | reverse complement strand
TTGCTTCGGAGGCAGGCGCGGGGCGGGCGCCGCCGGGCGGATAGCGGGTGGCGGTTGGGCGGGTCGCCTCCCCGTTGGTCGGCGCCCACGATGGCCGGGCCGCGCATGACAGGCGGCGAGAAGGCGGCGAGACGTTTTCGTGTTTGGGCTTGAAGCAGAATGAGGACCGATGGAGATTGCATCGCACATTGAGCAGCTGAAAGCTGATGGGGCGCGGATGGCGGAGACCATCGGGATGGCTAAGGGCCTGGACGCGCCAGTGCCAAGCTGCCCGGACTGGATTCTGGGGGACCTGGTGGGGCATCAAGGTGCCATTCACCGCTGGGCCACTGCGTTCGTGTCAGGCGGGATCACCGACCCGGGTCAAGTGGACTTCGAAGCGTTACGGCAGTCGAACCCGGGGGGCGAGGGTTTGGCTTCGTGGTTTATCGAGGGGCATGCCGCGTTGGTGTCAGCGCTCGAAGAAGCTGATGGCGATGTCGAGTGCTTTACGTTCATGGCGGCGCCGTCGCCGTTGGCCTTCTGGGCCCGGCGACAGGCTCACGAGACCGCCATCCACCGGTTGGACACGGAGCTGACTGCCGGAGTGGCGCCGACGATGGTGGCGCCGGTGTTCGCGTCCGATGGGATCGACGAGATGCTGCGCGGGTTCTTGCCACGTCGGCACAAGTCAGCGGTGAGCCCGGTGCCTCTGACGTTGCTGGTGTTGTGCAGCGACACCAGCAGGTCGTGGCGGGTGACCATGGGACCTGATGGCCTCGTCTGTGAGGTTGGGGTTGGGGTTGGCGGAGACTCAGACGGCGCCGAGTGCAGCGTGATGGGGCCGGCGTGTGACCTCTACTACGCGTTGTGGAACCGCTGCGGTTTGGGTGCGTTGTCGGTGGAAGGCAACCCAGAGGTGATCGACGAGTTACTCGGCCGGACGCAGCTCCGCTGAAGTTAGGGCTTGCCTCCGCCGATCGCCAGTGGGTGTTTTGGTTGGTACAACCCAACCTCAGCGCCGCTCGGTAGTTGAATCTTCGTGACGGAGCCCCAACGGGCTTCCTCGATTTCGGAGCACGTGACGCCGCGGTCGGCCAAGGAGCGTATTTCTGCTGCCAGGTCGTCGCACATGAAGTAGAGCTCGGTTGCTGGCATCTCCGCGGGATGGACCGCCACTTCAGCGGGAGGGAGGGCAAAGATCAGCCATCCGTGACCAGCATCGACCGAGTCAAGGCCGATCACGTCGGTGAGGAAGGCGCGGTCAGCTTCGGCATCGCCGCTGTAGAGGATCACGTGTGCACCGAAAATCATGGGCAGGTCAGCTTTTGTTGTTGCCGGGTGAGTCGACCGCAACCTCGTAGGACCACAGTTCTGAGTGGGTCGAGACTGGGCCGCCGCTTGGTGCCGGACGGTCGGCACCGGCGTGACCGTGGGCGAAGGCAGGCGAGCTCACCCAGGCGTTGAACGACTCGTTGTCACGCCAGCGGGTAACGACCAACCATTCCCGGCGGTCGTCGGTGGGACGAAGCAGTTCGAATCCTTCGAAACCCTCCTGGGTGTCAACCGCGCCGACCCGAGAGGCGAAACGGTGAGCCAGTTCGTCGCCGGCATCTTCGGGGACGGTGATGGCGTTGATCTTGATGACCGTCACGATTGGGCGCTCCTTTGTCTGGCGTGGTGTGCTTCTGGCGTCTTGGCGTTGGCGTTGGCGTTGGCGTCAGTCGAGGCCGAGAAGGGCGTCGACGAACTCGTCGGGGTCGAAAGCCACCAGATCCTCGGCTCCTTCGCCCAACCCGACCAGTTTCACCGGCGGGCCGAGTTCACGCTGCACGGCAATGACGATGCCACCCTTGGCGGTGCCATCCAGCTTGGTGAGGACGATGCCGGTGACGGCGACGGCGCCGGTGAACTCGCGAGCCTGAGCGAGAGCGTTCTGGCCGGTGGTGGCATCGAGGACGAGGAGGACCTCGGTGACATTGCCAGGATCGCGGTCGGCGATCCGGCGGATCTTCTTCAGCTCTTCGACCAGGTTGGCCTTGTTGTGCAGCCGGCCGGCCGTGTCGGCCAGGACCAGGTCGTTGCCGCGGGCGGCGGCGCGCTGGACCGCATCGAACACGATGGCACTGGGATCTCCCCCTTCGGCGCCGCGCACAATGTCGACCCCGGCCCGTTCGGCCCAGGTACCCAGCTGGTCAGCAGCAGCGGCCCGGAAGGTGTCACCGGCGGCCAGGAGGACGCTGCGACCGAGAGCGACTTGCTGGCGAGACAGCTTGCCGATGGTGGTGGTCTTGCCGACGCCGTTGACGCCGACCACGAGCCAGACGTCGGGCTCTCCTGGTTTGCCGTCGAAGCGGAGGTCGCGTGAATCGGCCGTGTCGAGCAGTGCTCGGATCTCATCACCGAGGGCGCTGAGGAGGTCCTGGCCGCCGGCGATCTCCTTCTTCTCGACCCGCTGACGGAGGCTGGAGAGCAGCGCGTCAGTAGTGGCAACACCGACATCGGCCCGGATGAGTGCTTCTTCGAGCGACTCCCAGGTGCTGCTGTCGATCTTGCCAGAGCGGAGGGAAGAGACAGCGCCGGAGAACAGACCGCGGACATTGCCGAGGCGGCTGCGGTAGGTAGGTGCGGGGGCGAGCGCTTCGGGTTCGGGTCCTGGCTCGAGTTCGGGCTCAAGTTGGAGTTCGAATTCGGGCTCGGCGATGGGAGCTTCGGGTTCGTCCAAGACCGCATCGGCCTTGGCGGCGACTTCGGTGTCGGTGTCGGGCTTCGGGGCGGCATTGGGCTTCGGCTGCTTCGGTGCAGTCTTGGCCTTGGGCGGTGGTTTCTCGGTGGTGCGCGGTGCTTGGCGTGGAGTTGTCTCGGAGCCGGGTCGTCCCCGCCTGCTTCGGGTGATGAAGATCAGTGCGGTGGCCACAACCACCACGAACACAACCGCCGCGATGATGGCGATGATCATGCGGGTTGTTGCGCCGGCTGCGGGGCCGTCGCCTCGTTGGCGTCGTCCTCCGCGTCCTCGTCCTGCTTCTTGTCGACCTTCTGGCTGACGACCTGCGACGAGCCGCCGGGGGCCATGGTGACGCCGTAGAGCGCATCGCCGGTCTCCATCGTGCGCTTCTGGTGGCTCACGATCAGCAGCTGCGCCTCGTCACGGAACTCGCGGACCAGGCCGAGGAAGCGGTTCAGGTTGACGTCATCGAGGGCGGCTTCGACCTCGTCCATCATGTAGAAGGGCGAGGGGCGGGAGCGGAAGACGGCGAAGAGGAAAGCCAGGGCCGCCATCGAGCGCTCGCCACCGGAGAGGAGCGAGATACGGCGCACGTTGCGGCCGGCCGGGCGCACCTCGATCTCGACGCCCGTGTTGAGGAGGTCGTCGGGCTCCGTGAGGACCAGGCGGCCGGTGCCGCCGGGGAAGAGCAAGGCCACCAGCGTGGAGAAGTGCTCGTTGACGTCGGCGGCGGCCGAGGCGAATGACTCCACGATCTCTTGGTCGAGGGTTCGCACGACTTCGTGCAGCTCCCGGCGGGCGCCCCGCACGTCCTCCACTTGAGCTTCGAGCTCCTTGTGGCGCTCTTCGAGAACGGAGAGCTCTTCGAGGGCCAGGGGGTTGACCGGACCGAGGGCGGTCAGCTTGCGCTCAAGCTCGTTCGCGTGGGTGGTGTACGTGCTGCCGTGGGGGAGCTCGGGCGTGTGCAGACCGGCCAGCTCTTCGGGGGTGGCCTGCAGGTCGCGGGTGATGTGCTCAAGCAGCGTTTCGGCGCGCAGGCCGACCTCGTTCACCTCGAGGTCGAGGGCACGAGTGCGGGCCCGGACGGTATCGAGGCGTTGGTCGGTGGTGTGGCGGTCCTGACGCAGTTGCTCGAGGCGCTGGCCACCGGCCCGGACGGCGTCGACCTGCTCCTGATAGTCCTCGCGCAGTCCCTCGAGGATGGCTTCGAGTCGCTCGCGCTCGGCCTCGACGATGAGGCCGAGCCGCTCGAGGGCGGTGCCCTCGGCTTCGAGCCTGGTGCGGCGGGCGGCGGCGGAGGCCCGCTCTTCGGCGTGGCCAGCCAGGCGGCGCTCGACCTCTTGATGACGGGCGGTGAGGACGCGGCGTCGCTCGCTGGCGCCAGCCACGCTGACTTCAAACTCCTGCAAGGCGGCAACGGCAGCCCGGCGGCGGTCGTCGAGTTCTCTCCAGGCGGCCAGGGCCTGCTCGAGCACCGGGAGGGAACCGGCCAGGTTGGCTTCTTCGGCCCGGAGTTCGGCCAGGCGCTGGTCGGCCTCGGCCCGGGCGGTGCGGGCATCGGTCAGTTCGGCGCCCAGGCGCTCACGTTCCTCGCCGATGCGCTGGCGCTCGGCGGTGGCGGCCTGAGTGGCGGCGGCGTGGCGGTCGACCTCGCGCTCGGCGGCGGCCCGGGCGTCGCGGGCCCGGGAGGCGGCGATGCGGCGCTCGGCGAGCGTCTGGCGGGCGGCGTCGGCGGTGGCGGCGTCGGTGTGCGCCTGGTGCAGTGCGTCCTCGACGGCGGCCGCGGTGACCACCGCGGCGCCGGAGCGGACCCGCCAGCCGGTGCTGGCGAAGCGGTCGCCCTCGGGGGTGACCACGACGAGATCGTCGCGGGCCAAGGACAGATCGATGGCCTCTTCCCAGCCGTCGACCCGGACGGCCCGGCCCACCAGCGCGTCGAGCACCGACTCGGCCGCGTGGCCGTTGGCCGATCCGCTGCGGGCACGGACATGGGCCCGGACCGCTTGGGCACTCGAGCCCGCCGGAAGGTTCGAAGTGGCGCTGATGGCATTGGCGTTGGCGTGGTTGTCGCGGGGAGCCAGGACGGCCCCGGTGACGCCCCGCTCGCGCAGGGTGGACAGGGCGGCCTGGGCGGAGCGGCGGCCGTCGACCACGACGGCGGCCACGCCGGCCCCGGCGGCGGCCTCGAAGGCTGACTCCCAACCCGCTTCGATCTCGACCAGGTCGACCAGCGAGCCGACCACACCGTCGACCTCACGCAGGAGCTCACGTCCGCCGGCGCCCTGAAGGTCGCGCAGCGCCCGCTCCTGCGCCTCGTGGCGGGCCGCGCTGCGGTGACGGGCCTGCTCGGCCTCGTCGGCCGCGGCCTGGGCCGCCTCGGCCTGCTGGGACGCCTCCTCGAGCTCGGCCAGGCGGCCGGCCAGAGTGTTGTTGAGTTCGTCGGACTTGGCATCGGAGTCGGCGGCGTCGCGCTCGAGCAGGTCGGCCTTTACGGCGTTGGCGGTGACGCGCTGGTCGAGGTTCTGGACCCGCGAGTCGAGTGAGGCCATGTCCTGCTGCTCACGCCGGGCGGCCCGGGTCAGGCTCTCGCCCCGGGCCTGGGCCTTGGTGGTGGCCTCCTCCGGGGTGTCCTCGGCGCCGAGGACACTGGCCCAGCGGGCGCGCAGCTGCTGCTCCTCGCC
Source organism: Acidimicrobiales bacterium (assembly GCA_036489775.1). Classification (GTDB taxonomy): domain Bacteria; phylum Actinomycetota; class Acidimicrobiia; order Acidimicrobiales; family RAAP-2; genus Bog-473. The sequence continues at coordinate 8,894 of DASXFC010000074.1, read as the reverse complement.
GTCGAGGGCCCGGCGGGCGGCGCTAAGGGCTTGGCGCTCGGGGTCGGCCGCCTGCTCCTCTGCGGTGGCGGCGGCGATCTCTGCGCTGAGTCTGGCCGCATCGGATTCGAGGGTGGAGACCACGTCGACGTCGGCCGCGGCATCGAGGGCGGCCACCACGCCCCGGGAGCGCTCGCGGATCACCCCAGCCGTGCCCCGGGACCGCTCGACCAGGCCCTGCACGCCGCCGAGGGCGCGGGCCAGATCCTCCTCCCGGCGGGAGGAGAGCTCGGCGGTGGTGGAGCTGGCCTCGGCGTCGAGGATCTCAAGGGCGGCGTGCAGGTCACGCTCCTCTTCCTGGCAGATCCGGAGCTGGTCGGAGGCGGAGCGGCGACGCTGGGTCAGCTCGGTCATCTCGGTGCCGGCCAGGTAGCGACGCACCGTCAGCAGCTCAGTGGCCACGGTGTCGTGCGAGCGGGCAGCCGCGGCTTGGCGCTCAAGAGGACGGATCTGGCGGCGCACCTCACGGACCAGATCGCCCAGGCGCTCGAGGTTCTCGGCGGTGGCAGCCAGGCGGCGCTCGGCCCGCTCCCGGCGGCGGCGGTGCTTGAGGACGCCAGCCGCCTCTTCGATGATGGCCCGGCGGTCTTCGGGCCGGGCGTTCAACACGGTGTCGAGCTGGCCCTGGCCGATGATCATGTGCTGCTGACGACCGACCCCCGAGTCGCTCAGCAGCTCCTGGATATCGAGCAGGCGGCACGGTGCGCCGTTGATGGCGTACTCACTCTCACCGGAGCGGAAGAGCGTGCGGGTGATGGTCACCTCAGCCAGGTCGATCGGCAGCTTGCCCAGCGCATTGTCGATGGTGAGCGACACCTCGGCTCGGCCGAGGGCGGGCCGGGAGGAGGTCCCGGCGAAGATGACGTCCTCCATCTTGGCGGAGCGGAGGGAACGCGGGCCCTGGGCACCGAGCACCCAGGTCACGGCATCGACCACGTTGGACTTGCCGCTTCCGTTGGGCCCGACCACCACGGTCACGCCGGGTTCGAACTCCAGCACGGTGGGGTCCGCGAAGGATTTGAACCCCTTCATGCTGAGTGACTTCAAGAACACCGTCGGCGACCCTAGCCAACGGTGGGGGTACCCAGAGACGGGTGGCGACGGTGGCGGAGCCGATCGGGAGGCCGATCCTGAGGCCGATCCTGAGGCCGATCCTGAATTACAGAATCAGATCTGGCAGTGATCGCAGTAGAAGGTGGAGCGGCCGCCGATTTTGGCCCGCACGATGAGATTGCGGCACCGCCGGCACGGTTCACCCTCACGGTCGTAGACCTGATGCGAGCCCTGGAAATCGCCCAGCTCGCCGAACAGGTCGCGGTACTGCTCGTCGGCCAGGGAAGAACCCCGGTGCTTGATGGCGTCGGCCAGGGTCTCGACGATGGCCCGGTAGAGGCGGCGCACCTCGGTGGCCGTGAGCGTGTTGGACGGGCGGTCGTAGCGCAGGCCGGCCTGATAGAGCATCTCGTCGGAGTAGAGGTTGCCGATGCCGGCGGCGAAGCTCTGGTCCATCAGCATCGACTTGACCGGTGCCTTGTGTTGGTGCAGCAGCAGGCCGAAGCGGTCCCAGCTCATCATGTCCTCGATGGGGTCGAATCCGAGGTGGGCCAGTTCGGGCACGGCCTTTCGGATGGCGGTGCCGTCGCCCCCTGCGGTACCCGAGACCGGCGAGAAGCGGGAGCCGTCGGGTTTGAGGGGCGGGCTGGAGACGAACAGCTCGCCGAAGGTGCGGGGGTCGACGTAGCGCAGCTCGCCGCCCTGGGTGAAGGTGAGCACCACGTGGGTGTGCTTGGGCTTGGGGTCCTTGGTCGACTTCACCCGCAGCAGCTGGCCGCTCATCCCGAGATGCACCACCAGGGTGTCCCCCGAGTCGAGCGTCAACAGCAGGTACTTACCCAGGCGGCCGACCGACTTGATGGTCTTGCCCTCGAGTGGGGCCCGGAAGGCCTTGGCCGAGGCGTGGCGGCGCACCGAGCGGCCGTTGGCCACGGCCACCGTCTTGATCTTCTTGCCGACCACTTCGCGCGACAGGTCCTGGCGCAGGGTTTCGACCTCTGGCAGCTCAGGCACGATGGAGTTCCTCCCAGGCGTTGCGAGCCGCCTCTTGTTCCGCGTCCTTCTTGGAGCGTCCCTCGCCCACGCCGACCCGATCGCCGGCTATGTAGACCTCGGCCGCGTACATGCGGTCGTGGTCGGGGCCCGAGCCCACCACCCGGTAGTGGGGTGTCCCGTGGCCACCGTGCACGGCCTTCTCCTGCAGCCGGCTCTTGTGGTCGAAATCGTCGGGCTCGAGTCCGGCCCGGGAGATGTGATCGTGCAGTTGGCGGAGGATGAACTCCTCGGCGGCGTCCCAACCGGTATCGAGGTAGACGGCGCCGATGATGGCCTCGAAGGCGTCGGCCAGGATCGAGGCTTTGGCCCGACCACCCGAGGTCTCCTCGCCCCGACCGAGCAGCAGTACATCACCCACGCCGAGGTCCTGGGCCGCCTGGGCCAGCACGCGGGCGTTGACCACGGCCGAGCGGACCTTGGCCAGCTTGCCTTCGGGGAAGTCGGGAAACTGGTCGTAGGTGTAGCGGGCCACGACCAGGCCCAGTACGGCATCGCCGAGGAACTCGAGCCGCTCGTTGGACGGCGCACCACCCTCCTGCTCGCCACACCAGCTCCGGTGAGCGAGTGCGTGCTGGAGCAGGCTGATGTCGCGGAAGCTGTGTCCTAGGCGTTGAGAGAGCTCCGCCGCCCCATCAGCGCCGGCGTCACCCAGCCTCGAGCTTGGCGTAGACGTAGTCAACGGCGTCTCGGACCGTTCGCAGGTCCTCAAGGTCTTCATCATCAATGCGGAACCCCACTGTCCGCTCCCCCAACTCCTCTTCGAGACCCTCGACCAGCTCGATCAGCGCCAGCGAATCGGCATCGAGGTCCTCGACGAACGAGGCTCCCTCGGTGATGGTCGATGGATCGATCTCGAGGATGTCGGCCAGTTGATCCCTGATCAGCTCAAACACCCCGTTACGATCGAGGGGGCCCTGGTTGGTGTGTGTTTCAGCCGGCATTGGCGCAGCTTAGAGGCGTTTTCCCCAGATTCGGGTGTTTATGCCCCCTGAGCAGGACGAACAGCGTCGGCCACCGCAGCGGCCAAGCCGCGAACGGCACATTCGTGCCCGACTTTGACCGCATTGAGAATGGCGGTTGCGTTGGAGGAGCCGTGGCTGATCACGCAGATGCCGTCGGTCCCGAGCAGCATGGCGCCGCCGGTGTTCTCCGGCTCGAACTCGGCCGCGGCGGGGAGCAGGTGGGGCAGCAGGACGTCGCCAGCCGCCTTGGTGGCCTCGTCCACCCCGAAGGCCCCGAGCACGATCTCGAAGAGGAATCGCAGTGACCCTTCGAGCGTCTTGAGGGCCACATTGCCGGTGAAGCCGTCGGTGACGATGACGTCGGCCGGTGAAGGCAACAGGTCGCGGCCCTCGAGGTTGCCGATGAACTCGAAGGAGGCGGCGGGCCAGCCGGCGTCAGCGGCCGCGGCCTCGCCGGCCAGGAGCTTGTGCGTCTCCTTGACCAGAGGGGTGCCCTTGGTCGGCTCCTCGCCGATGGAGAGCAGACCGACGGTCGGGTGGGTGGTGCCGAAACGGGCCGAGACGTAGGCCGCACCCATCTGGGCGAACTGGACCAGCATCTGGGGTGTGCATTCGGAGTTGGCGCCGGCGTCGACCAGGACGGCCGGGGTGCCACCGAGGCGGGGCAACGGGGTGGCGATACACGGGCGGACCACACTGGGTAGGCGCCCCATGCGCAGCAGGGCCGAGGCCATGGTGGCCCCGGTGTTGCCGGCCGAGACCATGGCGCAGGCCTGGCCGTCACGGACCAGCTCGGCCGCCCGCACCAGTGAGGAGTCCTTCTTGCGTCGGACCCCGCCGGCCGGGTCCTCGTCCATGGCGATGACCTCGGTGCAGGCGAAGAGCGGCAGGCCCATGGTGTCGCCCACCTGCTCGGGTGGGCCGACCAGGATCACCGCGATCCCCGCCTCGTCGACGGCCCGTCGGGCGCCGGCCACGATCTCGGCCGGGGCCAGGTCGCCGCCCATGGCGTCGACGGCGACCGGGAGCTGGGCCAACTCCTCGGGGCTGAGGCGGTCGCGGTCGCCCTTACGGCCGGGGGTCATGGGTGGGCGAACCGGGCGAGCAGAGGGGGTGGCGTCAGGGGGTCAGGCTGTCGGGCGTCCGGAGACGACGAACGACGAACGACGAACGACGAACGACGAACTAGTCGACGTCGACGGCCTGGCGGCCCTTGTACCAACCGCAGCTGGGGCAGACCACGTGCGGGGTCTTGGAGACCTGGCAGTGGGGGCAGACGCTCCGGGCCGGGAGGCTCAGACGCCAGGCACCAGCCATGTGGCTACGGCCCTTGGCCTTGGACTTCTTCTTCTTCGGGACAGCCATGACGGGTCTCCAGCTCAGCGATCGACGGTCTCGTCATCCGGTTCGAGGCGCGCCGCCTTGCGGGACGGGCTACCGGAGCACGTCAAGATTAGCCCAGCGGGGATCCCGCGGGGCAACGCAGCCGCAAGGCCCCTCGTTGCGGTCCGCTCCGCACTGGGGGCACAGGCCGGCACAGTCCTCCCGGCACAGGGGCGAGCCGGGCAGCTCGAGCACGATGGCGTCGAGCATCATGGGGCCGAGATCGATGGTGTCGTCCACGATCGGGTAGCTGTCGTCTTCGGGGCCGGGATAGTCCACGAAGCGCTCCCGTACCGGGATTTGGAGCACGCCCGTGGCCGGATCGGTGCAGCGCCGGCAGGTGCCGACCCAGGGGGCAGTGATGGTGCCCGCCACCTCGATCCCACCCTCGAAGGGCCGCAGGCTGACGTCGGCCTCGCAGTCCGTGTCGGCCGGGACGACGGCCCGCAGGGGGTCGATGCCAGCGTCCTCGAGCGGACCGGCCAGCGGGACGGGGCCGCGCCGGATCTCGTGCCAGGACGCCCCGGGTGAGCGGCGTAGGCGGGCGACGTGGACCACGAAGGGATCGGTCGCCATCACGAAAGATCCTGATCGAAGAAGCCGTCCTCCTCGCTACCTTCGTCGCCGGCGGAGACCGGCTCGACTAGCGGAGCGGCCAGCTTGGAGCGGCCGCTCTTGACGGTTCGGGTCAGGCGTTCGAGGACGATCTCCATGCCGGCCAGCTTCTGGTCGCAGAAGTCCTCCGCCTCGTGGCGCATGGCCAGAGCTTCCTTGTTGGCGTCGTCGAGGATGCGCTGGGCCACCGAGTTGGCCTGGCGCACGATCTCGGTGCGCTGCACCATGCGCTCGGCCTGGGCCCGCACCTCCTCCATCAGCGCCTCGGCTTCCCGGGTGCGCTCGGCCAAGAACTCCTCGCGCTCCCGCAGCAACCAGCGGGCCTGGCGCAGTTCTTCGGGCAAGGCCTCCAGCGCGTCGTAGATGAGCTTGCTCACCTCTTCGCGCGACACCATGACCGAGGAGGACAGCGGCATCGACTTGGCGGTGAGGACGACGTCGAGCAGCTGCCCGAGCAGATCCTCGATCCCGCCTTCGGGCGCCACCTCCTCGACCTCGAGATACTGATCGGTCATGCTCCCCCCTTCCCTTCGTTCCCCTCCTCGGTGACATCGGGAAACGCCTTCTTCAGGTGATCGGCCACCACCGGCGGCACGAAGGCCGAGACATCGCCGCCGAATTGGGCCACCTCGCGCACCAGCTTCGATGCCAGGAAGGAGTACTTCGAGCTGGTGGGGATGAAGATGGTCTCGACCCCCGAGAGGTGGTTGTTCATCTGGGCCATCTGCATCTCGGTCTCGAAGTCCGAGACGGCGCGCAGGCCCCGCACGATGGCGGTCGCCCCCACGTCGCTGGCCACGGTGACCAGCAGGGTCGAGACCGAGACGATCCGCACGGAAGGAAGGTGAGCCACCACCGCCTCGATGATCTCCCGGCGCTCTTCGAGATCGAAGAGGGGCTGGCTTTTCTGGGGGTTGCGCAGCACGGCCAGCACGACCTCGTCGAACAACTTGCTGGCCCGCTCCACGATCTCGAGGTGACCGTTGTGGAAGGGATCAAACGAACCTGGGAAGAGCCCGACTTTCACGAGCCCGGGCTGTTGCGTTGAGCCACGGTCACGAGCGTACCGCCGTACCGGCGCTCTCTCGTGACCACCCAGCCCTCGGGCAGCGCAATTTCTCGTGACGATTCCAAGACGGCGCGCTCGGCTTGGAGGGCGCTGAGCAAGGCATCCCAGTGGTCGTAGTCGTACGGCGGGTCGCACAGGGCCAGATCGAACTCCGGGGCGCCGCTGAGCCAGCCGGGTAAGGCGGCCCGGACCAGGGTGGCCGGCTCCGCCGCCAGGCCCACGCCTTCGAGGTTGGTTTTCACGGCGGCCAGGGCAGCGGGATCCTGGTCGACGAAGGTGGCCGAGGCGGCCCCCCGGGAGAGCGCCTCGACGCCCATGGCCCCGCTGCCGCAGAAGAGGTCGACCACGCTGAGCCCGTCGACGCCGCCCTGACTGCCCAAGATGTCGAAGATCGACTCGCGCACCCGGTCCGAGGTGGGCCGCACCGTGGTCGGGAGCTTGGCCGCCAGCCGGCGCCCCCGGCTCCGCCCTCCGATGACGCGCATCCCGCCTTACGGTAGACCTCGCAAACCATCCGAACGCGCCATGTTCGGGCGGTTTTTTGCCGGCGCTCATCTTTTGAAGGCACTCAACTCTTGAAGAGGTAGTCCGCCTCGTCCTCGCTCAGGAAGAGCTTGACCTCGTCGGCCAGCAGCTGATGTTCGGGCTGCTCGAGCAACGGGTCTTCCTTGATGATGGCCTCGGCCACCCGCCGGGCCTCGGTGAGGAGGAGACGATCCTCTTGCCTCGACAGCGAGGCCAGTCGCAGGTCGCTCTGGCCCTTCTGGCGCACCCCGAGGATGGAGCCCTCGCCGCGCAGTTCGAGGTCGGCCTCGGCCAGCGCGAAGCCGTCGGTGGTGGCGGCGACGGCGGCCAGGCGCCGGCCGGCCGGATCGTCCTCGGCCGCCGGGCCGAGCAGGTAACACCAGCTGGGATCGGTGCCCCGACCGACGCGGCCGCGCAGCTGGTGCAGCTGGGCGATGCCGAAGCGATCGGCGCTCTCGATCACCATGACGGTGGCCTCGGGTACGTCGACCCCGACCTCGATCACCGTGGTGGCCACCAACACCTCGAGGTCACCGGACCGGAACCGGGCCATGACGTCCTCGCGCTCGGCGGCGGGCATCTGGCCGTGCAGCACGGCCACCCGCAGCCCGGCCAGCTCGCCCCCGGCCTCGGACAGCCGCTCGAACTCCGCCTCGGCCGAACGGGCCACCAGCTTCTCCGAATCGCTGATGAGCGGGCAGACCACGAAGGCCCGGTGGCCGGCCGCCACCTGGTCGCGCACCCGCTGCCAGGCCTCGGTCTCGTCGCTCTCCTCGGGCAACCACTTGGTCACGATGGCCACGCGGCCCGGCGGCAGCTCGTCGAGCACGGTGGCGTCGAGGTCGCCGAACATGATCATGGCCGCCGTCCTCGGAATCGGCGTCGCGGTCATCACCAGCAGGTCGGGGTCGCCGGTCGATCCCTTGGCCCGCAGCGTGGCCCGCTGCTCCACCCCGAAGCGATGTTGCTCGTCGATCACCACCAATCCCAGGGAGGCGAACTGCACGCCTTCGGACAAGAGGGCGTGCGTCCCCACCACGATCTGCACCTCACCAGAAGCCAGCCCGCCCACGATCCGCGTCCGTTCCTTCCCCTTGACCCGGCTGGTCAACAGCTCGACCCGGACCTCGAGCTGGAGATCGCCCAACATGGCGCAGAGGGCGGCGAAGTGCTGCTCGGCCAGCACCTCGGTGGGCACCATGAGGGCACCTTGATGCTGGCCCTGCACCGAACCCAGCAGCGCGGCCAGCGCCACCACCGTCTTGCCCGACCCGACGTCGCCCTGGAGGAGGCGGTGCATGGGGAAGGGTCCGGCCAGATCGGCCACAATGACGGCCAGGGCCTGGCGCTGGGCCCGGGTCAGCTCGAAGGGCAGCTGGGCCAGGAAGCGCTGGACCAGGGTGCCGGTCCTGTCCCCGGTCACCTCGAGCGGCGACACGTTGTGCCGCAGGGTGCGGGCATTGGACTCGAAGGCGTGCCGGCGCATGAAGACCTCGAGCTGGAGGCGGAAGAGCTCGTCGAAGACCAGCCGGCGCTGGGCCGGCCTCACCTCGGCCAGCGTCTCGGGATGGTGGATGCCGCGCATGGCCTCGGTGCGGGTCCACAGGTCGAGTTCGGTGCGCCAGCGTTCGGGCAGCGGGTCGACCAGCTCGCCCGCCCGGGTCAACGCGTCCTCGACGAAGGTGCCGATCTCCCAGCTGGTCAGGCCCGCTTTGGCCGACGCCGGGTAGACGGGCAGGATCCGCAGGGTGCGCCGGCGGCGGCCCACCGACGGCTCGTCGACCCCGGCCACCACGTCGACCACGGGGTTGGCCATCTGCCGGGTCCCCCGGTAGTCGGTGACCTTGCCGAAGAAGATCGCCTGGGTTCCCTCCTCGAGCTGCTTGGCCCGCCAGGGCTGGTTGAAGAAGACGATCTCGAGTGTGCCCGTCTCGTCGCGCACTGTCACGTTGACCACGGTCCGCCGGTTGCGGGCCGGGCGCGAGCGCACCCGGGTCACCTCGGCCAGCACCGCCGCCGCCTCGCCGATATCGAGCGCCGAGACGTTGGCCTTGGCCGTCCGGTCGATGTAGCGGCCCTTGCGCGGGAAGGTGGTCAGGAGGTCCAGCACCGACTCGACGCCCCACTCGGCCAGCTGCTGCGCCTTGCGATCGGACACCGAATTGAGCCGGGTGACCGGGATCTCGCTCAGG
>DASXFC010000019.1:0-80441 GCA_036489775.1 Acidimicrobiales bacterium | reverse complement strand
GTCCCCGCCACCCGCCACCCGCCACCCGCCACCCGCCACCCGCCACCCGCCACCCGCCACCCGCCACCCGCCACCCGCCACCCGCCACCCGCCACCCGCCACCCGCCACCCGCCACCCGCCACCCGCCACCCGCCGTCGACCCGTTCCGCCTTCGTGTCGCCCGAACCAGCCGGGCGCGGCCCACACTCCGTCCTTCGGCCATCTGACGGGCACAGAGCTCCGGAATGAGGGGGGGCCGTCTACAACCCCGAGAAGTCTCATCTTTATGGTGCGCAGATAGGCCACGATGCCGCCCTGAACCAACGACGAGCGTCGTGTCCTCGGGCGATGGCTGCGCTGAGCAGCCCACCGGTGAGTGATTCCACCGCGGCCATTTGCCATCCGTGGGAGGCGATCAGCCGACCGAGTGCGGTCACCTGTTCGGTCGACGGCGATTGCAGTTGAGAACGCCTCAGTCGATCGCGGACAGCCGAACTTGAGGGCGGGCCTTGCCACGCCCCTCGACGCTTTGAATCACCGGCGTTTCGATGGCCAGTGGGGTGACTGAGAGTGGTTCTATGAGTCCGGTCATTTCAAACAGTCGATATATCCGGGGGCCAGCATTGCGGATTGCTATTGATCCACCATCATGGGTGAGCCGCTTGAAATCTGTGACGAGGATTCCGATGCCCGTCGAGTCGATGAACTGCAGGTTGGCCACATCGACGACGACGTCCAATATTCCGGCGACGGCCAAATCGGCCAGGGCGCTCCGGAATCTTGGCGCTGACGCGAGATCAAGCTCTCCGCTGAGCACGATGGTGACGCTCTCCCGGCCCCGCTGCCAGATGGCCACTTGGAATCCGGATTCGGGGTCAGTCGACTCAGACGTTTTGACTTCCGGCATTGGAGCGGGGCCTCCGCTTAGTTCACGCTTTCGGCAGATCTGCCTAGTTGCTTAGGAATCAACTTAGCTCCTGCGGAGGGAATGAGCAAGTAGTGAAGAAGGTTTTTGCCCTGGGCGAGGTCCAGATTCTGCAATCCCCCTTGAGGAGTTTTCATTTGTTCCTCAGATTGACGCGGGTTGGGATACCCTGGGCCGGTGGCCCAGTCAGCCGAGGGGGTGTACAGCATTGGCGCCGTGTCCAAGATGCTGGGCGTTCCCACCCAAACTCTGCGCAGCTGGGAGGATCGCTATGGGCAGATAGTCCCGGCTCGCAGCCCTGGAGGCCAGCGCATCTACAGCCGGCGCCAGGTGGACCAGTTGCAGTTCGTACTCCAGGAGCTTGACCGGGGCTTGCAGCCGGCCGATGCCCACCGCCTCTTGGAGGAGCGCGAGCGCTATCCCCGCATTCCCCCGGTCGCCAACGATCCTGCGCCGACCATCCTGCTCGCTGAACGGGATCCCTATGCGGCCGAGTTCTGTGAGTACCTGCTCCAGACGGAGGGCTATGCCACCAGGCAAGCCCTGACCGCTGATGCGGCGCGTGAGAGCCTCGACGAGGACGCATTGAGCTTGGCCATTGTGGACCTTCTCATCTCGGGAGGAGCTGGTCCCGGGCTTTGTACTCAAGCCCGGGAGCAGCGACTCATACCGGTCATTGCCGTATCTGCTATCGAGTCGGGGGACCTGGCATTTGAGTCGGGGGCCGATGCCTTCTTGCGAAAGCCACTCGACTCGCTCCAGTTGCTCTCGACGGTACGGGACCTGCTCGGCACGAGCTCCTTCTTGCGTTCGAGGGACAGAGTCTATTGAGCGAACGACTGCTGAGCGGGTCAGCTCGGCTCGATGGCGTGCTGGGCGGAGGTTTTCCCGCCAATGGGATCAACCTGATCATCGGTCGACCCGGTTCTGGCAAAACCATCCTGGCCCAGCAGTACATGTTCCATAACGCATCATCACTGCGACCAGCGCTCTACCTGACAACAGTCTCTGAGCCGCTGGAGAAAATCCTTCGCTACGGGCAATCTCTCGACTTTTTCGACCAGCCTGCGGTTGGCTCAAGCGTGATCTATGAAGACCTTGGACAACAGTTGAACAAAGAAGGTCTGCCTGGCGTGCTGAACCAATTGACGGCGCTGCTGCGCCAGCATGCGCCCTCCGTCCTGGTGATCGACAGTTTCAAGGCCCTGCGCGCCTATGCGGCTGATGACGGTGTGTTTCGCAAGTTCCTGCACTCGCTGGCTGGGCAGCTGTCGGTGATGTCGATGACGAGCTTCTGGATTGGCGAATACAACGGAGTAGGCACTGCTGATGAGCCGGAATTTGCCGTAGCCGATGCCATCGTTTCGCTCAGCATTGAGCACAGTGCTGAGCGGGAGTCACGAGTCTTTCAAGTATTGAAATTGCGGGGGAGTGCCTTCATCTCGGGCAAGCACGCCTACCGACTTTCTTCCGCTGGACTCGACATCTTTCCCCGCTTGGCCGACAGCGGTGAAGGTAACTATGAACCGAGCTTTGATCGCACGTCTTCTGGCGTGGATCTGCTCGATTCCATGCTTGGCGATGGGTTTTGGCGAGGATCCTCGACACTCGTAGCTGGCCCTTCCGGTTCGGGAAAGACCCTCCTGGCTTTACACTTCGCCATGGCTGGAGCGCGCTTGGGAGAAACGGCGGTCTTCGCCACCTTTCAGGAGAATCCGACGCAACTCGAAAGAGTTGCCAAAGGCTTTGGCTGGTCGTTGAGGGCGCCCGGCATTGAATTGATGTACCGGCCGCCCATCGACCTCTACCTCGATGAATGGGTGTACGACCTTCTCGCCACCGTTGAGAGAACTAATGCCAAACGAGTGGCCATCGACAGTCTGGGGGATCTGCGGGCGGCATGTGCGGACGAAATGCGTTTTCGTGAGTACATCTACTCGCTTCTGCAGCGTTGTGCGCACCGGGACATCAGTGTGGCCATGACGCAAGAAGCCTCTGATCTCTTCGGGCTGACCCGGCTCTCCGAGTACGGCATTTCACATCTTTCGGACAATGTGGTCCTGTTGCAGTTCCTGCGTGGGGATTCCGAAATAAAGCGTGCTGTCACAGTGCTCAAAACCCGGGCCAGCGCACATGATCCCCACATCCGACAATTCGCGATCACACCGCAGGGGTTCGAGCTGGGCGAGCCCTTCGTGCCCGAGCAGAGCTTGCACTAGGCGGATGACCCTGTTCGAGCGAGGCAGTAGGTGCTTGCCGTCTGCTCTGGGGTCGGCATGAGCGACGACGAAGTGGAGGTCGATCGGCCCCTGGACGAGGAAGCCCTCTGGCGCTTGGCGGCCGCCCTCGGTGAATCGGCATCGACGGAAAGGGTGGCCGAGGCGCTGGCGGCAAACGCGGGACTGGCGGCCGGAGGGGTCTTCGCCAATGTGGCGTTTCGAACGGTCGATTCAAATCAGGTCTGGGTGGTCCATCGCTCGGTGCTCGATCCCGATCCTGCCGGTTCTCGAGTCATCGACCTCGACGAGCACTTGCCGGTGTGTGAATCAATTCGTAGCGGCCTGCCCGTTCTACTCGGTTCACCAGGCGCGATCGCTCGGCGATTTCCAGCCATATTGGGCGAGATTGAAGCGGCACAGCTGTCGGCCCGAGCCTCCATACCTCTCCATTCCGCTCGTGGCGAGGTGTTGGGCGCCGTGGGATTCGGTTGGCAGGAGCCCCAGGCGTTTGATGTGCTTCAGCTTCGACGGCTCGATCTCATCGCACAGTTAGCGGGATTGGCCCTCGACCGCGCCCTGCATGACGTGCCGAACACCACAAACGAGAGAGACCTCACGGAAGCGCTGGACACGATGCCGAGCGCCTTCTTCTCGTTGAACCGTGACTTCTGTATCACTCATGTGAATACGGAAGGTGCGCGACTCCTTCGATCCTCTAGGGAAGCGCTGACCGGCACCAATCTGTTCGAGGCTTTTCCGCAGGCATCCGGGAGCGAGTTCGACCGCCGGTACCGGGAGTCGATGGAATCCGGCCAACCAATGGTGTTCGAGGAGTTCTACCCTCCGCTCGACGTCTGGTTCGAGGTGCATGTCCAGCCCTCCCGGCATGGGCTGAATGTGTACTTCACTGATATCAGTGAACGTCGCAGTGTCGAAAGCAACAGGTCAGCCGAATTAGCGAGGGCTGAAAAGGCCAATCGTCAATTGCGGCTCTTGAGCGAACTGACAGCCCAACTTGCCGGTTCGGAGGATCGTACCGACGTCTATCAGCGCCTCACCCATGTGGTCGTTCCTGCCATGGCCGATTGGTGCACCATCATCGTCCCACAGGAAGAGGCGCTTATACGGGTGGCCGCCAGGCACCGTGAGCTGGGGCTCGATGCCCTCGCCAAGCGACTGGTAGGCGCATATCCGCACGCGTATTCGGGTCCTTCACCCGGGGTAGTGGCATATCGCACGGGTAAGCCGTTGCGGATGGATCACCTGGCTAAGGAGATTGTGGAAGACCTTGACGACAGCGTGGCCAGTGCGGCCTACGGACGCACGCTGCAACTCCTTGGGGATGGGCCCGGTCTTTTGACGCCCGTTCTTCTCGACGGCGAGGTAGAGGCCGTCATCACCACCACCCGCAGCAGCGGTAATCCCTTCACTGACGCGGACGTCGCCGCCATGCTCGAGGTAGCGAGGTACGTGACTGCCGCACTCACCGAGGCAGATCACCGTGATAGGCAACGGGAAACCGCCCGAGCGCTCCAGACCGCAGCCCTACCCAGATCCTTGCCCGCATCAGATCATTTGCGATTGGCAGCCACCTATCGGGAGGCCAGCGGGACAGCGCAGGTCGGTGGTGACTGGTACGACGCCATTGACCTCGATGGCGGGCGAGTGGCTCTCGTGGTGGGCGACGTTGCGGGCCATGGTCTGGCCGCGGCTGCGCTGACGGCTCAGATGCGAAACGTCCTGCGTGCCCATCTCTTCTCGGGAGCAGGACCGCTCGAGTCGCTGGCGCAGTTGAGCCGTCTGGTCGCCACTCAGGAGCCTGATGCGCTGGCCACCATCATCTGTCTTGAGATCGAGCTTGAGAGCGGGGAGTGTGTTTGGGCTTCGGCCGGCCATCCGGCTCCCATTCTCATAAGTCCAGACGGCACATCAGCCCATTTGAGCGGACGACCGATCCCTCCCATTGGATGCAGCGGACCAAAATTCAACAGCGACGGTGCTACACACCGGGTGATTATGAAGCCCGAGAGCCGTCTACTGCTCTTCACTGATGGCCTTTTCGAACAACGCACGAGTGGACTTGATGTAGGGCTTGCTCACTTGATGATCATGGCCGAACAGACGTTCGACGAGCCGGACCCTTCTGAAGTCTGTCGCTCCATCTTGCGGGGCATGCTGACTGAGTCCCAGGAAGACGATGCCTGCTTGCTCATCGCCCATTGGCTCGGCTGACTTTGGCGGCTGCATCCTCGCACCCCGTCACCGTCAAAGTGGGCTCGGATGTCCGGCCACATGGTGCCTGGCCCGGCGACGACCCAGTCCAACCACGACCCCCTCGGGGGCAAAGGTGACGTTCCTCACCGATGCCCCGACGATGGCCAACATCATGTTGAATGCGGTGGTGACGCGCATGTGATCCTCCTCGCACGCTGGTTGTTTGGTCACTTCCAAACGTACGAGGGCGACACATGCGCGTCGCTTCGCGGAGAGGGCCCGGCCACAGCCGAGGTCCGTCACATGATTCCTGGCGCCACCTTCGCCACGGCGTGCCTCAAGGGTCCACTGCGTCGGCCTCCGGCCGCCCTTGACCCCCGCCTTCTACGTCAATTCACCCACACAAACCCGAGGAGTCCCAAATTTAAGGGCCTGTTACATGGATTGTATTTCGAGAACCTCTTCAAGCGACCGCCGATCGTTGAGCACCCAGAGCTCGTCAGCGAGCCCTGTCATACCCAACAGCCGGCCGATGAACGGATTAGGGCGGAGGACGATGAAGTCCTTTCCGACGGCGAGTGCTCGACGATGTGCCGTGACGAAAAGTCCGAGGCCGATGGAATCGACATAGTTCAGTTCAGTGAGATCGACAATGACGCCTCGCGAGCCCCATGGGTGTCGGAGTTCGTCCAGAGCCTCGCGAAGGTGCGGCGCAGTCGACAGGTCGAGATCACCACGGAGAGAAAGGCGGCGGAACGGCCCGACCTCGTCCACGTCGATGGTGAGAAGCGGACTTCGGGTCGGCGATTCTGGCATGGCGGCTCTGCTCCTCCCGTCGCGGGCGAACGCCCTGTCGCTGCCCTCTGCAATGCCCGCTTGATCACAGCACAAAACCTCCATTGGCAAGGCCGACCAAGCGGCGGAGCGTTAGGAAACACTCTGCGCCACCAGGATCACTGTGTCGTCCTGCCCGTCTGCCCCGTCGTCCATCCCATCAATGAGGAAATCGCACAGATGAGCGGCTGAGGCAGCTGACGTGGTGGTGGCCAAGCGGGCCAACCGCTCCATACCTTCGTCGATGCCGCTCCCACGACGTTCGACCAAGCCGTCAGTGAACATCATCAGGCCGCTGCCCTTGAGTGAGAATGTCGTCTGCTCGTACAGTCCGGCAAAAGCCCCGAGTGGTGGCCCAGGGGAGACGGCCAGTTGTCGAACCCCTGTTGGCGTGCAAGCGTACGGTGGGGGATGTCCGGCTGAGGCGAGTCGAACCAATCCGGACGACGTATCAAGCACTGCGACAAGGATGGTCGCCAACCGATCGTCGCTGGTTGGCTGCTTCAACGTCAACTTGTTCAATCGCTCGAGGGCCACGCCGGGGGCCGTGGACTCTTCGCTGATGAAGGCTCCCAGCGTGTGCCGCAACCGACTCATCACCTTCGCCGCACCGAGATCGTGTCCCTCCACATCTCCAACGACCAGGGCGACCAGCGTGTCAGAGACCTGGATGACGTCATACCAGTCTCCGCCGACCTCGACACCTTGGGCAGCCGGGCGATAGCGCGCCGCGATGTCCCAGCCGTCGACGTTCGCAATCGCGTCGGGCAGCAGGCTGCGCTGGAGCTGATGTGAGATGCGTCGTTCTCGATCGTAGGCGCGGGCTCGACTCACCACGGATCCGACCTGTTCGGCCAGCTGTTCGGCCAAGCCGAGGTCTTTCTCAGAGAACCGTCGGCCGGATCCGGCCGACACCAGCGTCACTGTCCCCAGCACTTGCTTGCTTGAAGCGCGGAGCGGGACCGCCATGTAGGAGTTGAATTCAACGAGCTTGAGAAGTCGGAAGTGCGCTTCGTCCTGGCTGATTGATCGGAGGAGATCGTCTGGCACCTCTGTCGACCACATTGAGAGGCCGGTCCTCATCACCTCGAGGGTCGGGTCCCCACTGTCCATCATC
This sequence comes from Acidimicrobiales bacterium, assembly GCA_036489775.1. Classification (GTDB taxonomy): domain Bacteria; phylum Actinomycetota; class Acidimicrobiia; order Acidimicrobiales; family RAAP-2; genus Bog-473. Next base: position 73,152 of record DASXFC010000019.1, on the reverse strand, counting down.
GGGGGATAGTCATCGCGCAACCTTTTCACCATGTCTCGTTTGCTCGGATCAGAGTGCCAGGCCGCCATTCGGCGCAGCTGTCCTCCCTCGTCTCGCAAGTCGATGAGGCAGAGATCGGCGAGGACGGGCACGGCAACTTCCGCCAGTCGTTTGACCATCTGTTGGTAATCAGCCGTCTCCGAGAGGACGCGGGTCGCGCCAAGTAGGAATTCATGGCTTCGGCGGGCGGCCCGTAGTTCGGTGACCAACTCCTCCCGTTCTGACGCTTGAGCTGATGCGTGCAGGAGTTCTCCCAACTGGTCACCGATGGCATCCATCAGTTCAACCAGTCCGGGATCGCGCTCTCGTACGTCAAGACTCAGCATCTTCACGACACCCACGCAGACACCGTGGTAGCGAACGGGAAAGGCATAGGCGCTTCGGAGTCCATCGCTCGCGGCGGCTTCTGTGGTGAACGTTGGGTCGTCAGCCAGGTTCGGAACCCACAGAGGATCCCCATGTTCGAAGACCCACCTTGGCATTCCTTCACTTCCACTCCGTGGATCTCTCGCCTTTTCCTCGACGAAGGCAAGTGTCCGAGACGGGTCACGCGTCCACACGTGACGGCAGACCAGGCTGTTGAAGCCGCTGAGCGCCCACAAGGTCGAGACGTCCCAACCCAAACGTGTACCAAGGGTGGAGAGGAGCCGCTCAGCCGGAGGATCGCCGATGGGAGCGTGAGCCAGCAGCTCGAGGAGCTCGGTGGTCAAGCCTGACCACCGGGCGAGCTGGCGGTGATCCATGAGGCGGACCAGGCCAACGATGATGCGGCCGGTGTCAATGTCGTCGACGAGCGAAATGGTCAGTTCAGCGTTGACCTCGCTGCCGTCGGGCCGGGCCATCACGGTATCCAGGCGATGGCCCACAATCTGGTGGATCTGGGTTTGTGCGAACTCCTCGAAATTTGCCGTGAATGATCCGTTCAATGAATGGGGCACGAGATCGAGAACAGATCGACCGATGAGGTCGGGGGGTCTCCATCCGAACAACTCCTCGACCGCAAGATTGGCGTAGAGGATGATTCCCTTCGCATCGGTGGCGACCACGCCCTCGCTGATCGCATCGAGGAATTGCCTGACGTCGTGCTCTGGCCACTTGTGCTCCGGGAAAATCGCCCCATCGGAGGATTCCAGTGTGGCGATGGCGGGAGAAAATGGAGAGGGCTGATCTTCGAGGGCCGGCTGAATCGGTGCAGAGAGGTGTGGACCAACTAGCCTCATGGAGTACCAGACCGTCTTGGCAGACTTCTCCGGGTCGATGAACACGCCCCAATCGTCCGCCAGGTTTTTGACGATTCCCAATCCACGCCCGGAGAGGTCTTCCGGGCAGACCGCTCGCACGACAGGACGTCCACTGCCGCGATCGGTGACCTCGACCCGGACCCAATGCCCATTAGGGCTCACGTGGATGGCGACCTCAAATCCAGATTCCCCGTGAATAACGGCGTTGGTGGCGAGCTCAGAGAGCATCAGCGCGAGGGCGGTCCTCGTCTCATCGTCTTGTTCCCCGAATTTCGATAGCAAGAAGTGCCGAGCCCGCCCGACCTCCGACGCGTCTGGTCCGAATGAACCCATCCCCGAAGTCACTCGATCCTCTAACTCATCGCGATGGTGTCGGGGATGGCGCCGGACGGTGCCTAGGGAGGGAGGGAAGCACGGAGCCCATCCTGCACGCTGGTGAACCCAACTTGCTGCTGCTCCTCTTCATCAGTGCAGTTCGTACCCACGTTGATGGGAACGCAAGCATGAGTCCGGCTGCTCTCTCAGCCCACGCCCAGGTTAAGGCTGACGGCCCCGTTCCCTCGCCAGGCGAACGTTTGATCAGCCGGCCCGGCGCACGGCCCTCGGCAGTTGTTCCCGGCCCATCCTGGAGTGACCGGAGATGTCAAGGCGCTTGGCCTCTTCGTAGAGTTCGGCCCGCGCCTTCAGCGTGCAGGCGCCTGTGCGCTTGCGCTGGGCTACCGCGGCACCTTGCTTACCGAGCGCCGTCCGAGTGGCCTTAGGCAGGTGGGCGATGCTCCGCTTCTTTTGCGTGGCGGCCCGGGCTTTGGTGACGTTCTTACGGGCGGCTGTTCGCTGCGCGGTGCTCATGGTCATACTCCTCTCGGTGTAAGAGCGTGATCAGACATATACCCCCCTCCGTGTTGTTTTTTCACCTCATCCATGGACACGGTGGTTAGTGCTGGCCGGCCAGATGCTCGTCCTTGGCGGCGACCGCCTCCTCTTGGGTGTCGAAGTGGCCCAGCAGATCGTGTTCACGGTCGCTGCAGCGCGCCGTCCACAGCATTTTGGCGAGATCGTGGGTGTCGGGGATCTCGCCGATAATGACCTCCGCCTTGAAGCTGCTGGCTGCCGGAACGTCGGCATCGGCAGCACGGCTCCCTTCGCCGGCCGAGATCGAGCCTTCATCAGTCGCAGTCGAAAGTTCATCCCCCGGAGCTGCGTTCTCGATGTCCTGGCCCACTTCGCTCGGCTCGGACGCCGGAACGGCGGCTTCTGGATCGGTGGCTGCGGTCGCGTCGGTCATAACCAGTGCTGTACCCGGAGACCCCCTGGTTGATGTCTCGATTGCGCTTCGGCACTCCCGGATCTGGGGTGTGATCCCCGGGCCCGCTGTGGGTCAAGACATCGACTGGGTGCCCGGCTGATCGACGAGGAGGGCCACCGGCAGCACCCCGGCGAGTTCGGCCACACTCACAGTCGGCTTCGGCTCATAGGTCCGCCCAGTGAGCACGTCGACGTACCCCAACCGCGGCCCGGCGGGGTCGAGGACGATCTCTGCAGCACCCCAGGCGTCGCGGCCGAGTGCGAAACGACCTTCACCGACCAGTGAGCGGGTGCGTCGCGGCATGACCGCAACCAGCCGCCGGTCTCCCCAGTGCCGGGAGAGCGCAACGACGTGGTTGGCGGCGGCACCGATGACCGTTGGGCTGTCAACCGTCCCAAGACGGAACAGATCGGGCCAACGCCGACGCAGCCTGAGTGCCGTGCGGAGCACGTGCAGCTTCAAGCGACCGTCGGTCCAGTTGCCCAGGAGCAGGCTCAGCCACTCCACCCGGTCCATCCCGGCCGGCGCATCGAGCTCATCGAGCAGGGCGCGTCGGTGGTCGAAGTCGACCGGTCGGCGGTTGTCGGGATCGGTGAGCGCGTACTGCACCAGCTCGTTCCCCTGATACGTGTCGGGCACCCCCGGGCACACCGCCTTGAGCAGGGTGAGCGCCAGAGACGTGGTGGCGGCGGCCGGGGCCAGCCGAAGGGACCAGGCCCGGGCCGCCGTCCCGAAGCCGCTGTCCGGGGAGCGACCGAGGAAGCGGACGGCCCCGACCAGCGCGGCCTCGTACGTCTCGTCAGGGTCGCTCCAGCTCGTACGCAGCTTGGCCTCCCGGGCCGCCTTGATCAGGTATTCCTCCACGCGCTGGCTGGTGGCGGCATCCAGCTCGACGGCGTCGGTCGGCCACAGGGCGACCAGGGTCTGATACGCCAGGTCCATGGCCGGCGCGTCGGGGCCACCATGGGCTTCGACCCATTCGGCATGCTCGGACCGCCACCGCGCCAACTGCACCAGCCACTCCGGCCACCACTCGGTGAGGGCGTAGTGGCGGGCGCGCAGGTCTTCGTTGCGTTTGGCGTCGTGAGTCGACGTGGTGTTGAGGGCCAACGGTGCACCGGTCAATCGCTGGCGCATGGCAGTGACGAAGTCAGCCACCTCGACGGGGGCGCGGTCGGCCCGGCTACCCACCTCAGCGTGGCCCAGGGGGCCGTCGAACTGATAGGTGGCCGTGTCCTCTACGCCCTTGGCCGTGACGGCACCGGTGAGCTGCTGCCAGCGTTCGGTGAATTCGCTCCACTCCGGTCCCTGGGCCAGCAGGCCATCGACCAGGACGCCGAGGGCTCGGTTGCTTGAGTCCGACAGGTTGTGACGTGCCGCGTCGGCCGCGGCCACCAGCCGCCGCTCGTCAGGACGTTCGTTCGTCGTTCCCTCGAGGTAGGTGCGGTAGACGTCGAGGTGGACCGTGAGCTCGATGATGGCGGGGCGCAGCTGCGAGGGCGACAGCGACAGCGACCGCAACGCCCCCGGCCCGAGTGTGCTCGCGCTGGCCGATGCGGCCAGGTGGACCAGCCGGTCGATCGCTCCACCGAACGACGCGGCCAGGACGGCCCGCTTGCCCGCCAGGGCCAGGTCCCAAAAGGGTTCATCTGCGAGCACCCGGTCGATGAAGAGGGCACCGGCCAGGTCGGCGAACTCGTAGCCGGTCGTCCCGTCGACCGGCCAGGGGGGCAGGGCCTCGTTCTCTTCGAGGATTTTCTCGACCAGCAGCACGGGCTCGCTCGCCCGCCCCCGCCCGGCTTGGCTCCGCAAGGTCTCGAGGTACGAGCCCGGTTGGGCCAGCCCGTCGATGTGGTCGATGCGCAGGCCAGCCACTCGCTCGTCCTGCAGGAGTTCGAGCATCAGTGCGTGCGTGACCAGACGGACCTCGGGGTCCTCCACCCGCACCCCGACCAAGCCGTTGATATCGAAGAAGCGGCGGTAGTTGCCGAAGTCGCCGGCCAGCCGCCAGTAGGCCGGGAGGTAGTGCTGCCGGCCCAACAGATCGAGGGCGGCCAACTCCGACAGCGCCCCCGGCGCCCCAGACGTCCCCGGTGCCAATGGGAAGGGCTGAGGTCCCAGCGACAGGACCAGCTCGCCGTCGAGTTCTGCCACCGCCGGATGGGCATCCCGCACGACGTCGGCCAGCGGTTGGCCGAGCGTCGGGACCAGGACCCGACCGTCATGCCTGGACCAATCGATGTCGAAGAAGTCGGAGAACGCCGAGGCCTGCCCCTGGCGCAGCACGTCCCACCACCACGCGTTGCTGCGGTCGGTGGTCATGTGATTGGGCACGATGTCGATGAGCAACCGCATCCCGTGGCTGTCCAGCGCGACCAGCAGCGCCTCGAACTGGCGACGCGAGCCCAAGGCGGGGTCGAGCTGCGTGGGATCGGCCACGTCATACCCGTGCGGGCTGCCCGGGACGGCCCGGGTGATCGGTGAGCAGTACAGCGTCTCGATGCCGAGCGCATCGAGATACGGCACCAACTCGGTGGCCGACTCGAAACCCAAGCCGTTGAGCTGCAGTCGGTAGGTCGAGCCCAGGGTGGCTGGTGAGCGCTTGGCCCCCGGGCTCACTCGCTGACGCGCTCGCTGTGGCGCAGGAGCAGGCTCGAGTGGGCGTTGAGAACGACCGCCTCGTTGCGCACGATGCGCGTCCAGGCTCCGGTCCGGGCCGTGTTGAGCAACTCCTCCCAGACTCCAGGATCCTCCAGCCGGGGCAGCGTGTACGAGCGCGAGCGGGTGCCGGCATTGAGCAGGAGCAGCAGCGTGTCACCCGAAGCCGAGCGGCCCCGGACGTCGAGCTCGTCGGCTGCTTTGCCCAGCAGCAGCAGTCCGATCGTGTGGTTGTCGGGGTTGGCCCAGTCTTCTTCGTCCATCTCCTCGCCGTTGGGGCGGATCCAGGTCACGTCCTTGGTCTGCTCTCCGTCCACCGGTTGGCCAGTGAAGAAGGCACGGCGGCGCAGGATCGGGCTTTCCTTCCAGATCTCGATCAGGTCACCCACGAAGCGGGAGAGCTCGACGCCCGTCTCGCCCAGGTCCCAGTTGAAGTAGCTGACGTCGTTGTCCTGGCAATAGGCGTTGTTGTTCCCCCCCTGGGTGCGCCCGATCTCGTCCCCGCCCAGCAGCATCGGCACGCCTTGGGCGAAGAGCAGCGTGGCCAGGAAGTTGCGCTTCATACGGTCTCGAGCCCGCTGGATGCGGGCGGAGTCGGTCTCGCCCTCGATGCCCCAGTTACGGCTGTAGTTCTGGTCCATACCGTCACGGCCGTCCTCGCCGTTGGCCTCGTTGTGTTTGTGCTCATAGGTGACGAGGTCAGTCAGGGTGAAGCCGTCGTGGCAGGTGATGAAATTGATGCTGGCATAGGTGCTGCGCCCGCTGGGCCCGAAGATGTCGCTCGACCCGGTGAGCCGCGAAGCCAGCTCGGGTACCTGGCCCGCATCGCCCCGCCAGAACCGGCGCACGCAGTCCCGGAACGCACCGTTCCATTCCGACCAGCCGGTGGGAAACTGCCCGAGCTGGTAGCCGTCGGGGCTGGCATCCCAGGGCTCGGCGATCAGCTTGACCTTGGACAGCACCGGGTCTTGCTGGATGATCTCGAAGAACGCGCTGGGCTGCCCGGCCTCGTAACCACGCACCAGCACCGGGGCCAGATCGAAGCGGAAGCCGTCCACGTGCATATCGGTGACCCAGTAGCGCAGGCTGTCGGTGACCAGGCCCATGGCCCGTGGGTGCAGGATGTTGAGGCTGTTGCCGGTACCGGTGTAGTCGAGGTAGTAGCGGTGGTCCTCGGGGGTCAGCCGGTAGTACACGCTGTTGTCGATGCCGCGCAGCGAGAGGGTGGGGCCGAGTTGGTTGCCCTCGCCGGTATGGTTGTAGACCACATCGAGGATCACCTCGAGGCCGGCCCGATGCAGCGTGCGGACCATCGACTTGAACTCGAGCACCTGCTGGCCCAGGTCGCCGGTGGCGTAGTCGGCGTGCGGGGCGAAGAAGCCGACCGAGTTGTAACCCCAGTAATTGGAGAGGCCCCGCTCGACCAGGTTGCGCTCGCTGACGAAGCGGTGCACCGGCATCAGCTCCACCGCGGTGACACCCAGGCCGAGCAGGTGGTCGACGACGGGGTCCGAGGCCAGCCCGAGATAGCGGCCCCGGAACTCCTCGGGCACGGCCGGGTGATTGGCCGTCATACCCTTGACGTGCGTCTCGTAGATGACCGTCTGGTTCCAGGGCGTGTTGGGTGAGCGGTCGTCCTGCCAGGTGAATGCCGGGTCGACGACGACCGACTTGGGCATGGCCGACGCCGAGTCCCGCCCGTCGAAGGAAAGGTCCTCCTTGGCGTCACCGATGGTGTAACCGTAGAGCTCGTCGCTCCATTCGACCGGCCCGCTCACCGCCTTGGCGTAGGGGTCGATCAGCAGCTTGTTGGCGTTGAAACGGTGCCCCTGGTCGGGGTCGTAGGGGCCGTGCACCCGGTAGCCGTAAATGGCGCCCGGCCGCACGTCGGGCAGGTAGACGTGCCAGACGTTGTCGGTCCGTTCGGTCAGGTTGATGGTGGCCGAGGTCCGGTCACGGTCATCGGGGTCGAAGAGGCACAGCTGCACGCCGTCCGCGTGTTCCGAGAAGAGGGCGAAGTTGACGCCTTCGCCGTCCCAGGTGGCGCCGAGGGGGCGTGGGCTGCCGGGCCAGACCCGCATTGAGCTCATCGCCTCGCCTCGGCTTCATCCATTCCGTACGCGCAGAAGCTCCACGGCTCGAGCTCGAGCGAGATCTGCTGGCCGGACTCGGCCTGGTGCGAGCCGATCAGGTACCGCCAGGGCGCCGCGCCCTCTGGCAGCGTTCCCTTCCCGGGTTCGGACCCGAAGTTGAAGAATGCGGCGACGGCGCCGCCCGGCCGGTCGCGCCGTACCATCGTGACCACGGTACCGTCGGCCCGGCACCACACCGCCTCGCGCTCGGTGGTGGTGAGGGCGGGCCAGGTTCGCCGCAGCTCGAGCAGCTGGCGCACCAAGGCTTCGACTCGGCCCTGCTCGACGCCGCGCCGTTCGGGCTGCAACCGGGATACGACCAGGGTCCCGGGGTCGCCCGGGTCGTATCGCTGCGACCGGCTCCCGTCGGGGGCATCGGCGAATTCAGCGGCCCGTCCCCGTCGCACCGCTTCGAGCAATTGGGGATCGCCGTGGTCGACGAAGTAGGGGAACGGTGCCGTCTCGCCGTACTCGTCGCCCATGAAGAGCATGGGCACGCCCGGCGCCAGCAGCAGCAGAGCCAGCGCCACCCGCAATCGTTCGAAAGGCACCAGGCTGGCCAACCGCGCCGCGTCCGGGCGGTTGCCGATCTGGTCGTGATCCGAGATGTAGTGCACGAACCGATCGGTCGGGAGCGCGCCGACCGGGGCACCGTGGCGACGGTCCCGGAACACCGAATGCTGCCCGGCGTAGACGAAGTCCGACTCCACCGCGATGGCAATCTGATCCACCGAGCCGAAGTCGGCGTAGTAGCCGAACCGCTCGCCGGTCACCACGGCGTGGACGGTGTGATGGAAGTCGTCACTCCACTGGGCATCGAAGCCGCGGCCGCCATCGGCCACCGGCGTGGTCACTCGGGGGTCGTTGTCCGCACTCTCGGCGATGAGCACGCGCCGCCGCCCACTCACGTCGCGCACCGAACCCGACAACTCGACCAGGAACGGGATGGCGGTGCGGTCGATCAACTCGTGCACGGCGTCGAGCCGAAGCCCGTCGATGTGAAAGTCCTCGAACCACATGAGCGCGTTCTGGGTGAGGAAGGACCGGACCTGGTCGGAGCCCGGGCCATCGAGGTTGATGGCCGGTCCCCAGGGCGTGGTGTAACGGTCCGTGAAGTACGGGCCGTACGACCCCAGCACGTTCCCCTCGGGACCGATGTGGTTGTAGACGACATCGAGGATGACGGTGAGCCCGCGGGCGTGGCAGGCATCGACCAACCGCTGCAGCCCGGCCGGTCCTCCGTAACTGTCTTGCACCGCATACGGGAAGACCCCGTCGTAGCCCCAATTGCGGGTGCCCGGGAACTGAGCCACCGGCATGATCTCGATGGCACTGATCCCGACGTCGACCAGCGCATCCAGCCGGGCGATGGCGGCATCGAAGGTCCCCGGGTCGGTCAGCGCTCCGATGTGCACCTCGCTGATCACCTGCTGGGCCCAGGGGCTCGCCTCGAAGCCGTCGCCCTGCCATCGGTGGGCCCCCAAATCGATCACTTCAGACGGACCGTGCACCCCTTCGGGCTGGTACCTCGAGGCGGGGTCACCCAGGGGTTCCCCGCCGTCCAAGGAGAATCGGTAGCGGGCGCCGCACCTCAGTTCTGCCACCACCGAACCGAAGTAACCGTCGCCCCGCGTCTCGAGAGCCCAGGTGCCGGTGTCGGTGACCACGGACACCGCGCCCGCAAAGGGCGCCCACACCAGGAACGACACGCCGTCGGGGCCGGGGACGGCCCCGACTCCTCGAGAGCCGGGCCTCACCGGCAACCGAAGAAGACGCAGCCCAAGGGAGGTGCGGTGATGCGCATCGAGAACGGGTGTCCGCCCCAGGGTTCGGCCGTGGCGACGACGGCGCCCAGGTTGCCGACGCCGCTGCCGCCGTACTCTTCGGCATCGCTGTTCAGCAGCTCGCGCCAGGTCCCGAGTTCGGGCACGCCGGCCTGGATGTCGTAGCGGGGGACCGGCGTGTAGTTGCAGACCACCAGCACCGGCGCGCCCTCATCGGAGTACCGCAAGAAGCTGAGTAAGCCGTCATCGGGATTCTCGGGCTGGGTCCAGGCGAATCCTTCGGGCACCGTGTCGCGCTCGTGCAAGGCCGGCTCGGTTCGGTAGAGCCGGTTCAGGTCGCGCACCCAGCGCCCGATCCCATCGTGCGCTGGGTCGTCGCACAGTGACCACTCCAGGCCCGATTCGTGGCTCCACTCGCTCCAGGGAGCCAGCTCGCCCCCCATGAACAGCAGCTTCTTACCCGGTTGGCCCCACTGATAGCCGTAGAGCAGCCGCAGGTTGGCGAAGCGCTGCCAGGTGTCGCCCGGCATCTTGGTCAGGAGCGAGCCCTTGCCATGGACCACTTCGTCGTGGGAGAGCGGCAGCATGAAGTTCTCGCTGAAGGCGTAGATGGACCGGAAGGTCAGCTCGCCGTGATGGTGCTTGCGGTGGATCGGATCCCGCTCCATGAACTGGAGCGTGTCGTGCATCCATCCCATGTCCCACTTCAGGCCGAAGCCAAGCCCCCCGGCGTGTACCGGGCGTGAAACCCCCGAGAACGCGGTGGACTCCTCGGCGATGGTCTGGACGTCGGGGTGATCGGCGTAGATCCCGATGTTCAGTTGGTGCAGGAAGTCGATCGCCTCGAGATTCTCCCGTCCGCCGAAGACGTTGGGGACCCATTCGCCCGCCTTGCGCGAGTAGTCGAGGTACAACATGGACGCCACAGCATCGACCCGTAATCCATCGGCGTGGTATCGCCCGAGCCAGTGATCCGCCGATGAAGCCAGGAAGCTGCGCACCTCGTGGCGACCGAAGTTGAAGATGGAGCTCTTCCAATCCGGGTGGAACCCCAAGCGGGGATCGGCATGCTCGAAAAGGTGGGTGCCGTCGAAGGTGGCCAGCGCGAAGGCATCGGAGGGAAAGTGCGACGGTACCCAGTCGAAGATCACGCCGATGCCCGCCCCATGCAGCCGGTCGATGAGTTCCATCAGCTGCTGCGGTGTGCCGTAGCGCCTGGTTGGTGCGAAGAAGCCGGTGGTCTGGTAACCCCACGAACCGTAGAACGGGTGTTCCATCAGCGGAAGGAACTCGACATGGGTGAATCCGGACTCGCGCACGTGCTCGATCAGCGGATCCGCCAGCTCGACGTAGGTCAGGAAGCGTCCTGGGTCGTTTTGGTCGCGACGCCAACTCCCGAGGTGTACCTCGTAGACTGATATCGGTGCCTCGAGCGCAATGCGGGCACCACGGCGACCCATCCATTCGTGGTCATGCCACTCGTAATCAAGGTCCCACACCACTGACCCGGTGAGTGGTGGCAGCTCGGTGCACTTGGCGAAGGGATCACTTTTCTCGAGCACACCACCGCCCTGGGTGGTGATGGCGAACTTGTAGATGTCGCCTGCGGAAGCCTCGGCCACGTGCCCTTCCCAGATACCCGAGGACCACAGTGACGAGAGTTGGTGCCGGGTCCGATCCCACCCGTTGAAGTCTCCGATGACGCTGACCGCTCGTGCGTTAGGTGCCCAGACGCTGAACGTGGTCCCGCCCTCGGGCAGCAGGTGCGCGCCCAACTTCTCGCCCAGTGCTCGATGGGTGCCCTCGTTGAAAAGGTAGAGGTCTTCCCTGGTCAAACCGCCTGCGGTCATCACGATGCAACTACCTCCATTCGGGCGTCGGGAAGTTCGGCCTGGCGGCGCAGCACCGCCAGGGAGGCCAGGAAGGCACTCCGGTCCGTGTCGGTGCGCATCTCCTCGAGTGAGCGGCTCGACTTCCGTCCCCAGTTTCCAGCCTCGGGACCGGTGCCCGGTCGGTTCTGTGGGACCCGTTCGCCCCAAAGCTCCTCCAGGTCCACCAGGACCAGATCGGCCGGACCCGCGGCCAAGTGCTCGAGGCAGCGGGCGATCACTTGTTCGGGTTTCATCGTCAGCGAGTCGCTCGCTCCCAACGACCGTTCAAGTGCGCTGCGCCAGCGTCGTCGTTCCGTCACGTTGGCCGCGCTGGAGGGTCCCGTATCGGTGCCGCCGTTTTCGATGTCGCCGGCCTCGAGGAAGGTGGCAAAGCGAGGCAGGTCATGGGTGCCCAGCGAGGCCAGCACTGCGGGCGGGGGCGCGGGGAGCGGCGTGGCTTCAGTCGATTCGAACTCCAGGACCCAGGACCGCAACATGTGATCGGCCTCCATGGCCGTCCGCACCTCTTCGGGCACCGTGCCCAGGTCTTCACCTACCACGACCGTCCCGGCCCGCCAGGCCTCCAGGCAGACCAGCGCTCTGATCTCGTCGTCGTGGTAACGCACATAGGCACCATCGGTGGCCGGCATCCCATCTGGTACCCAATAGAGGCGGTGCAAGCCGGCCACGTGGTCGATGCGGAGGAATTTTGCGGTCGCACAGGCCCGGCGGAGGGATGCCACCAGGTAGCGGTAGCCGTCGTGACGCAGGCCTTCTGGATGGAGCGGGTGGAAGCCCCAGTTCTGTCCGCCGGCGAAGAAGGCATCAGGGGGCGCGCCGCCATGCGCGCCCGTCGCGAACGAATTGGGTGCCCATTCGGTGTCGAAGCCGTCCGGACGGACGCCGACCGGCATATCGGCGTAGAGGGGCGCCCCGGCCCGACCAGCCAGGCCCAGTTGCGTCGAGGCCAACCACTGCAGGTAGAGGTGGAAGAGAGGGTCGCTTGCGGGATCGCCGGTGGCGGGCCGCGGCAACGCCTGGTGGGCTCTGAAGTCGGCGTAGGCGTGGAGTTCGGGGTGTGTCTCGCCGAAGGTCTGGAGCTCACCGAGTCGGAATGTCGGTCGAGTGCACAGGTCGTCGAAGAGGAGTGCAAGGACTTGGGACTTGAGCGCCCACACGCCCTCGTAGTCCACCAGCTCATCAGAGCGCAGCGCCGAGAGTTGGAGGGCCGTGTCGGGCGCTCCCAGCAACTCTCGAGCCCGGGCACAACCAGCCAGCTCGGGGACGAGCAAGGGGTCTATGTACAGCTCGTTGTAGGCCAACCGGGACAAGGGCAGGTATGGACTGGGATCGATCGGGACGCGATCATCAATGGGGTACAGCGGAAGTGTGCCCACGAAGCCGCCACCAAGCTCGCTCACCCATGTCGCCAGTTCAGCCAAGTCGGTGTAGCTTCCGATTCCCCAGTTGTTCGTGGTCCGCACCGCGTGGAGGGGCATAAACGCTCCCCAGTGTCGATCACTCCTCGGGCACGAGGGCGCGACCACGAGAACCGACTGGACGACACGGTTCGGCATGTCGATCGTCAGGGCATGAATGCCGGGGGTGAGTTCGCCCCCGCCGGCTCGTCCGAGCTCCAGGCGACCGTGGGCCGTTCCATCGGCCGATCGGCGGACCGTTCCAAGCACTGCGGCCAGCGCGGTACGACGGGATTCGCCCGACTCGAGTTGGAGGGTGAGCGTGGCCCGGTCAAGCGACAGGCCAGCCGGCAGTCGGAACGGCAGGTCGGCTTGGCGGCCCGTCCGGATCACGAGCACCGGTTCGACTATGCGTCGGGCCACCTCGTCGCGCCGCATCGCCAGGTGCTCTTCGGCGTCACGTTCGGTGTTGACCTCGAGTCCCAGTGCGGACAGCAGAGCCCGAATGGTCTCGACGCCTGCCGGGTGGGGACGCCCGTCGGTGCCGACGTACTCGGCGACGATGCCGCTCTGCACGGCGAGTTCCGTCAGGCCTGACGGCTGCAAGGAATTCACCTGGCCTGGTCAAGGATGTCGAGAATCCCCTGGGCCGGGATATCGGTCCAGGTGGGTCGACTGTTGATCTCGTAGTTGAGTTCGTAGACCCCTTTTTCGAGCAGGAAGAAGTTGAGGACATCGCCGAATTGGCTCTTGTTTCTCGGGAGCAAGTCGGCTGGCCCGGTGATCTCGAGGTAGGTGCTGAGGAACACGCCCGAGACCCAGCGATGCCAGAAGGTCAGCCAGGCATCCACCAGCCCAGGGTCAACCGAGGCCACCGACGTCTTGAGGTCGCGGGTCAGCCGTAGGGAGGCTGCCCGCGCGGCGTAGTGAAAGGAGCGGACCATCCCCGCAATATCAACTGCAGCGGGTCGCTTGAGCCGGCGACGCCCGAGTGAGCGCGAAGGCTCGCCCTCGAAGTCGATGATGACGAAGTCCTTCCCCGTCCAAAGGACTTGACCCAAGTGGTAATCACCGTGCACTCGCATTCGAGCGGCATCGAACGAGGTGGAGCTGAGCTCGCGCAGGAGTTCGACGATTTCCGCCTCGCGGCTGACAACTTCTCGCACCGTGGGTGAGATGGACGACTGCCGGCGGACCTCGTTGAGGACCTGCCGGGTCAGACTGCGGGCACCGTGATAGAGGGCCTGCCGGTCGGTCCCGGTCATGGGCTCGGGCGCGAAGTCGGGATCAGTCCGGTCCGAGGCCAGGGCCAGGTGGAGCTCGGCCGTGCGCTCGCCCAGCAGGCGAGCCCATTCGAGGTGGGCACCTACCAGAGGGTGTCCCGGTTCGAGCAATGCGGTGTCAATGGTGAAGATGTCGTGTGGCGGGACGACCTGGAGCTCTTCGGACTGACGGTGGGCCAACGCTTCCTCGAGGCTATGGGTCAATGCGTCGACCACGTAGGTCCAGCCATCACCTTCGTTGGGCACGAATTGCTCGAGGACTCCTACCGTCGCCGGCATGGCACCAGGGGCGTACCCGGTGTACTCGAGACTGCCGATGGTGCGGGGAGAGTGCGGAAAGTGCGCTCGCTCGCTCAGGAAGATGCCCAACTCGATGCCAGGGTTCACGCCCTCGTCGAAGCGCCGGATCAGCTTGGCGATGGCCGTCTCCCCGAAGACCATCGAGCTGTTTGACTGCTCTGCTCCCAATGGCTCGGCTGGCAGCTCGAGGAGCGAGGGGTCCGGGCGTGTCCCGGGAGCGGGCTGGCCGGAGAGGCGCCCGGCGCTGCCGGCCAGAGTGCGCCGGCGGGTCATGAGGGACGCGAACTGGCGGACGAAATCCTGCTGGAAGACGGCGTCGTAGAGCACGACGGTTCCCTCGGGGGTCACGACGTGGGCGACGATTGCCTCGGGGTTCCACTTCCGCACCTCGTCCGCCGCCGAGCCCTTGCTGAAGGCCAGGGGCAAGGTGTAGCGCTCAGGGCTGCCATAGGTCATCTGTAATTCGACGATCAACACGTAGGCCATCGGGACGGCCCGACGGTCGAGCGCTGGCAGCGGGACCGCGTCGAGAATGGTGGCACCAGTGATTGTCCTGGCTTTATCACCGAACCAACGACGCTCGGCCACGTAGCGGGGGAGGAAGGCCTCGAACTCCCGCCGCGCCGCGCCGTCGAAGAGGGTGTCCCAGGTGCCGGGGACTCTGAAGGTCGGATGGGGTACCTCGGCTTCAGGCGGATCGCACTCGAGGGAGAACCAATAGAAGCCATGCGGCCCGAGGGTCAGGAAGTACGGCAGGTCCCCGATGGGCGGGAATTCCGAGTTTCCGAACAGCTCCACGGGCACCGCCCCCAGGAACTCCGAGAGGTCGAGTTCGACGCACTGCACATTGCGCGACAGGTTCACCACCACCAGGATCCGTTCGTCCTCGAAACGGCGTATGAAGGCGAATACCTTGCGATTATCCGGCCGCAGGATGTCGAGGGTGCCCCGGCCGAAGGCCCGATAGCGCTGGCGCAGGCCGATCAACCTTTTCATCCACCACAACAGGGAGCTGGGGTTCTGCTCCTGTGCCTCCACATTGACCGACTGGGCTTGGTATTCGGGATCGATGATGAGCGGGAGGTAGAGACGTTGTGGGTTGGCCGTAGAGAAGCCGGCATTGCGATCGCCGTCCCACTGCATTGGGGTGCGCACGGCATTGCGATCGCCCAGATAGAAGTTGTCGCCCATGCCGATTTCGTCGCCGTAGTAGATGATCGGCGTGCCCGGCATGGAGAAGAGGAGACCGTTCATCATCTCGATGAGCTTGCGGTCATTCCCGAGGAGCGGGGCCAGCCGGCGGCGGATGCCGACGTTGACCCGGGCCTGGGGGTCTTGGGCGTAGGCGCGGTACATGTAGTCGCGCTCTTCGTCGGTGACCATCTCGAGAGTCAGCTCATCGTGGTTGCGCAGGAATAACGCCCACTGGCACAAGGGTGGTGTCGCCGGCGTCTCGGCCAGGATGTCGACCATCGGGAAGCGGTCCTCTTGCCGGGCTGCCATGAACATGCGCGGCATGAGCGGGAAGTGGAAGGCCATGTGGCAGACGTCGCCGCGCCCCATGTAGGCGACGGCGTCCTCGGGCCATTGGTTCGCTTCGGCCAAGAGCATGCGGTCTTCAAAGCGGTCGTCTATGTGGGCCCGGAGCTGGCGCAGGAAGTCGAAGGTCTCGGGCAGGTTCTCGCAGGAGGTTCCCTCGCGGGCATAGAGGTAGGGCACCGCGTCGAGGCGCAGTCCGTCGACCCCCATCGAGAGCCAGTAGTCGACGACATCGAACATGGCTTGCCGGACAGCAGGGTTGTCGTAGTTGAGGGCCGGCTGATGCGAATAGAACCGATGCCAGAAGAACGCCTTGGCCACCGGGTCATACGACCAGTTCGAATCCTCGAAGTCGGTGAAGATGACCCGGGCCTCGCGATAGCGGTTTGGCGTGTCGCTCCAGACGTAGAAGTCGCGATTGACGGAGCCTGGGCGCGCCGCCCTGGCCCGTCCGAACCACGGATGTTGGTCGGAGGTATGGGCCAGAACCAGCTCGGTAATGACGCGCATGCCGAGGCGGTGGGCTTCCCGCAGGAAGGTCCGGAAGTGGCGGAGGGTGCCGTAAGAGGGATGCACGTCTCTGTAGTCAGAGATGTCATATCCGTCGTCCCGCAGTGGTGACGGATAGAAGGGGAGCAGCCAGAGCGCCGTCACCCCCAGGTCGTGCAGGTACTCCAGCTTCGAGATGAGCCCTTCGAAGTCGCCGATCCCGTCGCCGTTTCCATCGCAGAAGGCACGGACGTGCACTTCGTAGATGATTGCGTCCTTGTACCAGGTGCCCGCTTCGGCCTTTCCGTTGCCGGTCACGACCACGTTGCGGGCAGGTGCGGTGAGTGTCATCCCGACACCTGGCCGTCCTGGAATTGGCTCACCGCGAAGACGTGTGCGGATTGCTCCGGGTTGAGAATGACGAAGTTGCGCCAACCCTGCCACTGGTACTTGGCGCCAGTCAGGAGATCGTGCATGACGTAGGGCCCGGTCGGGTCAAGCCCCAGCGCGCCGAGATCGAGGTCGACAAAGGCCGACTGCTCGTGGGCGTGGTCGAGGTTCACGATGACCACGATGCGGTCGTCATCCCCGGACGCACCCCGAGTCGGCGGTACCCAGCGGCGGGAGTAGGCGATGACTCGATCGTTTTCCGCTCTATGGAAGTGCAGCCCTTCCATGTGCTGGAGGGCCGGATGGGCCCGCCGAATCTGGTTCACGATCGTGACGAGGTCAGCCAGGCTGTCCGGCTTGGCCAGGTCCCAGGACCGCAGTTCGTACTTCTCTGACCGCCGGTACTCCTCTGAGCCGGCGGATCGCGGTACGTGCTCTTGCAATTCGAAGGCCGGACCGTAGATCCCGTAGTTCGGGCTGAGGGTGGCGGCCAAGATCAGTCGGGACACGAAGGCGGCACGGCCGCCGTGCTGGAGCTCCTCGCTGAGGATGTCGGGCGTGTTGGGCCAGAAGTTCGGGCGGAAGTAGTCCGCCATGTCCGACTCGGTGAGTTCGCGCATGTAGGTCTCGAGATCCCACTTCGATGTGCGCCAGGTGAAGTAGGTGTACGACTGGGTGAAGCCCCGCTTGGCCAGTTCCTTCATGACCTGGGGCCGGGTGAACGCCTCGGCCAGGAAAATCACCTCGGGGAACCGCTGCCTGACCGAGCCGATGAGCCACTCCCAGAAGGCGAACGGCTTGGTATGAGGATTGTCGACCCGGAAGACGCGCACGCCGTGATCGATCCAGAAGAAGACCACATCGAGGAGTTCCTCCCAGAGGGACTGCCAGTCCTCCGACTCGAAGTCGAGGGGGTAAATGTCCTCGTACTTCTTGGGTGGGTTCTCCGCGTAGCGGATGGTGCCATCAGGTCGGTGCTTGAACCATGACGGATGTTCCTTGACCCACGGATGATCCGGTGAGGCCTGGAAGGCCAGGTCGATGGCGATGGCCATGTGGTGCTCGGCGGCCTCTGTCACCAGTTGGTCGAAGTCGTGCACAGAGCCAAGTTCGGGATGGATGGCGACATGGCCGCCCTCGGCGGCACCGATGGCCCAGGGACTCCCCGGGTCACTCTCGGCGCCGTGTGGCGTCCCATCGGGTCCCTTGCGGCCGGTGCGGCCGATGGGATGGATTGGCGGGAGATAGAGGATGTCGAAGCCCATGCGTTCGATCTCGCCGAGGCGCCGGCGCATGTCGCTGAACGTGCCGTGCCGCTTGGGGTTCGTGGCCGCCGAGCGGGGAAAGAGCTCGTACCAGGCGCTGCAACGGGCCAACGGGATGTCGGCGAAGACCTGGTAGGTCGGGGAGGACGTCATGGTGGCCGGATCGATGAGGGAAGCGACGAGATTCCCGAACTCGGTGGAGAACAGCAGCTGACCCAGACTCGTTCCTTGCCAGGCCGGGTTCAGGTCGGCGATTGGTGTCTCGAGGCCCCGGGCACCTTCCACCAGCAGGTTGGCTACCTGCCGGAGCTCATGACCCGGCTGCCGCTTGGCTCGGCTCGCTGAGTCGTTGAGCAGGGCGGCGCCGACGGCGAGCTCGACCGTCACATCTTGGAGCGCGCCGAGTCGAGCTTGGAGATCCCTGCGCCAGGTGGCGAAGGGATCGACGGCGGCTCGCACGGCGAACCGATACCAACCGGTGGATTCGACCAACCACTGCGCGCCCCAGCGGTCGTCGCTCAGTTCGTGCATGGGGATGACGGTCCACTTGGTGCCGGCGGCGTGACGAAAGCGCAACTCACAGGCGACCAGATCGTGACCGTCGACAAAGGCATCTGCTTCAACGTTCAGGCGCTGCCCCACTGCAGCCTTAGCGGGACGATGGCCCTGGTCGACCACCGGCCGGACCCGGTCCACGACCGTCCGGGCTCGCTGGTCCGTGCTGGGAAGGGTTCCACCATGGCGCGTTGCGGTGCCGTTTTGGGCAGTGCGCGTCGACTTATCGACCGCGACACGAGACACCATGATCCGACCACCTCCTCATTGGCCTCTACCCGACCGCCGTTGCAGACAAACGACCGCCCGCGGTGACCGTGACGTCTTCGGTGCAAGGGGGCAGCACGGAAGCAAAGTGCGGGGGTTGCCTCATCTCGGATCCAGCCTCCAGGGACCTCGGCATGGCCTCGGGGCTTCACGGGTAAATGGTGCATCAACCAAGAGATCCCGATTATGAGGAGTCGTATCGTGACCGATGCCCACGACGAGCCAACCCTCGATGACGTCATGGACACCTTCGAAGAGGCCAGGCCAAGCCATCGCGAGCATGCCAAGGCGCCGCCTCGCCTCGATGAGGATGAACTCGATCGCCGAACCGATATCGAACGAGAGGAAGTAGGCCTGGAAGGAGACCAGGAGGAAGCCTGATCCGATCGCGGCCGGCCCGACTAGCCGGGTGGTTTATCACCCTCTGTCATGGGGGGATAAAAGACATATGGCCCGCAATCGCCTAGTTCGCGGTAGCCGCGACGATTTCCATCTCGAGATGCACGACAGTGCAGATCTGTGTGTCCTTCGCCTCGAAGGCTCGTTTCGGCAGACTACCGCCCAGGAGAGCGTGGGCGTGGTGGAGGCACTCTCGGGCCGCCACGACTGCTCGTTGCTGGTCGACGCGTCCTTACTCGGCGACATAGACGACACCGGAGTCGAGGTACTACTCCGACTGCAAGACAGCATCGAGGTCGCAGGCGGCAAGATGGTCGTGTACGCCGCATCGGGCAGTGTCGCCAGCGCGCTGGACCGCTCTCCACTGCGTCAATAGAGGTCAGAGCGTCCAACAGTTCTTGAGTCTGGTTGGGGTACGGCCTACCATCCGAAGGACCACACCGACTCGGAGGCTCGCTCGATCTTGTGGAACGTCATGGGGGCTGAGACGGTGTCCTTGGATCCGGTCCCAACGAGTTGCAGCCACGCGCGGCACTTTGTTGAGGACCGGCTCGTGCAATGGCAGCGCACAGCCTTTCGCGATGCGGCAGGGCTGTGCGCAACTGAACTTGTCACAAACGCCATCCTCCACGCCCGCCAGCCCTTCGTCTTCACGGTCCGTCCGGCCGGCGAAGCGGTTCGCATCGACGTGCTCGACACCTGCCCCCGACAGCTCCCGATCACCACACCCCGCCAGGGAAGCGCCCTCGATCTGACCTCTTGGGGGACGGGGGGCCGGGGCATGCAGATCATTGCCAGCCTGGCCACCCGCTGGGGTGTCACCGTGACCGACGAGGCAAAGACGGTGTGGGTCGAGGTCCGGGAGTCGCCGACGCTCGATCCGCCGGAGCCGGTGATGAGCATGACGAGGTTGCCGGATCCGGCTGCATGTCCGGAGGCCATCAGTCTCGCGTTCCCATCACTGCCGGTGCGCGCCGCAGTGTCCAGCGGGATCCAGACCGAGGAGGTCATCAGGGATTTCCAGCTGGACCAGGTGGCCGCGTCCACGGCCAGTCGGAGCCACGACCAGGAGCATCGATTCTTCGAGCTGGCCGACCGCAGTGCTCCGGTGCGCCTCTCCGGGCGGCACGCGGCACTTCGAGCCGCCGGGGCTGGCCAATCGCGTTTCGACCTCTCGATCCGCGCCACCCCGGATTCCCTCAGGGCCCTGGGCGATTTCTCGCGACTCTTGGCTGACTACCGGCCGGGGCGGGATGTGCCGTTTCCCCACCTGACCGACGATGTCATTGCCTTTCGCGCCTGGGTGGCCGTGGAGACGGCTCGCCAGCAAGCGGGTCAAGCGCCGATGCGCTGCCCCTTGCCCTGAGGTGCGCGCCGTTCGCTCCTACCGGACTGGAGTCTCGAGCGCAGCCGCCAGCCGGTCGAGGGTGCCGCTCATCGTCTGGCGATTCCGCTCGGTGCGGTCGTCGATTCCCGAGACCTGAGCGCTGAACTCGAGCACCGACTCCGGCCGGAGATCCTCACTCCACTCGGTGACGACACATCCGGTGGCGGTGGGCTCGATCCGGTAGCCCCAGGTCGAGTAGTGGAATTCCATCATCGAGCACTCGAAAGCGAAGGCTCGGCCGCGGTCGGCCGCCACGACCTTGCCCTGGGTGGTCCAGGTCAGCTCGCCGTTGCAGTTGTGGCCGTCGAAGGTGGCACCGACCTCGGGACCGCTGAAACCTTCGTGCCACTCGCCGCCGACGCACTCCGACGACCATTCACCCATCCGGGTGATATCGGTGATGACGTCATAGACCTCGTCGGGCGACGCGTTGATCTCTCGGGTGATTTCGATGGTGCCAGCCATGGCGCCCAGATTGTCACAGGGCAAACCTCCCTGTTGTCGTCCCGAGCGGCTCTCAGCCTGAGAACTGTGCCGACGTCGTGCCTTTGAGGTACAGCTGCCACGGTTCGAGGGTGGTCCAGCCGGTGGCCTCGTAGAGCGGCTGACCGGCTGGCGTCGCACCCAGCAGGCCGAGGCGGGCACCAAGCCGATGCGCCTCGGCCAGGCAGTGACCGAGCAGAGTACGGCCGTAGCCGCGGCGGGCGAACCGTTCCGGGGTCGACATGCACCAGATGCAGACGGCGTCGTCCACCACCGAGGCGAAGCAGGTCGAGACCGGCTGATCGTTGTCCTCCACCAGGAAGAAGCAGGCCGCATCGCTCGGGTTCCGGACCGGCCCGCCGGCCGCTGCCGCGATATCAGGTTCGAGACCGAAGGCATCGGCCATCAGCGAGGTGACCGCGGTGAGGTCGCCAGGACCAGCTCGTCGCACCCGGGCGTCGTCGGCCTGGTGAGGTGAGCTGATGTCGTAGCTCATGAACGGCATGGAACCCACGTGCTGCCAATCTGTGCCGACGTCGCTGCCGGTGCCGTTACCGGCCAACATCAGCATCGTCGGGAATCCCGTCGAGTCCACCGTGCTGAGGACGGCCGTCACCACAGTCGGATCATCCGTGTCGATCAGTGTCACGTTCACGTCGGGGGAGGGCGCGCCGGACAGCCCGATCCAGTAGCCCTGACCGATCTCGCCCAGCGCGGGCGGTCCCTCGCTGGCCAGCATTGGGACCATGCTCTGTCCCATCTGGGTGCGGCGACGAGCAAGTTCGTGATGATCCGGCACGCGACTCCTACCTACCGCTTGCCGCCTAGCGGCGGTGGCCCTTTCCGGTGAGGGACCGCCTAGTTGCCCGCCCGGCCGCCGTCGTGGCCGTGCCAATGGGATGGCGGAGGTAGAAGGCCTTGCGTACCGGTCGAGGGGTGGCCCGACGTTTGAATGATCCGGCCGTGGAGCGCACTGGGTGCATCGCCCGGCGGACTGGGCGAGGAAGGAAGCCGCGGAGGAAGCTCATGGCGCCGACCCCTTTGATCACTCGGCGAGCGAGGCCACAGCGTAGGCCGGGAGGAGGTGAGGCCGTGTCTTGGGTCAGCTCTGTGGCGTGAGTTCGTAGTGCATTGTCCGGTAGTGCGCCATCCGGTGGCCGAGCCGGACGATGCGCTTTTGGAAGAAGGGATATTTGCGCTCGAGGACGTCAGCCCCATGTCGGTCCTCAGGTCCTTCGAGGAGGCGGGCGCGCGCCGTCAGGGCCGGACCGCGGGCGTCCCCCGGACTGAGCAGGGTGCTACCTCGACCAGTGGGTTATTGCGGATTCTCTTGGTTTTCCAGGCCTTGTCGTAGCTGCGGAAGTAGGCACGGTCGCCTTCGACGGCCAGGTTCACCGGAGTGGGCACGGCGCTGCCGTCCCGCTTGTAGGTGGTCAGCAAGACGGTCCAGGTCCGGGCCATCGGAGCCCACGGTCCTGACGGGACATCCACCACTTTCTGCCCTAAGAAGAGAGTACTCTCTTCCTATGGCAGAACGCAACCTCTCACCAGCGGCGGAGCGGATCTTGGCGGCCGCCATGGAGCTGTTCGCCCGGCAGGGATACGAGAAGACCTCGGTCGGGGAGATCCAGGAGGCAGCCGGGTTGACCTTCGGGTCAGGAGCCCTCTACAAGCACTTCCGATCGAAAGAAGCCGTGTTGGCCGAAGGGGTCGAGCGCTTCGTCGATTCAGCCCGTCAGGACCGCAAATTCCTGGCCGATCTGGACGGGGTCGAGATCACCGAGGGGCTCGGGATCATCGCCCGGGCCGCCATGCGCTCGTTCGCCGACGACCAGGATCTCCTGCGCATTGCCTGGCGCGACCTCGAGCAGTTCCCCGACCTCCAGGAAAAGGTGCGGACGGAGCGGATCCGGGCGACCTTCGAGCAGTTCGGTGCCTGGTTGGCCAGCCAAGGAGATCGCGGGAGAACGCCCGAGCAGGACAGCACGGCAGTGGCCGCGGTGGCTCTGAGTTCCCTAGCTTTCTTCCAGCTCCTGCGCTTCCTTCTCCACGACACACCCGGCGGTCTCGACGAGGAGCGATTCGTGGAGGCCTGGACCAGCATCTTCGGAGCAGCCCTGCGTTCGGACTGACGAGAGCGGATCAGTGCAGCAGGAGCCGCACGCCGAGGACGCCAACGCCGAGGAGCACACCCGTCGCTACCTCCACCACGAAGTCCTTGGCCTTGAGCTTGCGGGTCACGGCATCGGTGACTTCGAGGGCGACGATCTCGGCCCCGGCCACCCCAATGGCGATGTTTACGCCAACGGCCAACGAGGTGCCCGCGGCCCAGGCGAGAACTAGTGCCGCCAGTGGGACCACGGCGCCGATCAGGATGGTCAGTTCGTGGACCAGGGCCCGGCCGAGTCGGCGGAGGACGGCACTGTCAGGATCCTCGGCTCGGGTGTTGACGTAGCCGGCGTAGCCGTGGGCCAACCAGTAGAGCAGTACGGCCAGGCAGCTGGCCTCGATGACTTGTGCGTGGGTATCGCGCCGGGCGCCCTCGGCCGCCATCAGCGTGCCGATGGCCACCACGCCGTAGACAAGGCCGCCCGGATTTTCGACACGATCCGAAGCGGTCGACGTCGACGTCGTCTCCATGGGTCAGGAAGCCTACGGGTGAGCCACCGATCAAGCGGCTACAGCGGCGGCAGCCACGTCGGCATCGCTCGGCCGCAGCCGGGAACTCCACTTCTCCTCGATCCGCCCGTACTTCCAGATGATCAACGCCACGGCCCAGGTCAGCACGAACATGCCGACGATGACGAAGCCAGCGGTGTTGATGTTGAAGTTCTCCATGAAGTTCCAGAAGGTCCCGTGCATGTGCAGCTCCGTCGGCAGCAGGCCGAACACCTCGATGGTGCCGATGAAGAAGCAGATGGCCACGGACAGTCCGGTGATGGCCAGGTTGTAATACACCTTCCGGACCGGATTGAAGAAAGCCCACCCGTAGGCGCCGTTCATGAAGCAGCCGTCGAGGGTGTCCATCAGGGTCATTCCGGCGGTGAAGAGGACGGGCAGGCACATGATCGAGTACCAGGGCAGCGATTGCGTGGCCAGCAAGGCGGTGGTGGCCAGTAGCGCGACCTCGGTGGCGGTGTCGAAGCCGAGGCCGAAGACGACACCCACCGGATACATCTGCCATTCCTTGCTGATCGCCCCCATCCAGCGGCCGAAGAAGCGGTACATCAGCCCGCGGTTCTGCAGTTGGCGCTCCAACTCGGCCTCGTCGTAGGTGCCTCGCCGCATCGCCGTGAAGACCTTGACGATCCCGGCCAGAATCACCAGGTTGAGCGCGGCGATCACATAGAGGAACGACGCCGAGACGATGGTCCCGAAGACCCCACCGAACTGCTCGAGTCCGGATTGGTGATTGGCCACGGCGCCGTAGACGACCTTTTCAGCCAGGACGATGCCGGCGCCGATGGCGAGCACGATGGTGGAGTGCCCGAGTGAGAAGTAGTAGCCCACGCTGAGCGGGCGCTTGGACCCGGGTACCTGTTCCCGCTCGTGCATCAGCTTGCGTGTGGTGTTGTCGATGGCCGAGATGTGGTCGGCATCGAAGGCGTGCCGTAACCCGAGGGTGTAGGCGGTGATGCTCACGCCGATGCCCAGGCCCTTGTAGTGGTCGGGCACCACGAAGACGAGGAAGATGCCGAACCCGATCACGTGCAAGGCGGCGACCACGCCGAACATGCCGCCCGCCCGCCGCCAGTCGCCCCGGCTCATCGACATCGACGAGGCGAGCTGTCGGACGCCACCGGGCACCTCACCAGTATTGGCTTAATGCGAATGCATTGCAACTAGGACAGGCGTGCAACGGCGAGGCAGCTACTGCTTCGTCAGAGCCTTTGCTTTGCCGCTCAGCCGGGCATGGCGGGTCCGCTTCTGCCGGCTCAGGTGCAACAACATCAGGCTGCCCAGGCCCGCTACCCCGAGGGTGGTGATCACCCGGTACACGACCGTCGCCAAGATCGCCCCACCCACGGGCGTCCCAGCCAGCGCGAAGGCCCCGACCATGCCACCCTCGACGAACCCGATGCCACCGGGGACCGGCGCCAGGCTGCCGGCCACCTGGGCCACGGCGTAGGCGAAGACCACAGTGCGCCACGGCACCGGCAGACCCAGCACGGCGAAGGCGGTGATCAGGCAGGCCACGTCGAGTCCCCAGTTCCCCAGGCTCAAGGCCAGGATCCGGGTGCCGCTGGCCGATCCGGCCCGGAAGGTGCTGGCCTCGCCAACCCGTTTTCCCGCTTCGGTCAGCACCCGGTTGAAGGGTCCGAAGTGATGCCGGTCGGTCCAGGCGCGCAGGGTGCGCAGCTGATGGAAGCCGGCCACGACGGCCACACCGCCCGCGGCCAGCGCCACCGCGCACAACGCGGCGGCCCAGATCGGCAGCAGGTCGGCGATGGCCGCGCCCAGCAGGGTCAGGGTCAGGACGGACACGGTGGCGGCGAAGCCCCCGGCCAGCACGGCCCATAGGGCCAGCGGCATCGGGATGCCGCGCTTGCGGTACTGCGCCACCAGCCAGCCGCTGGCCGGCGCCGTCCCGCCGGGCAGCAGATTGGTCAGGCCGGTGGCGGCCACCGCCAGTTTGATCATGTCGAGCCGGCTGAGTTCGGCACCGCCGTCGGCCAACAAGGCCCGCTGCACCAAGGCGTAACAGACGAAGGAGGCCGCTTCGGCGCCGAGCGCCAGGGCCAGCCAGGGCAAGCGAGTGATGCGGAAGTGAGTGACCACGCTATCGACCTGATGCCAGATCGATTGCTCCCGCACCACCAGGACGACGAGCCCGGCCAGCACCAGGGCGCCGACCAAGATCCCGGGTGAGGGCAGCCATGCGGGCCGCCGGCGTGGCTGGTCCTTCGAGCTCGCCATGGGGTTCCTGGTCTCTACTCGGGTATCGGCTTCGGTATCGGTGCCGATCGAGATTCCCGGCCGATCGTCATGGCGGCCGGACCCGGTTCCGGTCCAACCCTCAACCCTGACTTCGATCCTGAACTCAATCGTCGGGCAGCGAGCGCCGCATGGCGACGTGCAGGTTGTCAAACGTGAGCAGACCGAGATAGTCGTTCCCGTTGAACACCGGAATGGCGGGCGCGTCGTGCTGGAGGAGCAGGGCCAGCGCATCGTGCAACGACGTGCCCAGTGGGATGCGGGCAAGGAAGGGGCTGAGATGTTCCCCCACGGTGCCGGCGAAGGGCCGCCCCGGCTTCACCCAGCCCTGGGCGTACCCGTCCTTGACCACCACCGCGAACGGGACCTCGCCGCCCCGCACCTTGGCCGCCACGTCGGCGATGGAGTCGGTCTCCTTGCACGTCACCGGATGGATGAGATCGTCCTCTTTGACATCCACCACGGCCAGTCGCTTGACGTCGCGGTCTTGGCCGACGAATTCGGCCACGAACGCGGTCGCCGGCCGGCCCAAGATCTCGGGCGGCGTGGCGTACTGCTCGAGGTGCCCGCCCTTTGACAGCACGGCGATGCGGTCGGCCAGGCGGGCCGCTTCGTCGATGTCGTGGGTCACCATCACGATGGTCTTCTTGATCTTGGTTTGCAGGTCGAGCAGGAGATCCTGTAGCCGGAGGCGGGTCACCGGGTCGACCGCACCGAACGGTTCGTCCATCAGCATCACCGGAGGGTCACCGCCCAACGCCCGGGCCACGCCGACCCGCTGGCGCTCACCGCCCGAGAGTTCGTGGGGGTAACGGCGGGCGTAGTCCGCCGGGGGCAGGCCCACCAGGTCCAGCAGTTCAGCCACCCGCTGCCTGGTGCGCTGCTTGTCCCATCCGAGCAGGCGCGGCACCACGGCCACGTTGTCCTCGACCCGCCGGTGGGGGAAGAGCCCACCTTGCTGGATCACGTAACCGATACCGCGTCGCAGCTCGACCGCGTTCATGGACAGGACGTCGCGCCCGTCAATGAAGAGTTGCCCGCTGGTCGGCTCGATCAGGCGGTTGATCATGCGCAGCGTGGTCGTCTTGCCGCACCCCGACGGACCGACCAGGACGCAGAACTCGCCGTCGACCACCTCGAGGCTGAGGCCGTCGACGGCCGGCATGCTGGTGCCGCCCTCGTAGCGCTTGCTCACCTCGTTGAGCGAGATCATGCGCATCGAACGTTAGCGGGGCTGGCCTCCGCCGGGCCGCTAGCCTCGCCCGCATGCTCCTGGGCGACGTCAACCCCTGGACGTATCTGGTGCAGAACTGGTCGATTTCCATCCGGGGTTACCTGGTCCAGCACATTGAGCTGACCTTCATCGCCGTCGGCATCGGCCTACTCATCTCGGTGCCGCTGGCCCTCCTGGCATGGCGCTATCCATTGGCCCGCACCCCATTGGTCGGTTTCTCGGGCTTCATGTACATCGTGCCGTCCATTGCCCTGTTCGCCATCGTCGGCGCGTGGACGGGATACGTCCCGCCGTCGTCGTATAAGACGGCCGAGATCGCGCTGACCGGCTACACGCTCCTCATCTTGTTGTGGAACACGTTGTCCGGTCTGGCCGCCGTGCCGGATGACGCCCGGGATTCGGCTATTGGAATGGGCTATTCACGGCGGGCCACGTTGTTACAGGTCGAGCTGCCTTTGGCCGTGCCTTACATCTTCGCCGGCTTGCGGGTGGCCACCGCCACCATCATCGGGCTGGTCACGGTGACCGCCTTCATCGGTTTGGGCGGGCTGGGTCAATTGCTGATCTACGGCTTCAACACCGGCTACGAGTCGCCGATCATCGTGGGTCTGGTCATGTCGATCGTGTTGGCCGCCGTGTGCGATTTGGCCTGGGTGCTCGCAGAGCGCGTGCTGGTGCCGTGGAGCCGGCACACCGTACGCGGTGGAAGTCCGACCTGATGGCCTTCTTCCACTTCCTCCATGAGGTCTGCCACTACTTCGACACCGGCTCGAACTGGCAGGGCGGGGGAGGGATTCCCACCCTGTTCCTACGCCAGCTTTATTTGTCGGGTGCGGTGGTGGCGGCCGCCTCGATCATCGGTGGTGGCATCGGCATCCTCCTCGGCCATACCGGGCGCATGTCGCTGATTGCGGTCAACGCGGCCAATGCCTTCCGCGCCGTGCCCACCTTGGCTCTCTTGATCCTGCTGGTGATCTACCCGCCCATCTCGTTGAAATGGGATGGTTTCCTGGCGGCGTTCATCGCACTCACCGTGCTGGGCATTCCGCCCATCCTGACCAACGCGTTCGTCGGCATCCGCGAGGTGGATGCCGACGTCACCGACGCCGCCAAAGCCATGGGTCTCACCGGTCTCCAAGTGATGCGCCGGGTCGAACTGCCCTTGGCGCTCCCGTTCATCATGACGGGCATCCGTATCGCCGCCGTCGAAGTGGTCGCGACCTCGACACTGGCGGCCGAGACGGCCTACTCGGACCTCGGCACCCCGATCATCGCCGGGCTCAACTCGAACGAACCGGTCGAGGCATTCGCTGGAGCACTCATGGTGGCCGTCCTGGCCGGAATGGTGGCGATCGCCATGGGTCTGCTCATGCGGTTGGTCACGCCAGCCCCCTTGCGTGGTGCGGGACGGCCGACCCGCAGGTCCCGGCTCAATGCACCAACCTCCGTCGTCCAGATCAGATCGTTGCGAGGGCCCAGTTCAGCCGAAACTTGACATTCCCGAGTGGAGTACTCAATATTAAGGTCCTTCTTTACAGTTCCGTGACGAAATAACCTGGCGTTGGCGGATCGTCACGGCCCTTGTGACAGTTTCCCGTCAGTCCCCAACAGCAAAGGAACCATCTCCATGCGTCTGTCCCGACTCCTGCTTGGTTGCGCCACCCTGGCGTCGCTGGGTGCGCTCGGCACGGTGGCCACGGCCACGCCGGCCGCGGCGGCCTCCAAGCCGAACATCATCATCGGCTCGACCAACTTCGAAGAGCAGGCCATCATGGCCAACCTCTACGGGGACGTTCTGAAGAACGCCGGCTACCCGGTCACGGTGGAACCGGCGACGGGCACCCGGGCCGTCGTGGTACCGGCTCTGGAGAAGGGTCAGATCGACCTCGAGGCTGACTATGCCGGTTCGCTGGTCAACTTCTTGAACAACGGGGTCTCGACGCCGGTGGCCAACAACATCGCCACGGCCATCCCGAGCCTCAAGAAGTCGCTGGCCTCCTACGGGGTCACCGTGCTCCCGGCCGCGCCGGCCTTGGACACCAATGTGTTCGTGGTGACCAAGGCCACGGCCAAGAAGGACCACCTCACCACCATTTCGAGCCTGAAGCCGTATGCCTCGAAGTTCATCCTGGGTGGGCCGCCCGAGTGCCCGACCACCGCGGGTTGCGAGCCCGGCCTCAAGACGACCTACGGTCTGAATTTCGCCAGCTTCAAGCCGACGGACGAAGCCGGCCCGGTCAGCGTGGCCGCTCTGAAGAACGGCGAAGTGCAGGTGGTCGAACTGTTCTCGAGTGACGGCAACGTGGTGACGAACAACTTCGTCGCCTTGACCGACAACAAGCACCTCGAGGCCGCCGACTACATCACGCCGGTGATCCGCAAGTCGGTCGACACTCCGGCCGTGGCCAAGCTGATCAACGAAGTGGACGCCAAGCTCACGACGGCGCAGATCTCCAAACTCAACATCTTGGTGACCGGCCCGAAGAAGGAGCTGCCCACCACGGTCGCCGAGTCCTGGCTGAAAGCAGAGCACCTGCTGTAAGCGTTCTCACGATTCATCGCTTCGCTGAACTGAACCCGGGGATCTTTCCCCGGGTTCAGTTCGTTTTGGTCAGCAGATCGGCGATGGCCGCCGGCCTGGTCAGGAAGGGCGAGTGGTCGGTCGGCCATTCGACCCGGTCGCTGCACAGGGCTGCCTCTTCGCGTTGGAAGTCAGCCGGGAGGGCGCCGTCGTTGCTGCACACCACAAAGGTCGATCGGATGTCCAGCCTGCCGACGTCCCTCGAGGTGAATGCCTCGCCATCCATCATCATGGGCCGGAGCAGTGGAGTGATGCGCTGCACCACCTCGGGATCGCTGTCGGCGTAGAAGAGCGCATGGGCCCGGGTCAGATCGGTGGCGCAGTAGCCGTTGTCGGTCGGGACGATGGCTTCGGCGACCGGGATGGTGTAGCGGCCCATGGCGGACAGCCCGGCATTGGTGATGGCGGCCAGATACAGGATGCGGCTGACCTGGTCTGTGCCCAAACCGGCCACCGCCTCGTCGACCACCAACCCGCCGTAGGAGTGCCCGCACACCACTACGCCTGGACCCGCTTCGATGATGGCGGACCGAGCGGCCGCGGCGTCATGGGCGAACCCGGTGAAGGGCAACTCGACGGCCACCACGGCGTGGCCCGCGGCCTCGAGCTCGCTGACCACGCCTTCCCAGCACCATGGTCCGTGCCAGGCCCCATGAATGAGGATGATTTGCATGAGGGAGATATCAGCACAGTGCCAGGCGCACTGCCCGGCGTTTTACGGTAGAGGTTGGATCAAGCAGACGACGACGTCGAGATAGTCAGAGCCTCAGCGTGACAACGTGAAGCGGTCGACCTCGTTACCGTTCTCGTCGAGGCCTCGCAGTAAGAGAGTGGTGCTGCCGCGGAAGTCTGGCGGGGTGACCTGGCCCATCAGCAGGCAGTAGCCGGTGTAACGCACCTGCGACCAGGTGACGTTCTCACTGGTGGTGGTACCGCCGGGCTCGTTGACATAAGTACCGACCGGCGAGACGTTGTCGATGTGACCCTCGTAGCTGTCCGCCGCGCTGAAGGCGTAAAGGCTCTTGCCGGCGGCACCGGCCGGGCCGTCGAGGAGGGTGGGAGTGGCCAGGGCGGCACCGGCCGTAATCAGGCCGCCTTTCAAGACGGTACGGCGGCTCCGTTGCTGCTGGAACCACTCGTGCTGCTCGGCCAATGTCAATTGCTGTGCGACGGCGGGGTCATTCGTCGAGTTGTCATATGGGAATGGTGCGGTTTGCAGGTTGCTCGGGCGTGACGCGATTTCGGTGGCAGGGCAAACGTCAGGTGAACGCTTGAGCCGTGTCTGGCGCGGCAACCGGCGTGGGTCACCTCGCTGTCACGCGAACGTCTGCACCATCAATTGGACGTGCATGCGGCCACTGTCCCGGGTGCGGAAGCCGGGCGCGTTGGCCGGACCACCGTGCTGGCGAAATCCCATCCCTTCGAAGAAGGCGATGGCGCCGGCGTTCTCCGCCATGGTCTGGAGGTGGCAACCGGCAATGTCCCGGTCGCGCAGTCTGTCCAACCACTGCCGCACCAGCAGGGCGCCGGCACCACGACCACGGCATTCGGGCAAGAGATCGATGTGCAGATGGGCCGGCCAGCGCTCGTCCCAAACCCGGGTGGGCGGCAGCTGGTGGCGCAGGGCGTCGAGCGGCGCATCACCGAGCATCCGCCAGAAGACGCCGGCAGTGCCGCGTCGCACCCCGCAGGCCCGCCCGATGAAGTGGCGGAGGAAGACCGCTGCTTCGTTCCCGGCTCGGCGGCTGTCCTCGCAACCCAGGAGGTAGCCGGCGACTTGGCCATCGAGTTCGGCCACCAGGGCCGACTCGGGTGCGTGGTCGGTCCACCAACCGCAGAACAGATCGGCGAAGCTCTCCTGGTCCCGCCAGAACCAGGCCGGGCTCTCGCCCATGAACCCGGTCTCGTAGCAGACGAGCCGGACCCGGCCCCGGTCGGCCGCCCGGTAGGGCCGGATCTCCAACTCGCTCACTGGCTCGGGCCGTCCTGTCTCATCGCCGCCGCCTCCTACCCAGGCCACCGGCCGCAGGGCTGCCACCCGGACTTTCTTCGCCCTGATCGTTTGAGTTGACCAAGATATGGGAAACCTTGCACCCGGAGTGCGATAGCGGCGGGATATAGCGGCGGGGACCAGTATCAGACATGGACGACAACAAGGCGGGTCAGCCGACGGCGCCTGGGCGCGGCTCCTACTGGCAGGCGGCCATGGTCGTGATCATCTGCCTGTTGGTGACCGCTGGTCTGGTCTGGGGTGCCGCTTCGAGCAGCGCCAGCAGCGAAAGATCGTTGCTGCGCTTGCAGGTTCGCCAAGCCGTCACCGCCCTGAGCGGTGAGCTGACACCTGACATTCAGACCCCGCTCCTGTCCGCCTATGAGCTGGGGACAACCGAAGGGACGACGACCGGTCCGTTCCAATCCTTCGCCGCTTCCTACGTGCCCGGCCACTTCGTCTCGCTCTCCCTGCTGCACACCGACGGCGCTGTTCCAACGGTGATCAGCACCATTGGCGCCGCGCCGGCCTTGCTGACCGATTCCAGCTTGGCCACACGCGAACTCGGGACGGTCAGGCCGAGTACCACCTTCAGTGTCGTCCTGTTCCGGACTGCCAAGGTCACCCACCTCGGGTTCTATGAAACGCCGACGGGCGGAGTACCGGGTGTGGTCATCTACGCCGAGGCGACCCTGCCTTCGACGCCGAACATCACCGAGCCCACAGGTTCGCCCTATGCCGACTTGAACTTCGTCGCCTACCTGGGTCCGGTCAGTCGCTCGAACCTCTTTCTCACCACGACCGGCTTGCCCCTCCGGGGCACGACCACCATGGGGGATATCCCGTTCGGCAACACCAAGATCAGCGTGGTGGCCACGGCCCAGCGCTCACTCGAGGGTGCGTTGCCCCGCGATCTGCCCTGGATCGTCGCCATTGCCGGCGTTCTGCTGGCTCTCCTGGGCGGGGCCGTGACCGAGCGCTTCATCCGGCGTCGCGATCTGGCCGAGCGGTTGGCCGTCGAGAACAGCCGTCTCTACGGCGAGCAGCGCACGATTGCTTCGACCCTTCAAGAGGCCTTGTTGCCGGCGGACCTGCCCACCCCGCCAGGGATGGAGGTGTCGGCTCGCTACCTGCCCGGGGTGAAGGGCCTCGAGGTCGGTGGTGACTGGTACGACCTCATCGAGTCCGGTGACGACCAATTTGTCTTCGTGGTGGGTGACGTGGCCGGCCGGGGTCTCGAAGCGGCCACCACCATGGCTTCACTGCGCTTTGCATTGCGGGCCTTCACCTCGCAGGGAGACGCGCCGGACGTCGCCCTTGGCCGTCTGGGCCATCTGCTCGACTTCGAAACAAAGCACCAGTTCGCCACCATCCTGTGCGGCCGGGTCGATGTGAAGGCGCGGCGGGTCGACCTGGCCAGCGCCGGGCATATTCCCCCGGTGCTCAGCGCGAACGGGTCGTCGAAGATCATCGAGGTCAACCAGGGCCCACCGGTCGGGACGCCCGGGATGGCCCCGCATTTGCAGCTGACGTCGCTGACCGTGCCGGTCGGCGCCACCTTGTTGTGTTTCACCGACGGCTTGGTCGAGCGGCGCGGTGAGGTGCTCGATGCCGGTCTCGAGCGGCTCCGCGCCACCGCCTCGGAGTGCGACGGCACGCTGGACCAAGTGCTGGATCACGTGGTGCAGACCTTGAGCCCGCAGGGTGCGTCCGATGACATCGCCATCATGGGGATCAGATGGCTGCCGTAATGGCCAGGCCGGCGGCCGCGCTCACCGTGACGACGGGTGATTCCGGTGAGCTGATCGCGCACTTCAGCGGTGTGCTCGACTTCGGCTCGGTGCCCGGGCTCGAACCCGAGATCGTGGCGTTGGTGGCCCAGCAGACCACTGCGGTCACCATTGATCTGGCCCAGCTCGACTTTGCCGACAGCACGGGAATCGCCGTGCTCCTGCGGCTGGTCGGCCGTTTTGGTTCCCTCCCGGTCCATGGTGCGTCCGCCACTGTGCGCCGCGTCATCACTGGGCTCGGCCTGCACCACGTGCTGCTGCTGGCGCCGGACGAGCCGCACGAGGCCCAATGGACCGGCCACTTCGAGGCCCGGCCGGTCTCGGTGTGGGCCGCTCGGGAATTCGTGCTCGATCACTGGCCAGATGGTGACCCCGAGGTCCGGGATGCCGTCGTCTTGATGGTGTCGGAATTATCGTCCAACGCGGTGCGCCACGCTGCTTCGGACTTTGACGTCACGGTCTCCTTTCCCGCGCCAGGGGAAGTTCGGATCGGGGTGAGTGACCGGGACAGCGGGCGTCCGACTCCGTGTGCGCCCAGCCTGAACGATCTGCACGGTCGTGGTCTTCAGATCGTGGAGCTGCTCTCCGATGCCTGGGGAGTCGAGCCGGCCTCCGACGGTCCGGGCAAGACGGTGTGGTTCACCCTGCACGACGACAGCGTCGGCGCTCGGGTGTCAGCCGGCTGATCCGCCCACCGCCTCCACCAATCGATCGAACAACGCGGCCTGCGCTTTCACCACCCGGCCACGCGCCACGTCGAGGGTCATCCATTCGGCCCGATCGACTTCGGGAAATCGTTGCATCCGACCTGAGCGAGGTGGCCACTCCATTTCGAACTCCGTGCTGTGCACGCCCCGCTCCTCGAGGTCGAGCGCGCTGCCATCAACGGCCCAGGCCCGCACCACCTTCCCGCTGGCTTGCTTGATCACCCCCAGGTCGATCCGCGGTCCCGCCGGTGCCTCGATGCCGAGCTCCTCGTGGAACTCGCGCTCTGCTTCCTGGGCCGGGTCGGCGTCCTCATTGCATTCGCCCTTGGGGATCGACCAGGCGTGCGCGTCCTTGTGCTGCCAGAACGGGCCGCCGGGATGGACGAGCAGGACCTCGAGCTGCCCTTGCCGCGTGCGGTAAGCCACCAACCCGGCGCTCAGCTTGGGCATCGCAGCGCCGTCGGCGAGCATGGCATGGCACCGTTGTACACGGAGGCGGCCCTGCCGGACCCCAGAACGCACAACAGCCCCGCCGGGTAGTTGCGGGGCTGTTGTGAAGCACTCGTACCTGAACAGGTCCGGTGCATTGGCGGGTACAAGATTGCTACCCGTCTCACTCCGGGCCAAACACAGAATTGAGTGGAAATAGCAGTAGGGCCGTTTCAGTCCTAATCAGGCGCCAGCCGGGAGAGGATGCCGGCCACGTCGAGGATGCGCCGCACCTGCGGTGTGGGATCCCGCAGGGCGAACGAGCCTCCGTTGGCATCCATCCGCTTCAGGGCCATGAGGAACATGGACAGTCCGGTGGAGTCGACAAAGGCCAGCTCCGAGACATCGCAGACGAGCGTGGTCGCCCCGCTGTCGATGACCTGGCGAAACTCCTCGAAGAGCCGCTCCGAGGACGCCAGATCCAGCTCACCCACCAGCTTCACCACGGCCGCCGAGCCCTCCATCGTGGTCTCGATCTCCAAGAGGTGGTCGGGGCGCTGTTCCCAGGTCATGGTGCCCGGAGGATAGCGGTCATGCGGGTTGGTTTGGAAGGGTGTGGCCGACCCTTTACCGCGGCACGCTGGAGCTTTAGGGAGCCGGGGCCGGCCGCCCGCACCGTTGGCGGCCGGCCCCGGTGTGCACCAGGGCGAATGACGCGAGTGATCAGACGAGCGTGGCCACATAGGCGTCGCACTTGACGAAGCTGCTCTCCAGCCCCTCCCGGGCTTCGGGCGAGAGGAAGTGCGCCGGCACGTTGGTCTGGTGGGTCAGGGTCTCGCATCGGCCGTCGCCCAGGTCGGTGAAGGTGACGGTGGTCAGCATCCCGCCTTCCACGCCGGCTTCGGTCCAGGACAGCCGATTCGGCGGATCGAATTCCACGAACTGAGCCCGCATCGGATACTCGCCACCCGTCTCGTCATTGACCATGATGGTTTCGAAACGTCCACCAGGACGAGGCTCGACCGTGATGTTGGCCAGTGGGGTGGTGACGCCGGTCGGGCCCCAGAAATGGCACAGGTGCTCGGGCGTGCTCATCACCTCGAAGAGGAGGGCGGCCGGGGCCTGCCAGATCCGGGTCAGGGTCATCTCGCCCAGTTCGGTGTCGGGTGTCACTGTCATGTCTCCTTCTTTCGTCGCGACGCCTGGTTCGCCCGGGCGCCTTGGTTTTGGAGCTTTCCTCGTTGAATGTTGCGCAGGTGGACTTCCAACTGGTCGAACCGCTCGGTCCAGATCTGCCGGTTCTGCTCGATCCAGCTGACGGCCGAATCGAGCGGTGCCGACTCGAAGCGGCAAGGGCGGAACTGCGCGTCCTTGCCACGGGTAATCAAGCCGGCACCCTCGAGCACCTTCAGGTGCTTGGAGATGGCCTGCAGGCTGATGTCGAACGGCCCGGCCAGCTCGTTCACCGTGGCCTCGCCTTCGGCCAACCGGACGAGGATCGCCCGGCGGGTCGGGTCGGCGAGTGCGGCGAAAGTG
Source organism: Acidimicrobiales bacterium (assembly GCA_036489775.1). Taxonomy (GTDB): domain Bacteria; phylum Actinomycetota; class Acidimicrobiia; order Acidimicrobiales; family RAAP-2; genus Bog-473. The sequence goes on along the minus strand of DASXFC010000019.1, from coordinate 37,144 downwards.
AGGCTCAGCGGGTCGATTGTCATCTGCGTGTATTCAACTTGTTAGTTAATCAACTGATAGGTTGAGTATGTGCCGCCATGACGCGGTTGTCAAGGTCAAGGCGACGAGCGCCGATGGTGGCTGAGCCGGGAAGGCCGGAGCTGGGCCTTCAAGAAGTCGATGAATGGAGCGGCAGCTCGTAGTGCTCGAAGAACTGCCACATCGTTTCGTTGGCGTTGACCAGGACGATGCCGCGGCCGACCCCGGCCAGGATCCAGTTCTTCTTCGGCCCCGTGTTCAGCGTGCTGCCGGGCCAGACATGGCCCGACCCGGTGAAACGCCAGAGCACGACCTGAGCGTTGTCGCGGCAGTGGGAGTAGGTCACCAGTGTGGCGGTCTCTCCCTCCGAGATCGATCCGGCGGCGCCGACCATGGTGGGCCCGTCGTGCGGAGTACTGCTGCAACCGTCCGCCTTCACCCACTGATCGATTCCTTCCATCACCGACAGTCGAAGTTTGGGATCCTTGTTCGGTGTCCCATTGAAGAGCGCGATCGGATCGTTGACGGAGTGGAACTCCATGGTCGGTACGGACCGGGTGGGATGAATGGTCGGGATTTCGACCTGTCCTGACACCGAGGCGATGGCGGCCACGTGGCCGGAGGCCTCGGCGGCCATGGCGTAGGCCATCATGCCGCCGTTCGAAATGCCGGTCATGTACACCCGACGGAGGTTGACCGGCGTGCGCGCCGCGATGTCGGCGATCACCTTCTCTAGGAAACCGACGTCGTCGATGTGCTTGGTCACCGGCAGGCCGCAGCACATGCCGGCATTCCAGCTGTACTGGGCTTGTTTAGCGATCGGATCGGGAGTGAGGACTTTGGCGATACGGGTGCCGTCGGGGTAGGCCACCAGGTAGCCGTTCATGTCGGCGTTGGCGTCCATATCCGAGGTGATCTCTTCGAGCTGCCCATTCTGGGTGGCGCCGTGCAAGTTGAGGACCAAGGGCAGCGGTTGGCCGTAGATGGCAGCCGGAGGCACGTGGAGCCGGTAGCCACGAGTCAGGCCGTCGAACTTCAAGGTGAAGACGTAGGAGCCGGCCATCGAGGCGAGCACCGGGTGCCGTGCCGACGTAGCGGCCGCCGCACCCTGCGCCGTGGTGCCGAGGGATACGAGCGAGACCATCAACGCCAGGGTCAAGGCGGCGACGCCCTGGCTCCGGCGAGCTCGCCTGATGGTGGAGAACAGAGCGAATGGGACAGGCATCGCTGGTCCTTCGGCCATGGCTCGGAAGTCTGGCTGATCGGCAACGGTGACGAAGACCTGGGGGTACACTACCTACGTGACTACGCAGATAGTGCAGATTCCCGAAGCCGGGGAACTTCACTCAGCGGTGGAGATGCTCAAGCTGCTCGGCGATGAGACCCGCCTGCGCATCGTGTGTGCCCTGCTCGAAGGGGAGCACTCGGTGAACGATCTGGCTGGCGTGGTGGGCGCCCAGCCCGCCGGCGTCTCCCAACACCTGGCCAAGTTGCGGTTGGGTCGCTTGGTGCGCACCCGTCGGGAGGGCACGCGGGTGTACTACGTGATCGACGACGCCCATGTGCGCGGCCTGGTCGAGGCCGTGCTGTCCCATGCCGACCACGTCGGGGCGAGCCGATGACCGACCATGAGCACGTGCACCCGCTCGAGCAGGACGACCACCATCGGGGGCACGATCATCACGATCACCACCGGCCGGACCGCCTGCGGTCAGCGCACGGCCACGAGCACGGTCACGGACACCATCACGGACCGATCACCCGGCAGATGGACGCCCGGGCTCTCATCATCACCCTGATCCTGCTGTCGTCCTTCATGGTGGTCGAGGTGGTCGTGGCGTTCACCGCCCATTCGGTGGCCCTGCTCTCGGACGCTGGGCACATGGTGGCCGATGTCGGCGCCATCGCCGGCTCCTTCGTGGCGATGCGGCTGGCCTCTCGGCCCGAGACGGGCTCGCACACCTACGGCATGATGCGGGCCGAGATCCTGGCCGCTGCCGGCAACGGGATCACCCTGGTCGTCGTGGCTGCACTGATCACCTTCGAGGCCATCGAACGCCTCATCCACCCGATCCCGGTCCAGGGCACCGCATTGATCACGGTGGCGGCCCTCGGCGTGGTGGTCAACGTCGCGTCGGCGTACACCATGTCGAAGGCGAACCGGACCTCACTCAATATCAAGAGTGCGTATACCCACATTCTCACGGACCTGTGGGGCTTCTTGGGCACGGTGGTGGCCGGCATCATCATCGTCACCACCGGCTTCCACCGGGCTGACCCCATCGCCTCCTTGGCGGTGGTGGTGCTGATGATCCGAGGGGCGGTGCAGTTGCTGCGCCCGGCCACCCGGATCCTGCTCGAAGCCGTACCCGACGACATCGACCTGGACGAGGTACGCCGGCATCTGCTCGAGCTGCCCGAGGTGGAGTCGGTGCACGACCTGCACGCCTGGACGCTGACCTCGGCGCTGCCCATTCTCACCGCCCACATCGTGGTGACTGACGACTGCATCAGCAGCGGGGAATCGGGTCGGGTACTCGACCACCTCCAGGGCTGCCTGGCCGGCCACTTTGACGTGGTGCATTCGACGCTGCAGTTCGAGTTAGCCGGCCACCTGGGTCACGAGTCCGGCGCCCACGACTGACGGGAGGGCTCAGCGCAACAGCTCAGCCACCAACGCCGTGACTCGCCGTTCGATCTCATCGCGGATGGGACGGATGTCTTCGAGCGATTTCCCGGCCGGATCCGGGAGCTCCCAATCGAGATAGCGCTTGCCCGGGTAGACCGGACACGAATCACCGCATCCCATGGTGACGATGACGTCTGCTTCGAGGGCCATGGCATCGGTCAGTCGTTTCGGGTGCTCAACGGAGATGTCGAGGCCCACTTCGACCATGGCGGCCACGACGTTGGGGTTGAGGGCGTCGCCCGGGGCCGACCCGGCGGAGTGGATCACGATGCGGTCAGGGCCGGCTCGGGCCAGCAAGGCTGCCGCAATCTGCGATCGTCCGGCGTTGTGCACGCATAAGAAGAGCACCACGGGTCGCTCGATACTCACCGCTCCTCCGTTGTGTTGGCCACCGGTGGGGAATGAGGCAGGACGACGTCACCGGCCTGAGATGAGGTGATGCTCGGGTACAGGACCCCGATCAGCACGAAGGCCAGCACCGCTCCGACCAATTGCGCCCCGATGAAGCTCGGGACCGAGGTCGGCGCGATCCCAGCAAACGAGTTCGAGAACATCCGTCCGATGGTGATGGCGGGATTGGCAAAGCTGGTCGAGCTGGTGAAGAAGTAGGCGGCACCGATGTAGGCACCGACGGCCGCGGGTGCCGCCTGGGAACGACCCGTACGGGCCAAGGCGAAGATCACCAGCAGGAGGCCGAGTGTGGCCACGATCTCGGCCAGGAAGTGGGCCGACGACCCGCGGTATTTGGTCGAGATCTCCCACGCCGGGTGGCCGAACATGAGATTGGCGACGACCGCGCCGCCAGCGCATCCAACCACTTGTGCCGGCACGTAGGCGCACACATCACGCCAGGTCATCCCGCCGAACGCGGCGTCGACCAGCGAGACCACTGGGTTGAAATGCCCACCCGAGACCGGGCCGAACATCAAGATGATGGCGAAGAGGCCGGCCGCCGTGGCCGCGGCATTCTCGAAGAGCTCGAGTCCAGTGTTCCCCGGCGAGAGGTGCTGTGCCGCGATCCCCGAACCGATGACGACGGTGGCCAGGAACGCACTGCCAATGCATTCGGCCACCAGGCGCCGCCACAGGAGCGCACGGTCAGGCCTGGCTGCCTTCATTTGATGCTGGGACGTCAGCAGCCGGCTGAAGCGCTGGGAGCGGACGACAAGTCCGGGCGCGTGGCGCAGCAAGCCGGTGTCTCTGCATCGACGGCACGCAGTTCACCTGCCGCCATGTCGATATCGGCCAGCACGGTGTAGATCTCCCAGGGTTCGCCACCCGGGCCGTGCACCCAGACCTTGTCCTGGAGGGCGTGGCAACAGGCGACCTCGTCCTCGACCTCAGTGGGCAGACCTTGGTCCTGCAGCTGCACCACCGCAGCCGCCACGGCTTCTGCGCTTTCGACTTCGACCCCCAGATGGTTGAGCGTCCCGGGTTCCTTGGTCACGTCCTCAATGAGGACGAGCTTCAGCGGTGGATCGACGATGGCGAAGTTGGCGTAGCCAGGTCGCCGCTTGGCGGGCTGGGTTTCGAAGAGCTTCGAATAGAACGCCACGGCTTCGTCGATGTCGGCCACGTTGAGGGCGAGCTGCACCCGTGCCATAGATGCCTCCTGTAACATTGATGACTGTCGATGTATTGCAGTATACGAATAGATTGATAGTTGTCAATGTGAGGATCCGTGACCATTCGAGCGGCAAAACCAACTGAGGCCCTGTGCTGTGCCCCGCTGACGGCGGCGTCCCTGACCGATGCCGGGGCAGCCGAGGTGGCGCAGATCTTCGGCGCGCTGGCTGACCCGGTGCGCCTCCGTCTGTTCTCGATCGTGGCCAGTGAGGGCGAGGTGTGCAGCTGCAACCTCGAGGGCCCCTTGGGCAAGAGCCAACCGACGATTTCGCACCACACCAAGATCCTGAGTGAGGCGGGCCTCATTGTCGGCGAGAAGCGTGGACGCTGGATGTGGTGGCGGGTCGTCCCGGAACGGATGACCGACTTGCGCCGGGCCTTGGGCGAGCCTCCGACGGCCGGGATCAACCGGGCGGTGTGAGCGTCGCCACCAGCTCGACGTGCTCGGTCATGGGGAAGAGGTCGAAGGCCCGCAGTAAGGGCATCGACCAACCGGCGTCGAGGAGTACCCGCACGTCACGGCTGAACGAGGCGGCGTCGCACGACACGTAGGCCACGGCGCGCAGCCGTCCGGGGCGGGCGGCCAGCGACCCCATGACCTCGGTGCCCGCACCCTCCCGAGCCGGGTCGAGCACCAGCGAGTCAGGTTTCCCTATGCGGTCGGCGACCAGCCGCGGCGTCACCGATCCCTCGTGCACCCGCACCTGGGGCAGGTGCCGGGCGTTGTGTCGGGCGTCGCGGCAGGCCTTGGCGTCCCGTTCAATGGCCAACACGGCACCGCGCTCGCCCACCCGTTGCCCCAGCAGGACGGCGAAGAGGCCGGCGCCGGCGTAGAGATCGACGGCGGACTCACCCTCGTGCGGATCGAGGGCCTCGAGCACGGCGTCGCCCAACACGGCCGCCGCCCCGGCATGGACCTGCCAGAACACTCCGGCAGTCACCCGGTAGGGGAGGCCGTCGACCTGCATCACGGTCGAGGGTGGTTGGCGGGCGACCTTGCCATTGACCACCAGTCCGGCCCGGACCTGCTCGTCCGTCGGCAGCACCGGCGTGGCCGAGCGCCGAGCATGCACCGACACCACCGATCGACCCCCGTCGGTCGCCACCTCGATCTGCTCCGCGCCCTCCCATGTCGCCTCCAGCGCGCCGGTGGCCAGCGCGGCGGGGTGGGTGATGGGGCATTGCCCGACCGCCACGATGTCGTGGGAGCGGTGGCGGTAGAAGCCAGGATGTCCATCAGCATCGATCGCCATGCGCACCCGGGTCCGCCAGCCCAACCCGTCGGCATCGCCCGGCACCGCCTCGACCACCACGTCGAGCTCGACGCCAGCGACCCGCCGCAACTGCTCGGCCACCATCCCGGCCTTCAATGCCCGCTGGGCCGGCAGGGCGATGTGCTGGAAGTCGCAACCGCCACAGCGGCCCGGTCCGGCGTGTGGGCAGGGGGGAGTGACCCGCTCGACTGACGCTTCCAATACCTCGATAGCGTCGGCTCGGCGGAATTTCGAGGTGGTGGCGCTTACCCGGGCCCGCACCCGCTCGCCGGGGAGGGCGTGGCGCACGAAGACGACCCGGCCGTCCGGGTCCCGGGCCACGCAGCCTCCGCCGGCCGCCATGGACCCGACCTCCAGCTCCAGGAAGAGGGGTTCGTTGGGGTCGTTCACGACCCGCAGACTACGCAGGGCAGAAAAATCCGAAAAAGTATGACCGCGACTGTCGAAATCGGCATCGCCGTTCGTCGCTCCGGCGTCACACCCATACGACACAAGGAGACACACCATGCGGTACCTGCTGCTGATTGCCGACGTCGAGACCTCGGCGGCCCGGGAAGCGACCGGGATGAACCCCGAATATGCCGCCTTCATGAAGGACATCGCCGAGCGGGGCGTGCTCCAGGGGGGCGAGCGCCTGCGCCCGACCACCGACGCCACCACCGTCCGGGTTCGTGACGGTGAGGTCCTGACCACCGACGGGCCCTTCGCCGAGACCAAGGAAGCGCTGGCCGGCTACTTCCTGGTCGACTGCAAGGACCTGGACGAGGCCATCGAGGTGGCCGGCAAGATCCCGAGCGCCAGCACCGGTGCCATCGAGGTCCGTCCCATCTGGGAGATGTCGGCCTGAGCACCGAGGTCGACCGGGCTCTCGCCGCCGCCTTCCGGGCGGAGTGGGGTCGCATCGTCGCCACCGTGATCTCGGTGACCGGCGACTGGGACCTGGCCGAGGAGTGCGCGCAGGATGCCTTCGCCACCGCGCTGGAGCGTTGGCCCAGCGAGGGCATCCCGCGCACGCCCGGCGCCTGGCTGACCGTGGTGGCGCGGCACCGGGCCATCGACCGGTTGCGCCGGGCCAGCGCCGGAATGGCCAAGGCCGAGGAAGCCGCCCGCCTGGACGCCACCCTGCACTCCGCCCCGCAGCCATCCGACGGGCCCGACCCGGCGCCGACCCACGCCGACGACCAACTCGACCAGGAGGTCATCGTGCCGGACCTGCGCCTGGGCTTGATGTTCACCTGCTGTCACCCGGCCCTCTCCCTCGACGCCCAGATCGCCCTCACCCTGCGCACCCTGGCCGGTCTGACCACCACCGAGATCGCCCGTGCCTTCCTGATCCCCGAAAGCACCATGGCCCAGCGACTGGTCCGGGCCAAGCGCAAGATCCGCCATGCCCGCATCCCCTTCGGCGTCCCGCCGGACCATCAGCTGGTCGAGCGCACCGGGGCTGTGCTGGCCGTGATCTACCTCCTCTTCAACGAGGGCTACTCGGCCAGTGCCGGCGACGATCTCACCCGGACCGCCCTGAGCGACGAGGCCATCCGGTTGGGACGGCTGGTCCGCACGCTCATGCCCGACGAGCCCGAAGCCCATGGTCTCGTGGCCCTGATGCTCCTGCAGGACTCACGCCGGGCCACGAGGACCGACGAGCAGGGCGAGCTCGTCCTGCTGGAGGATCAGGATCGCCTCCGTTGGGACGCCGGGGCCATCGCCGAGGGCTGCGCCATTCTCGAAGACGCCCTGCGCCAGCGACGTCCGGGTCCCTACCAGGTCCAAGCGGCCATCGCCGCCTGCCATGCCAACGCCCCGAGCGCCCTCGACACCGACTGGCAGCAGATCGCCGGCCTCTATGACCGGTTGGTCGCCTTCCAGCCTTCGCCCGTGGTCGAGCTCAACCGGGCCGCCGCCGTCGCCATGGCCGACGGTCCTGACGCCGGTCTGGCCTTGCTTGATCTTCTCGACGCCTCCGGAGCCATGGCGTCCTATTACCTGTTGCCGGCGGCCCGAGCCGATCTGCTCCGCCGCCTCGATCGGTGGGAGGAGGCTGCGGTGGCCTACCGCAAAGCCATCGAGTTGGCTGGGACCGGGCCCGAGCAGCGCTTCCTGGCCCGACGCCTCGAGCAGATTGAGGCTTGACAGGACGACCGACCTGGGTGAACGCTCGTTCGCATGGGGGGTCGAGCCACGGCATCACGTCAGCCGACCGACGGCCCCGCTGATCGCAAACCCGAGCGGAAGGACGCCATCGCCCACGAGGCGGCCCGGCTGTTCGCCGAGCGGGGCTTCGCCGCGGTCGGCATCGACGACATCGGGGCCGCCGTCGGCATCACCGGTCCGGCCATCTACCGCCACTTCGCCGGCAAGGACGCCCTCCTCGATGCGGTCATCGTCACCTTGCTCGACGACTACATCGACGTCGCCTCGAGCATCGACCCCGCGCACCACGACCCGCGGCAGCCGCCACTCGACGAGCTGATCGGCATCTCGACGGCCATCGCCCTCGACCACCCGCACCAGGTCGCCACCTACATCCGTGAACGGGCCCGCCTCGAGGGCGAGTCGGCCCGCCAGGCCGCCGCCAAGGAGCGCCAGCTGCGCACGCTGTGGCAGGGGATCGTCCGCAGCGAATCTCCGGAGATGGCGCCCGACCTGATCGTGCTGCGCCAACAGGCCGTCCTCGGTGCCATGGGCGCCATGACCGTCCAGCGCGGCCTGCTGGCCCGACCCCGGCTCGATCAACTCCTGACCGCGGCCGCCCTGCGCATGCTGCGGGTGGCCGAACCGGCTCCCCGCCCAGCCCGAGCGGCGGCACCGACCGTCACCGGCCCGGCCGACCGGAACGGCACCTGGCAGCCGCAGGTGAGCCGGCGCGAGTCCATTCTCAATGCCGCGCTGACCTTGATGCGCATCAAGGGCTACCACGGGGTGGGCATCGACGAGATCGGTGACGCTGCCGGTATCTCGGGGCCGGCGGTGTACCGGCACTACGCCTCGAAGGCCGACATCTTGCTCGACGCCTATGACCGGGTGGGCTCAAAGGTGGCCGTCGGCGTGGAGGCGGCGCTGGCCGGGGCCCGGGGACCGTCCGAGGCACTGGACAACCTCATCGAGTCCTACGTCTCCATCGCCATGGACAACGTCGACCTCATCATCGCCACCGGCCAGGAGGGTGCCGCCCTGCCCAGTACCGAGCGGCCTCGCCTGGCCCGCCAGCGCCGGGCCATCGCCGAGGGTTGGAGCCGGGTGGTGGTCGAGCTGCGCCCCGAGCTGGCCGAGGCCGAGGTGCACCGCCACGTGGCCAGCGTCTTCCCGATGGTCAACTACCTGGCCCAGGTGCCCGGCCGCGGCGTCGACCGGGCGACGATGCTGCCGGTGCTGGTCCGGGCCTTCCTGCTGGAGGAGCCGGCCCGAGGTTAACGCTCGTTGACATTGTCGGCTCCGATGCCGTAATCTGCCCGGGCCGCTGGGCGCACCAATTCGGGCGCCACAGCGCGGGACCGAGTCCACCAATCGGGAGGTAAGCCCTCATGGCAGAGCGCGTGTTCGTCATCGGCGTCGGGATGACCAAATTCGAGAAGCCCGGGTCGCGGGAGTGGGACTACCCCGACATGGGGCGAGAGGCGGGGGAGAAGGCACTGGCCGACGCCGGCGTCGAGTACTCCGAGATCGAGTCGGCCTTCCTCGGCTACTGCTACGGCGACTCCACCGCCGGCCAGCGGGCCCTCTACGAGTTGGGCCTGACCGGCATCCCGGCCGTCAACGTGAACAACAACTGCTCCACCGGGAGCTCGGCTCTGTATCTCGGCCGCAAGTTCGTCCAGGGCGGCCTGGCTGACTGCGTGCTGGCGCTGGGCTTCGAGAAGATGGAGAAGGGCAGCCTCGGGATGAAGTACGAGGACCGCACCAACCCGATGGACAAGCACTTCACCGACATGATCGGGCGCCGCGGCTTTGCCCCGGCTCCGCCGGCCGCCCAGGTCTTCGGTAATGCCGGCAAGGAGTACATGGAGCGCTACGGCGTGACCAACGAGACCTTCGCCCGCATCGGCGAGAAGAACCACCGCCACTCCGTCAACAACCCCTACAGCCAGTTCCGCGACCAGTACTCGCTCGAAGACATCCTCAACGCGCCCATGGTCTACGACCCGCTGACCAAGCTGCAGTGCTGCCCGACCTCTGATGGTGGCGCCGCTGCCGTGCTGGCCTCGGAGCGCTTCGTGAAGGCGCACGGGCTCGAAGACCAGGCCGTCGAGATCATCGCGCAGGCCATGACCACCGACTACGACAGCACATTCTCGGGCTCGGACATGAGCCTGGCCGGCTTCGACATGACCGAGGCGGCCGCCACCAAGGTGTACGAGGAGTCAGGACTTGGCCCAGAGAACGTCGACGTGGTGGAGCTGCACGACTGCTTCAGCGCCAACGAGCTCATCACCTACGAGGGCCTGGGCCTGTGCGCGCCGGGCAAGGCCGGCGATCTCATCCATTCGGGTGCGGTGACCTACGGCGGCCAGGTCGTGGTCAACCCCTCCGGCGGCCTGATCTCCAAGGGTCATCCGCTGGGGGCCACCGGTCTGGCCCAGTGCTCCGAGCTCACCTGGCAGCTCCGCGGCAAGGCTGACCAGCGACAGGTCGACGGTGCCAAGGTGGCGCTGCAGCACAATCTCGGTCTCGGCGGCGCCGCTGTCGTGACCATGTACCGAAAGGACAGCTGAACCATGGGAATCCTCCAGGACCGGGTCGCCATCATCACCGGCGGCGCCAACGGCATCGGCCGTGAGCACGCCCTGCTCTTCGCCCGCGAGGGCGCCAAGGTCGTGGTCAACGACCTGGGCGGGAAGAGCGACGGGTCGGGCGCCGATGTGTCGGCGGCCCAGGCCGTGGTCGACGAGATCAAGGCGGCGGGCGGCGAGGCCGTGGCCAGCACGGACAGTGTCTCCTCCTTCGACGGGGCCAGGGCCATCGTCGACCTGGCCGTGAAGACCTTCGGTGATCTCCACGTGGTCGTGAACAACGCCGGCATCCTGCGCGACCGCATGCTGGTCTCCATGGGTGAGGACGAGTTCGACGCCGTCATCGGCGTGCACCTCAAGGGCACCTTCAACGTCACTCGTCACGCCGCCGAGTACTGGCGCGAGGTGGCCAAGACCGGCACGGTGACTGACCGGGCCATCGTGAACACCAGCTCGGGTGCCGGCCTGCACGGCAACGTGGGCCAGACCAACTACGCCGCGGCCAAGGCCGGCATCGCGGCCATGACCATCGTGAACGCCATGGAGCTGGGTAAGTACGGCGCCCGGGCCAACTGCATCGCGCCGGTGGCCCGTACCCGCCTCACCCTCCAGACGCCGGGCATGGGCGAGGCCATGGAGAAGACGGTGTTCGACCCCGAGAACATCTCGCCCCTGGTGGCGGTGCTGGCTTCGGAGACCTGCCCCTTCAACGGTCAGGTCTTCAGTGTCTACGGCGGTTCGGTCGGCATTTACGGCGGCTGGTCGATCGCCGAGGAGGTCTCCTCCGACGACCGCTGGACGCCCGAGTCGCTGGCCACCGCCATGGACAAGCTGCCCAAGACGGTCAAGGTCAACAGCCAGATGACCAAGCTGGTCGAGGCCATGACGAGCTGAATCACGGCGGGCTCTTGAGCTCGCGGTTGGTAGTCGAGTGTGCGGCGGCGGTCTTCGGATCGCCGCCGCTCTCGTTCCTGGGCTCTGGTCGGGGGAACAACCCCAGGCCGAAAAGTTCTGAAACAGGGTTGTCATCTCCGAGGTTCACTGGTACATTAGTCAGGTAATGAACCCCCGAACCCCGATCACCTATGGCTGTAGAGAGCAGGCCGGCGGTGCGTGATGACGGCTCGCCGATCTTCCTGCAGATCGGGGCCCAATTGGCGGACGACATCGCCGACGGGACCCTGGCCGAAGGCGAACGGGTGCCGTCGTCCAACGAGTTCGCTGCCTTCTACCGGATCAACCCGGCCACGGCGGCCAAGGGCATCAACGTGCTGATCGACGAAGGCCTGCTCGAGAAGCGGCGCGGCATCGGCATGTTCGTCGCGGCCGGCGCCCGGGAGCGACTCCTGGCCGAAAGACGGCAGCGCTTCGCCCAGCAGTACATCGAGCCCTTGCTGACCGAAGCGACCAGGCTCGGCATCGACACCGACACGATGGTCTCGCTCTTGCGGGACACCACGCAGAGCCACGCCCACGCCAGCACGCAAAGAAACGGAGACACGCCGCAATGACACCCACCATCAGCGCCCGGGGACTGACCCGGCGTTACCGGGACCAGCTCGCCCTCAGTGATGTCACCCTCGACATCGAGCCGGCCACCATCACCGGTGTCCTCGGCCGCAACGGTGCCGGCAAGAGCACCTTCATGCGCATCATCGCCGCCCAGGAGTTCGCCTCGAGCGGGACCATCGAGGTGTTCGGCCAGAGCCCGGTGGAGAACGACCGCATCCTCCATCAGATGGTCTTCGTCCGCGAGGACCAGATCTTCCCCGACTTCAAGGTGCGCCACGCCATGAAGGCGGCCTCGTGGTTCTACCCGAACTGGGACGAGGAGCTGGCCCAGTCGCTGCTGGCCGACTTCGAACTGCCCACCGGACGCATGATCAAGAAGCTGTCCCGGGGCATGCGCTCCGCCCTGGGCATCACGATCGGCCTCGCCGCCCGAGCCGAACTCACCTTGCTCGACGAACCGTATGCGGGCCTCGATGCGGTGGCTCGCCAGCTGTTCTACGACCGCCTGCTGGAGGAATACGCCGAGCATCCCCGCACCGTATTGCTCTCCACCCACCTGATCGACGAGGTCTCTGACCTGCTCGAGCACGTGGTGATGATCGATCACGGCCGGGTGGTCCTGGACGCTCCAGCCGAATCGGTACGGGGACACGCCAACACGGTGAGTGGCCCGGCCCTGGCGGTGAACGAGTTCGTGTTGGGTCGCCAGGTCCTGCACCACCGGACCCTGGCCACCCGGGCCTCCGCCGTGATCACCGGTGAACTGAGTGAGCGCGAGCAGCGACGGGCCACTGAACTCCACCTCAGCGTGGAGCCGCTGTCGCTGCAGGAATTGATGGTCCGCACATCCGAAGCAGCAACAGAGGAAAGGAAGAGCGCATGACAGCACTGGTCAAAGTGGCCCGCTACCACCTGGTGGACCGCGTCCCCTTTATCTACCGACCCGTCGGCGCCTTGGCCTTCATTTTTGCGGTCAATCTGGTCGTCTTCGGAATCATCCGTCCCCCGGTCAATGGTGCGCACACCGGAGCCGTGGTCTCCATCTACATCATGTTCGGCGTCCTGGGCGCGGTGTGCGTGTCGCAGACGCTCCCGTTTGCCTTCGCTCTCGGCATTAGCCGACGCACTTTTCTCCTGGGCACGTTCCTCTTGATGGCTGTCATGGCCTTGCTCTATGGCGCCGGTCTCACGGTCTTGCAGGCGATCGAGCGGGGCACTGGTGGGTGGGGACTCCATATGACGTTCTTCCGGGTGCCCTTCATCCTCTACGGATCCTGGTACGACACGCTGGCCACGTCGTTCGTCGGCCTGGCGCTGCTCTTCACCTGGGGCCTTTGGTTCGGACTCATCTACCGGCGCTGGAATGTGACGGGCATGGTCGTGTTCATCGCAGCGCAAATCACGGCCTGTCTCCTGGCGGCGCTCTCGATCACCTGGACCCACACGTGGACTGGGTTCACCCACTTCTTCCAGCAGCTGAGTGCGATGGGCCTGACCGGCGTCATGGCTGGACTCGCCGTGCTGCTGATGATCGGCGGCATGGCCACCATGCGCCGGGTCACGGTCTGATCGCCGCAGGCGCTGGCGCTGGCGCCGTCACGAAAGTTGAAAGAATCGGCCCCATGCCGGCCATGAGAAGGGTGTGGTCAGTGCGGCGGCGATGAAGAGGCCTTTCTCGGCGCGCCGAGGGGTATCGGACAACGCCGATCCCGACCGAGCAAGATTCGATCAGCTGTACGAGGCGCATTTCGCCGAGGTCTTCACCTACGTGGCCCGGCGGCGGCGCCGCTACGATGTGCCCGATCTGGTGGCCGAAGTGTTCGCCCGAGCCTGGCAGCGCATCGATGTGGTGCCGCCGGCCCCCGAGGACCGACTTTGGCTGTACGGCGTGGCCCGTCGGGTGTTGTCACAGGACGAGCGAGCGACCGTTCGTCGGCATGCCCTGGTCAATCGTCTGGCCCAGAACCGGTCGACCTGGACGGAGCGGTCGGTGGGTGAACGGTCTGATGTACCCGACGCGGCGGCCCAACTTCGAACCCTCATCGAGCATCTCAAGCCGATTGATCGAGAAGTGGTCCGGCTGGTGGCCTGGGAGTCCTTGAGCCACGCCGAAGCGGCGCAGGTGCTCGGGTGTTCAGCCAACGCCGTGGCCATCCGCTGGCATCGATCCATCACCCGGCTGCGCCGGAGTCTGACGGCGGCCGGAGAAGACGTCGAACCGCAGCCCCGAGAGGAAAACCATGGAGTTTGAGTCAATTCTCCGACAGAGCGACCCGACTCGGGCCACGGATATCGCAGGGCCAGAGTCGCCCGAAGGACGGCGGATCAAGGCGCAGGCGCTGGCAGCGCCGGAGTCGGCGCCGACGGATGGACCAGCGCCAGGTCTGTCTTTGAGGCGCCGGACGACTATCTCCGTGGCCACGGTAGTGGCCGTCGCCGCGGCCGCCGTCCTGTTGGTCACTCTGGTGCCGGTTCAACTGGGTCGCGACGGCTCGCAGGCGGCGGCGGCATTGAACGACCTGGCTACGGCAGCCGGCCGGCAACCCAGCCTCGGGCCCGGGCAATACGAGTACACCGAGGTCGAGCTCGAACCCACCGGTTCGGACGCCTCGGGTGCGGCCGGCGTACCGGGCGGATGGACGTCGTTCAGCGTCGGCACGGTACAGACCTGGATCGCAGCCAACGGGGCCGGCAAGCAAGTGACGAGCAGCGACCTCAACCCGGACTTCATGACAGCCACCGACAAGGCCAACTGGGCCAAGGCCGGTGGGAAGTTCGTTGAGCCACCCAACTACGTGGTGACAGATCAGCAATTCGGTGCTGGGGGGAAAGGCCTGAGCAGCAATCAATTTCAAGGGAGTCGGCCCGTCCCCTTCGACGTGGCGGCACTGCCGACCGATCCGACCAGATTGGCCGCGACGTTGTGTGCCTCGAAGAAGTGGAAGGCACTGCCAACGGCCGATGCGACCGTGGTGGGGTACAGCATTCAAGCCCGCCCCTCGGGATGCCAACTCTTCGGGATCGCGGTGACGCTGCTCCAAGGTCCCGACCTTGGCTCAACCCCGGCGCTACGCCAGGCCCTGTTCAAAGTGCTGGCGGGTGTGTCAGGCGTGCGACTTTTGGGCACCCGGACCGATGCGGCCGGCAAGCGCGGGGTGGAGTTGCAGTTGGTGGATCGGACCCCGGCTGGGGTGACCAAGGTCTCGTGCACCAGCGGGGACTCGCCCACCGACAAGGTGGTCAAGCGGTATCTGCTCCATCATCCGGCCATGTCGACCATCTTCACGGTCATCGTGGATCCTTCGACCGGAGTCTTGTTGAGTCTGGAGCGATCGTTCACACCGGCCAAGCTCAGTGTGGACTCGTTGGTTGCCTGCATGCGGCCACCCGGAGGGAATCAGCTGGAGGAACAGCTTCCGGATCGGAGCGTCCTGCTGAGTTCGGGCGTCGTGAGTTCGATCAACGCGGTGGCCAAAGGGACGGTGGAGGAGTGCGCGGCGGGGAGTGTTCCCACGTTCCCGTGGTACCAGTGCAACGGAGCTCGCAAGGATGGGGATCGGCAGTGAGGTGGTAACGGATCGGGTGAGATCGAGCAGCTTTCGAGAAGCATTCCGATTGGCAACTCTTTATCGTGATGGACATGGCTTCCATCGACTACATCACGCTCGAAACCGCTGACCTCACCGCCGCCGAACTCTTCTACAAGGAAGCATTTGGGCTGAGCACGCAGGTTCGCCTGCAAGCGGGGGAACCACCCACCTCGGGCTTCCGTGGTTTCACGGTGTCACTGCTGGTGGCCCAGCCCTCGGATGCCGAAGCACTGCTCCAAGCCGCGCTCGGAGCTGGAGCGACCTCCCTGAAGCCCGCCTCGAAGTCGATGTGGGGCTATGGGGGAGTGGTGCAATCGCCCGACGGGTCGATCTGGAAGGTGGCGACATCGAAGAAGAAGGACACCGGTCCCGTCAGCCATGACATCGAGCAGATCGTGCTGCTGCTCGGCGTTGACGACGTGTCGGCCAGCAAACGGTTCTACGCCGATCATGGATTTGCGGTGGGCAAGAGCTTTGGTCCGATGTATGCCGAGTTCGAGATGGATTCGAGTCCCATCAAGCTGGCGCTCAATCGACACAAGGCTCTGGCCAAGGATGCCGGCGTTTCGTCTGAGGGGTCGGGATCGCATCGGCTGATTATCGGCGGTGATGTGGGTGCCCTCAGCGATCCTGACGGATTCGCTTGGCAGAGCGCCTAAGGCATCACCAGCGGGCCAGGACGGCCGGGCCGGGCGGCAACCGTCCTCACCACTTGGCCAAGTAGACAAAGTCGGCGGCCGGGCGGCCAATCCATTGCACGATGCGCATGGCCAGATCCATGTTGGTCGCGAACTTCGCCGTCCGGAGCCCGGTGAGCTGGTTGGGACTGCATCCAAGAATGTCGGCCAGTTGGGGCCAGGTGAGTTCCGCCTGGCGTCGTTTCTCGTCCATGGTGGCGTACAAGAGCTTCAGGTTCCATCGGAGACGCCGGTCCGGTCCTGCCGGGGGAAGAGCGAAGCTCGGGTCGTCAGGGGTGGCGCCATTCAGAAAGCTCTCGGGAGATCGATCGAGCCAGCGGAGCATGAACAGCGCGTGCTGACAGCTGGTCCGAGACTTCTTCGCCATATTGGTCAAGGTGGACGGGCTGATGGGGTGATCGCGACGTCGGTCGTTCAGTTCGGCCGAGAGTTGCCACAGCTCGTTCGCCACCTGGCTCCAACTGAGTCCGAGTTCGCTTCTCCGGGCATCGAGGGCTGAGTACAGAGCGGCGGTGTCGAACGATCGGAGCTTCGGATCGGCCATGTCTTCTTTTACAGGGGCCTTCGGGCCCTCGGTGCGTCGCCGGCTCAGCCGGCGTCGATCGCCACCTGGCGGGCCCAGGCATAGTCGGGCTTGCCCGATGGGCTGCGCTCAACCTTGCCGACCCGCACAATGAGCTTCGGCAGCTTGTAGGAAGCGATGCGTTCGCCCGCCAGGGCCAGGATCTCTTTGTCGCTCGGGCTGGCGCCGTCTTGGAGCTGCAGCACCGCCACGATCTCTTGGCCCCAGCGCTCATTGGGCCGGCCCACCACCAGCACGTCGTCGACGCCCTGGTGGCGCACGATGGCCTGTTCGACTTCCTCCGCGAAGATCTTCTCGCCGCCGCTGTTGATGGTGACCGACTCCCGGCCCAAGAGCTCGACCAAACCGCCCTCGAGCAGGCGGGCCCGATCCCCTGGCACCACCATCCGTTGGCCAGCCACCACCGGGAACGTGCGCTTCGTCTTCTCCTCGTCTCCGAGATAGCCCAACGGAATGGCGCCGGACTTGGCCAGCCACCCGATGCCCTCGTGACCCTCTTCGAGCACGTAGGTCATGGTCTCGTCGACCACGCAGGTGCCGGGCACCACACTGAAGGTGGTGGTGGGTTCCCCGCCCGACGTGGCCAAGTTGTTCAGCTGGCTTCCGGTTTCCGATGAGCCGACGGCATCGGCGATGAACAATGACGGCAGCAGGCCGATGAAGCGCTGCTTCATGGTCGGGCTGGTGGTGGCACCACCGGTGATCACCATGGCCAACGAGGCGGGGGAGTAGCCACCCTTTTCGAGTTCATCGCATAGCGGCCGGGCGAAGGCGTCGCCCACGATGATCATGGCGGCCACCTGCTCACGTTCGATGGTGCGCCAGACGTCGGCCGGGTCGAGCGTGGTGACCACGTCCTGGATCACTACGGTCTGTCCACCCATGAGGGCGCCGATGGCCATCCACTGCGCCGCGCCGTGCATGAAAGGCGGCAGTGGCAAGCAGATGTTCGGCGTAATTTCAGCCGCGGCCGCCGCGTGCTCGGCTTTCGACGTTGATCGCGCGCCAAGGCTTGGGCTGAAGGCCACCAGAACGGCGTCGAAGATGTCGCTCTGTCGCCACAGCGTGCCCTTGGGCATGCCGGTGGTGCCGCCGGTGTAGAGGATGTACAGATCGTCGGGGTCGTGACCTTCGCCGACATCAGCTGGCGTCGCTCCGGACACTGCGGTCTCGTAGTCGAGTGCTCCCTCCAGTAGCGGGTGGCCCGAGTCGTCGGGCACCTGGAGCAGCAAGGGCTGTCGGTTGAGTTTGGGCAACACGACGGCCAGCGTCGGGGCGAAGGCGGAGTGGTACACGAGTGCGGCCGTGTTGGCGTCGTTCAGCAGGTACTCGAGCTCGTGCTCGACATAGCGGTAGTTGATGTTGAACGGCACCGCCCGCGCCGCGTTGGCCGCGAACGTGGCCTCGAGGTACTCAGGACCGTTGTGCAGGTAGAGGCCGATGTGGTCCTGTCCCGACTCCCAACCGGCCAGCTCGGACCGTGGCATCACCGATCCCAGACCCTGGGTCAAGAAGACGTCGGCCAGCCGCAAGGTGCGCTCGTGCAGCTCGCCGTAATTGGTGCGATCGCCGCGCCAGGCCAGAGCGGTGCGCTCGGGCAGCGCACGTGCCACCGCATCGAACATTGACCAGTGATTCATCCCCACGCCCTGCAAGTTAACGAGCGTTGACCGAGCTTGTCGACTCCTCTTGTACGTTCAAGCCCGGACAAGGGAGCTGGGAGCTGAGAGCTGAGAGCTGATGCCAAGTCAAAGTCTGATCGACATCTTGGCCCTGATCCCGCCCGACTTCGCCGACCCCGAGGCTGACTACATCCAGGTACGGGCCACCATGGCGCCCTTCCATGGGCACCCGGTGGGTCCCGCTTTCGAGGTCGAACTGGCCACCCTCGGCGGAGTCCGGGTCGCCACCGTCAGCGCCGCCGGCCCGCGCACCGGTGACCAGATCGTGGCCTTCCACTGCCACGGCGGCGGGCTGGTGTCATGCCCGCTCGACAGCTACCTCTTCTTCGGGGCGCTCCTGGCCGAACACCTCGGTGTCACCGCCGTCCTGCCTGATTACCGGTTGGCGCCCGAACACCCCTACCCGGCCGCCCAGGACGACTGCCTGGCCGCCTACCGCGGCCTTCTCGAGTCAGGCATCGATCCCACGCGGGTCGTCGTCACCGGCGACTCCTGCGGTGCCGGACTGGCGCTGAGCGCTTTGCTCACCGCCCGGGACCAGGGCATCCCGATGCCGGCCGGCTTCGTCTCGCTCTCGGGCTGGTTCGACCTCGCGGTGGCCGATCCGAATGAGAGCGGCACCGATCCCTTCCTGACGACCGCCTGGGTTCGCAATCGAGGGAGGGACTACACCCAGGGCATGCTTCCTCTGGGCCATCCCTCTGTCTCGTCGGCCCATGCAGCACCCGCCGCGCTGGCTGGTCTGCCGCCGCTGTACCTGGCGGTCGGGCAGTACGACACCTTGCGCCATGGCGTCGACCGACTGGCCGCCAATGCGCTGGCCGCCGAGGTGGCGGTGCAGTGGGAATCGTGGCCGGGCATGGTGCACGGATGGCAAGGCTTGGCCCTGGCCGGTGTGCCCGAGGCGCTGGCCGCCCTAGGCGAGGTGCGGAACTTCATCGACCGGTCGACAGGTACGGCCGCGGCGTCCTAAATCGCCGTCGGTCCGGCCATCCGGACGCGGGCAAACTGTGAGATGGCGTACCCGCACTGGCCGCTGTTCGATCTCGTCATTCGCAGCCCGCGCCTTGAGCTGCGCCTGGCTCATGAGGAGGAATTCGCCTCCATCGTCGACCTGATCGACGCCGGGATCCACGACCCGTCCACCATGCCCTTCACCCATCCGTGGACGGACGATCCGCTGCCCAAGCGCCAGCGGGACAATTACCAACATTGGTGGGGCCTGCGGGCCAACTGGCGACCCGATAATTGGGTCTTCGATGCCACGGTGTTTCACGAGGGGAAGGTGATCGGCGTGCAGTCGATCTTCAGCAAGAACTATGGGGCGTTGCGGACCGTGCACACGGGCTCGTGGATCGGCCAGGCCTACCAGGGTCAAGGATTCGGCCACGAAATGCGGGCCGCCATGCTGCACTTTGCGTTTACTGGTCTCGGCGCCAATGTCGCCATCAGCGGCGCCTTCGTCGACAACGCGGCCTCGCTCGGTGTCTCGCGCTCGCTTGGCTACTCGGAGAACGGACGCGACATCGTGCTGCGCCGGGGTCAGGCGGACGAGATCGTCAACCTGCGGCTGGACCGGGCCGACTGGGAGGCGCACAGCCATCCCGAGTGCACCATCGAAGGTCTCGAGGGCTGCCTCGACATGTTCATCGGACCCGAAGGGGAGGACTGAATCGGAGGGCCAGCCGGAGATCAAGCCGGTAGCGACGTCCGACTTCGCTCCTTGATTCCATCGGCCAGGACGGTGACCGTCGCGCCCGTATCGAAGTCAGATTCGATGTCCTCGAGCGTGCGTTGGGCCGGTTCGGGCAGCACGCTCGTGACGCCGAGACCGAGAACGGCGGAGATGGCGGCGACACCGAGCAGGCCGCGTAGCCCGATGTGGGTCTGGAGGATGGGGACCAGGAACACGCCGACGAAGGCGCCCAGCTTCCCGATACCGGCGGCGATGCCGTGGCCGGTAGTACGCACGCTGACCGGGAAGACCTCGGACGGCAGGACGAAGGTTGTCATGTTCGGTCCGAACTCGATGAAGAAGTAGCTGAGGCCCAGGACGGCCAAGAACGGCGCCACGTGTTGCGTCAATGGCGGCACGACAGCCAGCACGCCGAAGGCCATCGCCATGATCGAAAAACCGATCAGCTGGAGCTTGCGGTGTCCGATGCGGTCCATGCGGTACACCGCCAGCGCGTAACCCGGGACGGCGAACAGCACGAACATGCCGAGCGACCAGGCCAGCTTCGTCTCGATGGAGGCGGCCGGGTTGACCTGCTTGAGGATGGCCGGCAGCGAGAGCGTGTTGCCGTAGTAGGCGTAGTCGAAGAGGAACCAGGAGCCTGCCGTGCCGAGAATGAGGGCCAGCATGCGGGGATTGCGCAGGAAGGTGCCGAGCCCCATGCGGCCGGCGGGGGGAGGCGAGGCGGACGCGTCCTCATCGGCCACGGTCAGGTGCGGCGCGGCGATGGCCCCATCGGTGAAGCGCGAGAGGTCTGCCGCGGCCTTGGCATCGTTCCCGGTTACCTGGGCCAGGAATCGAGGTGATTCGGGCATCTTGGAGCGGAGGTAGACCACGCCGGCGGCCGGGAGCGCACCCAGACCGAGAAGGAGCCGCCAGGTCATGTCGCCGCCCAGCCCCGATGAGAGGAGCACCAGGGCGACCAGAGGTCCGATGATGAGGCCGAGAGCCTGCATGGAGAAGACCAGGCCAACCAGACGGCCGCGGTCGGCTCGGTTCGAGTACTCGCTCATGAGGACGGCGGACACCGGGTAGTCGCCACCGATGCCCAGCCCGAGGATGAGCCGGGCGGCCAGCAGCAAGTAGAAATTCGGGGCGAAGGCAGAGGCCAGGGCGCCGACGATCATGATCACGGCCACGGTGACGTAGACGACCTTGCGGCCCACCAGGTCGGCGATCCGGCCGAATGTGAAGGCCCCGACGAAGGCACCGAGGATGGCGGCCCCCGTGACCCAGCTGGTGCGCTCGGTACTCAGGTGCCACTGGCTGGCCACCAGGGTGGCAGCGGTCGAGATGACGAAGAGGTCGTAGGCATCGGTGAAGAAGCCGATGCCCGAGATCAGCACAGCCCGCCGGTGGAAACGGCTCTGGGGGGCGTCGTTCAGCTGATCGGTGACCGATCCCGCACCCTGAGGCGGCAGAGCAGCCGAGATCGGTTCGATCGGAATCATGCGAGCGGGAGCCCCTCCGTGGGTATTGATTGCCAGCAGCAGCCTTGCTGCCGAGGGTGAACGGAGGCCTATCTAAAAGTGAACTACACGCGAACAAACCGCGAACTCTTGAGGTAACCGGCACTATGGTACGGGCCGCCATGCCGTGGAATTCCGAGGAGAGCCAGCTCATCGACACGCGCATCACCCAGCTCTTCGCCCTGGTGGCCGAGGCTTTAGGTGGCGCCACGGCCGCCTTACTGGAGAGTGACTCGGTGGCCGGGACTGCCGTGGTCGAGGGCGACCAGACGGTTGACGATCTGACGGCCGATATCGAGATGATGGTCTGGCAACAATTGGACGGCGAGGTCCCGCCCACCGAATCGCTCCGGCATCTGGTGGGCATCCTGCTCTTGCTGCCTGAGCTGGAACGTTCCGGGGACCTGGCTGAGCACATCGCCCAGCGGGCGGTCACCCACCTCGGCGGGCAGATGAGCCCGCTCAGCCGGGGCATCATCCAGCGGATGTCCGAAGTGGCCCTCGAGATGTGGCAGGCCGCCGCCGACGCCTACCTGGACCGGACGTCCCAGGCCGCCGAACTCTCCGAGCTCGACGAGGAGATCGACATCCTCCACGACCGCCTGACCGGCGAGATCGCGGCCGAGACCATGCCGACCGCGGTGGGCGCGCAGGTGACGCTGCTGGGCCGTTTCTACGAGCGGCTGGGCGACCACGCGGTGAACCTGGCCCGACGGATCGAGATGCTGCAGCGCCCGCCCGGTTAATTGTCCTCGTCGGCTGACGAAAAGTCCGCCGCTCAGGCGACGATGTCGACCGGTGTCCCGGCCGGGATGACGTTGAGTTGGGCCAGGTCGGCGTCGTGCAGCCTGATGCAACCGTGCGAGATGGCGGCGCCGCTGGTGCCGATGAGTGCATCGTCGGCGGACGTGATCGGCCCATGAATGGCGATGATGGCGTCGCCGGAGTCCTCGTAGTCCGTGATGGCATCGGAATGGGCCGAGGTGACCAGGACGAACGATCCGTAGCCGGCGTTGGGTGGGGGCACGGTCATGGTGACGAAGAACTGCCCGGTCACGGTGGGGTCGTCGGGAGTCCCGATGCCGGCGGGGAAGTCCAAGATCTGCGCATTGTTCTGGAAGACGGTCAGGTGCATGGTGGTCAGGTTCACCACGATGCGGTACTGGGTCAGCCCGAGGATGGCCACCGCGCTCTTCTTGATCCAGGCCACGGACTCATTGGGCCGTTGGGCCAGTCGCACCTCGACCCAGGAGCCCTTTTCGCCGATGATGGGCAGGACCGACTGGTAGCCATACCAGGTGCCCGGGACGGTCTGGTTGGCCGGGGCGCCGGCGGCGGGGGAGCCCGGCGTGTTGCCCTTCAAGCTGGCCGTGTAGGTATTGCCGGGAGGGAGAAGCGCCAGCCCCGAGGCGGCCGCCACCGTATGGACCCGGTGCGTGTGGTGATGATCGGCCTGGGGCGCCCGGCTGGTACCGCAGCTGGCCGCGCCCAGGGCGATGACCACCACCGAGGCCGCGACCAGGATTGTCCGACGAACCATTCGACTCCCCACCTAGGGGGAACGATGGTACCGGTGCGCCCTTGCGCCCTTGCGCGCTTGGGTCGGGTCTCGGTGCCTCCACTGGCACAATCAAGGCATGAGCGACCGCCAGCACATCTCTTCGGGTTCGCCCTTCGAGGCCACCATCGGCTTCAGCCGGGCGCTGCGCATCGGACGGCGGGTCTGGGTGTCGGGCACCGGGCCGGTTTTCCCTGACGGCCGGTGCCCCGACCTTGCGGCGGCGCAGGCCCGGCGGTGCTTCGAGATCATTGCCGGCGCGCTGGCCGAGGCCGGGGCGACCTGGTCCGACGTGGTGCGGACGCGGATGTTCCTGACCGACGTGGCGGACGCCGAGGCCGTCGGCGCGGTGCATGGAGAGCTGTTCGCCGACGTGAGGCCGACGGCGACCATGGTGATCGTGGCCGGGTTGGTGGTCCCCGCCTGGAAGGTGGAGATCGAAGCCGAGGCGGTGTTGCCCGAATAGATGGAGGATCACCAGGTCGTTGCCGCCATTCTGCGTCGGGGGAATCAAGTCTTGCTCTGTCACCGATCGCCCGACCGGCGGTGGTACCCAGACGTGTGGGACTTTCCGGGTGGTCACGTCAATCCCGGCGAGCACGGGGACGACGCACTCCGACGAGAACTTGCGGAGGAGCTGGGCATCGAGCTCGAAGGCCTCGAGAACGGACCGGTGCTCCAGCGGGTCGATGCCGAGGCCGGTTTGGACCTCACAGTGTGGGTCTCGCGTCAGTGGCGAGGTGACGTGGTGAACCGACAGCTAGATGAGCACGACGCCATTGGCTGGTTCGAGAGGGACCAGCTCGGGGGACTCAACTTTGCCGATCCTTCGTATCTCGCTTTGCTGCATCGCGTCTTGACTGATTGAACCGCAGGCGCATGCTCCGCCGTCGCGGTGTGGCCCGAGGTGCTCCCCGACTAAGCGGTGGCGGTCGCGGCGGCCGCTTCCATGGCGATGTTCAGACCGCGGAAGTCGCCGACCAGGCCCGGGAACATGCGGTTCATGACGTAGCAGATGGTCAGCTCGGCCTCTTGGTCCATGATGATCACCGAACCGCCGTAGCCGCCCCAGTAACAGGCCCGGGCGCCGATAGGCATGGTGTCCGAGCTCAATCCGTAGCCCATGCCGAAACGGATCGGCACGCCGAGGCACATGTCCGTGCCGTTGGACTGCTCCTCGAAGATCACGTCGGCCGCCTTCTCGCTGAAGAGGCGCACGCCGCGGGCCTGGCCACGGCCGGCCACCACCGACTGCACCATGGCCACCGAGCGGGCATTGCCCTGGCCGTTGGCGGCAGGGATCTCGGCCCGGCGCCACCACTCCTGGTGCGCCATCGACGCATCGATGGGCGGGTTCAGGAACGTCTTGACCAAGAACTCCGGGAGTTCGCTCCCGAAGTCGGATGGGTTGATGGGCGGCGGCGGGATGACATTGGAGACCCGGTGGTCCTCGGATTCGGGCAGGCCGATGTAGAAGTCGGCCTCGAGGGGCTTGGCGATCTCGCGGGCGAAGAAGATACCGATGGACTCGCCGGTGATGCGGCGCACCACCTCGCCGATGAGGTAGCCCTGGGTGACGGCGTGATAACCGCTGCCCTGGCCGGGCTCCCACCACGGGGTCTGAGCGGCCAGTGCACTGGTGCACTTCTCCCAGTCGGCCAGGTCCTCGGCCGTCAGGGGCTCGTCCCATCCGCACAAGCCGGCGGTGTGGCCCATCAGGTGGCGGACCTCGACCTCCTCCTTTCCGGCGGCGGCGAACTCGGGCCAGTACTTGGCCACCGGGGCGTGGAAGTCGAGCGATCCTTGATCGTGGAGCAACAGAGCCGTGACGAAGGTCATCGTCTTGGTGGTGGACCAGACATTGGTCAAGGTGTCGGTGTTCCAGGGCGCCGAGTGGGCCTCGTCGACCCAGCCACCCCAGATGTCGACCACGGGCTCGCCGTGCCAAAAGATGGCGACGGAAGCACCGACGTCCTCACCTTTGTCGAGCTGGCTCTCGAGCGTGCGACGGACGCCGTCGAAACGCGAGTCGCAGGTGCCTTGTACGTCGGCCATGGGACATCCCCCCTTGAAGTCGTGATGCGGCTAGCAAGCTAGTTGCCGTGTGACGACGGTGTCAGGCTGAGGCGTGGGCATAGGGTCCCCGGGTGATGGCCTCTCCCGAGCTCGACGCGGTGGTGGTGGGGTCAGGCCCCAATGGGCTGGCCGCCGCGCTGACGCTGGCCCGAGCCGGGCGTTCGGTGCTCGTGCTCGAAGGGGCAGCCACGCCCGGCGGGGGCATGCGCAGCGCGGCGCTGACCACCGACGGCTTCGTGCACGACGTGTGCTCGGCGGTCCATCCCTCGCTGGTGGCCTCGCCGTTCTTCCAGTCCCTCGATCTCGAGGCATTGGGCATCGACCTGTGCCAGCCCGAGCTGGCCTACGCCCACCCACTTGACGGGGGACGCGCCGCCGGGCTGGCTCGCAGTGTGTCGGTCACCGCCGCCTCGCTGGGCGGTGATGCCGGGACCTACCGGCAGATGATGGGGCCACTGGTCGGAGATTTGGGGGCGATCGTGCCCTACGTGCTGGGCCCCATGCGCGGGCTGCCCGCAGACCCGCGGGCGCTGCTCCGCTTTGCCCGGCTGGGGACGCCATCGGTACGGCACGCGGCTGGTCGCTTTGTCACCGACGCCGGGCGGGCTCTGCTGGCCGGGGCGGCGGCGCACTCCATGGAGCCCCTGACGGCGCCGCTCACCAGTGCCTTCGGGTTGCTGCTGGCCGCCCTGGGCCACGGCGTGGGCTGGCCCGTCGTGCTCGGTGGGAGCGGCCGCATCGCCGAGGGATTGGTGGCCGCTCTCGAGGCCAACGGTGGCCAGGTCGAGGTCGATCATCCGGTGACCACGCTCGGGGAGCTGCCACCGGCCCGGGCCGTGCTGCTCGATGTCTCGCCGCGCCAGTTCCTGGCCATGGCCGGAGCACAGATCGGTCCGCGTACCGCTCGACCGTGGGCGCGCTTCCGCCCCGGGGCCGGGACCTGCAAGGTCGACTGGGCCCTCGAAGGGCCGGTGCCCTGGAGTGCGGACGCCTGCCGACGCACCGTGACCGTGCACGTCGGGGGGACCTTCGAAGAGGTGGCCCGCAGCGAGGCCGCGGTGCAGGCGGGCCGGCATCCCGAGCACCCCTTCGTGCTGGTGGCTCAAGCCAGCGTGGTCGATCCGACCCGGGCCCCCAAGGGTCAGCACACGTTATGGGGGTACTGCCACGTGCCCAATGGTTCGCCGGTCGACATGACCGAGCGCATGGAGGCCCAGATCGAACGGTTCGCCCCGGGCTTCCGGGACCGGATCATCGCTCGCTCAACCCGCACCGCCGCCGAGGCGGAGGCCTACAACCCGAACCTGCTGGGCGGGGACGTCAACGGCGGGGCGGCATCGCTGCGCCAGACGGTGGCCCGCCCGGTGCTGCGCTGGAACCCGTACCGCACGCCCCTGCCCGGGGTCTACCTGTGCTCGGCTTCGACGCCACCCGGCGGAGGGGTGCACGGCATGTGCGGCGTATGGGCGGCGCGTACCGCGTTGCGCGAGCGGTTCTGAGAAGGTGACGTCGTGCTGATCCTCTTCGGCGTGCGCCGCCGGGCCACCCGACTGGCCGTCGTGATGCTGCTCTGCCCGTCGTGCCAAACGCCGGCGGCCCAGGTGATCCGCCGGCTGCGGCGCTGGGTCACCGTCTTCTTCGTCCCGTTGGTGCCGCTCGGGACCAGCTACGACCTGACCTGCACCATGTGCGGGAGCACGGTGTCGCTCTCGCCCCGCCAGGCTGGGCGCTATGTGGGCTCGGCGGAGGCCCAGCCACCAGGACCGGCACCCACCCACCAGCCTCGCTCGCCCCTGGGCGCGGCGCCGGGGGCCCTTCCACCAGCACCTTCTTCGGACACCCAGCCCCGGGCGTAGGTTGGTGGTTTGCCCGGATCCGGGGAATAGGTATTGGAAATGATCTCGACTTCTGAGCTCTTCGCCGAGCATTTCCAGCTCGGAGCCCTGCTGGGACAGGGTGGCATGTCCGACGTCTACCGGGCGGTCGACGCCCGCAGCGGCGCCGAGGTGGCCCTCAAGATCGTGCGCTCGGGCGATCCTGAGCTGGCCCGCCGGGTGGCCCAGGAAGTCCGGGTGCAGCAGCGCCTGAGCCATGAGGGTCTGATCAAGCTGCTGGATACCGGCGTGGACGGCGGGCAGGCCTACCTGGTGATGGAGCTGATCGACGGGGCCACGCTGTCGGCGTCGCTGCGGGCGGAGGCGCTGGGGGCCCGGCTCACGGCCAAGCTCGGGAGCATCTTGGGCGGGGCGCTGGCCTACATCCACGGCGAAGGCATCGTGCACCGCGACGTGAAGCCGTCGAACATCATGCTCTCGACCGACGGCCGCGCCCTGCTGGGCGACTTCGGCATCGCCCGGCTGCTCGACGCCACCACCTTCACCATCGACGGCACCACCATCGGCACCATCGCCTACATGGCGCCCGAGCAACTCGAGGACCATCAGGTCGGGCCACCCGCCGACATCTGGTCGCTCGGCATCGTGTTGCTCGAGTGCTTGAAAGGGCGCCGCATTTACGAGGGGACGAGCAGCGAGATCATCGCCCGCCGCCTGGCCGGCCCGGTCCCGCTCCCGGCGGACCTGCCGGTGCCGTGGAAGCTGTTGCTGAGCGGCATGCTCGACCATCGGCCCGAACACCGGCTGACCGGCGAGCAGGTGGCCTCGATGCTCAGCGCGCCGGCCTTCGCCGTGCCGTGGGCGCCGGCCCCGATGTCCACGGCGACCGGCACCGGGACGGTCACCCAACCACTCGACCTGACCGCGCTGGCGCCGGGTGTGCAGTTCGCCCCGGCCCCGCCCGACCACACCGCGGTGGTGCCCACGTCCACGCCGGTGCCGGCCGGCGCGGCCCCCGGCCCGCCCCCGGTCTTCTCCCGGCCGAAGCGTCGGCGCTGGTGGCCGGTGGCCGCCCTCATCGTGGTACTGGCGCTGGCCGGAACGGGGATCGCCCTGGCGGTGGACCACTCGCCCACCTCGCCCAGAACGCACACCCCGCCGGCCAAGCACCCGGCCGCCAGCACGAGCACCAGCACAACCACCAGTACCTCGTCGACCACCACCACCACGGTGCCCACGGCACCGACGGCGTTGGCCACGCTGGTGCAGGACATCACCTCGGGTGAGGACGCTGGCACGGTCTCTTCGGGGATCGGCCAGGCGCTGACCTCGCAAGCCCAGCAGGCGGTGACCGACGAAGCGCACGGTCAGCCGCAGCAGGCGGCCCAGGACCTCCAGCAAGCAGCCATCACCATCCAGAACGGCGAGCAGACGGGCGCCCTCGATTCCTCGGAGGGGTCCATTCTGCAGAACGATCTGAACACCCTGGCCGGCACCCTGGGCTTGAGTGCCGCGGCCACCGTGACCACGACCACGACCACGACCGGGCCCGGGCCTGGCGGAGGCGGTGGGGGCGGGTTGCTCGGCGGGTTGGGCAAGCACCACGGCAACGGATAGGGGAGAGTCAGGTCAGGTCAGCCGTTCACCACGTCGAGGCCGAGCTGGTGCAGGCGATCGGGATCGGCCAGGGCCGTGATGTGCGTGATGGTGCCGCCGCGGAAGGTGAACGACATCACCGCCATGGGCGAGCCGTCGCGCATGGGCTGGAGACCGGCGCTGCCGTTCACCACCAGATGCCGCTCGGTCTGGGCCAGCCGCATGAAGTGCATGACCGGGGGAACCACCGCTTCGACCCCTTCGAGCAGGGAGCCCCGACCCGCTCCGGCGTCGGCGCGCAGCACCACGTCGGGGTCGAGCAGGGTGAGCAAACCTTCGAAGTCACCTTGGCGGGCCGCCCGCAGGAAGGCCTCGACGATCTGACGCTGGGCGGGCAGATCGAGGTCGTGGTCGCCGACCACAGCACCGGCGCCCGCTACCCGGCGCCGGGCCCGGCTGGCCAACTGGCGGGTGGCGGCCGGTGTGCACTCGATCATCGGGGCGATCTCGTCGAAGGGGACGGCGAACATGTCGTGGAGCACGAAGGCCACCCGCTCGGTTGGGCTGAGCGTCTCGAGTACCACCAGGAGGGCCAGGCCGACGGCATCGGCCAGCAGCACGTGCTCCTCGGGGTTGTCGGTGCCATCGTCGGCTGGTCCGACCAAGGGGTCGGGGACGTAGTTCCATCCCGGGTTCTCGTGCACGGTGCGGCGCGAGCGCAGCAGGTTGAGGCAGACGCGGCCCACCACGGTGGTCAACCAGGCATCGAGGTTGTCGATGGCTCCCACCTCGGAGCGGCTGAGGCGGATCCAGGTTTCCTGCACGGCGTCGTCGGCCTCGGTCAGCGAGCCGAGCATCCGGTAGGCCACGGCGTGCAGGCGCGGGCGGCGCTGCTCGAAGTGGGTGGCCAGCCAATCGGCCTCAGCGTCGGTCATCCGTCACATTCCTCGCTTCCGGGGTGTCTGAGGTATGACCCATCTGGCCGCCCATATGTGACAGAGAACGCGGCTGGCCGTACGAAGGAGACATCCACATGGCACCACGCATCCAACATCCTGCCTTCCTCCTGCCAGGAGCCAACGACGCCCTGCAAGCGCTGGGCGCCGTCGTGGCCGACGGCGGGGTGGACGAGTCGACCATCGCGCTCGTCCTGATGAGGGCCAGCCAAATCAACGGCTGTGCCGTCTGCCTGGACGGACATATCCAGAGCGCGCGCAAGAACGGCGAGAGCGATGAGCGCCTGGGCACCCTGCTGGCCTGGCGCGACACGCCGTACTTCACCGAGGCCGAACGGGCCGCTCTGGCCCTGACCGAAGCCATGACCAGGCAGGCCGATCGGCCTGACCCGGTGCCCGACGAGCTGTGGGCTCAGGTGGCGTCGCACTACGACGAGAAGCAGCTGGCCACTCTGGTGCTGGCCATTGCCAACATCAACGTGTGGAACCGCCTGAACGTGGCCACCGCCCAGCAGGCTGGGGTGTGGAAGCCCGAATAATCCGAATAATCCGCCGGTCCTCTTGTCAGGGAGAACCTGACAATTGTAAGGTGACTCCTGACAAGGAGGTCACCATGCCCGCCACCACCAAGGATGCCGACGTCATCGCTTGCTGTTCGTTCTGCGTCAAGCCCAACACCAAGGTCGAAAAGCTGGTGGCCGGGCCGGGCGTCTACATCTGCAACGAGTGCGTGTCGCTGTGTGCCGCCGTCATCGCTGACAACCCGGTCAAGGGCGAAGCGATGTTGCCCTGGGACGCGCAGCAGGACCTCGAGCAGATTCTGGCCCTGCTGCCCAGCATCGTGGCGGTGGAAGCACAGATCGAGGAGAACCTGACCGGCTGGGTCCGCCGGGCCCGGGCGCTCGGCGCTACCTGGGCCCGCATCGGCGAGGCCATGGGTATGACCCGCCAGTCAGCCTGGGAGCGTTTCAGCGGCGAGGAGTAAGCGAATTGAAGTAACTGGCGCTCAGCCCGCGTGGGCTTCGGCCACGCCGACCGGAATCTGCACGCCCTTCATGCGCCGGTTCTTGATCTTGCCGAAGTGCACCCCGCCGGCGCTCGGTCCCAGTGCCCGCACCACGTCCGCACTGACCAGCACCTGGCCGCCCTTGGCCGCCTCGCAGACCCGAGCTGTCACGTTGACCACGTGACCGAGCACGTCCTCCTTGGTCACCACGGCGTCGCCGGTGTGGACGCCAGCGCGGAGCCGCAGTGGCGGCGGGGCGGTGGCCAGCAGAGCCAGCGCGGCGTGCACGCCGGCGCTGGGGTCGGGGAAGGTGCAGAGCAGGCCGTCGCCGAGATGCTTGACCAGGCGTCCCCGCCACTGCCGCACCACCGGTTCGGCCATCTGGTGGTGGGCGGTGATGATCTCGAGCGCAGCGGTGTCACCGTGGCGTTCGGTGTACGCGGTGAAGCCTTCGAGGTCGGTGAAGACGATGGTCAAGCTACTCGGAGCGACGCCGACGGCCGTCGTGTCGTCACTGCCCGACGACAGCAACTGAACCGCCGTCAAGCCCAAGGACGAGAGTTTGGAGGGTCGCCGCTCGACCGACCGCTCGAGGAAGCGGCGCAGGACGTCAGTGGGCGCCGACGAGGAGATCGGTTGGCCTTCGCCGGGATGTTCCAGCCAATTTTGGTCGACCAGACCCAACTCGACCGCGGCCGCCGCGTCGTCGGGGTCGTTGCGGATCATTTCGGCCGCCTTGCGGGCGACGGCCTTGCGCAAGGCGGCCATTGCGGCGGCGCCGGCTTCGCGGGCCTGCTCGCGCGCCGCTGGGCTCCGCTCCTCGCTCATCTGGCCCAAGCTACTGGCCCCCGTTCCCACCCTCCGCCGTCACACCTCGACGATCGACCTCATCTCGTCGTCAGGGGCAGGCAGGCGAACGGTGCGCGTCACCTCGACGGTTTCGAGCAGGCGACGATCGTGTGACACGAGGATCAACGTCCCGTCATAGGACGCCAGGGCGGACTCCAGCTGCTCGATGGCCGGAAGGTCGAGATGGTTGGTTGGTTCATCGAGCACAAGCAGGTTCACTCCGGCGGCGGCAAAGGCGGCCAGCTCGGCCCGAGTCCGCTCACCTGGCGACAACGATGAGGGGGCCCGCAACGCCGCCTCGGCCCCGATGCCGAATTTGGCCAGTTGGGAGCGCGCCGCCGAAAGGGTAAGCCCGCTCAGGGAGACCAGCGCATCGACCACCGTGCCCCCTCCCCCGAGCACCCGGCGGTCCTGTCCCAGCTCACCCACCACCACGCTCGGCCCCAGGAGTCTTCGTCCCGACCGCAACTCGATTCGTCCGAGCAGGGCGGCCACCAAGGTGGTCTTGCCCGATCCGTTCGGTCCGATCAGGGCCACCCGTTCGGCCCATCCGATCTCGAGGGTCAACGGTCCCAGGGTGAAGGCACCGCGATTGATCACCGCATCCTCCAGCCGGCACACCACCGCCCCGGCCCGAGCGGCCCCTTTGATGGCGAACCGCAACTCCCACCCTTCCCACGGCTTCTCGACCTCGTCGAGCGCCTCGAGGGCGCGTTCGGTCCGCCGTGCTCGCGACGCCAACTGCTCGGTGCGGTTGATGCGGAAGTCGCGCTGCGCCTTGTCATTGTCACGAGGACGGGTCTTCTCGCGGCTCACCCCACTGGTGGCCCACTGGCGCTCGCGCTGCGCCCGCGCTGTCAGTTGCTTGCGTTGGGTTTGATACTGCTCGAAGCCCTCGACCGCATGGGCCCGGGCGGCGGCCCGTTCGGCCAGATAGCCGGCCCATCCGCCGCCGTAGAGGAAGCCGGTGTGGTGGTGCTCCTCGATCTCGAGTACATCGGTGAGCGTGCCGTCGAGAAAGGCCCGGTCGTGCGAGACGATGATCATGCCGCCACGCCGCTGGCGCACCAGCTGCTCCAGCCGGGCCAGCCCCTCGAAGTCGAGGTCGTTGGTCGGCTCGTCGAGCAGGGTGAGATCGAAGCGGGCCAGCATCAGGGCGGCGATGGCCACCTTGGCCTCCTGCCCACCCGACATTGTCGACACCGGGCGCTCGAGGATGCCCACGGCCAGGCCGAGTTCGGCCAGCACCGAGGACAGCCGCCCGTCGAAGTCGCCGGCCAGCAGTGACTCGTGGCGAGCCAGAGCCAGCGCGTAGCGCTCGTCGCCCCCCATCTCGCCTGCCCCCAAGGCGACAGCGGCCTCCGCCAGCTCGCGGTCTGCGGCGGCCACGCCGGTGCGACGCTCCAGCAGCGCTCCGACCGTCTCGTCCGGCGCGGACGCATGCTCTTGGGCCAGGTAACCGATGGTGGCGGTGGGCGGGTCGTGACGCACCTGGCCCGAGAGCGGGGCCAGCTGCCCGGCCAAGATCTGCAGCAGCGTGGACTTGCCCACCCCATTGGGGCCGACCACGCCCAGGCAGGTCTCAGGCCCGACTGTCAGCGAGATGCGCTCGAGCACGGTGGCGCCACCGCGTTCGGCGCACAGGTCACGGGCCACCAGAGTGGCCATGGTGCTGGGTAAAGGGGAACGGGAAGGAACAGAGGAAGCAGCAGGCATGAGGACTCCGGTCAGAAAAGGAAGAACGAACAGGACAGGCGCTGGAGCGCCACGCTGCACGTCCAGAATCAACTCACGCTCACTAGCGTAGCCAACCAGGATGCGTCCATCGGTCCACATCACGAAGCCCATCGAGACCGCACGACTGGTGCTGCGGCCCTTCGAGGCCGGAGACCTCGATGACCTGTGCGATCTGCAGTCACGGCTCGAGGTGGCGCGCTACCTCTACTGGGAGCCCAGGAATCGCCGGGAGAGCCGGAGTTCATTGCGACGCAAGATCAACCTAACCCACATCGACCGCGAGGGCGACACCATCAATCTGGCCGTGGTGGAACGGGTCACCCATGCAGTCGTGGGTGACGTGATGCTGACGTACACCAGCGCGAACCACCAGCAGGCCGAGATCGGCTATCTCTTTCTTCCCGCCGTGCAGGGTCGGGGCTATGCCACCGAGGCGGCCACCGCCCTGGTTGATCTGGCTTTTGACCGGTTGGGGGTGCACCGGGTCTATGCCCACCTCGATGCCCGCAATGTCGCCTCCGCCCGCGTCTTGGAGCGGCTCGGTATGCGGCGTGAAGCCCATCTGGTGCAGAACGAATGGGTGAAGGGGGAGTGGACCGACGATGTGACCTACGGGATCTTGGCGACGGAATGGGCGGCCGGGACAGCCCCGGGCCCACGAGACCTTGGGCCACGCTCATGAGACCTCGGGCCCAGCCATCATCGTCAGACCCGCTGAATCCGAGCTGGTAGCCAACCCAGGCCTGGGCGTGGCTTGGAACGAGGCACGGTCGTTGCATCTCGACTGCGAGGGTTGTTGCAAATGGGGTTGTTGCTCCGTAGGCTCCGGGGACCATTACTGAGCGCCGGCTGGCGGTCAACCACGTGATTCTTCGAGGAGAGCATGTACCCCCAACGACGCAGTCACTGGTTCGGCTCGATTGTCGCCGGCGTGATCATGGCCGCGCTGACGTGTGCGTTTCCCCTCGCCGCCGGTGCGGCCACGGGCGGATCGGGTGCTCCCGATACGCCGGCGTCCAACGGCACCGGATCAGGTGACCCGGGCGGCGAGTCCGTCTTGTGCACGGTCACCGCACCTGCCGCGGGTGGCACGCAGAGCTGTTCCGGTGTGTCGGTGACTGAAGGGGCCACGACCGATGGCCTGACCATCGTCTTCTCAACCGGAACCGGCCCGTCGTGTGCGGTGGCACCCGCGCTGACCGTGGCGGTAACGGACCCGAGCACGGGCGCGGCCTACACGGGCACGCTGTCTCTTTCGGTGACTTACACGCACAGCGGCATTGACACCGGCCAAACCGTTCTGGCCTTCGACGGATCGAGTGGAGGATGGGTCCTTCCTCCGTCGGGGTCGGTCAGCAGTGGCGCCACCGCCGCCGGTGCGGTGACGGCCAATCTGACGGGTGACGGGTCCTTCGTGGTCGATGCCGCCACCTGTAGTTCCGCCATTGCGGGGGCCACAGTGGCCGTGACCGGAAAGCCGTTCCGGGCTGAGGAGTACCTGGCTGGCGCCTTGGTGGGCGGCGGGCTGCTCGCCTTGGGCCTGGTTTTGCGCCGGCGCCCTCGCCGTACCACCGCTCTTCACGTCTGATCGTTCAGCAGCAAGTAGCGGGCTTCTGACCCTCGGCTGCCTGTCGCGCCTGTGTCGGCGGCCATGCGAAGGGAGTGAGGGTGGGGACGACAAGCGGCCGCTGGTGGTGGACGCTGACGGGGATCACGCTCATCGTCTGGGCCTTGCAGATCTCGACCGGGGTCAGCACCCTGGCTTGGGTCAGCGTCTTCGTGGTGGCCTTTGCCGCACTCGGCCTGCTCACCGTCGTGGCCAGCCTGTCGCGACTCAGAGTGAGCGTGGCCGGTTCGTCCGGCGGGGTCATGCGCTGGTGGCAGGCCAGTGGTCGCTCGATGTTTGCCGCGATTGCCCCATGGGTGATCGCCATCGCCATCGTTCTCGCCTTCGTGATCTGGTCCTTCCTGCAGGTGCGCGGCGACCCCAGCTACTCAACCGACGAAGTGGCGTTCGATCAGTACGCAGCCACTCTGGCGCTGCACGGATCGAACCCCTATACCCACTCGATGGAGCCCGCCTTCGCCGCGTACCACCTGTCCCCGAACGGTGCGACCTTTCGGCTCGACGGGTCCACCGTCACGTCGTTGTCGTACCCGGCACTTTCGTTCGAGCTCTACCTGCCTTTCCTGGCGTTGGGCTGGACTACCCAGACGGCGGTGGCTCTCAACGTCGTCTCGTGGGCGGTGGCCATCCTCCTGCTCTTCGGCATGCTGCCCCGGCACATTCGTGCCTCGGCCCTCGTGCTCGGCAGCTTGTCGACCTTCATCGGCTATGCCGTGGGCGGGATCACCGACGCTCTCTATGTGCCGTTCCTGCTCGGCGCCGCTTACTACCTGGACCGGTCTCTCTCCCAGCGGGGTCGGGCCTCCTGGATCAGTCCGGTGCTCTTCGGTGTCGCCATGGCGATCAAGCAGACGCCATGGTTGATCCTGCCCTTCGTGCTGATCGCGGTGGCCGGCGAAAGTCGTATCCGTCATGGTCGGTGGGGATTCGATGCCGCTGCCCGCTATCTCGCCATTGCCCTCGGCGTCTTCGCTCTGCCCAACCTGCCCTACGCCGTGGCGGCACCCCGACAGTGGTTCGACGGCGTGATGACCCCGTTTCTCAGCCACACGGTGCCGGCTGGTCAGGGACTGATCGGATTGAGTCTCTTCGTACACATCGGGGGAGGGTCGCTCTTCGCCTACTCGCTGGCCACCTTGGTGGTTCTGGTGGCGCTGGCTGCGGTCTACGCCGCCTCCTATCCGTTGCTGAGCGCCTGGACCTTCGTCATCCCTTCACTCGCACTGTTCTTCGCGGCACGGTCGTTTGGCAGTTACCTCGTCATGCTGACGCCGATCGGATTCCTGGCGGCAGCCAGACATTTCGGGTCATGGGACGAGGACGGGCCGAGTCAGCCCGCGCCCACGATCAAAGTCTGGCGATCCTGGCCGGTCGTGGCTCTGGCCAGCATGCTGGCAGTCACCGCCGTGGTCGCGTTCGCTCTGACGTCTACCCCACCACTGGACGTCACCATCTCGAGCATTCGTACGACCGGGCAGCTGGCGACAGTCGAGAGAATCGGTGTGACAGTACGGAATCAGAGCGACCGGCCCCTGACACCTGCCTTCACGGTGGAGACCGCCGGGGTGATCTCGGCCTTCTGGCGCGTGCTCAATCGTGAGACGCCCGTCCAACCCGGACATGTGGGCCACTACACATTGTTGTCGCCCAACGTGGCGGCGCAGCCAGCGGTGTCCGGTGGTTTCTCGGTCACCGCGTTCACCAGCGGGCCCGACACGGTTTCGAGCAGTGACGTCTTCCTGCCCTCAACTTGGCACGTGGCTCTTGTCCCCGATGCGGTCAGCCGACCCGTCCCCGTGGGAGCCCCGGTGACCATTCGGGCCGAGATTCTCGACACTCTGAATCGACGGGTCGACGTCTCACAGGTGCCGATCTACTTGGGGCAGGTCATCTATGACCAGCACGGGTTGATCAACAGCTCGGCCGTCATCAACGGGTCGGTAGCCGGTCACACGCCTGTCTC
Organism: Acidimicrobiales bacterium; assembly: GCA_036489775.1. Taxonomy (GTDB): domain Bacteria; phylum Actinomycetota; class Acidimicrobiia; order Acidimicrobiales; family RAAP-2; genus Bog-473. Next base: position 335 of record DASXFC010000019.1, on the reverse strand, counting down.
GGCCATTACGAATTCCAAGGGTGTGGCGACGTTCGTGATTCGAGGGACCCAATTGGCGAACGACCCGGTCTACTTCGAAGCGAACCTGGTCAACTTCTCCCAGTTCTATCCGTACGGTTATTCGGACATCCTCTTGATCCGGATCGGGTCGTCCTCGTGATCCCGGCCAGCTTTGCAGCGAACGCCCATTAAATTTGGGTCATCCGGCTTCCCTGTGGGTAGCTGGGTAAAGCTGTAACCCCCCGCAGTGGAAGAAGATGGCCGTCTTGAAGTGCTCCTTGTTCCGGAAGCCGTAGGCCATCTTCTTGATCGTTTGGATCTTCGAGTTGAGACCC
>DASXFC010000078.1:0-44074 GCA_036489775.1 Acidimicrobiales bacterium | reverse complement strand
CTTCGCCGGCTTCTTGACCCACACTGACGCGCAGATCGGTCGCCTGCTCACCTGGCTCGACGCGCGGGGACAGCTGGACAACACCATCGTGGCCGTCTTCTCCGACAACGGGGCCAGCGCCGAAGGCGGGAAGGACGGCAGCGCCAACGAGATGCGCTTCACCGCCCACGTGCGTGAGTCCATGGAGGACAACCTGGCCCACTACGACGACTGGGGCGGCTTCAACACCTACAACCACTACTCGTGGGCCTGGGCCTGGGCCGGCAACACCCCACACAAGCTTTGGAAGCGCTACACCTGGCTCGGCGGGACGCGCACCCCGCTCATCGTGCACTGGCCGCGCGGCATCGAACAGCCCGGTGTGGTCCGCTCCCAGTTCTGCCATGCCATCGATCTCGCTCCGACGCTGCTGGCCGCCGCCGGCCTCGAGATGCCGGCCGAAGTCGACGGCGTGGCCCAACAGGTCGTCGACGGGCAGAGCCTGTTGGCCGCGCTGCAGGATCCGGCCGCCCCCGAGGTGCACCAGACGCAGTACTTCGAGATGCTCGGGTCACGCTCGATCTACCACCAGGGCTGGAAGGCCACCACGGACCACATCTCGACCGGCGTGCTCGACGAGGAGGAGCTGGCTATCGGCAGCCGGGACTTCAGCACGGACCGCTGGGAGCTCTTCGACCTGAGCCGCGACTTCTCCGAATCGACGGACCGCGCCGGCGAGGAGCCCGAGCGCCTCCAGCAGCTCATCGACGTCTGGTCGCGCGAAGCCGAACGCAACCAGGTGCTCCCGATCTCCGACGGTCTGATCGACCGCTTCGGCGGCTTCATCCCACCGGCCTACCCGGCCGGGTCGTCCAAGACCTTCCGGCCCGGCGGCAGCCCCGTCCACGACGAGTCCGTGCCCCTGCTCTGGGGCGGCTTCCGCCTCACGGCTGACGTGGACGCCTCACCGCAGTCCGACGGCGTGGTGTGCGCACTGGGCGACTGGTTCGGCGGCTACGCCCTCTATTTCGTCGATGGACGACCGCACTTCACCTTTGCCCGGTCCGCCGATGCCCTCGAACTGGCCGGAGCGCCCCTAGCCAGCGACGGCGAGCACCAGCTCACCATCGAGTACTCGCTCGGTGAAGGCGGTGGCCCCGGACGGATGGTCCTGGTGGTGGACGGCCAGCAGGCCGACGAGACCGTGGTCGAACACATCCTGCCGCTGGCCCTCCAGCACGGCGGTGCCGGACTTCGCCTCGCCTGCGACGCCGGGTTCCCGGTGTCACGTCGCTACACCCCGCCGGCACCCTTCAGCGGCACCGTGCACCAGGTGATGATCGAGACGCCGGGCGCCCCGGTCCGCGACACCCGCGACGAGGTCAGGGCGGCGCTGCACAGCGACTGATAACGGCGGGCCGGATGCAACCGGTGGACCCGAACCCGCCGCCGGCCCACCGGCGGGTCACACCTTGGGCGCCTTCACCTTCACCGACTTGGGCGTCGTCAATGTCGACGGATTGTCATTGGTGTCGCCGCTGTAGCTGACACTCAGTGTGTAGGGCGAACCGATCGCCAAGAAGCCTCCGGGGATGCTGCAGGTGGCGCCCGCCGCCGACAGCGTCTGGGTGTCGCCGCCCGTGCACGTGGGGGCGGTGCCGCTGCCGGTGGGAGTGAAGCTGAACGTCACCGTCCCAGTGGGAGTGTCGGCCGCGGCCGGCATCGCTGTGACCGTGGCCGCGTAGCTGACCGCGGCGGCCTGGAGCGTCGAGGTCGGGCCCGAGACCTTCACCCTCGAGTTCACCGGCGACATGACCTGGCTGAAGGTGCCGGTGCCCGAGGCAAAGTTGGCGTCACCCCCATAGGTCACCGACACCGTGTAGGGCGAGTCAGCCGCCATCAGGGTGTGTGCTGCCACGTGGCAGGTGACCTTGCCCGTCTTCTTGTTCAGCGTGTCGTTGTCCGTCGTGCAGGCCACCGTGTCGCTGCCCTGCCCCGTGATGGTCCAGGTCGCAGCCCCGCTCGGGAACCCCGTCGAGGGTGATGCCGCTGTCACGAACGCGGTGAACGCCACGGACTTGGCCGACACCTGCGGTGCGTGGTTCGAGGAGATGACCACCTGCGTACTCCCCTTCCCCACCGTCTCGGTGAAGGTGCTGGCGGTGCTGGCGCTGAAGTTGCTGTCGCCGGCGTAGCTGGCGGTAGCGGTGGCCGGGGACTGCGCGGTCACCAGGCCTGAGGTCACCACGCAGGTGGCGGCACCGGCGGCCAGGCTCTGGACGTCGCCGCCCTGGCAGGCCAGCGCGGCCAGGTGTCCCGGCCCCTTGAGCGGCGCCGGGTCGGCCAATGTGAAGGTGACGGTCCCAGTCGGTGTCTCCGTCCCGACGTCGGGGGTCACCGTCGCCGTGAATGTCACCGGAGCACCGTAGGGGGTCGGGTTGGCGTTGGCCGTGATGACGGTCAACGTTGATCCCTTCCCGGCCGTGAGGGTGATCGAGCCCAAGTTGCCGCTGAAGTTGCTGTCACCGGAGTAGGTGGCGTCGAGGACCTCGGTGCCGGTCGATGCCGTCACGGCACAGGTGGCCGACGTGACCCCAGCGGTGGTGGATACGGGTTGCGTGGCACACCCCGGAATCGCGCTCCCTCCTTGGGTGAAGGCGACGGTACCCGTCGGTTGCCCGGCGCCTGGCGCCGTCACATCGATCGTGGCCGTCACGGTGGTCGACTGCCCGGCCACCGGGGTCCCCGGCAACGCCGTCACATTGACGGTGGTCATGGCCTGGTCCACGGTGATGGACTGGTTGGAACCGCTGGCCGCGCTGTAGTCAGTGCCCGCGGTGACCTCTGGCGTGAGGGTGCAGGTCCCCACACCCACGTAGTTCACACTCGAGCCGCTGGCCGTACAGACCGTCGACGTCGACGAGGCAACTGAGGTGGTGCCGTCACCGTCGGTGCTCACGTTGGCGGTGAATCCGCTGCCGAAGACACCGTTCGAAGGCAGGTTCGAGATGGTCGGGGCAGTCGGTATCCCCTGGCTCACCGTGAAGGTGGAGCCGGTGAGGACGAGGCTGTCGTCGGTCGCATCGGATCCGATGAGCGAGAGACCGCTGCAGTTGGCGCTGTCGAGGGTGTAGGCGCCGTTGGGGGCCAACGTCGGGCTGAGGGCAGTGCCGTTGTTCACTGTCGTACAGGTGACCGACCCACCGTAGGGCTGCGTTGGGCCGCTGCTCGGTGAGACCGTGAAGGTGGGACTGCCACCAAAGCTCTGACTCCCGGTCACCGTCACTGGCCAATCGGCCGGGCCGACCATGAAGCTCTGCGGCTCACCGTCGGAGGGACCGAAGTTCGTTCCGTTGGCGACGTGCGCCGTGAGCACACAACTTCCGACACCGACGAGGGTCACGCTGAGGCCACTTGCCATGCAGACGCCTGAGGTGGACGACGTGACCGAGGTGCTGCCGTCGCCGTCCGTGGCGACCATGGCAGTGAAGCCTCCGCCGAAGGTCCCGCTTGACGGCAGGTTCGAGATTGTCGGCGCATTGGAGTCGGCCTGGTTGACGGTGAAACTCTGCGGAGTGCCGCTGGCCGCCGTGTAGTCGGTCCCGTCACCCACCTGCGCGGTGAGTGTGCAGGTGCCAACGCCCACGTAGGACACCGTCAGGCCGCTGGTGGTGCAGACACCGGTCGTCGTCGACGAGACCGAGGTCGTGCCGTCGCCGTTCGTCGTGATCATGGCCGTGAAGCCACCGCCGAATGTCCCACTCGACGGCAGGTTCAAAATCGTCGGTGTCGTCGGGGTCGCCTGCGCCACCGTCACGGTCGCACCTGATGATGACGAGGAAGCGGCGTAGTTGCTGTCGCCGCTGTAGCTCGCCGACACCGTGTCGGTCGTCGGACTGCTGTAGGTGAAGGTGCAGCTGGCCTGGTCGGTCGAACCTTCGTTGAGTGCGACCGAAGAGCAGAGGGGACCGCCGGACCCGCTGAACGTGACAACTCCCGTCGGGGTGCCTGACCCGGTTCCGCTGGGCGCCACTGTCGCGGTGAAGGTGACCGAGTTACCGAACGTGGTGGACGTCGGCGTGGCGCTGATGGCGGTCGTCGTGGCGACGGCGGGTGAGGTGGTCTCCGACAACGTCGTCGTCAAGATGTTGCGGTAGGCCGTGAGGTCGTTGGCACCGACCGTCCACTGTTGTGCGCCGGTGCCGAGCACCGTCCCGGCGGACGAGATCGACTTGGGGAACCGATAGCCGGCGAACAGCATCGTCAGCGTGCCGTTGGGATTCTGGACGACGCTGGCGCCATAGGCGCGGCCCTCGTAGTAGGCCGAGATGCCGAGCGGCTGGTTCGTCCCGCCGGTGGCCGAGACGTTGTTGTCCTGGTTGTACGAAGCCGAGAACGAGTAGTCGGTGCTGATGACCGGGACGGGCACCGACCAGTTGAGGCCGTCGGACGACTCGGAGTAGAAGATCTGGTTGAAGGCGTCACTGTCGCCGTCGGCCGCCCACGAGCCCGAGAGGAACATCCCAAAGGTGCCGTTCGGGTTGGTGATGATGCTCCCGGCAGAGCCGACCCACCGCAACTCGTCGGCGTCTCCGCCCGCCGTGCCACCGATGTCGGTGCCGTTGCTCGAGCCCGGCGTTCCTTCATTGGTGGCGTACTGGTTGAGGTTCGACGGGCTGGTGTTGGCCGACGGGTTGTTAATACCCGTGTAGTTCGACGGAGCCGTGCAGCCGGTCTGGGGGGTGCCCAAGCTGTCGGAGGACTCGACGCAGTCGCTGATGATGCCGTTGTTGGTGAGCCCGGCGTTGGAGAACGTGTAGCCATTAGTGGTGTAGGCCACGCGCAGTACCGAGAGGTCCTCGTTGTTCTTGTAGAGCTTGACCACGTTGGTGGCGCTTCCTTCCCCGGTCTGCGCAAGCGTGGCGAGCGCCACGTTGGTCGCCCCCGGGGCTGCGACGTAGGTCTTGGCCTGTTCGAAGGTGTCGGCCGTGTCGGTACTCGGGATCGTGCAGCCCCCCAGTGTGGACGACGCCCCGGCCTCGGTGAGCGAGGTGCAGCTCACAGGGACCACGGCACCCGTCGAGCCCGTGGCGGTGGTCGTCAAGCCCATCTCGACCGTGACGGGGTTCGAGCTGGTGACCGAACTCGGGCTTGGCATGTTCTGCGAGATGTAGGGGCTGGCGATGAAGTCGAGGGTCTGGCCGACTGTCGAGCTCATGGTGAGGGCGTTGGTGCTGTCACCGGCCAGGTAGTAGCTGAGCTCCTTCTCCGTGTAGACGACGTACGTGGCGCCGGAAGGGACGGTGCCGTCGTTGGGGAAGCTGGGCAGGGTGCCGACAATGCCGTCAGGAGCCACCAGTCCCGAGGTCATGCCGCCCGATGCGGTGTCGCTCTCGTAGGCGGTGCGGGGGATGATCGGATCCGAAAGGACCAGGTCGCCGGCTGCCAACAAAAATGAGGACGACCCCTCCGGAGTGGTGCAGTCTTCGATCTTCGTGGTTGGGTTGTTGTTGCCCTGCGAGCAGTACGCCGTGGTACCGCCACTGGCGCTGTCGAAGTAGACGCGATCGGGCGCGTTGGCGTTGTACGTCGACCCGGTCAACGACAGCGTGAAGCCGAGATTGCTGGACCCCGACGTGGCGGCTGACGTCGTCGCGCTGGGCGACACGTCGATGGTGCCCAACCCACCGTCCGCATTCGTCGTGTTCGGGCCGAGCGGAATGGTCAGCTTGGCCGTGGTTGTGCCGGTCTGCGCGGAGACGTAGCCGATGACCTGCTCGATCAGGTCACCAACGGCCACGTTGACGGTGCCGGGCGACGTGCAGCCGGTCATCGTGTTGGATCCGGTGGTGACGGTGCAGTTGATCACCTGGCCGGTGGTCGGGTTCGGGTCCTGGGTGAGGTCGACGAAGCCCCCGGTCACCAACTGCTCAGTGGAGCCGGCCGAGCCCGTGGTGGTCAGGGAGAGATTCTGGGCCGCCGAGCTGATGGTGACGGCGGACGTGGCGAAGCCATCGGGGTCGATTCCGGTCGGCTCGGTCGCCGGCAGCCCGTTGAGCGGGCTCGACTCGGTTGGTGAGAACTGGTGCACGACCATGCCCACACCCTGCATGTCGCCGGCGGCCCGGGGCAGCGTGTAAAGGAACGTGGTGCCGTTGACCGTGATGACGTTGGAGTGACCCTGCCCGTCGTCGTTGGTGTCGGCACTGGGGCAGTAGCCGGGGTCCTGCTCGAGCGCCTCCCCGTTGTACGTCCAGTCCTTGCCGTTGTCGGTCGACGTGGCCGCCATCAGGGCCTCGTCTCCGTCCTTGGGCCGATAGTCGAAATAGCCGGTCAGCGAGCCATCGCTGTTCCGGACGATGTGGGGGAAGTACGACGGCGCGAACGGCAGAGTGGTCCCGGCGGGCTGACGGGCCACCGTGCCGGCCGATTCCGTCGTGGTGGTGCCGGATCCGCAGTAGCCGTCCAGTGGCCCGGGCGTGCCGACGACACCGCTCGGGTAGGCCGCTACCCCGTCTGTCCCGCTCCCCGAAGCCGGAACCACCGAGAGGTTGGGCGCCGTCACCGAGTTCTGCGGGCCCGATGATCCGCTGACGAACGTCCCATTGCTCGTCGTCGTGGTGGGTCCACCGGGGACGTAGGTGGGCAGCAGCATGCTCTCGGGGTACGAGGTACCGCCGTTGTCGGTGACGCCCGAGCTGCCCGGGTCCCCCTGGTATTCGTTCCAAGGGGCGCAGGCCGTGCCGCTACACCCGCTGGGACTGGTCAGCGTGGCCAGCGAGGGCGTGGCCGGGGTGTAGATGGTGGTGACTGCTCCGGCCGGCGCAGCATCGAGCACGACCGCAATGGGGACGACCGCCATCCCGCCGACAACGGCCAGTGCGGTGCCGCCCCTCAAAAAGCGATGCTTGCTGTCGTTCGATCGACGAGCGAGACGAGACGCGACGCGTTGCAACACAGGAATTCCCTTCCACCGATCGGCCCGGCCCCGAGCAGGTTTCGTTTTACATGAAGGGCAGCTGGGAGACCGAGAGCCTCGCCAGAGATTCATCTCGCGTTCGCGCAGCGCTCACCGGACCGTCGCGGAGCTGTCGCGATATGTGATGGAGCGCGATGCCGATGTGGCGTCTGTTTGTCAGGTTGGTGCGAGGACGCCGCGCGCGTGCTCGAGGTGGCCGCGCAGATGTCCTGCGCTGACCGAGGCCATCGCTTCGACGGGGAACTCCCTGCCTCCCGCCGGCCCGAACGACGCCGTTCGATCAAGTTCGTCGTCGTGCAGGCCACGTAGCAGAGCCTCGAGCCGATCGCCGTTCTCCCTGAGCAGTGCCAGCGTGTCCGCCTGACTCACGCCGACCGCCCGTGCCGCGTGCTCCATGTTCTTGGCGTCGATGGACGCCTGCGTCTCAGTGACGGGCTCGCCCTTGGACATGGAGCCGATCCACGAGAGTCCCAGTGCGTGCCCTTCGGCGATGTGGTGCAGCACGACACCGACGGTCCACTCCTCGCCGGGGACGACGACGGCCCATGCCTCGTCCGAGCACCCCTGCACGAACGAGATCGCTTCGGCGTTGGCGGCGGCGAAGTCGTCGGCGAAGGCCGTCGCCCGCTCACTCGCCATGGGGCACCCCCGCCAGTGCACTCAGCTCCTCGACCTTCCAGGACCCCGGGCCGGCGCCGTCGGCCGCCGCCTGCAGGGCCAGGCGCTGGAGCAGGGAGTTCACCGGGGTGGCGACGCCGTGGCGCGCACCGAGCAGCACGATCTCGCCGTTGAGGAACTCGGCCTCGATCGATCCGGTCCCCCGGGCCAGGCTCTGCCAGCTCGAACCGCCGCTCCACTCCCCCGAGGTCGTGTTGCGCAGCTGAATGTGGTCGCCCCGGCGCTCGCGGTCCTCCTCGCTGGACGCCACGTCGAGGCCGGCCGCCGCCATGGCGTCCTTGCCCTCCCGCTGGGCCTCGCGCGCCAGCGGGCTGAAGCGGCCGTCGGGCCCGCACAACGCCTCCACCGCGTTGGCCAGGTTCATCAGGAGTTTGCGGTACTTCCAACGCATGATGTCCGGCCGCGCCACCGACTGGAAGGCCGTGGCGTCGAGCGCGGCGGCGATCTCCCGGCCGGTGTCGTCGAGGCCGGAGGGGTAGCGGCCGAGGTCGAGCAGCCCGCTGACCGGCGCGGAGTGCAGCTGGATCACCCCAGGCGTCAGGTTGGTGGCCGGGCACATCACGCACATGCCATAGGTGTTGGGGAAGTGGCGCAGCACCCGGCGCTCGTTCTCGACACCGTTCTGCATGCAGACGACCGACAGCTCGGGCGGTGCGACCAGGCAGAGGGCAGCCATGGCGGCGTCGGTGTCCTGGCCCTTGACGGCGAGGAGACACACGGTGTCATCCGTCCACGACACGGCGGCGACGTCGGTGCGGACCGGAATGGGCAGCGTGGCCGACTCGTCGGGCGCCTCGAGCACGAGTCCCTTCTCGAGTGCGGCGGCGTGCGCCCCCCGGGCGATCAGGGTGACGTCAAAGCCCTGCTGGAAGAGGCGACCACCGACCGATCCGCCGATGGCTCCCGCCCCGAACACCACGAAGCGCATCGACGCACTCTGCCACGGCGGCGCGGCGAACTGCTCGGCCCTTCTCAGGTGGCGATGCTGATGCCGCCGTCGACGGCCAGGATCTGACCGGTCAGATAGGTGGAGCGGACCATGGCCACGACGAGCTCGGCCACATCTTCGGGCTGGCCCGACCGCTTGAGTGGGGCCGCTTGGCGCACCACCTCGCGCACGAAGTCCCAGTCCGCCGTCCAGGGCGTGTCCACCAGGCCGGGCGCGATGGCGTTGACCCGCACCTCGGGGCCGACCACCTTGGCCAACAGCACGGTCATGTGGTGCAGGGCCGCCTTGCTGGCCGCGTAGGGAATGGACGAGCCGGTGGGACGGAGACCGGCGATGGAACCGACGTTGACGATGGCGCCCTTGGCCTCGCGCAGTGCAGGCATGGCGGCCAGCGACATGGTCCAGGTGCCGAACACGTTGACCTCGAAGATGCGACGCCAGACGTCGATGGTGGCCTTCTCGAGTTCGTGGTGCGGGATGAGCGCCGTCGTCCCGGCGTTGTTCACCAGAATGTCGAGCCGTCCCCAGCGCTCGGTGGCCGCGTCCACCAGCCGCTGCGTCGCCGCCTCGTCGGTGATGTCCCCCTGCACGTAGATGGCGTCGGGCAGTGACGCGGCGACGGCCTCGCCCTGGGTCACTGAGGACGAGGAGTTGACCACCACGCCGGCACCCAACTCGGCCAGGGCGAGGGCCGTGGCGGCCCCGATCCCACTCGAGGATCCCGTGACGATGGCGGCGTGGCCACCAAGAGGCAGGTCGGACGTCGTGCGCTCGCTCATGCCGCTCGGTCTAGCGCGGCGAGATCCCCCATGTGGCCGACCATTCCGAATCGGGCTGCAGCACGATCAGGTCCTTGCCCGTGCGCAGCGCATTCGGTGGGCACGTCATCGGCTCAATGGCCACGGCGCGCCGGCGGCGGTGCAACTCGCCCAGCGTGTCGCCCGTGTACGCCATCAGGTAGGGGAACCCGGCATCGACCCAGAGCTGGGCGCCGGCCGCGCCGCCGGGCACATCGAGGCTGGCCCAGGCCTTGCCCTCGGCGTCACGGTCCAAGGTGGTGAAGGCAGTGTCGAGCGAGGTCGGCCCCACAAAGCGGGCGGTGGTGAAGTCGCGCTCGGTGCCGGCCACCGGCGTGAGGGCGCCGGTGGGCAGGCCGCGGTCATCGAGGTCGAGGGTGTCGTGCGCCGGGAGGTGGAGGATGGCGCCGTCCACCGTCTCGGGCCCGGCGGTCAGATAGGGATGGAAGCCGAGTCCGAACGGCACCGGTCCCTCCTCCGTCGACCGGGCCGTGGTGGTCACGGTGAGGCCATCCCGTCCGACGTGGTACTCGAGTTCGAGCAGCAACGAGAAGGGGTACCCCGGTGAGGGGTGGAGCTGGAGGCGCAGCGACAGTTGGTTCTGGTGACGGGTCTGCAGCGTCCAGGGCATCCAGCGCACCAGGCCGTGGATGGCGTTGTGGCGCTCGGGCTCGTCGAGGGCAGCCTGGGCCTGGACCCGGTTGAACTCGAAGCGGCCGTCGGCCAGGCGGTTGGGCCAGGGGGCGAGCACCTGGCCCCGACCACCGTGGGACCACTCGTTGGCGCCGAAGCCGTCGAGCACCGGGGTCTGCCCCACCGTGTAGGTCCGCAGGGTGGCCCCGACTTCGCAGACCACGACCTCCTGGCGGCCGTGCCCGATACGCCACTGCTGCCCCGTCGGCGAGGCGACAGAGATGCGTGGCGAGGACATGACCCGTGAATTGAAGCAGACCACGGCCCCGTGCAGGGGGAACGGTCGTGTCGTGACAGGAGGACGAACCTCATATGAACGATGTGCGGACCGGGGCCGGCGCGGCCCAGAAGGGTCGTAGGAGGCCGGTAGCGTGCACGTGACGTGCGCATTCTGGTGACCAACGACGACGGCGTGAGCGCGCCCGGCCTGGCCGCATTGACCAGGGCCCTGGTGGGCTGGGTCGACGAGACCGAGGCCCGCGACGGCGTCCGCCACGAGATTGTGGTGGTGGCACCGAGCTCCAACTACAGCGGCGCCGGGGCCGCCGTCGGCTCGGTCACCGACCGCACCGTCATCGCCTACCAGCGGGCCCGGGTGGAAGGCGCCGAGGACGTGGAGGCATACGGGCTCAATGCGTCGCCGGCCCTCTCGGTCATCGCCGGCGCGCTCGGGGCCGTCGGCCCCAAGCCTGATCTGGTGCTCTCGGGCATCAACAACGGTGTGAACGTCGGTCGCTCGGTGCTGCACTCGGGCACGGTCGGGGCGGCGCTGACCGCCTCCCAACTCGGCATCAGCGCGCTGGCCGTCTCGCTGCGGGCGGCGGCGGACCCGCTGCCGTGGGAGTCGGCGGCCGATCTGGCGGTGGCGCTCATCGCACCGTTGCGGGCCGCGCCGACGCGCACCGTGCTGAACCTGAACGTGCCGGCACTGCCGAAGGAACGGATCTTGGGGTTGCGCTGGGCCCGGGTGAGCGGAGCCGGGCTGATCAAGTCGGCCCAGGGCATCGCCCGCTGGTCGGCGCCAAATCGCGAGGAGATGGAGGGGCCGGCGGCGGCAGAGGCGGCGAGGTCCTCCATGGAAGGCGACCCGGAGAAGGGCGAGATCGTCCTGACGGTGGGCACGCCTTTTCCCGGCGGCGACGACCCCGGGCTGGCCGAGACCACCGAGGACGCCGCCTTGGTGGCGCAGGGCTACGCCGCGCTCACCGCGCTGCGCGGGCCGCGGGCCGAGGAGGACCCTGAGCTGCTGGGCCTGCTCGACGAGGGGTTGGCCGCGGCACTGGCCCCCTTCGGCTTCTCAGACTGAGTCGGCCTTCGCCGGGGCCGGCCGGTAGACGGCGAGCACGATGCCGTCGGGCCCGAGCGGGTTGCAACTGGCCAGCGTGAAGCGCGCCGGGTCGCTCAGCTCGCCGAAGAGGCGCCGACCCGACCCGAGGACGACGGGGAACACCATCAGGCGCAGCTCGTCGACCAGCCCGGCGGCGATGAGGGATTGAGCCAACGTGGTGCTGCCGTGCACGACCAGGTCGCGCGCATGGGCGTCGCGCAAGCGGCGCACCTCGGCCATGGGGTCAGTGGCACCGTCGACGATGGTGGTGTTCTGCCAGCTGGCTTCCTTCATGGTGGAGGACACCACGTACTTGGGCAGCGAGTTGAACAGGTCGGCGAACTCGCCCTCCATGCTGGGCCACGCCTGGGCGAAGCCCTCATAGGTGGTGCGGCCGAGCAGGAGCGCGTCGGAGTCGAGCACCTCCTGCATTTTGAACCGGTCGCCCTCGGTGCCACGGTCGAAGGTGAACGTCCAGCCGCCGTGTACGTAGGACTCGGACCCACCGGGGTCCTCCATCACGCCGTCGAGGGAGACGAACTCCGAAATCACGATCCTGCCCATGGTGGTGCCTCTCTCTCGTCGGATGCCCTCCGGCGCCCGCCAGCATCTGCAACACCTTGACGGCGCCGGCGCGGCGAATTCATCGCGGCGCCCGTGCGGTGCTCAGTCGTCGTCGCCCGGCGCGCGTCGTTGGCGTTTGGTCTGCGACCGTCGCCGCTTCTGCTCGACCCGGCGCACCTTCGATGCCTTCGTCGGCCTGGTCGGCCGGCGATCAGGGTCGACCCGCAACCCTTCGGAGAGCTTGGTGGCCAGGCGTTCGAGCGCCAGCTGACGGTTGCGAGCCTGCGAGCGCGAGTCGGCGGCGCTGGTGCGCACGACGGGGCCGAGCTTCTCCAGCAGGCGGGCGCGCTGGCGGGGCCCGAGGGTGAGCGAACTGGCGACGTCGAACTCGACCTCGACGCGGCTGAGCGTGCGGTTGGCGTGCTGACCGCCCGGACCGCCCGACGTGGTCGCCCGCCACGTGATCTCGCTCAACGGGATCTGCAGACCCCGGCGGACCGGCAGCGAGTCGTCGGAGGGCACCGAACGAGCGTACGACGGCACGGGTACAGTCCCGGCTCATGGACTATCGCCACCTCGGACGCTCCGGCATGCTCGTTTCCGCGCTGTCGTACGGCAACTGGATCACCCACGCCAGCCAGATCGAAGAAGACGCGGCCCAGGCGTGCGTCAAGGCGGCGCTCGACGCCGGCATCACGACCTTCGACACGGCGGACGTCTACGCCATCGGCGGCGCCGAGACGGTGCTCGGCCGGGCGCTCAAGGGGGTCCGCCGCGACTCGATCGAGATCTTCACCAAGGTGTACTGGCCCACGGGTCCCAACCCCAACAACCGGGGGCTCTCGCGCAAGCACATCATGGAGTCGCTGCACGCCTCGCTCGAGCGACTGCAGACCGACCACGTCGACCTGCTCCAAGCCCACCGCTTCGACTACGCCGCACCGCTGGAGGAGACGATGCGCGCCTTCGACGACCTGGTGCGCCAGGGCAAGGTGCACTACATCGGCGTGTCGGAGTGGACGGCGGAGCAGATCGAGGACGCGCTCCGGCTGGCCGACGAGATGGGCTTCGACCGCATCATCTCCAACCAGCCCCAGTACTCCCTGATCTGGCGGGTCATCGAGGCCGAGGTGGTGCCGCTGTGCAGCCGCGAGGGGGTCAGCCAGATCGTCTGGTCACCGCTGGCCCAAGGCGTGCTGACCGGCAAGTACCAGCCCGGTGCGGCACCGGCCCAGGGCACCAGGGCCATCGGCGTCGAAGGTGAGGAGATGAGCTGGCTCCTGCGCGACGAGGTGCTCGAGCCGGTGCAGTCCTACGCCAAGCTGTGCGCCGAAGCCGGCTACTCCCCCGCCGCCGTGGCGCTGGCCTGGGTCCTGCGCAACCCCAACGTGAGCAGCGCCATCGTCGGCGCCAGCCGGCCCGACCAGATCGTCGAGAACGTCAAGGCACTGGACCTGGTGCTCGAAGACGACTTCATCGAAGCGATCGAGAAGGCGCTGGCCCCGACCACGCTGTTCGATCCCGGCTTCACCCTCAGCCCGACCGAGCGGCCCTAGCGCGCTCGGCGCTCGTGGCGGCGCTCTGAGTGCGACGCAAATAGGGCTTGGCGATTGGGTAGGACAGGGGGTCAGAGCGGAATGGTTCGGTACGTGACGCCGCTGACGCGTGCTGCCTCCCGGATGCCTGGACCGTCATCGCCGTCCCATACGCAGAGAGAAGCTCCCAGGTGTTCCGCCGCGGCGACGGCTTCGGCACCGAGGGTCGAGAGTCTCTGACTCTCAGCGAGTTCCGCTATTCGATACCCAATCAAGCACACCGGGAGGATCTCGATTGATTCGGGAATTTCCAGAAGGCGCCGGCCGAGTTCCCGACGTCGCTCTCGCGACCAGCTCCCGGTGAGTGTGCCCCCTGGGGCGGCGACAACGCTTTTACAGAGACGGACGTAGTAGAGGTTGGTGGTGGCGAGTTCATTCGTCGCCACAAGTCGGGACAGGCGACGCCCCTGCTCGCCGGCGAGGACGTCGCGCAAGAGATGGTCGTCGATGACGACCTGACTCACGTGGTTGCGAGCTCAGGGTCGTCGGCAAGCGTCGACACGAACGCGGCATGGTCTTCGCGGCTGAGAAGGTCGCCCAAAAGACCTTGCGCCTTCCCAGCAGGAACGGTGAGCACGGCGAAGCCCAGATCGATCACATCAACGGGTCCCCCCTGGTCCAGATTCCACCGATGGCGGACCGCAGCGGGGATCGACATCTGGCCCGACGCTGACACGAGGTACTGCTGAATCGCACTCATGCCGCGAGAATACTTGGTGAACGAGGCCATCGTACCAAGTGTCCCCATTTGTGCATCGACCGCGGCCTCCGGCCAGGGACCTTCCATCTCACCCATTTGTTTCGTACTCACGCCGCCCGATTCAGGACGCGGCGGGGTCCGGATCGAAGCGGGAGCGGAACGAGATGCGAGCCATGGTCGAGTGGACACGGTGCTCCTCGAAGACCCGCACGTAGCCGGTGTGCTCGATGCGCCAGCCGTCATCGGTGAGCCGGTAGCGGTCCTCGTAGAAGGCGGTCCCACCGATCTCGAGGTCGGCGCTGGGGATGATCACGCGATCTTGGAGGTACCAGGTCCCCGTCGCGGTGGTGGCCGAAGTGAAGGCGATCTCGGGATGGTGGCCGTGGTGCTCGGTGATCAGCTCGGGACTACTCAGGGCATTGGCCAACCAGCTGACGATGGCCTCGCGGCCTTCCAGGGTGGTGGCCCCGTCCTCGTAGGAGGCGGTGGCGTCCTCGGTCAGCAGCAGCCCTAGCTGGTCGAACTGCTTGAGGTCCAGGGTGCGGAAGTAGGCGTATTTGAGACGGCGGATGGCCTCGAGTTCGCTGGCGACGTCCATGTCTGCCTCCGTGGTGTTGGGTTGCGCCGGGCCGTCAGGGTATCGGGGGAGGTCCGCTCTTTGCGGGCTGCACCGGGATGGGACCACGATGCACACGTGGAGGAGCGCCAACGCACCGCGTCCTACGGCATCTGCCTCGATGCCGACGGCCGGATCCTGCTGGCCCGGGCCTCGCCGGCCATCAGCCTGCAGGGTCTGTGGTTCCTGCCGGGCGGCGGGCTGCAACACGGGGAGCACCCCCTGGAGGCGCTGCGCCGGGAGATAGAGGAGGAGTCGGGCTTGACGGTCGAGGTGGGGCCGCTGCTCGATGTCCTCTCCGACGTGCGCGCCCTGCCTGACGGCACCAGCCTGCACACGATCCGCTTCATCTACCGGGTGGATTCGTGGCAGGGCACCCTGCGCCCCGAAGCCCAAGGAACGACCGATGCGGTGGCGTGGGTATCAAAAGAGGAGCTAGCTGCGCTGCCGCTGGCGCCCTACGTCGACGGCATCGTGAGGAGATACCTGTGAGCACCGCCACCACCCCGGACGACCGGCACCACGTCGTGATCATCGGCGCCGGGTTCGGCGGGCTGTTCGCCGCCAAAGCGCTGCGGCGCACGCAGGTGCGGGTCACCCTGATCGACCGGACCAACCACCACCTCTTCCAGCCCCTGCTCTACCAGGTGGCCACCGGCATCCTCTCCGAGGGGCAGATCGCGCCGGCCAGCCGCGACATCTTCCGCAACTACGCCTCCATGGAAATCGTGCTGGCCGAGGTGCAGGCCATCGACCCCGAGGCGCAGCGCATCGAGCTTTTCGAGTTCGGCGAGACCACCAGCGTCAGCTACGACAGCTTGATCGTGGCGGCCGGCGCCACCACGTCGTACTTCGGCCACAACGAGTACCGCCCGCACGCCTCGGGGATGAAGTCACTCAACGACGCCCTCCACCTGCGCGGCCAGATCTTCGGTGCCTTCGAGCGGGCCGAGGCCGAGGAGGACGACGAGGCCCGCCGGGCCTTCATGACCTTCGTGGTGGTGGGCGGGGGCCCGACCGGAGTGGAGATGGCCGGCCAGCTCAAGGAGCTGTCGCGCCGCGCCCTGCGGTCCAACTATCGCCGGATCGACCCCTCCAGCAGCCGGGTCATCCTGGTCGAGGGGGGCGACCAGCTGGTCTCGGCCATGGGCGACCACCTGGCCAAGGTGACCCTGAAGGACATGGGCCGCCTCGGCGTGGAGGTCCACCTGGGCGCCATGGTCACCGGCATGGACGAGACCATGGTCGAGATCACCAAGAAGGACGGGACCACGGTGAAGGTGGAGGCGGCCACCAGGGTCTGGGCGGCCGGCACCAAGGGGGCGCCGCTGGGCGCCCAGCTGGCCCAGGCGACCGGGGCCACGGTGGACAAGTCCGGCCGCGTCGAGGTGGAGCCCGATTGCACCGTGCCGGGGTACCCCGACATCTTCGTGGTGGGCGACCTGATGGCACTGGACCACCTGCCTGGTGTCGCCGAGGTGGCCATGCAGGCGGGCGCCCACGCGGCCCACACCATCCACCGCCGGCTGAAGGGCAACTCGGTCCGGCGGCCCTTCACCTACCGCGACCTGGGCACCATGGCCGCCATCTCCCGCTTCCGGGCCGTGGCCAAGATCGGGCCGGTCAAGGTGGGTGGCTTCATCGGGTGGCTGCTCTGGCTGGTCGTGCACGTGACGTTCCTGACCGGGTTCAAGAACCGCTTCGGCGCGCTGGCCCGCTGGGTGGTCAGCTTCATCGGGCGGGGTCGCTACGAGCGGGCGCTGACCGGGCGCTGGACCACCGGCCAGGACCCCTCGGCCGAATCCTCCTAAAGTTCGATCCACACCAGAACACCTTTCGGGGGACCTAGCCATGCCAATCACCGTGACGCCCGTTGCCGGGCTGAGCGACCACATCAACGACATCCGCATCCGCACCGCGCGCATCGTCAACGAGGAGATCCTGCCCAACGAGGCCGCCTTGTGGAACCTGCGTCGCGGCAACGTGAGCGACGAGGAGCGGACCCAGGCCAAGGAGCTGCGCCACAAGATCCAGGACCGGGTGAAGGCCGAGGGGCTGTGGGCCCCGCACCTACCCCCCGAGTACGGCGGCATGGGCATCGACTTCATGGCCCACGCCTACATGAACGAGATCATGGCCTACGCGGTGGGCGCCGCCTCGCTCTTCGGTGTGGTGGCCCCCAACTCGGGCAACCAGACCATTCTGGTCAAGTACGGCACAGCCGAGCAGAAGGAGAAGTGGCTGCTGCCGCTGGTCGAGGGGACCATGCAGTCAGGCTTCTCGATGACCGAGCCCGAGAACGCCGGGTCCGATCCCCGCTCCATCAAGACCACCGCGGTGCGCGAGGGCGACGAGTGGGTCATCAACGGCCACAAGTGGTTCACCTCCAACGGCCTGGCCGCCGACTTCTTCATCGTCATGTGCCGGGTCCAGGAGGGAAACGACGATGACAAGCCCGGCCGCATGGCCCAGATCATCGTGCCCACGTCCACGCCGGGCGTGACCATCGTCCGCGGCATCGGGATCTGGGGCAGCGCCAGCTCGGACCACTGCGAGGTGCGTTACGAGAACGTGCGGGTGCCGGCCGAGAACATCCTGGGTCAAGTGGGCGACGGCCACCGGGCCGCCCAAGACCGGCTGGGTGCCGGCCGCATCTTCCACTGCATGAACTCGGTGGGCCAGATGTGGCGGGCCTTCGACCTGATGGTCGAGCGCATCCTCAGCCGCGAGGTGCACGGCGGCCTGCTCAAGGACAAGCAGTTCATGCAGGGCTTCATCGCAGAGAGCTACATCGACCTGCAGGCGGCCCGCCTGATGACCATCCACGCCGCCGAGAAGGTCGACCAGGGTGACGCCCAGGCCCGCACCGAGATCAGCGCCATCAAGGTGTTCGTCCCCGCCGCCTATTCGAGGGTGGTGGACCGGGCCATTCAGGTCTGGGGGGCGGCCGGCGTCTCCAACGACCTGCCGCTGGCCGCCATGTACCTGGGTGCCCGCACCCTGCGGCTGGCCGACGGTCCCGACGAGGTGCACAAGATCCTCATCGGAAAGAACGTCATCAGCCACTACGAGAAGGGTGGGAGTTGGGACTTCGCCGGCTGAAGCCGACGCCATGAGTTGGGAGCCGGGTCCCGCCGTCTCGGTCCTCCGGGCCGGCCTGTTCGCCGACACCACCGCGCTGATCACCGGCGGCGGCACCGGTCTGGGGCGGGAGACCGCCCTGGCCTTCGCCCGGCTGGGGGCCCGCGTGGCCGTCGCCGGGCGGACCGCCGAACGCCTGGACGAGGTGGCCGCGCTCATCCGGGCCGATGGCGGGACCTGCCTGGCCGTGCCGACCAACATCCGCGAGGTGGCCCAGGTCGAGGCGCTGCGCGAAGCCGTCTACAACGCCTTCGGCCGGGTCGACCATCTGATCAACAACGCCGGGGGCCAGTTCCCGGCGCCGCCCTCGGCCATCAGCGACAACGGCTGGCGGGCCGTGGTCGACCTGAACCTGAACGGGACGTGGAACGTGACCAGCCGCTTCATGCACGACATGGCGGCCGCCGGCTCCGGCTCCATCGTCAACGTGGTCCACACCTTCTCCTTCGAGCGCGGTGCCTCCATGTTCGTGCACTCGGGCGCGGCCCGGGCCGGGGTGGTCAACCTGGTCAAGTCCCTGGCGCCCACCCTCATCCGCCATGGCGTCACCATCAACGCCCTGGCGCCCGGCGTATTCTCCACGCCGGGCATGGTGGCGGCCGAGCTGGAAACAACGGGGAGGACCGAAGAATCCTTCGAGACCGAACTGCTGGCGCAAGGCACCGCACCGCGTCTGGGCACGGTGGACGAGATGGCCGCCATGATCCTGTACCTGTGCTCACCAGCCGGTCGCTTTGTCAGCGGGTCGACCGTCATCGTCGACGGCGCCTCCATGCAGAGCAACTGGGTGAGCATGTTCCCTGACGGCACACTCTGAGGAGTTCTCGATGTCCATCGTTGCGCCGAAGGACGCTGCTCCGCCGGGCTTCTGGGGCGACCTGCGCGATGCGGTAGAGCCACGCACCGCCCTGTTGGTGGTGGGCGCACTGCTGCTCCAACTCGGCTTCATCCTCAGCTTCATCGGCGCCTTCCACAGCCCCACGCCCACCCGGGTGCCGGTCGACCTGGTGGTCTCTCGCTTGTTCAGCGAGAAAGTGGTCTCCGAGCTGGACCACCTGCCCGGTGACCCGGTGCAGGTCCGGCTGGTCGGCAGTGCGGTCACCGCCAAGGCCGACGTCACCACCGGCCGCGTCGACGGCGCCTTCGTGGTGCAGCTGTCGGCGGCACACGACCAGCTCTTCGTGGCCTCCGGTGCAGGGGCCGCCACGGCCACCGCCCTCGAGACGGTCTTCGACCGGGTCGAAGCCCATGTCCACCGGAACCTGACCACGACTGACCTGGTCCCGCTGCAGTCGGGCGACGGCCACGGTCTGAGTGGCTACTACCTGGTCACCGGCTGGATCGTCGGCGGTTACCTGATGGCCTCGTTGCTAGGAGTGGCCAAGGGAGCCCAGCCGACCACCGTGCGCCGGGCCATCATCCGGCTCCTGGCCGTGCTGCCCTACGCCGTGGTCGGAGGGGCGGGCGGCGCCTTGATCGCCGGTCCGTGGCTCGGTGCGCTCGATGGCCACTACTTAGAGCTGTGGCTGCTGGGCTTCCTGTTGATCTTCTCCTCGGCCGCCATCGCCATGGCACTGCAGAGCGTGTTCGGGGTGGTGGGCATCGGTCTCACCATCCTCATCTTCGTAGTAATCGGCAACCCGAGCGCCGGCGGCGCCTATCAATACGCGCTTCTCCCCCCGTTTTGGCGCGACATCGGGCCCAAGCTGCCCAATGGGGCGGGCACCGATGCGGCCCGGCAGATCGTGTACTTCGGTTCCCACGGGCTGGGCGGGAGCCTGCTCATTGTGGCGGCCTACGTGGTGGGTGGGAGCGTGGTCATGCTCATCGGGTCGTCATTCCACCAGCGCCGCAACGGCGCCACCGAAGCTGAACAGCGCCTCGTCGCGCTGGGGCGGGCCGGCTACCCGGTCGAGGTGCGGCGCTGAAAGATCATCGAGTACGGCTCAAGAGGTGGATGGTTATTCGGGACCGCCATCAGCCAGCCACTGATCGAAAAGGTCCACCCGGTCCGCCGGCCACCGGCCGTCGCATGGCATGGACCCGTCTCGCAGCCGACCGGCGATCGCGGCGCCGTGGGCCCGGACATCGTCGGCGGACCAGAGATCGAAGGCGCCGTGCATGGCGGCCCGGTCACTTTCGCGGAACAACGGCTTGATGTTGGCCGCGAAGCTGAGCTGGCCATCAGGCGGCGGGCCGCTTGGGGCGGTCACTCCGCTTCCCCATTCGGAATTGTCATGTGCGTCTCCCACACGAAGAGGTCTTTGGTCAGTAGCAGGCTAACGCCGACGCGGCCACGTCGACGTGGGGAGACGAGTCGTCAGTCCCAGTTCCTCGTACCGCTGCCGTGACGGCGGAAGCGGCGGAAGCCCGACCACGAAGACCAATGCAGGATGGCCAGGATCCCAAGTCCCAGGACGCCACAAACGACGACCAACAAAGCCAATGGATCGATCAGACCGGTCAGTCGTCCACCCCCGAATGGACCAACCGGACCAGAGAACTGGATCCGATTCGCCCCGGGAATGAAGACTCGCACCGGACGAGCAACCGCAACGGCGACGGCCATGGAGCTCCGGTGAATGCCCCCGAGAGCCACCAGGGCAGCACCCACCATCAGCGCACCGATGAATGCGGCCACGCCAATCAGTACTGGCCGTCGTCGCAGCACCGGGCGGGCCCACACTGCCTGGTTCGTGACTCCTCGGGCCACGGCCCACGAACTGGCGAACCGACGAGGGTCGAACGCACTGTTTCCAAGCACGTCTTCGGCCGATCCTCCTTCGGCTTGGGCCTCGTCGAGGTCAGCCGAAAGGTCGGCAGCCATCTCGTTGGCGATCGGGTCAGGAACTCCGAGCCGTCGCCATTCCCTACGGCACTCCTCGATGAACTCACTCATGGGGTTGCCTCCCCTCTGGCCAGTCCGAGCGCACCATCAACGGCGTCTCGGGTTGCTTTCCACTCATTGACACCGGCCTCCAGTGCTCGTTCACCTTCGGGTGACAGGCTGTAGTACTTCCTCGGTGGGCCGCCGTTACTGGCCGCTCGACGGGTCTCAACCAGGGCATCGCGCTCCAGTCTGCCCAAGAGTGGGTAGATAGAACCTTCGCCCACGATCGAGAGCCCCCGCCCCCGGAGGCGCTTCGTCATCTCGTAGCCGTACGTCGGTCCTTCACTCATCACCGAGAGCAGGCAGAGGTCGAGGACGCCGCGTAACAACTGGCTGCGCCGGCCCTCCTCTTTACCCATGTACGACAAGATAGTGGTCTGCTATCTTGTAAGGCAAGGTACCCGATAGCCGAGGGGGATTACGCACGAATGACGATGACTGCCGCCCTGACCCCTGAACCGCAGAAGGCGGAGAGCCAATGGGCCGTCGAGACCCACGGGCTGACCAAGCGGTTCGGAGAAAACGTTGCCGTGAACGACGTCGAGCTCCTGGTTCCCCGAGGCTGCGCCTTCGGCTACCTCGGTCCCAATGGCGCCGGGAAGACCACGCTGATCAGAGTCTTGCTCGGGCTCACCCATGCCGATGCCGGCAGCATGTTCCTTCTCGGCCATCAGGTCCCCCAACACCGAGACGCCGCCTTGGCCCGGATCGGGGCCATCGTGGACGAGCCCCGCTTCCATAGCCATCTGACCGGCCAGCAGAATCTGCGGATTCTGGCCGAAGCACGGGAGCCGGCGGCCAGAGGTCGCATCGACTCGGCGCTCGAGCGCGTCGGCATCCTGCATCGGGCCAACGACAAAGTGTCGACGTACTCCATGGGCATGCGCCAACGGCTGGGCGTGGCCGCCTGCTTGCTGGGCGATCCTCAACTCTTGATCCTCGACGAGCCGATGAACGGTCTCGACCCCGGCGGCATGCTCGAGATGCGCGACATGATCACATCGCTGGTGGCCGAAGGCCGCACGGTCATGCTGTCGTCACACCTACTCGACGAGGTGGAGCGGACGTGCGATGCGGTGGCCATCGTCGACCACGGCACGGTGATTCGGCAAGGTCCGATCTCCCAATTGCTGGCTGGATCGTCCTTCGAGGTGCAGATCGAATGCTCCGACCCCGACCGGGCGGGCGGCCTGCTGACCGGAACGGCTTTCGGATCGCACGTGCAATTAGGACCTGACGGCCTCTCCATCACCCTGCCCGAGGGGACCGAGCGCGACGCCATCGCCGAAATCAATCGTCTCCTGGTGGAGGGAGGGATTGGGGTGTATCGACTCCAACACATTCAGGCGTCACTCGAACAATGGTTCTTGTCGGTGACCAGCCGCCTGGGGGACTCGGAATGACGGCGCCGATCGATACCGGTACGCCGGCACCCCCATCGACGGGTGGGAGGGATCGCCGAGGATCGCCCATCCCGACCTGGGGCATGGTGACCACGCGCGTCATGGAACTCACCCGTCGTCGGGGACTCATGATCGCCTTGATCGCGGTCAACATTGGCATCCCGGTGGTCTTCCTGGCGGTGCGTTTGATCACCCATGCCGTGGCTCCGAAGTCCTACGGGCCGGCCGGGGGCTACTCCATCTTCACCGGGCTGGTGCCCGGCTTCATGTACATCTTCGGATTCATCATCGCGGCCGTCGTCGGGTGCACCGCGGGGTCGGTCGACCTGTCCGAGGGCATGTTCCGCCATCTGGTGATCACGGGCCGTTCCCGGTTGGCCCTCTACCTGGCCAGAATTCCGGCGGGCCTGGCCATCGTGATCTCGATGGTCGCTATCGGCTACATGATCGTCTGCGCCGTCTGTGTCTTCGCCGCGCCGACACAGCTCAACTACGACGGGGTGAATGTGCCGCAGGGGCTCTCCCGTCCCGCCTTCGACAACTGGGCGGCCGAGCATGCCGACAAGGTCATCTGCGATTTCAACTACAACGGGCCGACCCCTCCGCCCAATGTGCCGTGTGGGCCCGGCGGCGGGCAATCGGGAATTATCAGGATCAAAGGTGGGCCCCAGGGAACAGTCACACCCGTGCGCACCACGCCGGCGGAGCTCCGGCAGTTCGCGGTGACGATGGCCAATGAGAACTACTCGGACTACCACGCCACTTTCTTGGTTCCATCGAACACGCTGATGACCCAAGTAGGACTGTGGATCGCGCTCGAGGCCTCCATTGGCTTCATCGTCGGCCTTGGGCTTTCGTCCCTCATGGGACAACGCACGGTGCCCGTCATTCTGTTGATCGTTCTCGAGTTGATCCTGACACCGCTCTTTAGCCGCCACATCATCACGCACTTGCTCAACGTCGAGAGGGGCATCGTGGGTGTGGCCATGGTCCACATCGAACCTGGTGGGCTTCCCTCGCCCTTTGGTGGTGGTGGCGGTGGCGGTCCATTCGGTGGAGGAGGTGGA
Organism: Acidimicrobiales bacterium; assembly: GCA_036489775.1. GTDB lineage: Bacteria > Actinomycetota > Acidimicrobiia > Acidimicrobiales > RAAP-2 > Bog-473. Next base: position 20,696 of record DASXFC010000078.1, on the reverse strand, counting down.
GGACTCGGTGGCTCGGGCTTGATACCAGAGTCCACCTTGGTGGCTTCCTTGGTGATCATCGGCTGGATCGTTTTCTGGACCGCCATCGGCGCCTGGCGGATGATGAGGCGGGACGCCTGATCATCCTTCAAATGTTCCTCTACCTCACGAGGCCAGCGTTCCTCGAGACTCGAATGGTGACTGAGATGGCGCTGGGCGGTCTGGGACGAGGCAGACCATCCCCTCACTGAAGCCGGCAGAGCCGATCCCGAACGCGGCGTTGAACCGATCGAGATTCACCAGCGTCAGCAGCGCGGTGATCTCGACCATCTGCTGCTCCTCGAAGCACTCCCTCATTCGGACGAACAGCTCGTCAGTCACCTCGACCGGCGTTCGCATCACGGCGACCGTGTAGTCAAGGGCAACTTTCTCGCGATCCGCGAACAGATGGCTGGATCGGTAGTGAGGCAATGCCAGCAGCTCTTCGTCACTGAGACCTGAGTTTCGGCAGATCTGTGAGCCGAGATCGACGCAGTACTCACAGCCGATCATCTGCGAGCCTTTCAATTCGATCAGGTTCTTGAGCCGCTGGTCGACGCTCTTGCCCCTCCGGATCACCTGATTGAATCTGCCCATGCCCATCATCATTTTCGGCTGGTAGGCCCAGATCTCCATCGGTTCCATCCCGCTACTGCTCTGCGGCTGGCGTCCGGCCAGCTTCTTCATCATCCTGGGACCGAACCGGTAGGCCATTCTCACCATCGGTGACGCCTCGCTCCTCGGAACTCCCTGAATTCGTGCCATGTCACAATCCTCCTCTGAGGAACCGTGGGTTCACGCTCTCCTCAATACGACCCACCGCAGAAGACAAATGTGACGGAGAGGATCGGGAATGAGCGTTAAACCGTGCGCAGCGCCTCAGTAGGCGAGAGTCGGGCAGCACGCATGGACGGGTACAGCCCGGCGATGGCACCAATGACCAGGGCGGCGCCAACTCCACCATAGAGGGCTTCGGCGGGGATCTGCACCGACCAGTGCTGGCTCACCGCGTAGATCGCGGTGGCCGCCCCGCCGATGACGGTGCCGGCCACGCCACCCAGGACCGACAACCACCCATCAGGCGGCCATGTCGGCCCACCCCCTCCCTGACGGAGGACTCTCGGTCACCCTCACTTTCGAGAGACTTGGAAGCCACGTCGGTTCCCCGGAGCCGCTCCCTGTGGGCGTGCCAACCACCACTTCTGGTGCGGTGAACTCCTGGGGGCCGGTGGCCTAAACACTCGGAGAACCGCCTCGCTTCGACGGCCCGAGTGACGACCTGGGGCCACGCTCACCCGACGTCGCGCCAGAAGGCCCTATTTCATATGGAAGTGGGCCCGATGGGCTCGCGCGCTATTGGCGCGGACACAAGATGTAGTGGTCGAGAGGGCCGACTACCTTCGCACGACATTGCTCGGGGTTGACTCGAGAGAGCGCGCCGAGGCGAGCTCCTTTAGGCCGAGACCCGAAGCCCGAGCTGGGCAGCCGCACTACGGAGCCGGTCGTCGAAGGTGGCGACGGTTCCCGCGATGTCTTGGGCGCTCAGGAGGACGCAGCAATCTGGCATCTTGAGACCGGTGACCGAGCCGAGCTCGGCCAGCCGTGTCGGCGTGTTCGGCGGGAACCCGAGCTCGGTGACTTCGAGGTCATCGAGGTCGCCGAGGATTGCGTCCACCCGGCCCTCGCGCGCCGGAACGACGAGGACTTCGGCCAGGGTCAGCTGATTGGCCCCCATCTCTTCACCCAACGCCTCGGAGAGCAGGCGACCGGACGCCTCGTGGAACCCGTCGTCGGCGTCAAGCAAGCCGATGAGCACACTGGCGTCGAGCACGATCATGATGGCCAATCCTCCCGGAGCCCTTCGAGGTACCCGGGCCCGTAAACCCCGGTGAAAGAACCCTTCAGGCGCTCGAGCGCTTTCCTGCGACGCTCGATCCTCTCGGCCCCCTGGCGCTCGGCGGCCACCTCCCCCTCCAACGCCAGGCGCACGATTAACTGAGCGCGACTGAGTTCGGGCCAGCGCTCGGCGGCCTGATCCAAGGCGGCGGCCAACTCGTCGGTTTCGGTGACGAAGTGGCGAGGGCGCGTGGTCGGCACGGCTCAAGTGTAGCACGGTGCTCCCACCGTGCTACACCATATGCCACCGGGCCACATCTCGGGTCCGCAGGGTGTGACCGCTCGACTACTCCATCTTGTGCCCGCGCCAATAGCGCGCGAGCCCTTTGGGCCCATTTTCATACTCCCAGGTCAGAGACTCATAACCAGGTCAGGTGACCGGCGACCCCCACCGAAGGTCGGGGTCGAAAGCGCTTCGGTCCATCGAGGGGCGGAGGCCAGCCTGAAAGGGTCCCCATTCGAAAGACCAAGGATGACCAAAGGTGGACCCGTAGACCTCCGGACTTCGAGCTATCAGCCCGGCGGTCGGACCTGGTACTCGTCCTTCCACCAGCGAGCGGTCCGCACTTCTTCGGGATCGGTGCGCAGCGAAGGGTCCTGACCCAAATCTTCTGGCGTCGGTCCGATACGTGAGGCGATGGGCGCCAGCGCATCGAGGTCGAAGCCGTAGCAGCGGGCCGCCGTCTCCCCCAGCAGCTTGCGGGCGTCCTCGACCGGGATCCCCCCGAAGTCGCCCCGGAGGCGCTCCATGGTGTGGGGCCAGGTGCCTTCGGGATGGGGATAGTCGGTCCCCCACATCACGACGTCGCAACCCAGGACGTGGCGGCGGCGGATCTCCTCCTTCGACATGGTGGAGGCGCCGATGAAGATGTTCTCGCCGAAGTAGTCCGACGGCAGCTTGGAGATCTTCCCCTTGAGCATGGCCGCCATCTTCTTGGTGGTGTGCCCACCGCCCATGTACTGGTCCCACTTCCACATCATGTCGGCGGCCCAGTAGGCAGCCGCCTCGGTCACCACGAACTTGAGGCGGGGGAAGCGCTCGAAAGCCCCGGAGAAGAGGAGGTGCCACATGGGCCGGGTGGCCCACCACACCACCTCGGCCAGGTAGATGCCGATGTTGTCGCCGTACTCGTCCTGCGGTGCTTCGCCCGAGTGGGTGTGCACCGGGAAGTTGGCCGCTTGGCAGGCCGCCCACACCGGGTCGTAGTCGGGGTGGTTGTACGGCTTGAGGTCGTGCCACATGGTGGGCACCATGACGCCTCGGATGCCGGGCTGCTCAGCCAACCATTCGATCTCGGCCACCCCCCGCTCGACCGAATGGGTGATCGGGACCAGGGCGATGCCACCGTGACGTTCGGGACTGCGCGCGCACATCTCGGCCAGGAAGCGGTTGTGGGCATGGGCCCCGGCGAAGGCCAGTTCGGGGTCGGTGATCGATCCGGCGGACAGCCCGGCGCCGAAGGGCGGGGAGGCGTGACCGGTGATGGCGTCGGCGTCGGCGAACATGACCTCGGCCGACACACCGTCGGCGTCGAGCTCCTTGTCGCGCTGCTCGATGTCCCAGGCGCCGCGCAGACCCTCCTCGTTGTCGGTCTCCCACCCCATGATGTAGTCGTAATTCATCTGGAGTTGCTGGTCCCGGTGGGCGTCGCGCTCGGCCAGGTAGTCGTCGAACTGCTGGGAGTAGGCCGGGTCCAGGTAGGGCCGGTACTCCTCACAGGACAGTCCGGCGTGCGCGTCGGCCGAGATGATGGTGTAGCGGTCAGTCATCGTTTCGCCCCCAATACCGAGAGATCGTCGTAACGCTGATGCAGATAGGGCGCCACCGCCTGGCGCGGCACCGGTCCGATGATGCGCCCGACCTGGGTGGAGGCCCGCTCGGTCCAGTTGAGATCGACCATCTTGCGCACCACCAGATCGGCGATCGGGTCGAGCGGCGACTCCTTCAAGATGAGCTCGCCTTCGATCGTCTCGTGCCGCCGGGTCCGCTCGGTCTTCTCGCCGTAGACCAGCAGCGGGTCCTGGTCGAGCTCGCCCGGGGCTTGGGGTGAGGGGGAGAGCTTGAGCCAGAAGTCCGTCTTCTCCATCTCGTAGTTGTCGCGGGTGGCCGTGACCGATCCGATGATCTCGCACAGCACGAAGCCCATCCGGGAGAGGCTGGCCTCGACCCTGTCCCCGTCGCGCCGGACCTCGATCTCGGCCAGCTTCTTGGGCTCGCCGTTGGTCTCGCGGCCGCCGATGGTCGCCTGCTCGCTGGTCATCGGCATGAAGAAGGGGTACTCGCCCAGGCGGTCGCCGTGGCGGGCTTGCACCCCCAACCAGCCGGCACCGAAGACGGGCAGACCGGGCATCTCGACCTTGGTCAAGGTGACCCGCACCAGCGGCTCGGGTCCGGGTTCGAGCGGCGGCGGGAGGATGGCCGCGACGATCTCGGGATCGGTCAGGTAGACGGCGGTCACCGCCTCGGACCAGATATCGGCTTTCTTGGCCTCGATCTCGCGGTTGCGCTGGTTGGGGCGTGCCCCGTATCGCACCGTGGTCATCGCTTCCCCTCTCTCACCAGGCCCGCAGGATCTGGGTCGGATCGAAGGCATTGCAGGTCGTCTTCGGCCAGTCGGCCGGCGCCAGCGGTGTCGCCACCTCGGAGACCAGCGGTCCGTGGCGGTCACCTACCGGCCGCAGCGCGTCGAGGTCGAAGCCGTAGAAGGTGGCGGCGGCCGACTCGACCATGGTGCGTACGTCGGGCTCTCCGTAGTTGGCGAAGGCCACCCGCAAGGCCTCGGTGGTGTAGGGGTAACTCCCTTCGGAGTGCGGGTAGTCGGCACCCCACATGACGTGGTCGATGCCCAGATCGCGGACCAGCGGTGCTTCGCTGGGCCGCAGGAAGCTGGCGCCGATCCAGAAGTTGCGGGCGAAGTACTCCGAGGGCTTCATCGACATCTTGGCCGCGGCGGCGCCGAAGAAGTTCGACTCGGCCGCGTTGGGCAACGTCATGCGGCCATAGAACCAGTCCAGCGTCTCGAGGCCGCGGGGCAACCAGGCCACCCCCTGCTCGGTCACGGCAAAGCGCAGGGTGGGATGGCGCTCGAGCACGCCAGAGAAGATCAGGTGCCAGACCGACCGGTGGCTGAACCACGGGATCTCGATCAGCATCATGGCCCGGGCCGCTTCGTGCTCGCCGTAGTCGGGCAGCGCGCTACCACCGTGGATGTTGATGGGCACGTCCAGGTCGGCGCAGAGCTGCCACAGCGGCTCGTAGTAGTCCTCCCACAGCGGCGGCAGATGCGAGTTGGGCGGGATGGACGGCAGCAGGATGCCGCCGAAGGGCGAGAAGGTGTCAGCGGCCCAACGGATCTCGGCCAAGGCGTCGTCGATGTTGTTGGCGAAGACCTGGATGATCCCGGCCCGCCGCCCCGGGGTGCCGGCGCAGAAGTCGGCCAGCCAGCGGTTGTGGGCCTGCACCCCGGCCCAGCGCCGCGGGTAGTCCTCCGGCGTCGGCGGCAGGGCCACCAGGTTCCCCTCGGCGAAGAAGGGCGGCACCGTGTTGGGGAAGAGCACCTCGGCCGCGATGCCGTTCGACTCGGTCTCCTCCAGCCGGCGATCGCTGTCCCAGCTGCGGTAGGCGATGGGCGCGATCAGATCGGCGTAGGGATTCACGTACTCGGCGGCCCAGCCGTCGAAGTCGTCGTGCCAGTGCGAGGGCAGATAGGGCCGGTAGTCGTAGATGTCACCGCCGGCGTGGCCGTCGGCCGAGACGACGGTGTAGCGCTCGCGGGTAGCCGAAGTGGAAGTGGCAGTCATCTCGCCATCCTCACTCGCCCCCGATCTGACGTCCCGTCAGGTCGTCACCCTACCTCCGGTCAGCGCGTCAGTTCGGTCCGGCCCGGGCCGAAAAGGATGGCCACATGCTGGCGGGCGAAGTGCCGGGCCGCTTCGTCGTCATCGAGGGGGATGCAGGTCTGCGGAGTCAGCGCCAAGGACAGCGCTACCCGGGCCACCATCTCGGCCGCCGGCTCGGGATCGACCACCGGGAGATGGCCGTCCGCCTGCAGGCGGCGGATGACCTCGGCCAGGTAGGCCCGACCCAGGACCAGGACGGGTGCCCCCTGCGTGGTCAGGAAAGGGAGCACCACCTCGGGCTCGGTGGCCATCAGGCGCGGCAAGAGCCGGTTCTGGCGCAGGCCGCGCACGAATCCCATGAAGAGTTCGACCAGCTGCGACTCGGCGTCCGCCTCCCGATCGACGGCGGCATCCACCCCGGCCACGAAGCGAGCGGCCTCGCGCCGGCCCACCGCCCACACGAGCTGGTCCTTGCCGGGGAAGCGACGGTAGAGGGTGGCCGGGCTGACCCCGCTGCGCCGGGCGATCTCGCCCATGGTGGTCCGCCTGATCCCAAAATCCATGAAGGCGGCCAGGGCGGCGTCGAGCACGTGCTCGTGCTCGGCCTCCTCGGGTCCGGCGCGGAGCAGGTCCAACAGCGGCGACGTCAAGAGCGTCACGCGTTCGCCCACATCCGTTGGTACCGCTTGGCCTCGCGGACGGCCTGGTACGCCATCGGGTACTGCATGACGCGGTCGGGCACACCGCGCGCCGCCGTGCGCATCAGCGCGGCCATGGCCCGCAGCCGGCGCTCGTCGGCGTCACGCCAGCGCAGCCCGAGGGTGGCGCGCGCCGCCTCCGGCAGGGTGCCCACCACGGCGTCGCGCAGCACCGGCCGGCCCAACGGCTTCAACACCCGCCACAGAGGTTCGGGGAACAGCGGCCAGGGCGGGGGTCCGACCTCGCGCATGGCCAACGAGGCCAGCACGTCCTGGGCCGTCGGGTTGTCGACCAGGTTCTGGGCCACCATGTCGTCGACGTAGGCACCGAAGCTGGCGATGTCCGCCGGCATGTGCTCCTCTCGGATGCCGAGCATGCGCCCGACCTGGCGCCACTCGCCCAGCAGGCGCTCCTCCTGTTCGGCATCGAGCAAGTGGGCGAACCAGCGGTCGAAAGCCAGGATGGTGTCGAAGTTCGAGAAGTGCACCCAGGCGTAGGCAGCCTGGTTGAGGGCGCTGTAGGGCGACCCGTCGAACCCGGTCCCCTTGATCCGCGCGTGCATCTTGCGCAGGCGGCTCGCTTCGTCAGCGGCCCGTTGGCCACCGAAGAGCTGGACCTGGAGCGAGAGCACGGTGCGGTCCAGCCGCCCCCACGGATCGGTCTTGAAGTCCGAGAAGTCACGGACCCCCGCCCCCACCACGGGGTGCATCACCTGCAGCAGCAGCGAGCGTCCGGCGATCAGCAGCCCGGCCCGGGGAAATCCGTACTGCCACATCAGGGAATCGGGCCCGAGCGGCTTGATGGTCGAGGACCCCTCCCCCTCCCGGTCGGTGTCCGTCCGGTCGTCGGCTGATGAGAGAACCATTGGTAAAGTCTCTCATCCTCTCAACGTCCGGGCAAGCTTTCTCAGATGATTCCCAGATTCGCTGACCAAACCCTTGTGTGCACGGGGGGCCTCCGGTAGGTTCGGCCCAGGCGAGTCCATTCGGAAGGGAACCACCGTGGCGCAGCGTCGGGTTTTGCAGAGCATCAGTGTCGCGGTGATCGGGCTGGCCCTGGCCATCGCCCCGCTGACCTTGGCGGGCGCCAGCAGCAAGGGCAAGAGCCACAAGCACAACACGCACCACACGACGAAGAAGAAGAACACCAAGAAGAAGACGACGACGACCACGAGTGCCAGCTCCAAGGGCTCCAACCCCGGGAGCGCCCTCTGCAAAGACCTGAAGGCAGAGGAGTCCCAGTCTGAGTCACTGGGCGGCACGATCGGCGCGGCCCTCGAGTCGGGGAACTTCGCCACGGCCAAGCAGGAGATGCTCACCGCCATCAACCAGGGCCTGAAGGAAGCGTCACCGGCCCTCTCCGTCCTGCAGTCGGCCCCTTCGAATGTGCAGGCCGCCATGAAGGCGCTCATCGGCTTCGACGGCCAGCTCAAGTCGGCCATCGAGAACTCGACCAGTCTGGCCACCATGGAGTCCTCCTTCGAAACGCTGGGTACCAACCCGAAGATCCAGGCCGACGGCACCACGGTCAGCAGCTACGTCACCGCCCAGTGCGGTTCGATCGTCACCACGACCACCGCCGCGCCGTAGGCCAGTCCGCTCGCCTCGGGGGAGGCGCATCGTCATGAGCCCAGAAGGCCCGCCGCGACTCAGTGTGCCCCGGCCGGACGAAGGCACCCCGGCCGATGAGGCCTCGATGGCCCGGGGCTGGCTGGTCCATCTCCGCCAGAGTGCCATCTTCAAGCTGGCCGACCTCTCCGACGAGCAGCTTCGGTGGCGGCCCACACCGACCGCCAACTCGCTCGGGACCTTGGTCGTGCACCTCGGCTACACCGAGCGCCTCTGGCTCCGTGCCATATTCGATGGCGAGGAGATGGACATGACGTGGCGACAGCACATGTTCGACGACCTACCAGACAACTGGTCGGTCCAAGACGTGATCGCCTTCTACGAACGGGAGACCGCGGCGGCCGACGCCGTATTCGATCGCGCCGTCTCCTTCGACCTGCCTTCGCGTGGGCCTCTGCGACCCACCACACTGCGCTGGGTCGTCTTCCATCTGATTGAGGAGGCGGCTCGGCATCTGGGCCACATGGACATCACGCGTGAGCTGCTCGACGGGCGGACCGGCCGCTGACCGCTGCCCTCCCTTCCATCGAGGCGGTGGCGACTCGCCTCCGCCTGGCCGGCTGCGTGGCCGCCGAGGACGAAGCGCACGAGCTCATCACGGCCTGTGCGGGAGACCCCTCCCGGCTCGAGACGCTGATCGGCCGGCGCAGCCAGGGGGAACCGCTGGCCTGGCTGACTGGATCGGTGGAATTCTGCAGGGAGCGCGTGCTGGTCCATCGTGGCGTCTACGTGCCCCGATGGCAGAGCGAGGCCCTGGCCTTCGCCGCAGTCGAGTGCCTACCCGCTGACGGGCTCGCCATCGACCTCTGTACCGGGGCCGGTGCCATCGCCCGCGTCCTGGGCCGACGGCGCCCGGGCGCCCGGGTCATCGCCACCGACATCGATCCGCTGGCCGCGGCCTGTGCCCGGGCCAACGGTGTCAGCGTGGTGCAGTGCGACCTGGTCTCGGGCCTGGCTCCGGCCCTGGCCGGCACCGTTGACGTGGTGGTGGCCGTGGTGCCCTATGTGCCGGACGACGCCATGCACCTCCTCCCCCGCGACGTCACCACGTACGAGCCGAGGCATGCCCTCGATGGTGGACCGGGCGGGCTCACCCACCTGATGCGGGCCGCCATGTTGGCGAGCCGACTGCTGCGGGCCGGCGGCCACCTGTTGCTCGAACTCGGTGACGACCAGGACGCGACCTTGACCCCCGTGCTGGAACGGTTGGGGTATACCGACGTGGAAGTCCGGCGCGACGACGACGGTGACCTGCGCGCCATCATCTGCCGTCAGACGCGGAGCGCAGCCTGAGCGACGCGCCGGCGCGTCCTGAGTAGGTAGAAGCCCGACAGGAAAAACCCGAGACCGAGGAAGAAGGCCGCGATCTGGACGACGATCCAGGCCATCTTCTTGGAGCCGGACGCGTAGAAAGCCAGACGAGAACGACTGGCCGCGTCGACGATGCCCCAGATCGGCACAACGACACTGCAGAAAAAGGCGATCACGACGATGAGTGCATCCATGACTGCCTCCTTTACTTCGCGCTCAGGCTACCGCCGGCCAGTGCGTTCAGCGCGGGACCAGACCGTCCAGCACGGTGGTGCAGACCTGAGCGAATCCGGCCTCGTGATCCTCGACAAAGCCCATCTCGGCCAGTTCGAGAGAGACCCAGCCATGGATGGCCGACCAGACGAGCTGGGCGGTGAGGGTGAGCGAAGCATCGATGAACGACCCAGCAGCCATGCCCCGCTCGATCACGGTGACCAGACCGCCGAAGGCCAGGGCCGCCACCTCGAGCGCATCATCGCTCGGTTCGAATCCGGGGACGGCCCGCAAGAACATCACCTGGTACATCTGCGGATGGGCCAGCGCCAGGACCCGGTAACGCCGACCCCCCTCGCGCAACGCCTCGATCGGATCCTCGATCTCGTCGAGGGTGACCATGGCGCGGCCCAGGCGCTCGAAACCCTGCACGAACAGCGCTTCCACGATGCCGAACTTGGACGCGAAGTGGTTGTACACGCCCATCGGCGCTACCCCGGCCGCCGCCGCGATGCGGCGCACTGACAACCCGTCGGGTCCTTCGGTCTCGAGCAGGTCAGCGGCTGCCTCGAGCAGGACCGCTTCCATGTCGAGGCTGGAAGTCCGGCTGCGTCGGGTCTCGGCCATGGTTGACATCGTACTGAAGAACACCGTACTATAACAATAGTACGGTGTTCTATACCGAAGGAGACCCCATGTCGCCGACCACAGCACACGACCGCCGCTGGCTCATCCTCCCGGTCCTTTGCCTCTCGGTCTTCCTGGTGGTCGTGGACAACACGATCGTCAACGTGGCCCTGCCCACCCTGAACCGCCACCTGGGCGCGTCGATCTCGTCGCTGCAGTGGATCGTCGATGCCTACAGCCTGGCCTTCGCCGGCTTGCTGCTGGCCGGTGGCGGTATCGGCGACCGGCTGGGCCGCAAGGGCACCATGCAGGTGGCACTGGTCTTCTTCGGCGGCTTCTCGGCCCTGGCCGCGGCATGCCATTCAACCGGCACGCTGATCACGGCCCGAGCGCTCATGGGTGTGGCGGCCGCCTTCGTCTTCCCGGCCAGCCTGGCCATCTTGACGGCCATCTTCACCGACCCCTCGGAGCGCCAGAAGGCCCTGGGGATCTGGGGCGCCACCTCAGGCATCGCAGTGGCCTTCGGGCCGATCACCGGCGGCGCGCTGCTCGAGCATTTCTGGTACGGATCCGTCTTCCTGGTCAATGTGCCCATCGTGATTGTGACCTTCATCGGTGGGCAGTTCCTCATCCCGAAGCTGCCGGCCGAGATCAAGCACCGCTTCGACAACCGGGGCGTGCTGATCTCCACCGCCGGAATCACCATGCTGGTGCTCGCCATCATCGAGGGACCCCAATGGGGTTGGATGGCGGCGGGCACGCTCGGCTGCTTCGCCGGTGCCGCCGCCTTGTTGCTCGTGTTCATCAGAGTCGAGCTCCGCACCGCACACCCGCTCCTCGACGTGCGGGTGTTCCGGATCCCCCGCTTCACCGGTGGCGCCTTGTCCATCTCGGTCGCCTTCTTCTGTTTGTTCGGCTTCATCTTCCTCATCACGCAGTACTTCCAGTTCGTGAAGGGGTACTCGACGCTGTCGGCCGGTGTGCATACCCTGCCGTTCGCCATCGTGGCGGCGGTGGCCACGCCGCTGGCCGCCATCACCGCCCTGAAGGTGGGCGCACGGTCCGTGGTGGCCGCCGGCTTGATGTTCATGGCCGCCGGCTTGATCGTGGCGGCGTATACGGCCACGCCTGGTGGGGACTACTGGGGCCCCATCATGGTGTCGATGGTGCTCCTGGCCCTCGGCCTCTCCTGCATCTCGGCCCCGGCCACGGAGGCGGTCATGGGATCACTGGCCGCCGATCAACTCGGTGCGGGCGCGGCCGTGAACAACACCACCCGCGAGTTGGGTGGGACCCTCGGGGTCGCCGTCCTGGGCTCGGTCTTCGCCTCTGGCTACACCCCCAAGATCATCAAGGTCTTCGATCCACTTCCCATCCCGGCCGGGCCGAAGGCGGAAGCGCATCAGTCGATGGCCGCGGCCCTGGCCGTGGCCGCCCGAGCCCCACACGCCGTCCAAGCCTTGCTCCATGCCGCCGCCTTGGACGCCTTCACCCAAGGTCTGAAGATCGCTTGCCTGGCCGGCGCGGGCGTGGGCATCGTGGGGAGCGTCATCGTCTTCCGACTGCTCTCGGGGCGGGTCACCGTCCCTGCGCCGGCCGCCGAGCCGGAGGCAGCGCCCGATGACGTGGCCATCACGCTCGGGACATTGGAGCCGAGCTGCTGAGCAATCAGCCCAACACGATCCACTGACGACCGTCGAGCAACTCGACCACGGCATCGAGATGCCCACTGTGGACGTCCGTCTCGGTCATCACGTGCAGCAGGACGACCCCCAAGGTCGGGAAGTCCATGTTCCACTCAGCCCAGCGCGGATCACGCTGGGCAATCGGAGTGTCGATGAGCCTGGCACGAATGATCTCGTTGGAGCGGGCAATTTCGTCCCGGTAGAGCCCGACGATCGACTCGGCTGATTCAGACGGGTCGAGCAGCCACTCGTTGGGGACGTCGTCGAAGAACGACAACGGTTCTCCGCCGACGATGCAGCTGAACCAATAGTGCTCGTCCGCCAGGGAGAGGTGCTTGACCAGACCGAGGCAGCTCCACCCTGAGGGCAGAACGGGTCGCCGGAGCTGTTCGTCGTTCAGTCCCTCTAGGTGCTCCAGTACATGCGATCGCGCCATCTCCAGCCGTTCCAGCAGAGTCTCGGTCCAGCCGTCCATGCGCTCAGACTATGAGGCACCACTCACCGCAGACCGAGAAGACGCTCCACCGCCTCAAGCCGTAGTTGCAGCCGATCGACCTCGGCCGCCAGCGAACGACCCTGCTCGAGTTGGCGACGGACCCGGGTGGAACGCATGGCGCGGTCGAGCACCTGGTCCAGTGGGACCATGCGCTGGGGTCCGTAGGGGCCCACGATCATGCGGGACGGGATCTGCCCCGAGCGGTACCACGAGCGCAGGGTGGACCGGGCTACCCCGGCCGCGGCCGAAGCCTCCTCGAGAGTCACCCAGCCATCGCTCACCGGTTGATCCGAGAGCTGTCCCAGCAGGTCGTCCCAGCCCTCCAGCGGAAGAGCGGGGGAAGCAAGCTCGGGCTCTGGGCTGTCATCTGACATTGGTACGAACCCTATCAATTCATAGAGTCTTGACAGGGTTCGTACCATGTAGACATGTTCGAACGATTCACCGACCGGGCCCGGCGGGTCATCGTCCTGGCTCAGGAGGAGGCCCGCGACCTGGGCCACGACCTCATCCGCCCCGAGCACCTCGCCCTGGGCCTGCTCGAGGGCGACGGTGTGGCCGCCCGTGCCTTGGCTGAGCTCGACGTCACCCGCGATGCCGTTCTCGAACGTTTCCTGGCCCAGGTGCCGGTCGGGGTGGGACACGGCCAAAAGCTGCCTTTCACTCCATCCGCGAAAAAGACGCTGGAGCTTTCCTTGCGCGAAGCGCTGCAGCTCAAGCACAGCTACATCGGGACCGAACACATCCTCTTGGGCCTCATCCGTCTCGACGACTCTCCTGCTGCCGAGCTCTTCGCGGTCGATGTCTCCACACTGCGCGCCCGTGTCATCGACGACGCCACCGGAGAGCCCAAGGACCAGCGCACACGCACGCCGGCCCTCCACCTGGCTCTGGGCCGAGCTCAGGGTCTCGCCGCCGAATCGGCCATGTCCTCGGCCCACGTGGTGTACGCCATCCTCATGGATGACGACGCCCACGCGACCAAAGCTCTGCGCGGGCTCGGGATCACCGACGAGGCCTACGCCAAAGCAGTCCATGCGATCGATGCCGCCGAGACCTCCGATGCCCTCCATCCGCCGGGCTCGATCGAGATCCGATTCGGTGGTCGCAACGAGGTCATGCATGATCCGGAGCTGGCGGCCGCTCTCGACGCGCTCTCCCCGGAACAACTTCGTACTGCGCTACGCCGAGCGGCCGGGAAAGACCCGGCATAGCCCTACCGGCAACGCGGGCACCACGCCACCGGCGGCGCGTCATTCCATTCCCGGTCCAGCAGGGCATAGAGGTGCAGGTCCTCCCAGCCGTCACCGCTGGGCGTGCTCTCGATGTGACGGGCCTCGTGTCGCATCCCGAGCCGTTCCACCACCCGCACCGACGGGATATTGCCTTCCACGATGTTGGCGGTCACCCGGTGCCAACCCAGGTCTTCGAAGGCCAGGTGCAGCAGGGCATGGGCGGCCTCGGTGGCGTAGCCCCGCCCGGCGAGATCGGGATGGAACACGTATCCGATCTCGCCGTGCCGCTGCCGTTCGTTGCGCCACATCACCATGATGTCGCCGACCAGCTGGCCCGTCTCATCACGCACGACACCGAAACACACCGCATCACCCGAGGTCTCCAACGTGGACCGTGACCAGGGTCCCGCTTTTAACCACTCACTTGCCGTCGCTCGATCGAGCGGACCCATGGGAAGGTAGCGATGGACGCCTGCGAGGGAGTGGTACGAGAGCAGGGCATCGAGGTCGGCCTCCGTCAGTGGCTGCAAGAGCAGGCGCGCCGTGGTGATGGGAAAGGGCGGAAGCTCAGGCACCCGGCTCCGCCTCCAAGATGTCGAGGTCCCGCTCGGCGAACCTCCGGTGTTGCCACTCCTCGTTCAGGACGACCAGCAGGCACTTGCGCACTGGGAAGCTCTTAGAGGGTGGCCATCCCGGTCCTTCCACCGGCTCGGTGGCGCTGGCCAAATAGTCCTCACTGAGGTGGTCGACCAGGGTCCGCACCGTCGACATCCGGTCACGCCGCAGGGCCAGGACTTCGTCGAGGGAGGGACGGGCCTCCCGGTCCCGCGGGATACCCGGGGTGTCGGACATCTCGTCCCACGGCAGGCCGAGCGGGCTCCACGGTGCTGGATCTCCGAGCAACCCACGCCTGACCCAGGCGTCTGTGGCGAAGACCAGGTGGCGCAGAGTCTCGATGAACGTCCACTCGCCGTTGACGGACTGATGGAGTATTCCGGGATCGAGCTGTCGAGCTCGCTCCACCGTCTGGTCCCATCGCTGCTCGATCAGATCCCAGGCCTCGCGAAATCCGTCGGGATCGACTGGCCGCAGCTTGATCCGGTCTGGATCGCGCCGATCAAGTTCAGCATTGACCAGGGGAACGACGTCCACGCCGTTGATGACCACGTTCTCGATCTCGCCGTCGATCTGCACGTCGATGAGGTCCACCCCGCGCATCACCACGCCGCTCAGGTCAACTGCCTTGAACAAGGCCCGCGAAAGATAGGTCATGGAGAACTCGGCATCGCTCAGATCAACGTCATCGAAGCGCGCTCCCCGCAGGTCGTCGCCAGAGAACTCAGCCATGCATTGACGATAGACCGGTCAGCCGGAAGGGGGTTGCCCCTCACTGACGGGGTCGGGGATGCAAGTGTCACCGCGAGCCCCGGTATCGACCCTCAGGCGAGGGTCGATACCGGGCGCGGGCATAGAAATCAGGCGGTGGTGGCGGCAACGCCCACGACATCGTGGACACCGTCAGCGGCCGCCGAACCCGAGAACGTGGCGTCACCGAAGGTGAAGACCCCGCCGTCGGAGGCGACCAGCCAGTAGCCGCCACCGTCAGGCGTGGCCGCGATGCCGACGATGGGCTTGTCGAGGTGCAGTGAGCCGGTGGAACCCCAGTACTTGGCATCACCGAAGGCGAAGACACCGCCGTCGGAGGCCACCAGCCAGTAGCCGCCGCCGTCGGGCGTGGCCGCGATGCCGACTATCGGCTTGTTGAGGTGGAGTGAGCCAGTGGAGCCATCGAATGCGGCGTCACCGAAAGCGAAGACACCGCCGTCGGAGCCGACCAGCCAGTAGCCCCCATCGTCCGGCGTGGCCGCGATGCCGACGATCGGCTTGTTGAGGTGCAGCGACCCGGTAGAACCCCAGAACTTGGCGTCACCGAAGGAGAAAACTCCGCCGTCCGAGGCCACCAGCCAGTAGCCAAGACCATCGAGAGTCTGTGCGATCCCCACCACCGGCTTGTTGAGCTTGGCGCCACCGAGTGACCCGTAGAAGTTGGCGCCACCGAAGTTGAACACGCCGCCGTCCGAACCCACCTCTTGGTAGGAGGAGCCCGATGGCCCGAACGGGAAAGCCACGGCAGCCAGGGCGGGAATGGACTGGAAGGTAGCGAAGAGATCACCGGTGTCGGGATTGCCGAACGCCGAAGCGAATGCTCCGGTATCCGTTCCCGAGGTGATCCGGAAGGACAGCAGCAGGCTCAGCGGAGTGTTGCCACCGACGGTGAACGTCGCGCTGTCGGGGGACAGCCCCATCGCGATCAGGGCCTGCATGACCAAGGACGTGGAATCGGGGTCGCTGGTCTGCTGGTTATCAGCGGCCGACGGGTCGTAGGCCCATCCACCATCGGAGTTCTGCCCGGTCTCGAGGAACTTGAGCGCGCTGGTCTCGACGGCTGACGGCAGTGCCCCCTGGTCGGCCAAGCCCTGCAGAGCCTCGGCCGTCGTGTTCGTGTCGGGACCTGCGCCCTGTGCAGGGTCGCCGTCACACGGATTGTCGGTGGGGTCAGGCGCCACCCATCCACCGTCGGAGCACTGATCCTGGACCAGCCAGGAGATGGCTGACGCATTCGCCAGCACTCCCGACGCGTGGAGGGCGGCCAGAGCCAGGCCCTGGTCGTAGGCGCCGGCGTCGTAGTCCGGCACCTGAGCTTCGGTACCGAAGAGCCCGGCGTCCTCCCCGGTGGTCTGCTCTGTGGCCACCAGCCGGCTGACCAGGTTGCTCCCGCCGAATTGCGTCGGGTCGACAGTCAAGGCGCGGGCGGCGAGGATCAGGAGGGACAACTGCCCGGGGCCGTCACTGCCCTCAGCCGAGATATACGCGTTGGTGTTGGCCGGAACCTCCATGTAGGCCAAGCTTGCTTTGGCCAGTGGAAGGTCGACGTTCGCCGCGGCTAAGGCCAAAATCGAGTTCACCGTCTCCGAATAGTCCGGAGTGCTCGACGTTGACCCCGCGATGAAGTCACCCGAGGTGAACTGGCCGGACAGCCACTGAGCCGCCTGCTGCGCCACCCCGATCTGAGGCAGTTTGGGCAAGGTAGGCGTCGTGGCAGCACCGGCCACGGTTCCCGGGGTGAAGAGGAACGCCAGTGACGCTGTGCACGCGGCGACCGCCACGGCAACTCGAAGAACGATGCGTCGGATGTACATAGCTGCTCGCTTCCCGGTCCGAAGCCCGGAAACTCCGTCTGCACGGGGTCGCACCGAGCCCCAGTCCTTGTGTCTCGACTGATGGGAACTCACGCGCCTCGAGGTATCCCGACTGCATCGACACCTCTGCGGTGTGCGACTCACGGTTGCGGACCAGCGCCGGAATCTCACCGGCTTCCCCTGTTGGGCGTCAAGTGCCGCCTGTGGCGACAGGGGCAAGGTAGCACACAGGCGTTTTTGTTGAGCTGGAACGATCCGGACGATTTAGCGCTCAATCCACGCCATTTGCGCTTCGTTGTGATGGTCCCCCGCCGCCGGCGTGAGCCTCTGCAAACGGGCCAGCTGCGCATCACTGAGTTGCACGGCCGCGGCACCGATGTTCTCCTCCAGCCGAGCGATCCGCTTGGTGCCGGGGATCGGGACGATGTCCTCGCCTTGGGCCAGGAGCCAGGCCAGTGCCACCTGGGCCGGCGTGACGTCGGCCTCGCGAGCCACCGCCTCGACCTCCTCGAGGCTGGCCAGATTGGCATTGAAGTTGTCCTCGGAGAATCGAGGGTTCGACCTTCTGAAGTCGGCGGCGTCGAGCTGATCGACCGAGCGGATGGCCCCGGTGAGCATGCCGCGGCCAAGCGGTGAGTAGGCCACGAACCCGATACCGAGTTCCCGCAAGACGGGCAGCACGGTGGCCTCGGGGTCTCGGGTCCACAAGGAGTACTCGGACTGCAACGCCGTGATGGGGTGGACGGCGTGCGCTCGACGGATGGTGTCCGGGGCTGCTTCGGACAGGCCGATGTAGCGGACTTTGCCCTCCGCCACCAGCTCGCCCAACACAGCAACCGTCTCCTCAATCGGCGTCTTGGGGTCGACCCGGTGCTGGTAGTAAAGGTCGATGTAGTCGGTGTCGAGCCGACGCAATGAACCCTCGATGGCGCTGCGGACGTTCGCCGGTGAGCTATCGAGTCCGGGGCCATTGCCGACATGCGAGATCATGCCGAACTTGGTGGCGATGACGACCCGGTCGCGCCGACCCTCGAACGCACGGGCCACCAGCTCCTCGTTCACATACGGGCCGTAGACCTCTGCCGTATCGATGAAGTTCACGCCCAGATCCAGAGCGCGATGGATCGTTTCGATGGCCTGAGTGTCGTCGACGCTGGCATCGATGTAGGCGGTGGACATCCCCATGGCACCCAGGCCGATGCGAGAGACCTCCAAAGACCCGAGTGAGACGCGTTGCATAGTGCCCTCCGTCGATCATTGTCGTGATGTGTCTCCCGAACCTACGGGCTAACCGGCCCCGCTCGATCCACGCCACACCCGTAAGGTGAACGCACCGATGGGGGCCCAGCCCGGATCCCCTCGTCACTGGGGAGGAAAAAAGATGGCACGAGCATCGTTCGAAGTCATGCCGGGAGCAGCGCTTGACCTGATGCGCGACTACAACCTGGCCACCCTCGGCTACGAGGAGACCGAATACTCCGTCGAGGGCTCCGCCGTCTCCTACGACCTGGTGGGCCAGCGTGGTGAGGACGGCCAATGGGACGTCACTCCCGGGCCAACCGCGGATTACCGGACCCGCATGGTGGTTCGGCGCCCGATCGACCCTGATGCCTTCAGCGGCACGGTCGTGGTCGAGTGGCACAACGTGTCGGCCGGAATCGATGCCGGACCGGACTGGGCCTTCCTCCACCGCCATCTGACCAAGGCGGGCCACGGCTGGGTCGGCGTGTCGGCCCAGAAGGCGGGCATCGACGGTGGCGGCTTGGCCGAGGGCCTCCACCTCAAGCTCCTGGCGCCAGACCGATACGCCAAGCTCGAACATCCTGGTGATGCTTGGTCCTTTGACATCTTCGCCCAGGTGGGCGAGTTGTTGCGACTGCCGGCCCACGAGAACCCCTTGCGGGGCCTGACGGCGGTCCACCTGATCGCGGCCGGTGAGTCGCAGTCCGCCGCCTGCCTGGTTACCTACCTCAACGCCATCGACCCCCATACGCCGGTCTTCGACGGTTCGTTTGTCCATGGCCGGCCCGGCAACGGACTGTCCCTCGACGGCGTCTTCGTTTCCCAACGTGACAACAAGGACTTATGGGAGTCCACCCGTCTCATGGCGTCCAAGGGCGAGCGCATCCGCGACGACGTCCGAATCCCGGTGTTGATCCTCCAAAGCGAGACCGACCTCGTGCTCTTGGGCGGCCGCCTGGCCGCCCAACCTGACTCGGACACGCTGCGCGTCTGGGAGATCGCCGGAGCCGCCCATGCCGACACCTACACCGTGAGCGCGAGCCGCGTCGATGACGGTACGGTGCCGGCCGAGCGTCTGGCCGAACTGCTCCGCCCGACCCGCAGCCTCATCATCGGGTCGACTCCGTTGCCGGTGAACTCGGGGCCCCAGCAGCACTATGTGGCACAGGCGGCGTTGGCCCACTTGGTGCGCTGGATCACCGAGGGCACGCCGCCGCCCTCGGCGCCCCGGCTCCAGTTGGCGGACTCAGGCCAGAGCTATGTGCTGGACGCCGAAGGCAATGCCAGGGGTGGCATCCGCACTCCATGGGTCGAGGCACCGACCGCCGTTCTCTCCGGCCTCGGGCAGGGGGGCGAGGTCTTCGCCGTCTTGTTCGGAGTCTCCGAGCCGTTTGACGAAGACACCTTGACCCGGCTCTATCCGGGTGGGAAGAAGGAGTACCTGACGCGCTTCGAGGCATCGCTCGACGCCGCCATCGCTGCTGGGTTCCTCCTGGCCGAAGACCGCGAAGAGATGACGGCCCTCGGTGCATTCTCCTACCCGTTACTCCTGGCCGAGGCGTAGACGCCGGGTGAGGCACCCGTCCAAGCTAAATCCGGCTCCAATCAGGACCCGTTGGCCGCGATGATCGGACCGTTGAGCTTGAGCGCGGTCGTACCGCCGTCATTGGGGGCATCCCCGTAGCTGTAAACAGTGCCATTTGAAGTAGCAACCCAGTAGCCCAATCCTTCAGACGTGGCGAAGATGGCCGCCGCCGGGTTGGACGTTGAGATTTTCCCCAATGGAGACCCAAAGTTGGCAGCATCGCCGTAGCCGGCGACCTCGCCATTGGAGAAGAGGATCCAGTAACCCTTCCCGTCAGGGGTGCGCACGGCCGAAACAACCGGCACGCTTTGGGGACCAGGTTGCCCATAGTCAATGGCATCGCCGAAGGGGTACACCCTGCCGCTGGCTGTGAAGACCCAGTACCCGTTGCCGTCTGCATCCGGTGCAACTGCGACAACGGCCCCATTGCACCCACCGATACCAGGGCACGAACCCTCGAAGTTGGCGTCACCGAAGGTGAAGACCCCGCCGTCCGCCCCCACCAAGAAGTAGCCGCGGTTGTCGACGGTCGGCACCATGCCAACAATGGGGGCGTTGAGCGGATGCGGTCCTTTCGAGCCTGCCGGTGAGAAGCCCTCCCCTGGCAACGATCCGTAGAAGCGGTTGGCAGCGTCCCCGAAGCTGAAGACACCACCATCTGTGGCGACCAACCAGTAACCCAAACGATCCGACGTGGGCGCAATGCCGACGACAGGTCGCTGAAGGCCGTACCCGGCGGCTGATCCCAGGAATTGGGCGTCGCCGAAACTGAAGATGCCGCCGTCCTTTCCGACGAGCCAGTAGCCGTGTGAGGGTGGCGTCGTGGTGGTTGTAGTGGTCGTCGTTGTTGTTGTCGTCGTGGTCGTGATCGTCGAGAGCGTGGTGACGGTGACGACTTCGCTCGAACACGTGCTCGAGGCCGCGTTGTTCGAGCTGTCGCCGCCATAGGTGGCCTGCCAGTAATAGGTGCCGGCGCTCGGGACGGTGATGAGGCCCGACTGGGGGGTGACGCCGTTGACGG
>DASXFC010000072.1:0-41514 GCA_036489775.1 Acidimicrobiales bacterium | reverse complement strand
CGGGTGGCGGGTGGCGGGTGGCGGGTGGCGGGTGGCGGGTGGCGGGTGGCGGGTGGCGGGTGGCGGGTGGCGGGTGGCGGGTGGCGGGTGGCGGGTGGCGGGGACTAAACCGTTCTGCTCCGGATACGGGATAATCGATCGCGCCCTGGTGACGGCTGGGACGTCAGAGGGCTACCGGCTGTTCGATCTCGACATTGCAAACCAGGTGGTCGGGGTCCACGCTGGATCATGGCCGGCGGTCGGCATAGCGGAGTCCCATAGTGAGACCCTTGACTTCGGGGGCCCGCCCGTGCCGACTGAACTGGCGGTCGGTGGACCTGGCTTCTATCTCGACCGTCCCGGGTTCTGGTTCGGCGCGGTGGGGGTGGCGGCCTGCTGGCACGGCGGTGCCCGGGGTCTGGTCACCCATCTGGCGACAACATTGTCTCCGGACACCTCGGAACCCGTGCAGACCACGCTTGGTCAGGGCTGTGGCGCACCTTGGTGCGATGCACAGCGTGCTCATGGAGACAGCGGACGCCATCGATCGCGACCCACTCGACCGGTCGAGTCGGGCCAAAGCACGGGCGCAGATCACCCGATTCGCTGTCGACCACGGGGCCACCCGCATCTTGGAACTCACTGCGGCTGCGGCTGGGGCCCGTCCACTCTGTCACGACCGGGGTCAAGCCCAACGGGCAGCTGATCTCTATGTCTACCTGTCCCAACATCATGGTCTTCAGGAGATGGTTGAGCTGGGTCGCCAGGCCCTCCGAGGTGCGCGATGTCCTTGATCGTCGACGGAGCGCACCTCGGGACGAGTGACGCTGATTGGCTCTCAGCGGACCGGTTCGAGACCATGAAACCACTCCGTCCGCGTCCACCCGCTCGGCTGGTCATCGTCTCTCCTCATCCAGACGATGAGACCTTTGGCGCAGGGGCTCTGATCCAAGTACGTGGGGGCGGCGACGAGGTGCCTGTCAACGTCATCTGCGTCACCGATGGGGACGGCTCCCACCCCCTCGCCGTGGCAGACGGCCTCGATATGCGCACCATCCGACGTGGCGAGCAGCAGCGCGCCCTGTCCCGCCTGGGCGTGCGCGAACCGCTATTAAATCGACTGGCCCTGCCCGACGGACAGGTAAATCTGCATGTGGACGAGTTGGCCGGTCGGCTCGCTGATGCCCTTGGCCCCGATGACGTGTGCGTGGCCCCCTGGTGGCGCGACGGGCATCCGGATCATGACGCGTGCGGACAAGCTGCCCGATTGGCCACCCAGGCAACCGGAACACTTCTACTGGCATACCTAGTCTGGACGTGGCACTGGGCCGGACCGGCTGGCAGTGATCTGCCCTGGTCAGACTGCCGACTTCTGCCTCTGGACCGGCCTGAAGCAGCCCGAAAGCGATGGGCGAGCGGGGCCTTCGTGTCACAAATCCGACCGCTGGGGCCTGATCGCGATGAGGAGCCATTGTTGCCATCGGCTGTGCTGCGCCGATTCTGGCGTCCCTTTGAGGTCTTCATCGAGGACCAGGAGGCGTAATGACCTCCACACCGAAGTCGTACTTCGACGAATGTACGCCCGTGATCCCGACCCCTGGGATTTCGCTGGAAGTCCCTACGACCAACGGAAATACGCACTCACCATGGCAAGTTTGCCCCGGCCTCGCTACCAGTCCGCATTCGAACTGGGCTGCTCCGTAGTGTTGAGCGCCATGCTGGCCGAGCGTTGCGATCGGCTACTGGCGACCGACATCGTGTCTTCCGCCGTCCACGCCACGTCGGCTCGTCTCAGTGGACTGAATCACGTCTGGTCGAGTCAAGATCGATTCCTGAGAAGTGGCCCGACCACGACGCTTTCGATCTCGTGGTTCTGAGCGAATTGGCCCATTACTTCGACAAAGGCGACCTGCGACGAATCATGGACCATCTCATGGGATCCACCGTGGCTGGCTCGCACGTCATCGGAGCCCCCTGGCGAGGTCCAACTGACTACCCGTTGACCGCAGAGGCCGCTCACGAGCTCATCGGCACTATGCCCGGACTGAAACCAATCGTGCTGCATCAAGAGCCGGCATTCATGCTGGAAGTCTGGGAGTGCTTGCCGTGAGGACCTTACGGAGTCCCCACACTCGTGCCGTCGGCGTCGTGGTGCCGATTCACAACGAGGAGGAGCACTTGGTCGGGTCCTTGCGCGCGCTCGTGGTGGCCATCGGCCACCTCCCTCGCTGCATCGATCACCAAGTCGCGCTCGTACTTGATCGATGTATTGATCGGAGCACCCAGATCGCCCGGGATTGGGCACGAGACCGCAACGTCCTATTGATCCATCGTGCGCTCGGCAACGTCGGCGCAGCTCGACGGTTAGGTTGCGACCGGTTGTTGGCGACCTGGCCTCACCTGCACCCGAACCGCGTCTGGCTGGCCACAACCGATGCCGACTCGACCGTCCCGGCCCGCTGGCTCGAGGCGCAGGTGGCCGCCCACGAGTCAGGCGTCTCGCTGTGGCTGGGACGGGTCGAGGTGCGGGATTGGAGGCCACATGCCGCTGAAACGGCAGCTTGCTGGAGTGAAACTTACGACCAAGAAGAAGCCCCGGTGCATGGAGCGAGCATGGGAATCAACGCCCAGCTTTACCTTGATGTAGGCGGTTTCCCTCCTCTCACCGCCGGGGAAGATCGATTCCTCTATCCGGAGGTCCTGGCGAAGGGGGTGCGGCCCGAGTACGACTCGATCCATCGCGTGATCACCAGTGCCCGACGGATTGCTAGAGCCCCCTCGGGCTTCGCCCACGCACTCACCTCGATCGAGCTGTACCTGTCAGCTGGTTTCTCTGATCAAGCCGTAGACTTCTCGCTGCCACCGAATCCTTTTAGGGGAGCCGGCCT
Organism: Acidimicrobiales bacterium; assembly: GCA_036489775.1. Taxonomy (GTDB): domain Bacteria; phylum Actinomycetota; class Acidimicrobiia; order Acidimicrobiales; family RAAP-2; genus Bog-473. The sequence continues at coordinate 38,647 of DASXFC010000072.1, read as the reverse complement.
TCACGAGTAGATACGAGCAACAGCGACGATGTCCTCGTCCTCGAGACCCATCTCAACCGCAGACTCGAACGCTGCACGGACGACCGGAGCCAGTCGAAGCTTGACATCAGCCTGATCCGTGACGTCAATGGCCAGCCCCGAATCCTTGGCCGCCAGCACCGGGGTCCACTGCACCGCTCCGCCGCCCTGACGCACCCCTTCGAACCTGTTCTCCAATCCGGGAGCCAGCATGGGCGTACTGCTGAGTAGGTCGCTGAGCTGGTCGTCCGTCAGCCCACCTGACCGCCCAACCGCGAACGCCTCGGCCAGGGCCACAATGCCCGACAGCAGGAGCCCATTGACCGCAAGTTTCCCGGTGGTTGCCAAACGGGGGGAGTCGTAGTGCGTAGTCGATCCGCCCAGGCTGGCCAGTACCGGTTCGAGCGGTTCGCCGAACTTGGGATTTCCGCCCACCAGATAGATCGCTTGTCCCGATCGGACTGCCTCGGGAGCTCCCAGGATCGGCATAGCAATGAACCGATCGAACTCCTGCTCCAGCCGTTCGCTAACGTCGGGTGACACGGTCGATAGATCCATATAGACGGCGTCTTCATCCAAATGGCGCTGAATCCCTTCCGGACCGAGTGCCACCTCCTGGACGGCATCGTCATTAGCCAAAGACGTGAAGACCACCTCCGCCGAAGGCACGGCAGCCGCCACGCTCTCGGCCCAGGTCGCTCCGGCGGCGATGAGTTCCTTCTCCCTTCCGGGCGTGCGATTCCAGACGGTGAGGTCGTGGCCGTCACTCAGCAGGCGATGCGCCACTGCCCGTCCCATATTGCCCAACCCGAGTACTGCCATCTTCATAGAGAACGACCTTTTCAGAGGGATATGATGCGCGATGGGTGTGTCCTACCCGGCTTGGCCATATCGATAACGGCCGCAGTGACAGGGTTGTTGCTGGCCTGCGACGGGTAATGCACAAGTGTGACTGGGGCTCGCCACCACCACCGCCAAGTAATAGTGGTGACGGGGGCGTCTGCCGGTCTAGGTCGCGCCATTGCCGCCGAATTTGGCGACAGGGGGGCAGCAGTTGGGCTGTTGGCCAGGAATGAGGAACGTCTCCACCGCGCCTGTGCGGAGGTCACAGCCCGAGGGGGAACCGGACTAGCCCTCCATGCAGACGTGAGCGACTTTCACGCCGTCTGCCGAGCCGCGGAATTGGTCGAGGACGAGCTCGGGCCGATTGACGTGTGGGTGAACAACGCGATGACCTCCGTGTTTGCTCCCTTCGAGGCCATCACAATGGAGGAGTTCACACGGGCCATCGAGGTCAACCTCCTTGGATTCGTGCATGGAACGCGCACCGCTCTCGACGTCATGGCCACCCGGGACCGTGGGGCCATCGTCCAGGTGGGGAGTGCGCTCGCCTATCGGGGCATCCCCCTCCAGTCCGCCTACTGCACGGCCAAGCACGGCATCGTGGGCTTCACCGAAGCAGTGCGCACAGAGCTCTTGCATCAGAAGCGCGGCATCGACATCACGATGGTCCACATGCCTGCCATGAACACACCGCAGTTCGATTGGGTACGGTCGCGCCTGCCCCGACGCGCCCAGCCGGTGCCACCTATCTACCAACCGGAGGTAGGCGCCCGGGCGGTCGTCTATGCCGCCAATCACCCCAAACGACGGGCGTACTACGTCGGCCTATCGACCACGCTGACCGTGCTTGGTAACAAGGTCATTCCCGGTCTGCTCGACCGCTATCTGGCCCGGACCGGATTCGATTCGCAACAAACCGATGAGGATGAAAACCAAAGCCGGCCGGACAACTTGACGAATAGCGTGTCCGGCCCTTTTGGTGCTCGGGGTCGATTTGACCGCAAGGCGCACGAATGCTCCCCTTGGTCGGCGGTGACCAGGGTCCTCCGCCGGTGAGTACGTAGAAATGGGGACACCTCGTGGGCGGACTCGTTTAGCCACGATCTCGGCGTTGTGGGGCTGGTCGTTCTTGACCTGGATCATTCTCACCTGGACCCGAACCGTAGAACAGTTGCTCTTCGGCGCCGTCGTGGCGCTGATGGTCGCTGTGGCGCTCGCTCCGCTAGGTGGCGCCCTCGGACCATGGTGGTTCTTCAGGCCGTGCCGACTCGTTGGGTGCATCCGGCTGGTGCTGGTCACGGCCAGCCGAGTGGTCGTGGCCAACCTCAAGCTTTCGGCCCGCATCTGGAATCCCCGTCTCCCCCTGACGAGCGGCATGATCATCGTGGCCACCCATGAACGTAGCGACGGCGGCCTGGCCGCCGTCGGCCTCATCTCCTCACTGGTCGTCGACAATCAGATCGTTGATCTCGATCGTCGGGCTCGCCACTTGCAATACCACGCGGTGGCAGTCCCAGAGGGCAGCCGGCGTGAAGCGCGCAATCATGTGAACGGTCCGGTTGAAGCTCTCCTCCGGCCCCTCGAGGCTGATCGTGACTGATATCTACCTAGCTCTCGCGATCGCCGAAGCCGCCGTCATCGGCATCCTGTTCGTGCGACTCGCCATCGGACCCACCGTCTCGGATCGAATCGTCGCACTGAACACGATGTCAACCCAAGCCGCCTTAGCCGTGCTGTTCTTCGCTGCCTACGCCGATCGCACGGTGTATCTCGACGTTGCCATCTGGCTCGCCTCCTTCAGCTATCTGGGCGCCATCATCTGGTCCCGCTATCTCGAGCGGGGATTGCTTTGATCAGGGAAGTCCTCGTCGCCGCCTTGGCCGGTATCGGCTTACTCTTCTCCCTTTCGGGAGCAGTTGGCATCCTGCGCATGCCCGACGTGTATTGCCGCATCCAATGCTCGTCCAAGACGATCACCATGGGTGCTCTGCCGGCACTCATTGCCCTTACCATCGGCGAAGGTCCCATCACCACGTACGCCAGCCGGGCCCTGATCGTTGCTGCGCTCCTCCTCATCGTGAGCCCAACGGCGGCGCATGCCTTAGCCAGGGCCGCCTACAAAGCAGGCGTACCGATGTGGGATGGCGCGGTCCGCGACGAACCACGAGAGGTTCAGGAAGAGAAGACCCAGTGATCGGATTCTGGGTGCTTGACGCGCTCTGTCTTGCCTTCGTTCTGTCAGCCGCCATCGTCGTTGTCCTCTCTGAAAATCTCAACGGCGGCGTCATGGCCCTGTCGGCCGTCGGCACGGTGCTCTCATTGCTGTTCGTCGTGCTAGGGGCTCCCGACGATGCCCTGTCGGAGGTGGTGGTTGGTGCGATCGCACTGCCCACGCTCTACCTCATTGCCATCGGCAAGATCCGCACTGACGTCGCCGATACCGGAGAGCTTGGCGAGCAAACCGACCATGAGCACTAACCGATCGGCGTCCACCAGACCGCACAAGGAATTGGTCCATCGGCCTCAAGTCGCCATCGTCATCGTGGCCGCAGTCGGCGCGCTGCTCGCCGTCGGCTTCGTACACCTTCCCCGCCAGTCGGCTGATCTGCCGGCCCTGGCTCGTTACGCCATGGAGGTGGCGCTCCCTAGATGGAAGACAACCGAACCAGTCAATGAGGTCGTCTACGGCACGCGCGGATTCGACACCTTCGGTGAGACCTTCCTGCTGCTGGCCGCCGTGGTGTCCGTGGTCGTCTTGACCCGCCGCAAGGAAGCTCGCCGTGGATTCATCGGCGAACATGAGGCGGGAGAGCACGAACAGGCGCAGGACGATCCGACCGGAGGAGGCGGTGATCCCAGGGCCAGGACGGCCGAGCAGGCCGAGACCGCGGGAGAGGGCGCTCTCACTCGAACGGATTTCCCCACCCCTGACTGGCAGCCACTTGGAGTGCCAGCCCCGGTCAGAGCACAGGCGATGACAGTCATTGTGCGCGTCGCTGCCCGCGTGGCCAGCCCGGTACTGGCAGTGGCCGGCATGTATCTAGTGGCATGGGGTTACTCGCCCGGGGGTGGCTTTCCCGGCGGCGCCGTGATCGCCGGTGTCGTGCTCCTTGTCTACGCCGCATTCGGGTACAAGCGGGTCGCCGGCGTGGTCCGACCTGGGATCATCGAGGCAGTCGAACTCGGCGGGGCGTTGGCCATCATCGCTTGCGAGAGCCTGGGTTTGTTCCTCAGAGGCTCGTTCTCCGCCAACTGGTTGCCCCTCGCCCCCGTAGGGACCATCCGCGGTGGCGGCATCCTGCAGGTCTTCTCGGGTAGCGAAATGATCGAGGTGGGCACTGGCTTGGTGTTGGTCATCTTTTCCATCCTGGGCATGGCCCACGATTGGACCCCGGACGAAGAGGACGACCGGCAACACAGCGGTGGGCGCAAGCGATGATCGTCATCAACTATCTGGCCGCGGCCGCCCTATTCTGCCTGGGCCTGTATACCGTCTTGACCCGTCGAAACCTGATCAAGATGGTCATGGGCCTGTCGCTCATGGAGTCCTCGACCTATTTGTTGCTGCTCTCCATGTCATACCGGCGCGCCTCCACCGCCCCGGTGCTGCTCAACCCTCCGCACGGTCAGAGCACGGGCGCCCTGGCCAAGGGCAACGTGGCTGACCCGGTCCTCCAGAATTTCTGCCTCACCGCCATCGTCATCGGGGTCGCGGTCACTGCCGTCTTTCTGACTGTGGCGGTTCGACTCGCGCAGCATCATCGCACGCTGGATAGCGACCGCATCCGGGATCTCAAAGGATGAGCACCGCCGGATTGTCCGGCCTCGTTCCGCTGACCATCGCCATTCCGATCACCGGTGCAGTTCTGGCGCCACTTATCGCTCGACGCTCCAAGCGGGCGGCTCTCGGCGCGTGCATCGCCACCACGGCCGCCTCAGGCATCATCCTCCTTCTGATGGCTCCCACGGTCTATCGGGGCCACGAGATCACCCACTTCCTGGGGCATTGGGCCCCATTCTCGGGGCACCAGCTTGGAGACACGCTCGCCGTCGACCCCTTCGGGCTCACCTTCGCCCTTGCCGTCACCGGAGTCGGCTCGGTGTTGCTGGTGTACTCCCTCAGCGAACTGCCCGGTCTGGGACCTCGAGAGCTCGGTGGGTATGCCTGCCTCTTCCAGCTGTTGCTGGCCGCCCTCATCGGGTCCGCGCTCACGGCCGACATGGTGAATCTCTTCGTATGGTTCGAGGTTGCCGCCTTGGCCAGCTACGGGCTTACCGGCTTCTTCCTCGAACGGCCGATCGCGCTCGAAGCTGCATTCAAAACGCTCGTCCTCACCAATATGGCCGGATTCGCGGTCTTCATCGGCGCTGCCATGATCTATTCAGATCACGGCGCCCTCAACTTTGGCCAGATCCATCACGCACTACTTACTCATGCCAGTGATGCGGACCTGATTGCTCTCGGCCTGCTCGTCATGGGCTTCGCCACTAAAGCGGGCATCATGCCGTTTCACGGATGGCTGCCCGATGCTCATACTGCAGCGCCGGGGCCAGTCTCGGCGCTCTTCTCCGGCCTGATGGTCGATCTTGGCGTCGTGGCCATCGCCCGGCTCGCACTCCAGATCTACGGACATCCGTCCGACAGGCCTATCCTTGGCCTGCTGACCGTAATTGGCTGCATCTCGGCCATCGTTGGCGCCATTCTCGCTCTGGCCCAAGACGATCTCAAACGACTCCTTGCCTACGACACCATCTCGCAAATGGGCATCCTCATTGTGGGGTTCGCCTCGGACAGCACCGGAGGTGTCGCCGGAGCCGTGTACCACTTGATCAGCCACAGCCTGTTCAAGGCCCTGCTCTTCCTTTGCGCGGGCGCGATCGTGCATGCCACCGGCCTGACCAAGCTGTCCGAGATGGGTGGCTTGTGGCGACGCATGCCATTTATCACCGCAGCATTCGTTCTGGGTGTGGCCGCCATCGCCGGACTCCCGCCGCTGAATGGCTATGTGTCTCTCGGTATCATTCACGACAGCCTGCGCGATCAGGATCCTGCTGCGTTCATTGCGCTTGTGATCGCACAAATCATCACGGTTGCCGCCTTGTGTCGGGCGGCCTATCTGGCGTTCTTCCGTGGGCGCCACCAAGCTCTCGGCGACCTCGAGACCCTGCATCCAGGGATGACCGTAGGGTTGATCATTCTTGGCGCCGGCTGCATCGCATCGGGGATCTTGGCCTATCCCCTCCTGCATGCCGTGGCCGAGCCGGCCGCTGGCGGCTTGCTCGAGTCGACACGGTACGCCCGGGGCGTCTTAACGTCGGGGACGACCTTTGCCGTCCCCAAAGTGGATTTCAACTTCTTCTCCGCCGAGGGCCTCGCCACTTCTCTCGGCACGATCACGGCAGGATTCCTTCTGGCCTGGGCCTATCTGACCCACGCCCAACCCAAGGTCGTCGGGTGGTTGCGAGCGGCCCACAACGGGTCCGTCAATGACTATGCCGCCTACTTTGCAGCCGGCGGCATCGTCACCATGGCCGTACTGCTAGCCCGCTAGACCGCCTCGTCAGTCCGAGGAGCGCCGCGCCGGAAAGAAGTTCCTCGGCTGCCCATTCAATAAATTCGAGTTGCTCGTCCCCGCCACTCTGCACCGGCGCGATGTGGGAGAAACCCGCGTCAGGGAAAGCTCGGACCGCCTTGACGAATTGGTCCACGTCAGAACCACATGGGATGGCGTCCGCCACGTCAATTGGTTTGACAGCCGCCGAGGCCGCTGCAAATGACGCCGTACAGGGCAGCTCGCTGTTCACCTTCCATCCCCCACCGAACCACCGGAAGAGGCGATGCGCCCGGGTCACGGCAGCGTCGCGATTGCGGTCGAAACAGACCGGAATCTGGCCAACCTTTGACTTGTCTCTGCCTCCCGCCTCTACAAACTGACGGACCAGCGACGCTTCTGGCTCCACCGCGATCATGACGTCAGCCAGCTCGGCCGTCAGCTGGCACGACTGGGCTCCCGACACGGCGATACCGATATCAGGCGGTGTAGCCGGTCGATCCCACAGCTTCGCCGAGTCCACTTCGAAGTAGCGACCCGAGTAGTTGACGTAGTCCCCGGAAAACAGAGCACGGATGATCTCGACCGCTTTACGCAGCATTGCGTGCCGAGTATTGACGGGTGGCCAGCCGGCCCCGGTCACGTGCTCGTTGAGGTTCTCGCCGGCCCCCAGACCGAGGGTGAAGCGGCCGTCCGACAGCAAACATACCGTTGCTGCCTTCTGGGCCACGACGGCTGGGTGGTAGCGCTTAATGGGACAGGTCACATACGTCATCAGGCCGACGCGCTCGGTCACCGTCGCCACCGCCCCCAGCACGGACCGGCGTAGGGAGAGTGACCCATCTCGTCGAGCCAGGGGAAGTAGTGATCCGAGATAACGGCGAAGTCGAATCCCGCCTCTTCTGCGGCCTTTACATGCGTGACCAATTCCTTAGGCCCGGACTGCTCGCACATCATGGTGTAGCCAAATTCGGTCATTTAAACGGGGTACCCGATTCGCTAAACGGGGTACCCGATTGGCGACCCGCCAAACCGGGGCGCCCTATGTCTGCCAGGTGCAGCAGCCCGGCCCGAATGGGTAAAAAGATCCCATGGGCGCGGAGGACTACATACCACCAGACCGACCCTGCCCCGCTTGCGCCAGGCGGCCCAAGGGTGTCAGGGCTGTGGACTCTTTGCACGGGCGACTCAGACAGTGTTCGGCGAAAGACCTTCTCGGGCCCCGGTGATGCTGGTGGGTGAGCAGCCGGGGGATGCCGAGGACAAGGCCGGGTCCCCATTCGTCAGACCCGCTGGCCGGATGCTGGACCGGGCAATGACCGAGCTCGCCATAGACCGAAGTGACGTCTACCTGACCAAAGCGGTCAAACACTTCAAGTGGCTGCCCAAAGGCAGTCGGCGACTCCACAAGAACCCCTCGGCACGCGAAGTGGCAGCCTGTCGACCCTGGTTGGAAGCGGAGATTGCCGCCATAGGACCATCGGTCATCGTGGTGCTGGGCGCAACCGCCGGACGCGCATTGTTGGGCCCGAGCTTTCGCGTCACCCAGCAACGAGGACAGGTTCTGCCAGGACCGAATGGTTCAGTCCTCGTGCCGACGATCCACCCATCAGCCATTGTGCGGATCCGTGATACCTGCGAACGTGAGGAGGCCTTCAGGCAGTTTGTCGAAGGCTTGCAGTCGGCCTAGTCAACGCAGCAACCAGCGCCCAACTGAGGGGAGTTTCAACTTTCGCACCGCGGGTAACCATTCGTCACTAGCAGCACCCAACCTGGCCAGGAGGATGGTGCATGCAACAGCCCCGCATCTCGGCGGGGCTGTTGCATGTCAGGGCTTCGCGATGTTCGGCCGTGGAGGCCGCGGCCGGGAAGAATTCGAGGTCATGCCGAGAGTGAAGCGTCATGCTCCATGAACTCGAGGGCGGCGAGTTCGACCCGTCGCTGCTGAGCCGGGCCACCGGGCACCGGAGATCCGAGAGATTTGGCAATCGTCTGACCGGATTGCGCCTGTTCGATGACCCGGGGGTCGATATAGGAGGAACGACAGACCGCCAGCGTGTTCCCAAGGTATTCGGCGACATCGCTTACCGCTGATCCGATCTGGCGGGTGAGTTCCCATTCGCTCATGGATTCCTCAACGCGCCCAGCGAGATCCGCCGCGGCCAGCACGGTGGCAGACCATGTTCGGAAGTCCTTGGCGCTGAACTCCTCCCCGATCACCTCCTTGATGTAGCTGTTCACGTCCGTGGACCGGACGTCGCACCATTCTCCACTTCGTCGCCGCCACGCCAGGAGGTTGTCCTTCGGGCAACGCTCAATTCGTAGAACGGCGGCGACGAGCTTCTTGATGTCCGGATCTGCGATTTCGACTCGCCGCGCCACCGAACCCTTGGTCTGATACGCGAACACAAGCTGGCCCTTCTCCAGATGGGCATGCCGCACCTGGAGCGTGGCGACCCCGAATGTGTCGTGCTCCTCGGCGTACTCCTCACCACCGATACGGAACAACCCGATGTCGAGCAACCGGACTGCGGCAGCCAACATTCGGCGCCGAGCGAATCCCGGTCGAGCAAGATCAGAGACGATTGCGGCCCGAAGTTTGGGCAGGGCGCGACCAAAGTCGAGGACTCGATCGAACTTCTCCTCGTCCCGCTGGAGGCGCCATTGATCGTGATACCGGTACTGGCGGCGGCCAGCTGCATCCGTTCCGACGGCCTGGATGTGGCCGTTCGCCCACGGGCAGATCCACACCTCATTCCAGGCCGGGGGTACGGCTAATGCCTTGATGCGGGCCAGGCACTCGGCGTCGACGATCTTCCCTCCGTCGGCCGGCCGGTAGGCGAACCCTTTTGCCGCAGCGGCGGCGGATGATGCCCGGATGGTTCGGATCTGAACGTCGAAGTCTTGGCATCCCCGGTGTATGCCCACGGCCTCCATGCCGCAACCACACCCCCTTGGGTCGACACTCTCAGACTAAGGGCGCCCTCACTTACGGTCGAGTTGCTCATACATCCCGCTGCCAGGGCATTCTCACTCAGGATCAATGAGCAGTGGGCCGTCGAAAAACGAGAGCGGCGAAGTACATGCCTTCGACATCCACACGAACCGCTTCCAAATACTCTCGATCAACGACGCACAACAGCGTTATACGGGGCAGCAGGACCCCGTCGACGCGCCGTTCCAAGGGCACGGGAAACAGGCATCGCGGTGGTTCGTATCCACTTCACCGACAAGGTGAGGTTCCACTGCCACATCGCCTCGCACGAGGACTCCGGAATGATGAGCTTCATCAACGTGAACGACCCGCCGGCTGGGTATCCGCCAAAGCTCCTGACACCCTGATAAGCCGGAATCCCGTCCCTTCATTGCCGGGGAGAGGGAGTCAGCGGTAAGCGCCCCCTTCCATTGGAACTGGTGTGAGCAAGTCCGTAAGTGGGTAACTCACTTCCACTCGCCAATTCGAGGAGAACAAGGAGGCTACTTTCCGAGACACAACTCCGTGAACTGTTGTACTGGGTCTTCCCGCGTGCCAGCCACATCGACGAAAGGAGTAGGTCATGCCGTCCACACGACCGAACGTGAAGAACGACAAACAGTACGAAGCTCTCAAAGATAAGGGCATGTCCAAGAAGAGGGCTGCCCGTATCGCGAACTCGCCAAATGCATCGAGCAACGGCGGCAAGAAGTCCGGTTCAGGCGGCAACGCCAAACAAGGAGGGACCACCGCTCAGCACAAGGCCGCTGGCCGCAAGGGTGGCAAGGCGGCCGCCAAGTCCTGACTCGCTTGCCTTGTGTCAACCAGTTCCGGGTCTTCATTCCGTCATCAGCTCCAAGTTCAGTCAGTCGGACGCTTCAGGATTGGCCTTCGCACGTTCAAAAATCGGGAGTGCGAACCATAAGAAATAGAAGCTAAAGATGACAAACACGGAGGCGACCACAATGACCACGCTCTCGCCCACAAAGCTCAAGACGAGCCAGACAGACGAGGACACTGAGAGCGCCACCGTGCCCAGACCGAGGATCGCCACCACATTGGCCGTCTTGAGCAGTCGCGCTTTCTCGTGCTTGCGAAAGACCCACCGGTGGTATGCCACCGGGCTGATCAGCAGAGCCGTGGACAGGGCGGCGCCGAGGATGCTGACGCGATAGAGGTCTCGCTGCGCTCCGTCGAGCTCGGTGAAGCGCATGGTGAACGGCAGGGCGAGGAGGAAGCCGAACAGCATCTGAACACCGAGTCCAGCCACTCGTAGTTCCTGCAAGAGGTCGCTCAGATTTCGATTGTTCCGCTCCGTGCGAGTCTCCTCACTTTCCGGTCGGTGCACGCTTGGGCCCCCATGTTCAGCCATCACCTACCGGTCGCGGGCCGACCAAAGGCCCGACTTTCCGTCATCAGTGCAGGCGATAATCACGCTCCACCAGTCCCCCCTCGTCTGCAACATGCGTGTGCCTATTGCCCGACCGGCTCGGCGCCAAACATGCCATCGGCGAACCGGTCGCCCCGAACGCTTCGCGATCCACCGTTTCTTCAGCGCCTTCACTGGCCGTTCCTGCGAATGATTGGCCAACATGCGCAGCCCGGCTAGTCGCCTGCCTGTGTCCAGACGGTCGAACCACTCCATGTCCCCGGACGCAGAAGCCGGCGACGGGCCCTGAACAGATCTTCTGGCAACTCACCAGGACGACCTTCACGTCTGCCTTGAGTAATGCATCCTCCACGCTGTGGTGCCGCCTGCACTTCTTGCAGACGAAGACGTTGGCTTGCCCACACGTCATCTATGCCCGGTGGCGAGGCGCTCCACCCTTACTGCGCCAATGCGACGTCGATGCCGCTTACCGCCTTCGTTCCCGCTTGGGGTTCGTGTGCTCGACTGCCGTGATCTGGTGAGCTCGCACGTCGAGGCGGTGTTGGCGCCAGCGCACCACGAAGAATCCGATCATGACGATCAGCACGATGGCAGCCACCACGATGAAGGCGACGATCACGTCGGTGGAGAGGGCGGCGGTCATCGGTACGAGGTGCATTGGGCATTCCTTTGCCCGAGTATCTGATCATCGAACCGGATCGGGCCGGGAATCTCTGTCCTCCTCGTGATCGTCTTGGCTCAGCAGATCCGGGGTAAGGGGTCGCCGACCAGCATGTCGACGATGCGGGTACCACCGAACGACGTCCGCAGGACCACGATGCCTGGAGGGTCCTGGTGGATCTCACCGATAACCACGGCGTCGGCGCCGTACCGATGGCTTCGCATGGCCTCGAGCGCATCGGCTGACTCGGCGGCCGGGACCACCGCCACCAGCTTGCCCTCGTTCGCCACGTAGAGCGGATCGATTCCGAGTAGCTCGCAGGCGGCGCCGACCGCAGGCCGGACGGGTAGGGCCGCCTCATCGAGCACCACGGCCACGCCCGCATCGCGGGCCAACTCATTGCATACCGTGCCGATCCCGCCCCTGGTGGCGTCGCGCAGCCACCGGGTCGAGGGTGCAGCGACGAACAGGTCCTGGACCAGCTCGTGCAGGGGTGCGGTGTCAGAGCGGATGTCCGCCTCGAAGGCTAGATCGCCACGGGCCAACATGACCGCCATGCCGTGATCGCCGATGGTGCCCGACACGATGACGGTATCGCCGTCGACCACGTTGGTGGCCGCCAGCTCACGGCCAGCTCCGATCACACCGACACCGGCCGTCGTCACGTACATCCCGTCCGCCGCGCCTCGATCGACCACCTTGGTGTCGCCCGTCACGATGGCCACGCCGGCCGCCGCAGCGGCCTCTGCCATGTCGGCCACGATCAGGCGGAGGTTCTCGATCGGGAATCCCTCCTCGAGGACGAAGGCGGCCGAGAGGGCCAGCGGTCGGGCGCCCATCATGGCCAGGTCATTGACGGTGCCGTGGACCGCAAGATGGCCGACCGAGCCGCCTGGGAATTGCAGGGGCTTGACCACGTAGGAATCGGTGCTGAACGCCAACCGGTCTCCCGACGGCAAGGTCACCACGGCGGCATCCGTCGCTTCCACCCCCTCGGCCGAAAAGGCCGGGTGGAACACGGCGTCGAGCAGTGCGGCCGAGGCTTTGCCGCCGGCACCGTGGGCCAACGTCACCACCTCATCGACCAGCCGTGGGCGGCGTCGACGGAATGCTTCGATCCGCTCAAAGACGGCTGCCTCAGATGCCGTGGATCCACGCTGGTGCGCCGTCGATGTCATGTGACCCCCACTTCCTCCGCCGCCATCTCTTCCTGCACGACCTCCCAGAGGCGGAGTAGCAGCGCGTCCTGCACCTCCTGGATCCGGTGCACCGACTCGGAACGGACGACCAGGCAGTGCTGGACGGCGTCGCTACGGGCCATCGCCGCCCGTTCGTAACCGCACAGCCCGACGGTCACCATCCCCCGCCTCGCTGCCTCTTCGAAGGCACAGAGCAGGTTGCGAGAGTCGCCACTGGTAGAGAACCCCACCGCTACATCGCCAGCACGGGCATGGGCGATGAGCTGCCGGGCGAAGACCAGGTCGAATCCCACGTCGTTGGCGAGTGCCGTCAGAACCGCCGCGTTGTCAACCAGCGAGAGGGCCGGGAGGAACCGCCCGTGGGGTGGACGTCCAAACAAGTCCACTGCGTTCTCGGCATCGGTTGCGCTCCCTCCGTTGCCGAAGGCAAAGAGGCGGCCACCTCGGGCGAAGCAGCTCGCCATGGCCTGTCCGGCCAGACGAACCTGGCCCTCGCACCGCTCAAGGGTCGCCGCCCGCAGTGCCGTGCTCTCCTCCAGCTTGATGCGGGCCGACTGGGCCAGGACGAGGAGGAGCTCATCGGCCCCACGCTCCTCGGCCTCGATGAACGGATACAAGAAGCCGGTCGGCTCGTCCGCCATCAGGTCTCACCGCCCAGGGTGCAGATGGCCACCCCGGCATGCACCAACAGGAGGTCCCCGATCTGGACCGGACCGACGAGCGTGGCGTCGACCTCCTCGCGCTGCCCGGCCACCCTGACGATGACCGCACCACCGTCAACGACTCCGGCCACCTCCGCCACCCGACCCTCGTCGCTGCAGGTAATGCACACGTCGTCCCGACAGGTGCTGTCCGGCGACTCCTCCAGGAGACCCCGGTGTTCCAGCACGACATGGGTGAGCTCCCAGAGCAGGTGGTACAGCACAACCAGGTTTCCCGAGCGGGCCCCGGTCTCGGCGTCGGTGCCCGCCGCCCACACGACGTGGTCGGCGGGTTCGGCCATGGGACGATGGCCCGCACCCAACCAGACACTGGTCATGCCCCAAGCGTCACTGCGTAGGAGGAGATCTCGCACGCCAGGTGTCTCCGCCGTACTCAGAATCAGCAGGAGATCGCCCGGTCGAACGACCTGGCGCAACGCGGCCACCGCGTTTTCGGCCGTGATGCTCAGGGTGGGTAGGGCCCGCTTGCCCACGATGACAGGGTGCACGAACTCCACGGCAACATGCCGACCGTGCGACGGCCAGAGCGGGGCGACACACCACATGGTGGCCCCATGGGCGAAGCGGCGAGCCATGGCCAGGGCCGTCACGGCCAGGTCTTCCGCCGGGTCTTGCCGGCTGGTGTCAACCGTCATCATGGTCGATGCTGCCTTCACCGGGCCCATCCCTCCATAACCTGGGCGGCCGCCACGACCGCCTGACCCAGAGCCAACCCGCCGTCGTTGGGCGGAACCAGTTCGTGACAGAGCAGCCGGAGGCCAACTGGCGCCAGCGCGTGCCGGATCAGTTCGAGTAGCCGAGCGTTCTGGAAAACGCCTCCACTGAGCGCCACCACATCGATCCCGGTCTCGTGATGCAGGCATTCCGCCTGGTCTGCCACCAGCTGGGCCACGGCCAGATGGAACCCTGCAGCCATCGCCTCCAGCGGCACCGCGGCGCGCCGGTCGGCGATCATGGCGCGCAGCACGGGACCAGGATCGATGTCCTCTGCCTCCACCACGAAGGAATAGGGCCGGGCCAGTTCGGGCGGTCCGGCCCGCCACTCCAGCTCAATGGCCGCCTGCGCCTCGTACGATGACAGTTGGCACACCCCGAGGAGTGCGCTCACCGCATCGAAGAGTCGGCCCATGCTCGAGGTCGGGACGCACCCGACCGAGCGCTCCAGCTGCCGGGCCAACACACGGCGCTCCGTCTCTGACGTGGCACGCACGGGAGGTAGGTCGACGTCCCAGGGGATCCCGGCGGCCCACAGGTGGCTCAGGGCGACACGACAGGGGTGTCGGATCGCGCTGTCGCCTCCGGGCAACGGGACCGTCTTGAGGTGACGTACACGTTCACAATTGCGGTAGGAGGCGACCAACACTTCGCCACCCCAGATGGTGCCGTCCGTGCCGTAGCCCGTCCCATCGAAGGCGAAGCCGATCACCGGCTGCTCCAATGGGACACCGTGCTCGGCCATAACCGAAGCGATGTGCGCATGGTGGTGCTGCACGGTGTGGACCTCGGCCGAGGCGTGCTCTTCCGCCCACCGCCGCGTCTGGTACGCCGGATGCGCGTCGGCTGCCGTGACGATCGGCCTGATTTCATAGAGCTGCTCGAGCTGGGCCACCGAACGCTCGAAGGCATCTCTGGTCTCGATGCTCCCCATATCGCCGATGTGCTGGCTCAGGAAAGCGTCGTTGTCCGAGGCCAGACAAAAGGTGTTCTTGAGTTCGCCGCCGGTCGCCAAGACCGAGGGGGCGGCAAAGCTCAAGCCGACCGGCAGGGGGGCGTAACCCCGGGAGCGGCGGATTGGTAGCTCGTGACCGCCCGACATCTGCACCACCGAGTCGTCACAGGGCACATGGATCGGACGGTCATGCAACAGCCAGCAATCGGCAATGTCCCCCAGTCGCTGCTGTGCGTCGGCGTCATCGAAGCAGATGGGTTCATCAGAGAGGTTGCCGCTGGTCATCACCAAGACCTCAGGACGAGGTGCGTCGCCAGACGGCACCCGCTCGAACAGCAGGTGATGCAGCGGCGTGTAAGGCAACAAGATGCCAAGTCTCGGGTTTCCCGGGGCCACCCGTGCGGACAGCACGCTCCCGCCCCGGGCTCGAAGGAGGACAATGGGCCGCTGCGGACTGACCAGCAGGCGACGTTCATCCGGGTCAGCGTCAGCGAAACGGACCGCACACTCGGCATCTCGAACCATGATGGCGAAGGGCTTGTGTCGGCGGTGCTTTCGGTCACGCAGCAGTTGGACGACGGCATCCGAGGTGGCATCGCAGGCCAGATGGAAGCCACCCAGTCCCTTGATGGCGACGATGGCCCCCAGACCGAGTGCCCGCTGCGTCGCCGCCAGCGCGGCGTCGGCGCCCTCAACCACCAGCCCAGGACCTTCGAACCACAGGCGAGGACCACAGGTGGCACAGGCTACGGGTTGGGCGTGGAAGCGGCGGTCCGCCGGGTCGCCATACTCCGCGGCACAGGCCGGACAGAGTGTGAACCCGGCCATGGTGGTGTTCGGCCGGTCGTAGGGCACCCGGCGAGTAATGGTGAAGCGCGGACCGCAATTGGTGCAGTTGATGAAGGGGTACCGGTAACGCCGGTCGGTCGGATCGTGCATCTCAGCCATGCAGTCATCGCAGACGGCGATATCAGGGGAGACGCAGGTCCGAACGCGGCCCCCGGTGGCGCTCTCAACGATATGGAAGCCCACCTCGTGGAGCGGGGTCTCGGTCCGCCCCTCCAGGGAGCGGACAAAGGCCAGCGGTGGGAGTTCTCGCAGAAGCCGCTTTTCGAACTTGGTGACCAGATCCGTGGACCCCTCGACAGCGATGAAGACGCCAGCGGCGTCGTTGCCGACACACCCGGACAGGCCGAGTTCAACGGCCAACCGGTACACGAAAGGCCGGAAGCCGACGCCCTGGACGATTCCAGCCACCCGGAGCGACCGACGAACGGGCTGGGCCGACGTCACCAGCACCGTCACGGCGTCACCCGGCCCGACGCCCCAAGGTGACCGCCACCTCGCGGTGCATCCGGCCGAAGTTGTAGTAGGCCGCACAGGCTCCCTCCGAGGACACCATGCAGGTGCCGATGGGGGTCTCAGGGGTGCAGCCGGTACCGAAGACCTTGCACTCCCACGGCTTGATCACGCCCTTGAGCACCTCACCGCATTGACAGGCTTTGGGATCGGCCACCCGCACGCCCGGGACCTCGAAGCGCAGTTCGGCGTCGTGGTCCGAGAACTCGGGTCGGAGCATCAATCCGCTGTGCGAAATGAACCCGAGGCCTCTCCACTCGAAATGGGGCCGCAAGGTGAAGACCTCGGCCATGACCTCAAGAGCGCGGGGATTGCCCTCCTCCCGCACCACCCTCGAATACTGGTTCTCGACTTCGCAGCGCCCGTCCCGGATCTGGCTGAGCAGCATGGCGATGGCATGGAGGATGTCGAGCGGTTCGAAGCCAGCCGTGACCAGGGGCAAGCCGTACTCAGCCGGGACGAAACGATAGGGACGCTGCCCGACCACCGTTGACACATGACCGGGTCCGAGGAACCCGCTCAACCGAAGATCGGGAGATTCGAGGATGGCCCGTAGGGGCGGCACGATGGTGACGTGGCTCGAGAAGACGGTGAAATTCTTGACGCCCTTCTCCCGGGCCCGCAGCAGCGTCAAGGCGGTCGATGGGGCCGTGGTCTCGAAACCCACCGCGAAGAAGACGATCTGGCGATCCGGGTTGTCCATGGCCACCTTGAGCGCATCAAGTGGCGAGTAGACGAAGCGCACGTCAGCACCCTCGGCCTTGGCCTGCAGCAGGTTCCCGTTGCTACCCGGCACGCGCATCATGTCGCCGAAGGAAGTGAAGATGACGCCGGGCTGGTGCGCCACCGCGATGGCGTCATCGATCCGGCCCATCGGAATCACGCAGACTGGGCAACCTGGACCGTGGACCAGTTCGACGTTGGCCGGTAGCACGTGTTCGATCCCGTGCCGGTAGATGGTGTGCGTGTGGCCACCGCACACCTCCATGAATTTGAAGTCATCCCCGCCGGCCAGGGCTGTGATCTGGGCCACCAGAGCCCGCGCCGCGGTGGGATCCCGATACTCGTCAACGAAGCGCATCGGCTTAGGCGACCTGACGCAAACGGTCCCACTCATCGGAGAACCCGAGGACTCCGACCAGAATGTCCGCCCTTCGGCTAACCATGTCCTTGGCCATGGACATACCTCCCGAAACCAGGTCCCTCACTTCCTGCGACGACGTGATCGAGTTCCAAGCATCCTCAATCTCCGCCCATGACCCAGCCCCGGCCCGGCTGCCCATGGCGTAACCAATCAGAACGCCAATCACCACTCCCATCTCATGTACCTCCTGTACTGGCAATGTCTGACGTCAAGAGCGATTCCAGTTCTTCGTCGTAGGCCCGGCCCATGAGCTGCAGGGATGCAAGGGCCAACGCGGCTTCCTTCTCGTCGATCTTCGACATGGCGAAGCCGACATGGATCAGCACCCAATCGCCCGGAGCCAGATCCTCTCCTTCGAGAAGCCCGACGTTGATGATGCGAATCACCCCGGACACCTCGGCGCGGGCCAAGTGCTCGTGAATGTCCGAGAACTCGGTGATCTGTCCAGGTATGCCAAGGCACATGGCGATCAGGCCTCCCCCGTCGAATCCACCGCATAGATGTCGACGCGAATGTCGACTTCAGGTTCCACGCGGAACAAGAGGATCTTCGGTGGACCCATACCGAATGTTTTGATGTCGAAACGCGAGGACCCCTCCAGCTGGATGGTCCGCTCGTCGATTCCACGGATACTCATGAAATCCTCGTGCCGGCATGAGACGCCGCGGAAGGTCACGGTCCCCGCCACCGTGTAGGAGTCGGAGTCTGGACCTGCAGTGACAGACTCCAATACGCCCTCGATGGAGGGAAACCGACGGGCATCGATCCGCTTCTGCAACTCCCGATCCTCCAAACGGTTGCCCGATTGGAGGCGAACCACCTTGAGCGTGACTTTGCCGCTGGGAGGAACCGACGGATCGATGGCTCCATTCGGATCGAGTTGGAGGTCCACATACCCACCCAATCCATCGGTTTCAGAATGGATCGGGTGCACGTTTGACCGTGCATCGATCCACACGCGCGATCGGTCCGGGTCGATCTCATACCGCGGCACCCACTCACATTTTCCGGATACGCCGATAGCGCGCGATGTCTGGAAGGGAACTCAAAGTAAGGCCGATGGCCACCAGCACTCCAACAGCGATCAGGGCCAGGAACACATAACCGACGATTTGCACTACATCTCCCTCATTTTCAAGTAGCGGGCGACGTCGGGCAGTGACTTGATGACGACTCCTGTCGCAACCGCCAACAACAGCGATACGACAAAGCGACGGATCATGAGGTCCCCCTATCTGCGGGTTGGGTAATTTCATTGAGCAACTCGATACAGAGATCAACGGCGTTTTCCACCGAGCTGGCCACCGCGGGCGTCAAGCCGATGCCATCGCTGAGGTCCGCCGGTTGACAACCAACGATGTAGATGCAGTCCAACGTTCCACCGAGGCGAGCCAGGTTGGACAGCACCACCTCGGGACCCATGGTGTGGGCGTCGACGCCGCCCGCCCCCTCGGTGAGCGAATCCACCTCGGGCTCCAGCACGGCCAGGGTGCCTGGGGCCTCTCCCATCGGGACGGCGTCCACCAGAATCAAGGCCGAATAGCCCTCCAGCAGCTCGTAGGCCAGGTGCACACCCCGGATGCCGAAATCCTCCACCTTGACCCGCGCCGGCAGGTCTTCCAGTGCCAGTTGGCCCGCCACCTCCACCCCGAATCCGTCGTCGGTCTGAAACACATTGCCAATACCCGCCACCAGGACGTCGCTCATGGCACCGATCCCATGTCCAAGAGAGGCTCCACCTCATCGGGGCGGAAAAAGAGAAAACGGCCCTGCCAGACGAGTTCGACGGTGGCCGGGTCGTCGTTAAGGGTCACAGCCACATGTGTTTCCCCGTCGACGTCCTTGAAGACACCGGCCACCGTCGCCGCCTGACCATCGAGGAACATGTCCTGCGCATCGGAGCGCAGGGAGGGGCGCAGCCGTACGGCGGCCCCTTTGCGGACCTCCGCCTGACCGATCCAGACCGAGTCACTCCAGGGATCGACCTCGCTGTCGACGGCCGGATCCCACCAGGGCACGTCCCGATCCTCATCGGTGGGCTCGACCACCCGCATCTGGCCATGCAGCGAGCCCAGCGTCTCGGGCGACATGGCGTCGCAACGATCGATGATGGAGGCAGCCCGCGGGTCGGTCGCGCGGGCCTCCGCTTTCTCGCCTTCGGTGAGCGTCATGACCCGTAGGGCAAGAATTTCATCAATCTCGAGGGAGTCGTAGAGGTCACCGGGGCTCTGCTCCGCCACCTCGGGGTGGTCGTACAAGATGATCGGCGACGACAGGACCACGTTGTCCTCGGCACCGATGAGCACCGGGTAACAGCCGTCACTGCGACAGTCCTCGACGGCCGCATCGGCGCCCGCGGGCGGATCGAGGAGTGAGACGAACTTCCCGGCCGAGACAGCCAGCATCATGTGAACACCGACCAGGCTGTGGCCGACGGCGCCGTCCCGCCCGTCGCCGCTGACGGCGTCGGTGGTGGTGTTAGCCACCTCGACTGTCACTTTGACGAAATCAGCGACCGGGTCAGGCCTGGACAGGCTGACGACAACCCTTCCTTGGAGCGGCTGGCGGGTTCTGACGAATCGTCCGGCCGTGACGCCGGACAGGTCATCGATCTGCTCGACGTCGGTACCGCCGGCGATGACGAAAGTCTGCACCTGATCGGCGCCTATCCGGTCGAGTCCGATCGGGGGAAGGTCGATGACGTGCTCGACGGCCTCGTCCCATCCAAGATGGGCCACGCCCTCCACCTTGAGCTCGGGAACACTCTCGAAAGAACTCCCGGTGGCCTTTTCGACCAGGCGCCGTTGTGTCTGCAAGAAGCGGAGTCGAACATGAACCAAGCTGGCGTCGCGTGGTTCGAACAGGCACTCCGTCCTGGCCGACCAGCGCTCCGAACCATCCGCCTCGCTGTACGACCGCGGCGTCAGCACGCCCCATTGAAAGCGAACCTGGTTCTTGCGAGACGATGCCCGGTACGGATAAAGCACGTAGCCCTCGTACAGCACGGCGTCGGCCACCGATCGAGCGGTCTGGAAGAGGTCATCGTTCATCTACCCCTCCTCCCCGGCTTCTTTCAGCAGGCGCTCGATGGCCTGGTCGCATGAGGTCATGCCTTGCAGGGTGCGGTAGGCCTGGAGAGCATCGAAGGTGTCCCGATGGATCCGCACCCACGCGCTGTTGGGGAAGTAGTGGTCCATCGTGGCCCGATACGCAGACACTGGAAGGCGAAAGGGTGCCTCGCACGCCCAGGACAGCGGTTCGGCGGCAAATCCTGCGGTACCCCGGGTGAACGATGTCCCAGAGAACAGGAGGATGAGTGGGATTTCACCGTCCTGGAGCGCGTGAAGGTACTTGGCTCCGGCCACCTCGAAGTCGTAGGTGCATTCGATGGGGAGATCGAACTCGGTTGATCCGTCAAACTTGCCCACCGTGGTGGACACATGAGTCCAGAGGAATGGCCGCAACGAGTTACCCCACTGCGGCGTCTCGCCGAAGAGCTCGTAGAGCCCTTCCTCCTCCCCGACCGAGTAGGTACGGCGCTGGGGTTCGATGCGGATCTGGCAACGGAGCGCCACCGCATGCACGCTGAAGCCATCGGCTTCGCTGGCCCGGACCCGCAACGTGATAGTCGGGACCGCGGCATGCATCTCCGGGCGGGCCTCTTGCACCTCGAAGGCCAGCGTCGTCATGCCGACCGTGCCTTCACATCGTCGAAGAACGCGTGCAACATGGCATTGGCCTCCTGGCCACCGTCAAAGCCGCGCCATAGGCGGCGCAGGCGGCCCACCAGCTCGTAGCAGGCGTCAATAGGCACGATGTAGCACTCCACGCCGGCCCGATTCGGCTGGGCCCGCACCAGCAATGCCTCGACTTCGGACTGGAGGGTCGCCAGGTCCTGGTTTCCTTCCGTCACTTGTTGCCAAGTCTCGAGAGGGAGTTCGGACTCGGTTGCCCCGGCCGGGCCCGGATAGAACGCTGCCACCCGCCCGATAGAGGAGTTGAGAAAGAAGAAGGCCACGCTGACCGGGATCTGCAAGCTGTCCCACTGGCCCGGCGTCAGCAAAAGGTCCCGCAGCGCCAGGTACCGGTCCGGAACCGAGCGGAAGTGCGCCCCACCGGCACCGTCGGAGATGAATAGCAGGTAGCAACCGCGGCAAACGCACATGAGGCTGCGTGCCTCGAGGTCGACCATGTGGCCATGATCTTGGGCAATGGGTTCGGTGCAGAGTTCGCAGGCCTCCCCCGGCACGGGCAGGGTGCGGGGGCTGGTCTCTCGGATCCGCTGCAAGACTGCGAGAGGATCGGTCACTAGTGCCCCACCCCGGTCGGGCACTCCTGGTAGTTGCGCCCAGGCTTGGAGCCGAGGGAGATCGGCACCACGACCGGAGCTTTGGTCGGCTCTTCGACCACGATGTGCACGATTTCCGGAGCGGCCTCGAGGATGGCCGTCTCGACTGCTCCCTGCAATGTGAGCGCGGAGGACGGGCAGCCGTCGCAGGAGCCCAGGAGCCGCAGCTTCACTGCGCCCAGTTCGTCGTCGATGCCGAGAAGCTCGACATCGCCCCCGTGCTGAGCCAAGACCGGCCGCACTGATTTGAGAGCCTGCTCGACTCTGCTGTCCACCGAATCGGGATGCAGTCCCTGGACCAGCAACAGACTGCTCACCAGGTCGTCCTTCACCAGCTCAACCAGCAGTCCCGGGGCATGTACGTCGGCCAGCTCCATCACCCGGGCCAAGCCGGCGCCGTAAAGGTCGGAGATCAGACGCAACAGCTCCTCGGCCAGATTGACCGTGACGACATCTGAACGCTCCTGGAGTTCCGAGAGTGCCTGCTCAATCCGATCACCGGTGGCCCGGAGGTTCTGGGGTTCAGGCATCTCGGCCGGCCTAGAATTCGATGTTCTCTGAATTGGCCACCTGGGTCGGTGAATGCAGGCGCTTGAGGGTCTTGCCCTTGCCGAGATACATGTGCACCCCACATGGCAAGCACGGATCAAAGCTCCGGACTGCTCGCATGATGTCGATGCCCTTGAAATTCTCGCGGCTGTTCTCCTCGAAGATCGGCGTGTTCTGCACCGCGTCCTCGTACGGCCCCGGGGTGCCGTAGACATCCCGGGGGTTGGCGTTCCACGGTGTCGGCGGGTACGGGTGGTAGTTGGCGATCTTGCCGCCCTTGATCACCATGTGATGGGAGAGCACCCCGCGCACCGCTTCGGTGAAGCCGCAGCCGATGCCCTCGTCGGGCACCTCGAACGGGGTCCAAGTTTCGGTGCGGCCCGCTCGCACCTCCGTCAGCGCCAACTCGATGAAGTCGAGTGCGGCGGCGGCGGCGTAGGCCTGGAAGTACGTGCGGGCCCGGTCCCGCTCGATGGCGTTGGACCACTGGGGGATCTTCCATTCGAGATCGACCGGGCCTTTGAGTGCCGTCTTGGGCAAGTGGATCTGGACACTGTTGCCCGTGGCCTTCAGGTGATCGGTATTGACCAGGGCGGACAAGGCGGTGGACCACAAGCGAGCAATGGGGCCACCACCGGTGTCGAGCGCCAGATGGTCCTTGCCATCGAACCAGCGGGGGGACATGACCCAGCTGTAGTTCCCATCGAAGTCGCGCTTCTGTGGTTGGGGGTTGGTGTGCTGGTTCCAAGGGTGGCGCCGGTCGACGGGATTGCCGAGCGGGTCCTTGGTGACGAACATTTCCTGGTCTTCCCAGTCGTCGTAGAACGAGTGCCCGAGCAGGATCCGGATGCCGAGGTTGATCTCGACTAGGTCGTTGGTGACCAACTTCCCGTCGACCACCACGCCCGGCGTCACGCCCATGGCGCGACCCCATTTCGTCATGTCCTTGTACTCAAAATTGCAGACCTTGGGGTCCTGGAAGGCGCCCCAGCAGTTGAGGAGGATGCGGCGGCGACCGACCTCCTCGTACCCGGGGAGCGCTTGGTAGAAGAAATCGAACAGGTCGTCGTGCAACGGCACGACCCGCTTCATGAACTCCACGTAGCGCATGAGCCGGGTGTAGTAGTCCGTGAACAGCTGGATGGTGGCCGTGGTCCCTACGCCACCTGGGTAGAGGGTCGACGGGTGCACGTGTCGACCTTCCATCAGGCAGAACATCTCCCGGGTGTAACGGCTGACCTGCAGCGCCTCCCGGTAGAACTCGCCCGAGAACGGGTTCAGAGCACGCATGATGTCGCCGATGAACTTGTAGCCATGATCAGTGGCGTGCGGGGACTCGGTCCGGTTGGCCAGCTCCAGCACGCCCGGATTCGTCTCGGCCACCATCTTTTCGCAGAAGTCCACACCGACCAGGTTCTCCTGGAAGATGTTGTGGTCGAACATGTACTCGGCGGCCTCGCCCAGATTGACAATCTGCTCTCCCAGTGCCGGTGGCGCCACGCCGTAGGCCATGTTCTGGGTGTAGCAGGAGCAGGTGGCGTGGTTGTCACCGCAAATGCCGCAGATGCGGCTGGTGATGAAGTGCGCGTCGCGCGGGTCCTTGCCCTTCATGAACAAGCTGTAGCCACGGAAGATGGACGAGGTGCTGTGGCACTCGGCCACCTTCCCCGTGCCGAAGTCGATTTTGGTATAGATGCCGAGACTTCCGACGATCCTCGTGATGGGGTCCCATGACATCTCCACCAAACTGCTTTTCTTCTCGGTTGAAGATTTGGTTGCCTTGTCCTCGATTATCGCCATCTGCCTACCTCCAACCCTTCTTGTAGCCGGTGGTCAGGTCGCTGCCTGGGACGCGCCACTTGGGCTCATCATCAAGCGTGTGCGCCGTGATTTTGCGGAGGCCGCGGATGGCGTTCCCGTACAACCCGCTAGCCATGGTCGAGACCCGTGCGCCCGGGGGCTCGTCCATGAATGGCATGAATTTGTCCGGGAATCCCGGCATGGTGCATCCGATGCAGATGCCTCCGACGTTGGGACAGCCGCCGACACCGTTGATCCACCCTCGCTTGGGCACGTTGCACTTGACCACCGGACCCCAGCACCCCAGCTTGACGATGCACTTGGGTGACCCGTATTCCTTGGCGAAATCGCCCTGCTCGTAGTAGCCGGCCCGGTCGCACCCCTCGTGCACGGTGTTCCCGAAGAGCCACTGGGGACGGAGAGCATCATCGAGCGGGATCATGGGTGCTTGGCCCGTTGCCTGATACAGGAGGTACAGGATGGTCTCGGAGAGATTGTCGGGATGCGTCGGGCACCCGGGCACGCACACGATCGGTATTCCCGCCTTCGACTTCCAGCCCCATCCGAGGTAGTCGGGGACGCCCATGGCGCCAGTTGGATTCCCCGCCATGGCATGAATGCCGCCATAACAGGCACAGGTCCCTGCACACAGCACCACCAGGGCCTTCGGCGCCAAGCGGTCGAGCCACTCGCTCGTAGTCATGGGTTGATCGGTGTCCGGGTTATTGCCGAACCCGCACCAATACCCCTCTTTCTTGATGGCCTCGTTGGGGATAGACCCCTCGACGACCAGGACGAAGGGATCGAGCTCACCACGATCGGCCTTGAAAAACCACGAGAGAAAGTCGTCTGCCCCGCCAGTTGGCCCGCACTCGAAGTCGATCAGCGGCCAGTGCACTGCGATTTTTGGCAATCCGGGTAGGGCCCCGAGGGCGATCTCTTCGATGGTGGGCTGCGTGGCCGCGGTCAGGGCGACCGAGTCTCCATCGCAACTCAGGCCGGCATTGATCCATAGGACATGGACAACGGCTTCATCCGGTGGTGCTTCGGTTACCGTCAAGGATCCACCCCCCATATACGGGCCGCGCCGGGCTGACGCGACTGCCTGTAGTGATACGCCTCGCGCCCGCGAAGGTAAATGAGTGTGTTCTGCACCTGTACCGCGAACACGGAGCAAACGCGGTTGACACCCTCAGGTTCGAGGGCAAGGATGCGCAAACGGTCACGTCTGGGAACACACCAACCGCCATGGCGGAAGGAGCATCGCGTTTCGAGCTGGCGCCCCCTCGACGGTTCATCCTCCCTGCCATTCTGCTGCTGCTCTCAGAGCAACCGGGGTACGGCTATGGCCTGGCGCCCAGGCTGGCGTCGCTGCAGTTCGGGCAAGTGGACCGGCCAGCTATATATCGTGCATTGGCCCAGCTTGAACAGGACGGGCTGATCCTGTCCACCACCGAGGGCGCGACGGCCGGCCAGGCTCGCCGCGTCTATTCGATCACCCCGAGTGGCGAGCGCGTGCTTCGAGCATGGATGGGGGTCGTCATGGAAGAGCACGATCGCTTGGGACAGGTCGTGCGCAGGTACCAGGCCACCGGAACGCCCGATGCGATGCTGGCCGAAGCTGAGGGGGGCTGGTCCGGTGCGCTGCCCATCAGCTGGTCACGGATCACCCCGATTGGCTCGGGCCGGCATCAAGCTCGTCCGGTCAACGCAGGCCCAGATCTCCAGATCGACAGTGAGCCTGAGCCGGTAGCGACAGCGGAACCCGTCGTACGGATGTTTCGACTCGACCCGGACCGTTCAGCCGTCCTGATCGACGTGCGCTCGACCGTCGGACCGATGAGCTTCGGCACATTGGGCGTACGGGGCACGGTCGAGATCTCCCTGGTCAATGGCGTCCTGGATACGGATACACCTCCTCGAGGCAGTCTGCAGTTCGATGTGCGGACCCTGCGATCGGGCAATCGCTTGTATGACGCCGAATTGTTGCGACGCATTGATGCCCGACGATTTCCTCTCGTGAAGGTGGACTTGGCCACCTGCGCGCCGTGCGGGCCCGGGCCCCGCTACACCCTCACCGGCGACATAGCTTTCCACGGCGTCTCCCGAAGAGCCGAAGGAACGGTGAGTATCGATGGCATCTCGGCCTCGCGCCTGTCCATCAGCGGCGAACAGTTCTTCGACATACGGGACTTCGCCGTTCCGTCTCCGTCCGTGCTAATGCTCCGCATCTATCCCGACCTGCGTGTTCGCCTGCAAATCGAGGCGGTAGTCGAGGAAGGGACCTAAACCTTCAGGCTGCGCCCCCATCCGTGCCCTCGCCCGTCACGCGCTGCCCGATGCCACGAAACCCGATCGTTGCTCCCGTTGAATCGCTCACGGGCCGGGCCCGCACCTCGACCACGCCCCCGCCAATTGGGTTGGCCAGCCGGAAGCGGAACTCGAATGGGCTACCAGAGCCCGTGGCCTCGAGCATCGTCGTGTGCAGCGGGGCACGATCCCCCAGATCAACCAGGGCCAGGAATGCGTCGAGCGTCCCTCCGAACTCAAGCGGATCGAGTCCGTGTATCCGGTAGAACTCTGCGCTCCACTGCACCGCACCGGTTCGGACGTCCCACATCCAGCTTCCAACATGAGCCAGCGCCTCGCCGTCCTCGACGCGAGCCTCCACCTCGGCCAGTGCGGCCTGCGCCACGTACTGCTCGGTCATGTCACGGGCAATGACGACGAATCCGATGAACGCACCCTCCGAGTCCATAATCCGGCTCAACGAGAGCGCCATAGGCATTGCCATGCCGTCTGGTCGCATGACTTCGGTCTCGAAGTGCCGAATGCGCTCCCCTGCAATCACGAATTCCATTAGGTCAACGATTGCTTGACGAAGATGCCCTGCAACCAGAGTATCGAGTTGCCTCCCTATCGCATCATGTGCGTTATGCCCGAATAGTCGAGCAGCGGGCGCGCCCCACGACGTGATGCGGGCCGTCTTGTCACAAGTGACGATGGCGTCGTCTGACAACTCAACGATCGCCTCGAAAAGGGAGCGCATGGCGGCGTCATGCAGACCTGCACTTTGTTCAACCTCCGCAAAGTCCATTCCACACCAGTTCTCGGAACTCGACACCTTCGTGCGATCCGGGGGCAGCGTACGCCGATTTGTGGCCCTTCGCTTAGGAAACCGTGGCGCATGGCGTCCGGCGGGTTCATAGTGGTGACGTGCATGAACTTGCCATCTGCGAGGCCATCGCCCAGAAGGCCGAGGCCCATGCGGACGGACGAGCCGTGGTCGGTGTCACGGTGCGCATCGGGCATTTGCGCCAGGTGGTTCCTGATGCTCTGTTGTTCAGCTGGGAACTTGTGACGGAGTTCACAAATGCCAAGGGATCGGCTCTGCACATCGAGTCGGTGCCAGCCGTGGTGCACTGCGACGCGTGCGGCCAGACAACGACGCTTTCGTTCCCGATACTGTCGTGTGCCAGCTGCGAGAGTTTCGATGTGACTTTGGTCAGTGGTGAGGAGTTCCAGGTGGTTTCTATGGATCTGGCGGACGCCTGACGATGGGCCGCTTCCATGTGCACGCTGACGGAACCGGACATGTGCACGACCATCTCGACTCCCACGCCCACGAACATGGGCACAGTGAGCATCGTGATGTCGGCGACCACTCGAACTACGTCGAGACGGGATCCACGCGGGTCGCCATCCTCGAGGACGTGCTGTCGGAGAACGACCGAGTCGCCGAACAGAACGCCCAGATGCTGGCGCACGCTGGTGTCCGGGCTATCAATCTCATGTCGTCACCGGGGGCCGGGAAGACGAGCCTGCTCAAGCGCACCCTCCAGATGCTGGGCAGCACCATGCGTATCGGCATTGTCGAGGGCGACATCGAGACCAGTCTCGATGTCGACGCGCTAGAGGGTGCCGGGGCGACCGCCATCTCGTTGGTCAACACCAGTGCCGGCTTCGGAGGCGAATGCCACCTGGACGCGGTCATGGTCCGGGCCGGACTCGGCCGGCTCCCCCTTGAGCAGTTGGAGCTCGTTCTCATCGAGAATGTCGGGAACCTGGTCTGCCCAGCCGAATTCCGGGTGGGCGAGCGCTCGCGCGCCATGGTCTACTCGGTGACCGAGGGCGAGGAAAAGCCCTTCAAGTACCCCGTGATGTTCCGGGCCGCCGACGTCATTGTGGTGAACAAGGTGGACCTGCTCCCGTACCTGGAATTCGAGCTCGACGAGTTCCTCTCGAACGTGGCCGCCGTCAATCCCACGGCCTCGGTCATCCAGACAAGCATGCGCACGGGGGCGGGCATGGACGAATGGTGCGCCTGGCTCACTGGGAGCGACTGAGCGTCATTGGACGTTACGCCTGGCCGGAAACGGGTATAGGCGTTGCATGCGAGCCATAGGGGTACTTGCCACGAGTTTGAGTGCGTTGGCTCTCATCGGGCTCGTCGCGCTCGGTGTCGTCTCCCTGCCGGACCTGCAGCGATACCTTCGAATCCATCGGATGTGACCGCGACGCGGCCGGTCCAACCGGCGGCGGGAGGATGAGCCAGCGGGAGATGGCGCGCAGCCGATTGGCGTCGAAGACCGAGCGCCTCAATCGAGCCAGCCGCTTGTTGCACTGGGTCGATCACTATTCCTCGCTTCCGTGGGTGGCCATGTTGTTGGCGGGATTCCTCGTGGCGGCCGTGGCCATCGGAGCCGCACTTGGCTTTCCTACTGGCTGGACGACGGCGTTCGAGGTCTGCACGTCGATCGTGACCCTGATGATGGTGGTGACCATCCAGCACACACAGGGGCGGGCGCAGACGGCGACCCAACGGAAGCTCGATGAGCTCCTGCGAGCGAATCCCAGCGCAGGAGAGTCATTCATCATGCTCGAAGAAGAATCCGATGAGACGATCCACGACGTCGAGCAAGAGCAGCGCTCTTCTAGGGATGACAACCGTCCCTGAGTACCATAGGGAGCGCAAGCGATGCTGCCTTCCCGGCTGGCGCGGATTGGATCGGCCTTCTTCACGCTCAGAGTGATCACTTCGAGAGGTACGAGATCACTCGACCGCTGATAGCCTGTAATGGCTCAACTTGAGCAATGCGCTCCCGGATTCGGGAGAAGGTCGGGAGTTCCAGTGGGAACCTATCCCGTGTCCGCGACCCGACCGACCGATGCAGCAGCAAACGACGGAGCGGTCGACGTCGAAGCCGTTTTGCTTGTCGAAGCGGCGCCTCCATCGGACATGTTCTACGCGGGGCTAGCAGAACCTGGATCAAGGTGTTGCCAGGACTGATCCTCTTCGCCGTCCTCTTAATGTTCGTGTTCCAGAACCTCGGAAAGGCCACAGTGAGTTTCGTCACCACCTCAGGCGCCTTTCCGCTGTTTCTTGCCCTTCTAGGGGCGGCCGCGCTTGACGGCCTATCCGTACTGGCCCTCGGTTCCGTGAGGATCCTCCAGTTTCGCAAGGTCATCCGTCACACCCACCACGGAGAGAAGTGAGCGAACCGGTTTCATCCCAAGACTGCTACCGGGACCGATGGGTGCCGATTCTTGGCCGTATCGAACACCGACAGCCGCATATCGGGCTGAAATTCTGGGGTCCTCCGCTTTGGCTCGAGGTCACCATGCAAGGACCTGATTCAGATCTGTGGCCGGCCATCGCCAACGAAGACCAAGAGTGGAACTGGCAGAGCGGTGCTCCTTGTGCTGACGTCGCCGCTCTCGGCGGAGACGTCGCCGACGCCGACCAGCTCCTCAGCGCCATCGGTCGCTACACACTGGAGAACCTGATCCTCAATGCGGTCCATGAAATCGGGGAATGGCTGCGCTTTGATGGTCAGCGTCTGTTCCCCACGCATCTTCCACACGTTGCCCCACTCAGCGAAGGCGACGAACAGGGCAATGGAGCTGTTCAACTCCAGATGACCTCCGTTCGCCAAGCAGAGGTCCCGTCCACCCTCCCTCACCGGCTTGCTATGAACGACTCGAAGGCTGAAGCCCTGGTGGGACGTTTAGCCAATTGCGTAGCCGGTCCGCGGTTCACCCATTTGCCCGACACGACGATCTCCTTTGAGGCCGCCGGACCGGTTATCCGAACGGGACGGGGTGGCGGAGCATCAACGGTGTGGCGATCGGCCTGGTCCGCGTCGACCTTTGAGGCGGCCGGCGCTCCGATGGAAGAACTAATCAAGCTGGTCGGGCAGGACGTCCACCGCGCCCTTGTCTTCTCGGATGCCGACGCCATCTGCCGTGCATTCCACGTGGATGGCCAGCGGCCTTGGCGTCTCGCCGCCATACAGCCACACCTTGATGCCGAAACGGGCGACGAGGAAGCCCAAGGCGAGCTCCTGTCCATTTCGATCACTTACTCGAATACATCGCCAATGCCCGGTGCCGGTTTATTCGCTGTGGCTCAGCTCCAGTGTCGCCCCTGACGGTGGAACGATCGGAATTCCCAGTGCCACCCCGTGACGATCCAGATGTCGCCGAGGACACCGCCCACAATCTTGGCCACGTGGATAGCAACGACGACGCGGGCGACCAGCCGGGGCGGAGGCAGTGCGGACGCTGTCGGGAGTGGTTCATCATCGCCGCGTTGGAGGTTGACCGACCGAAATCGTGGGCCTGTCGGCCTTGTCATGACCGGTTACTAGGTCCCGAGCGACGGTGTCAAGCAGTACAGAGCTCAGTCGGGAAACTCGAGTCTTTTGATTCATCTGACGTCCTGACGAACTTCCGCGGTACATTGAATACTCCTCATCTAGGGAGAGTCGATTGGGCTGGGACTACATAGCCCATTACAGCTTCAACGCCATGTTGTGATGGCACTATTGGCGTGGCCACGGTGCTGCTCAAACGCCCTTCATCATCTCAACACCGACGCCGCATATCCTCAAATACAAGGAGAAACTGATGCCGGACAAGTCCCCGCAAAAGCCGTCTAGCAAGAAGGTCGGAAAGTCCCTCAAGGAGAAGAGGGAAGCCAAGCGGGACAAGAAGACGGATCGGCAGGGACTGGGTCGCTGACGACGCGGTGCGCGTCGCTGCCTTCGCAGCCATACCTGGCGCGTACCGCCTGCTCACTGAGGTCCGTTGGGTCGTTCCAATCCACCTGCGCCGTTGGTGGATGATGTACCCATGGAAGCTCAGCACCTCTCGATCCACGGTCACGAGATGGCGTACCGAATGGAGGGAACTGGGCCCCCACTCCTCCTGATCCACGGGATCGCCGGTAGTTCTCGGACCTGGCGGGACGTGATACCCCTACTGACGGAGCGCTTCACCGTGATCGCACCGGACCTCATGGGTCATGGTCTGTCCGAAAAGCCCCTCGGGGACTACTCGCTCGGTGCGTTCGCGAGTGGGATCCGAGATCTTCTCGAGGTTCTCGACATCGATCGGGCATCGGTAGTCGGCCAGTCGTTTGGCGGCGGGGTGGCCATGCAGCTTGCCTACCAGCATCCTGAGCTTTGCGATCGACTAGTGCTCGTTGACAGCGGAGGTCTCGGACGAGAAGTGAACTGGATGCTTCGATTCATGACCCTGCCGGGAAGTGAGTACCTGATGCCCTTGATCTTCCCGGGCTTTGTCCGCGACTGGGGAGACAGCCTGTTTCGGTCGATCAACGAACGCGGCATCCGGCTCGGTCGGATCGCCGAGATGTGGAGCGCCTACGCGTCATTGGCCGAGTCGGAGAACCGCCAGGCGTTCGCCCGCACCATCAGGTCCGTCATCGATCCCGGTGGTCAAAGCGTGAGCGCCATGGATCGTCTCTACCTGGCTTCGCAGATGCCGACCTTGATCATCTGGGGGGACCGGGACGACATCATCCCTGTAAGCCACGCACATTCGGCACACGAAGCTATTCCCGGGAGCCGACTGGTCATCATTGAAGGCGTTGGTCACTTTCCTCAGGTCGAGGCGCCCGAACGGTTCGTCGCTGCGCTGGTTGACTTCGTGGACACAACGGATCCCGCTCGTCTCGGTGCCCAGGATCGCCAGCGGATGCTCAAGGAGCGATCGGGCTCGTCCCAGCTCTAGCGATCACGACCGGTGTGCGTCGGGAATGACTATTTCGCTCGGCGCGCCAGATCGTCCCTATTTAAGACTGTGATGCGCCCCCGGGCGGTGGTCAGTGTGCCCCGCTTGGCCTCCTCGGCCAGAACTCGATTCACCGTCCCCCTCGTGGAACCAGCCAGCCAGGCCAGTTCTTCCTGAGTGACTGCAATAACGGCGTTTTCCCGGTCCTCATAGGAAAACTCCAGCAGCCGACGGCGCACTCGCACATCAGCTGCGTCGTACCGGCTCTCCAGAACCAGGGCGCTAAGGACCCGAACACGCTCGGCCAACCGCTCGATGATGGCCCAGAGCACCTGCGGATGCTCGGTCACGAGTCGGTCCATCTCACCTCGGCGAAGCACCAGGGTCTCAACCGGGGAAAGGCAGACCAGGCTGGCGCTGCGCAACTCGTCGGGATGGATGAAGCCCAGTTCCCCGACGAAATCTCCCGGGCCACGCACTGAGAGAGTGGTGACCTCTCCGAGAGGGGTCGCTATCCGAACGGCGACTTTCCCCTTATCGACCA
Organism: Acidimicrobiales bacterium; assembly: GCA_036489775.1. Lineage (GTDB taxonomy): Bacteria > Actinomycetota > Acidimicrobiia > Acidimicrobiales > RAAP-2 > Bog-473. The sequence continues at coordinate 5,838 of DASXFC010000072.1, read as the reverse complement.
GGTGCACGGCGTCGCCGGGATCCCCCTCGTGGAAGATCACCTCACCCTTGGCGAAGCGCCGTCGCACGGCGACCGCCAGGAATGTGCGGCTTACCTCGGAAGGCAGGCTGGCGAATAGGCGCCAACGCCCGACTTCTCCTTCCTGGTCCGCTCTCTGGTGCACCCGGCGAACTGTATCGGAGCGCGCGTTGTGGGCATGTCGACCGGCAACGACATGTCGTGATCATGAGCGCACGATGGAGTCACTGGAGCCACGAGGTTCCACCAACCCAAAGGAACTCCATGAACAGGTACCTCAGCCGTGGCATCAAGGCCACTGCGGCCCTCGCCAGTGGCCTGCTGAGCATGGTGCTGTTCGCCCCTACAGCGTTCGCCACGGGGACCCAAACCGCTGGAGGTGGATCAGCTGCTACTCCCTCCTCGGGGACAGCGGCGCCGGTTGTCCACTACGTCGTCACCGGTGGTATGGCCGGTTGGGCCATTGCACTCATCGCCATCGGTGCCGCTCTGCTTACAGCCATCCTGTGCGCAACTGCTTTCAGCGTTCGTCCTCGCCCACTCTTGGTGGCGTAGGAATGATTCGCCGATTCCTTCCCGATCTACGGCCCAGGATCGACTGCAGTCTGGTCGGAGCTGTTTCCTGGGCAGGGATAGGGATGACTCCCACGCTCGTCAGCGCAGAACGCTTGCGCAGCGTTGGAGGGTGGGTGGTTGGGGTCCGGGAATTGGCGTCCGGGACCCAACCACCACCACTTTCCCAGCTGCAAATGGCTCGGCCTGAGCGTGTCGGCCCGCCGAGCAGTGAACCCTCCGCCTCACGAAGTTTTTCAGTGCACCTGCAGCTTTCGATGTGGCGGCCGATGGTTCACGAAGTGGTCGGCCGCCGCAATGTGCCACAGCTCCAGCACCTCAGCCAGGCGATCCACATTGAGTTCCGATGCGGTGGCCAATCCTCCCTTGGCGATGCGCCGCCGAAGCGACGGGTCGGCCTCCAGCCGGGACACGGCGTCCGCCAACGACTGCGGATCTCCCGGGCTACAACGAACGCAGTTCATCCCGTCAATGAGGAACTCTCCCGATCCACCACTTCCAGTGGCGACCACAGGCGTCCCTCGGGCCATTGCCTCGATCGGCACCAGGCCAAACGGTTCATCCCATTCGGTCGGAAAGAGACAGACGTCTGCATCTTCATACCGGTCTCTGAGTTCCGTTCGAGTGACATTCCGATACTGCACCCGCTCGCTGACCCCAACCTCGGCTGCCACTTCTTCCAGATGTGCTCGATAGGGATCGTCGACGCTCGGCAGAACTTCAAGTTCTGCTTCGGAGGGCAGGAGTGCCAGAGCCCGGATTGCGGTCTCGAGGCCCTTGCGGGGGTCGAGACGCCCCGCGGTGACCAACTTCCAGCGCCAGGATCGATCCGGCTCATGGTCGAGGATCGGGAACGCACCGAGATCGATGCCGTTGTACACCACGGTGGCGTCGGCAAATGACCAGGGCGAGTACTGCTCGCACCGAAGACGATTGTTCTCGCTGATGAAACAGAACGTACCGGCCCGTCCGAGATCGGGGAGGGTCGACGGGACACCCATTAACCGTTCGACCATCCGTCCGAGCCTTGGCCTCCGGTACCACTTGTTCATCCACGGGTCGATCTTGTAGGCGTAGGTCGGCCAGTCATCACACACCGAGAAGACGAGGGGGATCCCGCTTCGTACGAGCGGAGTGAGCAGGCCGGTCGACATGGCACCCATGGCCCAGATAGACACCACATCGGGTTGCACCGCCTCGAGCGTGTCAGCGAGTATCTGCTGGTTGGTTCGCTCAATGCCCACCTGTCGCCAGAGCGGTGGCCGGACGAGCGCCCCGTCTTCAAAGAAGATGGTCAACTTCCGCAGTATTCGCGCGTCCAGTTCCGCCGGGTCATCCACTGCGTTCTGGGCACGCATGGTGCTGGTCAGGACGGTGACCTCATGGCCGCGCTTCCGCCAATGGTCCACCACGTCTCGGCAGGAGAGCTCATAGCCACCGTAATGGTGGGGGGGATACATGCTGGAGAGAACCAGAATCTTGGTCAAATCCCGTCCACCCTCTAAGACGTCGATACCTGGGTGGGCGCTAGAGGACTCGAACCTCCGACCTCAGCCGTGTGAAGGCTGCGCTCTAACCAACTGAGCTAAGCGCCCGTCTGCCACCGTTGGTGGGCCGATCAATCTACTCCACCGCACAATTCTCACCCTAGCGGGCCGGTTTTGGGCCCCTGGTTGCCTGCGCACTACCGTGGTTCGGCCATGGCAGGGTTCTTCCGCAGCGATTCGGACCGGACGCCATTGCTACGCGGCAACCTGCCCGTCTCGTCCGGTCCCACTCCCGCCGCTGAGCCGGCACCCGCCGCCAAGTCGGCGCCAGCCGCCCCCCGTCGGGAAGGCCTGAGGTCGACCCTGGCCAAAGTGGCCGGACCGGCGGCCGACGTCCTCCCGGCCTCCGAGCGGAGAGCCGCCATGAGCGGCCTCGACGAGACCGAGCGGAAGTGGGCCCTCATCGGTCTGATCGTCGACACGATCATCGCTCTCTTGGTCACCATCTACCTGGCCGTCGGCCACCCCAATAAGACCGTGACCGTCCATCACAAGAAGACGCTGGTCCCGCTCTCGGGTTCCTACGTCCTGCTGGGCGCCGTAGTGGTGGCCATCTGCATCATCGGGGTGATCGCCTGGCAGCGCCGGAAACGAACCCTGGTCGCCTTCACCTTCTTCCTCTCCGGGTTCGCCTTCACGCTGGTCTTCGCGCCCTTCGGCCTGGCCCTCATCCTCATGGGTGGCTGGTTGATGCTCAGGGCTTACCGGATCCAGAAGTACGGAACAGCCAACGCACGCCAGGCGGCACAAGAAGCGCGCAACCGGCCGCCCCGCCAGTCCCGCAAGGCGGTGGCCGCCACGGCCGCCCGGACCACGCCGTCCGGGAAGAAGGCGCCTGCCGCCTCCAAGCGCTACACCCCCAAGGCGGCCCCCCGGAAGAGGCTGCCCCCCAAACCGACGGATTAAGGGTCGACCACCAGCGCCGAGCGCAGCAGGTTCAGCACGTCAGCTCGCCGGCGCACCAGCGAGCGAGCGGTCGGCTCCTCCCCCAGGGCGCGCAACACCTCCACTTCGGTCACCATGCCGATCACGGTCGAGTAGATGGCCAAGAGGAGCAGCCCCGGGTCGTGCCGGCGCATGGACCCGGCGTCCATCTCGGCTTCTAAGAAGACGGAGGCCCGTTGCACCAGTGGCTGGAGGGCCAACGTCATCTGGGTGGCGGCAGGAGGACCAAGCCGGCTTACCTCCCGGAGCAGGCCCAGCAGCTCGGGTTGGCGGGCGGCCAGCCGAAAGACCGAGCGGACCACGGCCTCCACCCGGGCCCAGCCGTCCCCGGCCTCTTCCAATGCGCCCTCCAGGGCGGCCGAGAGATCCTGGGCGCTGCGGGCGATGACCGCCTCGAGCAGGACGTCTTTGGAGGGGAACCAATAGAGAATTGACTGCTTGCGCAGGTCGAGGCTCTTGGCCATGGCGTCGAGCGAGGTGGCCTCGTAACCACGGCTGGCGAAGGAGGCCAGGGCGGCATCGAGGATGCGATCGCTGGTCGGAGCACGCTGGCCGGCTGGCACCTACCACATGGTAGACAAACTTCCCCTTGGGTGCTAGACATTTCCGAATGGCCATCGGCCGGGACCTGACCGCGAAGCGCTTCTTCATTACCGGGGCCACCGGATTCCTGGGCACCGCCTTGGTCGAGCGCATTCTCCGGTCTATCCCCGAAGCCCACATCACCGTGCTGGTGCGCCCGGGGCGCCGGGCCGACCCCGCCGCCCGCCTGGCCCGTGAGGTCATCAAGAACGACTGCTTCGACCGCCTCCGCACCGAACTGGGCGACGGATTTGCCGACGAGGTGGCCCGCCGGGTCACCGCGGTGGCCGGCGACGTCGGGCAGGACGGTCTCGGCCTCGATGCCGAAGGGCGGGCTGCCCTGGCCGCCGCCGACATCGTGGTTCACTCGGCCGCCACCGTCTCCTTCGACGCGCCGCTGACCCAGGCCATCGAGATCAACCTGCTCGGGCCGTCCCGGGTCGGTGCGACCATCGCCGAGTGCGGCTCGGCCGCCCACCTGATCTCGGTGTCGACGGCCTACGTGGCGTCGACCCATCAGGGCGAGGCCAAGGAGGAGTTGCTCTCCGAGAACCGCTTCACCCTCGACGTGCCCTGGCGCGACGAGGTCACTGCCGCCCGTCGGTTGCGAGACGACCTGCAGGCCGAGTCGCGGGGCACCGACAAGTTGGCCGGCTTCACCAAGCAGGCCCGATCCGAGATCGGTGGGGCCGGCGAGCACCTCATCGCCGCTCGCTCCGAGAAGATCCGCGAGGAATGGGTCAGTACGCAGCTGGTCGACGCCGGCACGGCCCGGGCCCACTCGTTGGGCTGGCCCGACGCCTACCCCTTCACCAAGGCCCTGGGTGAGCGGGCCCTGGTCGAGCAGTGGGCCGGCACCGTCCCCATCACCTTCGTACGCCCCTCCATCATCGAGTCGGCCGTCGCTGAACCCCGTCCCGGCTGGATCCGCGGCTTCCGCATGGCCGAGCCGATCATCGTCTCCTACGCCCGTGGTCTGCTGAGCGAATTCCCCGGCGTGCCCGAGGGCATCATCGACGTCATCCCGGTCGACCTGGTGGTGGCCGCCATCCTGGCCGTGGCGGCCCACGGTCCGGCCGAGGGCCCCCCGTCGGTGTACCACGTGGCCTCGGGCGTACGGAATCCGTTCCGCTACGGACACTTGGTCGACCTGACCCAGGACTTCTTCACCCGCAACCCGCTCTATGACGACCGGGGTCAACCCATCAACGTGCCCGAATGGTCCTTTCCCGGCCGGGGCCGGGTGCAGCGCCAACTCAGGCGGGCCGACCAGGCCATGACCTTCGCCGAGAAGCTGCTCACCGCCTTGCCGATCCGGGGCAAGCAAGCCGAGTTGGCCGCCAAGATCGAGGACAAGCACGCCCTGGCCAAACGCGCTCTGGGTTATGTCGAGCTCTACGGCGCCTACACCGAGACCGATGCCCGCTACCGGGTCGACCGCCTGATCGAATTGTGGGAGACCTGCGACGACGACGACCGGGCCACCTTCTGTTTCGATCCCGGCGTCATCGACTGGGATCACTACGTGCACCACGTGCACCTGCCGTCGGTGGTCCAGCACGCCCGGGTGCGCACCACGGCCGGGCGCTCCGTGGTGGAGAAGCGGCCCGAGCGGGCCCGGCGCGCCATCCTCTCGGCCGATCGCCACCTGGCTGTCTTCGACCTCGAGCACACGCTCATGGCGTCCAACGTGGTCGACACCTACGCCTGGCTGGCCAGCCGTCACCTCCCCCTCGGTCGCCGGACCAAGTTCGTGGCCGACCTGCTGCGCCAGGCCCCCTCGCTGCTGGCCCTCGACCGCCGGGACCGGGGCGACTTCCTGCGCTCGTTCTACCGGCGCTTCGAAGACGCGCCGATCGCCCAGCTGCGGGCCGATTCGTGGGAGCTGTTCCACACCCAGCTGCTCACCCGCTCGTTCCCCGAGGGCTTCGCCCGGGTCCGGGCCCACCGCGCCCTGGGCCATCGCACGCTGCTCATCACCGGGGCGCTCGACTTCATCATCGAGCCGGTGCGCCCGCTGTTCGACGACATCGTCTGCGCCACCATGGGCGTCCACAACGGGCTCCTGACCGGCCACCTGACCAACCTCCCCCCCATTGGAGAGGCCAGAGCGCTCGTCCTGGCCGACTACGCCGAGGCCAATGACCTCTCGCTCGAAGAGTCGGTCGCCTAT
>DASXFC010000057.1:0-59141 GCA_036489775.1 Acidimicrobiales bacterium | reverse complement strand
AACGCCCCGCATCTCGTCGCCCTGGTTCGGGCCGGCGTCGTCTTCGAAAAGGGGGTGATGGCCGAACGATCAGAAGCCAATGAGAACGAGGTCGCCGCGTAATCCGACGAATTTCTCATCCACAGGTCTTGACGATTTCTCACCAGGATCGTGGGATCTTGAGTACGGCCGAGACGCACGACTTCATAGTATTACGTAATTCGTACTAGTCAAGACTCGCACCAGCCCGTGGCCACTCGGGAGTACGTCTGGTCGGCGCGACCGCGCGGAAAAAATGTGCTCGACCCGGGTCCCGGACCTACGCTGCCTGCCAGTGCCGCGTGTCGAGTCGATCGCCTTGCGCTCATGGGTGGCGCTGTCAGTACTCCTCGGGCTGTCCATGATCCTCGCACCTGAATCTGTGGGTGCTGCCGGGAATCCCTCGCTGGCCACACGCATAATCTCAGACCCATTTCCCCACGGGGTCCGAGAGCCTGCCAGCTACGTCAATGGCTATGTCGCCGAGCTACAACAAGTGGAGAATGCGATTGCCAAGGACCTCAACGGTGCGTCCGTTTCGGTGGCGGCCGAAGGGTGGCAGGCCAGCCGCGGCTCCAAGAGGGGTGTCCTCGTCAGTCTCATCGCACTCCAGCAGCAGGGCGTGTCCAAGTCGGCTCTCGACAATGAACTCGCGCTCGGCGCCAACGCCTCGGCCGTCAGTTTCTGTACCGCGTCGACCGGCTTGACCCCATTCCTGGAGAGGCCTGTTGCGACCATCCCGAACTCGCACTTCGCCGTGTGCGGCCCAGTCAAGGGAACGGGAACCATCCCCGAAACCATCACGACCTGGCGCGCCAACGTCATTGCCCTCATCCAGACATCGAGCGCAACCTTCACCGGCAGCCAGATCGAGAACATGGCCCTCCGCCAATACGACGAGCTCGGGACGAAGGAGACCGTGGTCATATCGACCAAAAGCAAGGCCAAGAGCAAGACCGCGCTCATAGCGATCTCGGCCGCCGGAATTGCACTCGTCGTGGTCGTGATGGCTTTCTTCCTGACCTGGCGTCGGCGCCGCCGCCGCCGCAATGCGCCGCCAGCCGGCTGGTACGAGAGTTCGAACACTCCAGGTCAGCACCGGTACTGGAACGGGAAGAACTGGGAGCCTGGAAAGTTCAGAGCCGGAGAGAATTTCTCGCTACCGGGTCCGGCGGGTCCGGTAGACCTCACGCTCCTTTCAACACCGCCCGAACCGCCCGAGTCGGCCAGCTCTCAATAGTACCCCTGCATCAAGTCGGTCGCCCATACCGGCTGGTGCACTGACTCGGGTGCCCGCTCGAACTCGCTCATGAACGGTTTCACGTCCAATACCGGCGTCCCGTCGACCGCATCAAGCCCTCGCACCAACAGATCCGACCCATCGACCCGCAACAACGCGCAGTTGGAGACACCCAGGCGGTTCGGCCTCATCTTGGCCCGCTGAGCGAACATGCCGACCTTGGACCAGGCGGTGTTGCCCCGAGGATGCCGAGCACCCATCACCACATCGGCCTCGGAGACCAAGTGGAACTGGAAGACCACGACGAGGTGCGAGAACTCCGACAGGCCAGCCACGGCGTCCACCTCGAAGCGCCGACCATCGAGGCGGATGACGGCTTCCACCTCCCCCCAGTCGTCGTCGGTGGCCTCAGTGCGGCCACCGACCACCGTCCCGATGGGCTCCAGAGAAATCATGCCCTCGCAAAGTAGCGTGACGGTCCGTGCTCAGCTGCCGGGGACTGCGCAAAGTGTTCGGATCCCGCGCTGCCGTAGACGACGTCTCCTTCACCGTCGCCGAAGGCGAGTGCTACGGCCTCCTCGGACCCAACGGGGCCGGCAAGACGACGACCATCTCGATGGTCTGCGGCCTCCTGGCGCCCGATGCCGGGGAGGTCACGGTCAACGGCTATCCCGGTGGCTCCATGGATGCGAAAGCCCAGGTGGGCTATGTACCCCAGGACATCGCCCTGTATCCCGACCTGACGGCACAGGAGAACCTCGAGTTCTTCGGACGCATCTACGGCATCAAACCTCCTGTCCTGGGCCGGCGGATCGAGGACACACTGGCCCTGGTCGGTCTGGCCGACCGGGCCAAGGACAAGGTGGGCACGTACTCGGGCGGGATGAAGCGGCGGGCCAACATCGCGGCCGGCCTCCTGCACCAGCCCAATCTCCTCATCCTCGATGAGCCCACGGTCGGCGTCGACCCCCAGAGCCGCAATGCCATCCTCGAGACCGTCGGCCAGCTCGGCATCGCCGTTCTCTACACCACGCACTACATGGAGGAAGCGTCCAAGCTGTGCCAGCGCATCGGCATCATCGACGACGGCCGCCTCATCGCCGAAGGCACGCCAGCCGGCCTGATCGCTCGGCACGGCGGGCAGGATCGCGTCCGCCTCACCTTCTCCGAGCCCGCACCGGCCCTGGCCGCCGCCTGCGAGGTTCTGGTCTCGGTCCACGGGGTTCACCCCATCGAGGGCGGTCTCGAACTGGCCACCGACCACGGGCCCAAGGTGTTGCCCGAGGTGGTCAAGGTGGCAGGCGCCCACGGCGTCGAGCTCTCCGGCGTCGAAGTGGTGTCCCCCGATCTCGAAACGGTCTTCCTGCACCTCACCGGCAAGGAGCTCCGAGACTGATACGGGTCATCGCCCTCCTCGAACTGCGACGCCGCCTGCGCGACCGCTCGATGGTGATCACGTGCATCGTGGCGCCTCTGGCCCTCTCCGCCATTTTGGGCTTTGCCTTCGGGGGCAAAGCCGACCTTGGCACCACGACCCTCGGGGTGAGCGGGGCCAACACTGCGCTCCTGCGAGCGGCCGAGACCGCAGTTGACCTGCCCGCCAACGTGACCGTGCGCATTGTGAGCAACCCTCACACTCTCAAGCGCAAGGTGAGCGACGGCAAGCTGGACGCCGGCGTCATCCTGAGTGCGTCATCTACGCACCTGTCCTCTCTGCTCATCCCGATCGCTGCCCCGGGGGCGTCCCGCTCCCCCGGCTATGACGTGGTGGAGCGGCCGGACTCGCTCAGCGGGCAGGAGTGGGCCGAGGCCCTGGCTGCTGGACTGGCCAGCCGCATCTATGCCGGGCGTGTGAACCCGGGATCGGCCGATGAGCTCACCGCCCTGGCCGTGCGGTCGCAGAGTCTCGGCAACAGCGCGCACGCCGTCTTGAACTACTTCGCTCCGTCGATTGCCATCATCTTCCTCTTCATCGGCAGCGGTCTCGGCCTGCGCTCGCTCATGCTCGAACGATCGGCCGGCACCCTGGTCCGTTTGGCCGCCGCCCCGATCGCACCGGTGCGCATCGTGCTGGGCAAGCTCCTGGCCATCTTCATTACCGGACTGGTCAGCATCTTCGTGGTCTGGGGAGTCACCACCGTCGCCTTCGGCGCCCAGTGGGGCAGTCCAGGCGGCGTCCTGTTGATGTCGTTCGGGGCCACCGCCGCCATGTGCGGGTTCGGCGTCTTCTTGACCTCGCTCGCCCGCAACGAGAAGGAGGCCTTCGGGGTGGCGCTGATCGTCGGCCTCTTCCTGGCCCTGCTGGGCGGCAACCTGATCCCGCCCGGATCCCTGCCCACCTTCCTGCAGACGTTGAGCCTGGCCACGCCCAACGGCTGGGCCGTCGTCGGATTCGGACGGCTGACACTCCTGCACGACCCTGCCCGCGACGTCCTCGGACCCTTCTTGGTGCTCTGCCTCATCACGGCGGTGCTGAGCGCCATTGCCTACCCCCGCGTCCGCCGGATGGTCCAACCATGATCCCGCTGCTGCGCGCCGACACCAAGCGGGCCGTCGGCGACGTGCGGTGGCTCGTGACCGCCACGCTCTTGCCGGTCATCTTCATTCTCCTCACCGGGTTGCTGGCCGGGAATCCACGGGAGCCGATCGGCCTCATCCACCCCAGCCCTCGTTTGGTCAGCCTGATCGACCACACCAGCGACCTGCGAGCCCGCATGGAGGCCAACCGGTCCGACATGACCGATGACATCCTGCGCGGTCGCATCGTGGGTGGTCTCATCACCCTGCCTTCGGACGGTTCGACCCAGCACTACGACTTCGTCACCGAGACGGCCAACACCGACGCCGTCCAGGCCCGCACCGACGTGGTGGCCCTGCTCGATCTCATCGGGGCCGAGGGCAACCACATCCAGCTCACTGACACCCGCCTGGCCCACACCAAGATCCCGGCCCCCCTCAGCCCCTTCGCCTACGTGGCCCCGGCCGACCTGGTGCTCTTCTTGGGCATCACGGTCATGGTGCTGTCCTCGGGTCTGGTCGAGTCACGCCGTCTGGGTATGACCAAGCGGCTGGCCGCCGCACCGATCTCGAACCGGACCCTGGTGGCGGCCCAGATCGTCTCCCGCCTGGTGGCGGCAGCCGGGCAGTCCATTGGATTGCTCCTGGTCGGCCGGCTCATCTTCGGGGTGCACTGGGGCAACCCCTTTGCCGTCGGGTTGATCCTGGCTCTGCTGGCACTGGCCTACTCGGGGCTCTCCGTGCTCATCGGCGCCTGGTCGCGCACCGAGGAACAGGCCATCGCCATCTCGGTGGTCTTCGGGATCGCCGGCGGCATGTTGGGCGGCTGCATCTACCCGCTCGACGTCGTCAGCAGCACCGTGCGAGAGGTGGGCCACGTGGTGCCGCAGGCCTGGGCCATGGACGCCTTCATCAAACTCATCTACGGCGGCGACGGCTTCACCTCGGTCTTGCCCGAAGTCGGAGCGCTGGCCGTCTTCGCCGTGGTCCTCACGGCGTTGGCCACCAAGGTCTACGCGGTGACGATGTACTCCCCGGGGTGAAAGCGCCGGGTGGCCCGGCGGAACTTCCAGGTGTGATCGGGCCACAACGTCGTATTGCGACCGCGGTGGTCCAGGTACCAGCTGCCACAGCCGCCCTCGACCCAGACCGAGTGCTCGAGGCGGGCCTGCAGGCGGTCGTTGAACCGTCGCTGCACCCCGGTCTTGACCTCGACTGCACCCACGCCGGGCCGGCGGCAGAACTCCAGGGCACTGGCGATGTAGTTGATGTGTGACTCGATCATGTAGATCATCGAGTTGTGGGCCAACGTGGCGTTCGGCCCGATCATCAAGAAGAGGTTGGGGAACCCGGCCACCGTCGATCCGACGTAGGCCTCCACCCCGTTGGTCTTCCATTCCTCCGAGAGCCGCACGCCGTGACGCCCCACGATGTGCTCGGCGTAGGGAGGTTCGGCCGCTTCGAATCCGGTGCCCATGATCACGACATCGACCGAGCGGGCGATGCCGTCATGCCCCACCACTTCATGAGCGGTGAAGGAAGCGACCGGTGAGTCGATCACTTCGACATTGGGCTGCGTCAAGGACGGGTAGTAGTCGTCTGAGAGCAGAAGGCGCTTGCAGCCAACGGCGTAGTGGGGAGTGAGCTTCTCTCGCAGCGTCGGGTCACTGACCTGCCGCTGGAGGTGGTCGAGGCAGCGCTTGCGGACAACCGCCTTCAGGCCATCCCGTTCGCCGATGAAGATCCCGAGCAGGAGCTCGAACATGGCGTAAATGCGTAGGCGGGCCAGCCGCTGGGTGGCCGGAAGGCGGCGGTAGAGGGCTTTGCGCAACCGTGACACCTTGCGGTCGCCCCGGGGCGAGATCCACGGCGGGGTGCGCTGATGGAGATACAGGTGCTCCACCACCGGTTGGATCTGCGGCACGAACTGGATGGCCGAGGCTCCGGTCCCGACCACGGCCACTCGCTTACCCCGCAGGTCGTAGGCATGATCCCAACGGGCCGAGTGGAAGATCTTGCCCCGGAACTGGTCCAGACCCGGGAAGTCCGGGGTGGCCGGCTCGCTGAGCGATCCGGTGGCCCAGATCAAATACGGCGCCTGGTACTCCTCTCCCCCGGCTCGCACCAGCCACTGGCCGCCCGTCTCGTCCCAGCGCGCTTCGTCGACCGCGTGATCGAAGCGGAGCTTGTCGGCCACCTCGAACCGGTCGGCGCAGCCGCGCATGTAATCCCAGATCTCACCCTGCGGTGGGAAGGCATGGCTCCAGTCCGGGTTGAGGGCGAACGAGAAGGAGTACAGGTTCGACGGGACATCGCAGGCGGCACCCGGGTAGGAGTTGTCCCGCCAGGTGCCCCCGAGATCGTGGCCGCGGTCGAGCACCACGTAGTCGTCAATGCCCATCTGGCGCAGCCGCGCCGCCATCCCGATGCCCGAGAAGCCCGCACCGACGATGACGACCTCGTGCTGGTTCATGACCGGACGAAGTCAGCCACCACCTTGGCCAGATCCTCCCCGCAGTCCTCCTGGAGGAAGTGGCCCCCGCCGACGATGGTGGTGTGCGGCTGGCCCTTCGCCCCCGGAATCCGTTCCTGGAGCTGACGGTAGGCGCCGGCCGTGATTGGATCCTGGTCGCTGAACGCGGTCAGGAAGGGACGCTCGAAGGCGGCCAGCCCTTCCCAGGCGGCCAGGTTGGCGTCGTGAGCCGGGTCGTCGGGACTCGAAGGCACCAGCATGGGGAACATCCGGGCCCCTGCCTTGTAGTCCTCGTCGGGGAACGGCGCGTCGTAGGCCGCCACGATCTCGGGCGCCAGATCGGTCTGGCAGCCGCTGTTGACGATGAAGCCGGTCGGGAACACCTCGACCGACTGCGAGAAGCGCTGCCAGTTGAAGAAGGCCTCACCCGGCGAGCTGTCGCCGGTGGGCAGGGAGGTATTGGCCGCCACGACCCGGGCGAAGCGCTCGGGGTGCTCACCGACCAGCCGCAGACCGATCAGGCCACCCCAGTCCTGGCAGACCAGCGTGAGCTCGGAGAGATCGAGCCGGTCGACGAGGAGTTCGCGCATCCATTCGACATGGCGGGCGAAGGTGTAGTCACTGCGCTCGGTGGGCTTGTCGGAGCGGCCGAAACCGACCAGGTCAGGGGCGACGATCTGCAGGCCGGCACCGGTCAGCACCGGGATCATCTTGCGGTACAGGTAAGCCCACGACGGTTCGCCGTGCATCAAGAGGACGATCGGCGCCGAGGGGTCACCTTCGCGGAGGTAGTGCACCCGGAGGGTCCCGCCTTCGCCATCGGCAATCTCGGCGTACCGGGGCTCGAAGTTGTAGCCGGGCAGGTTCTCGAAGCGATCGTCTGGCGTGCGCAGGGTCTTCATGAGGGGGATCCTAGGTGGGCAAGTCGCTGACGAACGAGGCGATGGCCTGGTTGACCAGGTCTGGGTTGGCCATGTTGGAGGCATGCCCAGCCCCCTCGACCACCACCAGCTCGGTCGGGCCGGCGATGCCGTCTTGCAGCTGTTCCGCTCGCCAGAGGGGAATGGCGGCATCGACCGATCCGTGGACGATGAGCGCGGGGATGGCGATCTCACTCAGGCGATCGACCAGCTCATCGCGCTCGACCAAGGCGGCAAAGGCCAGGCTGAACTGGGTCCGGTCCTGGGCGGCCCACTTGTCGTACCAGGGTGCCAGGTCGATGCCCGCCCCGAAGATGATCGAGGCCACGGCCTCCTGGACGTTGGCCGGACCGTTGGCCATCCACTCGTCGTGCATGGCCTGGTAGAGCGGCAGGGTGTCAGGATCCTCCAAGCCGGCCTGGGTGTCGATCAGGACCAGACCCCGCACCCGCTCCGGCGCGACCAAGGCGGCCCGCATCGCCACGAAGCCGCCCTGCGACATTCCGGCGAACACGGCCCGCTCGATACCCAGATGGTCAAGGAGTGCCAGCGCATCGTCGGTCGAGTCCCAGTAGCTGAACGACTCGGCCGCTTCGGTCGCTCCGTGTGCTCGCTCGTCCCAGGTGATGCAGCGGAACTGGCCCGACAAGCCCGCCACCTGGGCATCGAACATGGAGCCGTCCATGAGCAGGCCGTGGCTGAAAAGGATGGGTGGACCATCCCCGCCGCTGTCTTGATACGAGATGTGCTGACCATTGACCTCTGCGACGCTCATGGCGCCTGACACTACGCATCAAAGCGCCGCCACGGGCGGTCGAAGCCAAGGCGGATGGCCCCCGGTCAGGCCACCAGAGCTTCGATTCCCTCTCGCCAGGGCATCACATCGGCGGCCACGTAGGCCATGGCTGCCAGGGCCGCGTCGTGGTATTCGCTCGGCCCTGAGGTGCAGTCCGATGCCACGAAGACCGTGAAGTCCCGTTGCTCGGCCGAACGGACCGTCGATTCCACGCAGATGTTGGTGGCCACGCCGCATACCAATAGCCGGTTCACGCCAAGGGCTCGAAGGACCTGCTCGAGATCGGTGTAGAGGAAGGCGTCGTAGCGGTTCTTCTCGACGACACGATCACCCTCGAGTGGCTTCAGCTCATCGGTGATGGCTGCATCCCAGGTCCCACGCACCAGGGGCTGGTCGTCGGGGTTCAGCAGGCCTCGACGCAGAATCCGGGCCGGCACGTCGAAGAGGTCGGGATCGAATACATGCGCGGTGTAGACGACAGACAAGTCGACCTCACGGGCCGCTCCGATCAACAAGGCCGTCTGGGCCACGACGTTTGCAACGTCCCGCATCGGTTCGCCCCTCCGGGGGATCGATCCCTCGGGATGGACGAAACCGTTCTGCATGTCGATGACCAAAAGTGCCGCATCACTGGAAGGACTCACCTCAACCCCACTCGGCGTAGGTGGGCGTGGCGGTGAAGTGCAGTGCCGGCGACTCGTAGCGCGCTTCCTCGACGGCGTAGAGGACGTCGATCATCCCCTTGAGCCTGGCGTACTGGGAAATCACCAGTTCGATCTCCTCCTCGGTAGCAGGAACGCCGGCCATGGCCAGGAGCATCTTGACGAGGGCTGCTTCATCCGGGGGTGCAGGTGCGATAGTCATGCTTGCTCTCCGTTCATTTGATGTGGTTTATCTGACAATGTTCAGACGGCGACGGCGTCGGCTACCAGTGCCGGCACCTGGCGGTGCCAGTCCGTGACCGATTGGAAGGCGTCGCCGGCGGCGATCAACGTGGCCTCGTCGAACGGCCGGCCTCCCATCTGCAGTGAAAGAGGCAGCCCTCCGGCCGTGAATCCCATGGGCACCACCAAGACTGGGTTCCCCACCGCGTCCCAATAGGGGGTGTGCACCAATTCGAAGAGTTCACCCACTTCGAGGAGTCCGCCGGAGATCTCGTCGTATTCCATGGCGCCGCGTGACGCGGTTGGCGATACCACGACGTCGACCGTCTCAAACAGCTCCATCAGCGCTTTGACGGCAACCCGGCGAACCCGTTGTGCCTGCACGAAGTCGGCCGAGGACGCCAAGGCACCTTGGATCACCATGAGCCGGGTGGCCGCGAAGTAGTCGGACCAGCGGCTCCGCATGTCCGGCATGTGGTACGCCAGCGCCTCGCCGCACATCGTCACCATGGTGGCCGCCTGCATCGCCTCGTAATAGGGCAACTCGACCTCGACCACTGTGGCGCCCAGTCCCTCGAGCGCGGCCACAGCGGCCTCGAAACACGCTCCAGCCGCCGGGTCGGCGCTGGCCGGCGAATGGTTGGCGCGCTCGACGCCGACGCGCATCCCGACCAACATGCCCTTCCCTACACCGGCCGAGAAGTCAGGGACCGGCTGGTTCACGCAGTCGGGATCGCTGGCGTGGTAGCCGGCCAACACCTGCAGCATGGCGGCGCAGTCGGCCGCGCTCCGGGCCAAGGGACCGATGTGATCGAGGCTGTAACCGAGCGGTGTGCAGCCCGACTTGGGCACTCGGCCGAAGGTCGGCATCAGGCCGCTGACTCCGCAGAAGGCAGCGGGGATGCGAATGCTGCCGCCGGTGTCGGTGCCGAGGCCACCCAGAATGAAGCCGGCAGCCACCCCACCGCCGGTGCCCGAACTCGATCCACCCGGCCATGTCTTGAGGTCCCACGGATTGCGAGGCAACGGGAAGGGCTTGGTCGGGTCGGGCGAGCCGATGGCGAACTCCATCGTCGTCAGCTTCCCGGTGATGACCGCACCGGCCGACTTCAACCGGGCCACCACGGGGGCGTCCTTGCCGGCACCCCAAGCGGGGTCAAGCACCAGGCTGTTCGCCGTGGTGGGTCCATCGGCCGCTGCGATGATGTCCTTGACCCCGAGCGGGATCCCCTGCAGAGGCCCCCGGTCGATGCCCTTGGCTAGGTCGCTGTCGGCTTGAGCGGCAGTCGACAAGGCCTGCTCGTCGAAGCGGACCAGATATGACCCGACTTCACCGTCGTAGGCATCAGCCCGAGCCAGGACAGCCGTGGTGAGCTCGACGCTGGTCAGCGAGCCATCCCGAAGTTGCGCTGCGGCTTCGGTGATGGAAAGAGGAATTTCAGACATGGTGCATGCTCCATTCTTTCGGTGGTTGATCTGACGATGTTCAGGCGGCCGCGGCCGCCGTCACCAGTCCCGGTACCTGTCGGTGCCAGTCGGTGACCGATTGGAAGGCGTCGCCCGCGGCAATGAGGGTGGCCTCCTCGAATGGTCGACCGCCCATCTGTAAGGAGAGCGGCAACCCTTCGGAGGTGAACCCCATGGGCATCACCATGGCCGGGGTCCCCACCGCATCCCAATAGGAGGTGTGTACGAACTGGAAGAGACCGCCCCCCGCCTCGACCAGACCCCCAGTGACCTCGTCGTAAGGCGTGGCACCCCGTGAGGCGGTCGGCGTCACGACGACATCGACCATCTCGAACAGTTCGGTCAGGGCCTTGACGGCGACCCGCCGTACCCTTTGGGCCTGCACGAAGTCGCCCGCGGAAGTCAGTGCGCCCTGGATCACCCTCAGTCGAGTGGTCGAGAAGTAATCGGTCCAGCGGCTCCGCATGTCCGGAGTGTGATACGCCAGCGCTTCTGCGCACAGAGTCACCATGGTGGCGGCCTGCATCTCGTCGAAGTACGGCAACTCCACCTCGACCACGGTCGCACCGAGTCCTTCCAGGCCGGACACCGCCGCCTCGAAATGCGTGCCGACCGCTGGGTCGGCGCCTTCAGGACAATGATGTGCCCGCTCGACGCCGATCCGCATGCCGGCCAACGTGCCCTTCCCGACGCCGGCCGAGAAGTCAGGAACCGGAACATCGACGCAGTCGGGATCGCTGGCGTGGTAGCCAGCCAACACCTGGAGCATGGCGGCACAGTCGGCTGCGGTGCGGGCCAGTGGACCGATGTGATCGAGGCTGTAACCGAGGGGCGCACAGCCCGACTTGGGCACTCGGCCGAAGGTCGGCATCAAGCCAGTAACTCCGCAGAAGGCGGCGGGGATACGGATGCTGCCGCCGGTATCCGTGCCGAGTCCTCCCAGAATGAAGCCAGCGGCCACTCCACTGCCGGTCCCCGAACTCGAGCCACCGGGCCAGGTCTTGGTATTCCACGGATTCCGGGGCAGCGGGAATGGCTTGGTCGGATCCGGCGACCCGATGGCAAACTCGGACGTCGTCAGCTTGCCCGTGATGACAGCGCCGGCCGACTTCAAGCGGGTCACCACGGGGGCGTCCTTGCCGGCGCCCCAGGCGGGGTCGAGCACCAAGCTGTTGGCCGTGGTGGGTCCATCGGCCGCTGCGATGATGTCCTTGACCCCGAGCGGGATGCCCTGCAGAGGCCCTCGGTCGACCCCCTTGGCCAAGTCGCTGTCTGCCACTGCCGCGGTCGCCAACGCCTGCTCGTCGAACCGGATTAGATACGACCCGACCTCGCAGTCGTACGCATCAGCCCGGGCCAGGACAGCCGTCGTGAGCTCGACACTGGTCAGCGAGCCGTCTCGCAGCTGAGCCGCAGCCTCGGTGATCGAGAGTGGAATCTCAACCATGGTGCATCCTCCTTTCGTACAAATCGTTCATTCGAAGGGACAACATCAGCTGACCCAGACCGTGGTCAGGTTGACGAACCAGGACTTGGGCTCGATGAAACCGTGCACCGTGGGCGCCAAGGCCCGTGGGTTCTCGTCATTGACCACGAAGAGCCACGGGGCATTCTTCGTAATGATGTTGCCGATCTGCGTGT
Organism: Acidimicrobiales bacterium; assembly: GCA_036489775.1. GTDB lineage: Bacteria > Actinomycetota > Acidimicrobiia > Acidimicrobiales > RAAP-2 > Bog-473. Next base: position 47,185 of record DASXFC010000057.1, on the reverse strand, counting down.
ACAACTTGTTGCGAGCGGTCACATTGGTCACCGATTGCGCTTGGGTCAGCAGGCTGTCCACCGTGGCGTTCGAGAAATGGGCAACGTTCAGCGGAGACTGAGAGGAGAAGAGCGCTTCCCAGATGGCCTCTTGCTGGAAGGTCAGCGAAATGTTGGTTGCACTGGCTCCGCCGGGCATGCTGCCCGTCTCGAATTGCGTCAGCATGGTCGACCATTCCATCGGGACGAGGTTGATTTTGATGCCGACCTTGGCTAGATCGCTCTGCAATTCCTCGTTCATGGGGGTCGGGATCATGTTGCCCGAGCCACTGGTCGGGTAGGACACTGTGGCGGTGAACCCATTGGGATATCCAGCTTCCTTCAGCAGCTGCTTGGCCTTGGCCGGGTCGTAGCTGTAGGTGAAGTTGGACTTCGAGTAAGCCGCATTGGCCGGCGGGATCAGCTGATATGCCGGCACTGCCGTGTTGTGCAGCAGATCGGTGGCCATGGCCTCTCGGTTGATGGCGTAGTTGGCCGCCTGGCGGACCAGCACGTTGTTCCAGGGTTTCTCCGCTGTGTCGAAGATCCACGGCCAAATGTGGTCGTAGGTGTTCTCGAAGATCTGGAAGCCGCGGCCCTTCAGCGAGGAAATGGCGTCCGGGGTGGGGTACTCGATCCAGTTCACCTCACCTGATCGCAACGCAGCGATGCGGGCCGATGGGTCCGGGATGGGCTTGAGTACCAGTTCGTCGAGCTTCGGCGCGCCCGCCCAATAGTGCTTGAAGGGCTTCAGAACTAGTTCCTGCCCGGTCGTCTCGGAAAAGAACTCGAAGGGCCCGGTACCCACTGGCTTCGAATTGAATTCGGTGTTGCCCTCTTTCTGCACCGCCGTGGGGCTGGCGAAGTAGAGGGTGGTCAGGTCCGATGGGAGGTGCGAGTCAGGCGCCTTCAAGGTGATCTGCACGGTCATCGGCGTCGGCGCCGTGTAGGACGAAATACCCGACGTCAGGGTGGCCGCCTCGGCGGCCACCGCAGTGTCGTAGTACTTGAATGTCGAGTCGTAGTCACGTTGCAGATTGAAGATCACGGCGGCGGCATTGAACGACGTACCGTCCTGGAAGGTCACATTGGGTCGCAGGGTGAATGTCCAGACGGTGGCGGTGGAATTGGCCGTCCACGAGGTGGCCAGGTCTGGCACAACGGCTGGCACCTGACTCGACTGCAACAGGTTGAATCGGGTCAGACCGTCATAGAGAGAGTTACCGACGAAGCGGTACCCCTCATAGCCCTGCAGACCGGCCAACTCGGTGTCCAACTCGGGAATGGCACCAGCGGTCATCCCGACAATGAGCGTGCCCCCATGTCCGGTACTGGCCGAGGCAACCGAACTCGCGGCGACCGTAAAGGTGGACGTCACGATGGCTACCGCGCCGACCAGGGTCGCCAACCGGGACCAGCGCGCTCGACCATGGTGCCTGTCGGCCAACCGGGTCAACAGACGGAAGTGGGGGTGCAATTGATTCTCCTTTTAGTTGGTACTCGCAAGGACACGAGTAATTGCTCGGATCCGACCCCCCGATCGGACATGGGACAACACGGATTGATCCTCAGGACACGTCTCATGCCGCACCGACTTCTTCCAGCGTGAGCGTTTCCGCCACACCTTCCTCGGCCCGAATACAGGCCGCACGATGGCGGCCATCGATCCCGATGCTGACGAGATCGGGCTTCACCTCGGCGCAGGCACCGATGGCGACCGGGCAACGGGTGCGGAAACCACAACCGCTGGGCGGATTGGCCGGGCTGGGCAGGTCACCGGAGAGAATCACTCGTCGTCGCCCCGGTCCGGGAACCGACGATAAAAGCGCGGCCGTGTAAGGGTGCGCGGCGTGTCGCCACAGCTCAGCGGCGTCGGACTCCTCGACCACCCGGCCCAGGTACATGACCACAACCCGGTCGGAGAGATGCTCGACCACGGCAAGATCGTGGGAAATGAACAGATACGCCATCCCGAGCTCGCGTTGCAGGTCCACCAACAGGTTGAGGACCTGCGCCTGCACGCTCTTGTCCAAGGCCGAGACTGCCTCATCGCACACGATCAGTTTGGGATCGGTCGAAAGGGCCCGAGCGATGGCGACACGCTGCAACTGACCACCGGAGAGTTCGTGGGGATAGCGCTGCGCATATGCAGCCGGAACTCCGACCATGTCGAGCAGGGTGGCCACACGCGGCCCAATATCGTCCTTGGCCCAACGGTGCACCCGGAGGTTGAAGGCAATGGCTTCGGCGACCGTCATCCGCGGGTTCAGGGAGGTCTGTGGGTTCTGGGGCACGAACTGCAACTTGGCTCTGGCTTGTTGCAGGGTGGCCGATGTGACCGTCGCCAGGTTCATCCCATCGAAGGCGACGTAACCCGCATCCACCTTCAGGAGACCCAGGATCAGCTTGGCCGTCGTGGATTTCCCGCAACCAGACTCACCGACCACACCCACGGTCTCGCCCGGATGCACCGTGATGGTCACGTCATCGACGGCCAAGACGCCATTGTCGAATCGCTTGGAGAGGTGCTCGGCCAGGAGCAGGGGTGACGTCACTGCTCGCCCTGCTCACTTGAAGCAATAGTGGCCGGGACCTTCCCATTGACAACCGGACATGCAGCAAGGTGGTCGAGGCCAATCGAGACAAGGTCCGGGACCCGTTCGAGGCAACTCTCCACGGCAAAATCACAACGAGGGGCAAACGCGCAGCCAGCCACCTGCTCTCCAGCTGCTGGCGGCTGCCCGGGAATGGCATGGAGCCCGCCTCGCGGCGTATCCCGAGTAGGAACCGCTCCCAGGAGCCCGGCCGAATAGGGATGTCCCGGATGCTCGAGCACTTGCCTCCCAGGGCCTTCTTCGACCAGCCGGCCGGCGTACATCACGGCAACGCGGTCGGCGATTTGTCGGGCCACGCCGACGTCATGGGTGACCAGCAAGATCCCCATACCGAGCTGCTCCTGGAGGCTGGCAAAGAGATCTAGTACCTGCGCCTGAATGGTCACGTCGAGTGCGGTGGTGGGCTCGTCGGCAATGAGGATCCGGGGAGAACAGGCGATGGCGATGGCGATCAGAGCTCGCTGGCGCATACCGCCGGACAGTTCGTGCGGATAGGAACGCACGGCACGAGAGGGATCGGAGATACCGACCTGCGCCAGGAGTTCTTTGGCCCGCTCGCGAGCCTCCCGGCGGCTCTTGACGATTCCATGACGTCGCAAGACTTCGGTGATCTGAGAACCGATCCGGCGCAGCGGGTCGAGCGTGCCCGAAGCATCCTGCGGCACCAGCGCGATGGCCCGACCCCGCACGTCCTGCATCACCTTCTCTGGCAACGAGAGGAGGTCGAGCCTGCCGAGCGACATGTGCCCCGAGATGTCGACCGAACTCCCGTAGAGGCGCATGATCGACCGGGCGCTCACTGACTTGCCGCTGCCGGACTCCCCAAGCAGGACCAGTGTCTTCCCGGGGTCGATGGTGAGGCTGATCCCGCGCACCGCCTCAATGGATTGGCTGCCCCGACGGAACGTCACCGTGAGGTCCTTGACCCGGAGCGCTCCATCGACGGTGGCCGGGTCCACACCCACTCCATGGACAGACGCTTGGGCACCAGAAACCGTCGTGTCCAGAGTCGCCTGGACTTGGCCCTCCGTGAGCACCGTCATGCCGTGGCCTCCGATCGGATGTCGAGGTAGTCCCGCAGACCGTCACCGAGGACGTTGAAGGCGAGCGCAGTGATCAAGATCATCAGGGCCGGAATCAGCGTCAGTACTGGCGCTGTGTACAGGTCCTGGTCGAGGTCGTTGAGCATGGCCCCCCACTCGGGGTGGGGCGGCGCGATGCCCAGTCCCAGGAAAGACAGGCCCCCGGCGAACACAATGGCCAGGCCCACCAACGCTGTGCAGTAGACGAGCAGTACCGGGGTGATGTTGGGGAGCACCTACCTCCAGGCGATGGCCGGCCACGACGCCCCACTGGCCCTGGCTGCTTCCATGAAGTCGGCGTTGCGGAGACGAGCCACCTCGGTCTCGGCCACCCGGGCGATGGGTGGAATCAGCACGATCGACAGAGCCAAAATGTCGTTGCCCACTCCGGCCCCCAGAGCCGCAGCCAGCGCAATGGCCAAGAGGACGGCCGGAAAGGAATAGAGGACGTCGAGCGAGCGCATGATGGCGGTGTGGACACGCCGTCCGCCCAAGCCGGCGGTCAATCCCAAGACGGTGCCAACGACACCGGCGATGACGACTGGAACCATGCCCTCGAGCAACGACGGCCTAGCACCCCAGATCAGGCGGCTGAGGATGTCGCGCCCCTCCCCGTCAGTCCCCAGGAGATGACCGTGAGATCCGATGGACAAAAGACGAGACGCCACTGTCCCCGCAATGGGCGACTCCGGCGACACCAGTGGCGCGAAGATCGCCGCCAGGGCAAGTAGCACGAGGAACGATCCTGGGATGATCACGGTGAGGGGCAACCGACGCCGGGTCCGATTTGCGATCGAATCAGCGTGCAGCTCACGCAACGGGGGAGCAAGGTTCCCGGTCGGGAATTCGATGGCAGTCATCGGCGCACCCGAGGGTCAACGAGCGCATGGCCGGTATCGATCACCACATTGAGCAAGACGAACGCGATGGCCAGGACGAGTGAGCAGGCTTCGATGGTCGGGTAGTCCCGTGCGGTAACCGACTGGTACACCAGCTGGCCCAAGCCGGGCCAGGTGAAGAGGATCTCCACGAACAGTGCGCCGCCGAGGAGAAACCCGATCTGAAGACCGGCCACCGTGAAGAGAGATGGCAAGGTGTTATGGACAGCGTGGCGTAACACCGTGCGTCGACTCAAGCCGCGAGCACGGAGGGATGTCACGAACTCCTGGTTCATGACGTCGATCAGCGAGGAGCGGAAGATGCGGGCGATGACGCCCATTGGAGCGAGGCCCACCGCGATAGCCGGCAAAACCAGGTGATCGAGCAGCGTCGGGAGCCCGCCTCCACCTGTCGCGTTGTACATGCCCCCTGAGGGGAAAAGGGTGTTGTTCACCGTGAACACGACCAGGAGGACAAGAGCCACCGTGTACTGAGGGGCCGCCACAAAGAGGGCTGAAATCCCAGTGGCAACCTTTCCATCGGTCTTGCGGTGCCGCAGGCCGCCCCAGAGCCCAAGGAATCCCCCACCCACGAACGCCACGACCGCTCCGGCTCCGGCCAGAATCAGGGTGTTGCTGAGGGCACTGAACACCAGCGGCCGAACCGCCGTCTGCTGGGTGATCGACGTGCCGAAGTTGCCGCGCACGGTGCTCCAGATCCAGTCGAAGTACTGAACCGGCAGAGGAGAGTTGAGGCCGAGGCGCTGCGTCAGAGCGGCCCGCTGAGCAGCCGTGGAGTTCAAACCGGCCAGTTCTGCCACTGGGCTGCCCGGAATGATCTTGATCGTGATGAAAACCACGATGGTGACCCCGATGATGGTCGGGATCGAGATCAGCAACCGTCGCCTCAGAAAGCGCAGCATCAGTGCACGACTCCGGCCAGCAGTCGGGCGGCTTGAGCGGAGGTCTCAACCGTGTGGCGGTAGGTGGAAACTGCCATGGGAGACGTTGACGCCGGTTTGTTAAGCCGAAATGGCCGGACCGTTACTACGCGATTACGCCAAAGGCAACGATGACAAAGCTGGCAGTGACCTGGGTTTTTGGTCCATCCAAGAAGAATTACGCCGAAAATTTGCATCGATACGCCGAACATCGGACCCCGGCGTGCCGCCTCGCGCAGTGGCACATCGACCTTCGCTCAACGATGGACCCAGTGGCACGACGCCGGCCTGGCGACTCTGGCCGCGCCCCGCCATACAGAACCGTGGTTGGCGCTTGCGCCAACTGGCGCGATCCAGCGCCGGCGGCAAACCGATCGGCGTTCCGGATCAGTCAGCTATTCAGTCCCAGCCGGGCTCAGGCCGACGCGGCCTCGAAGGCGAAGGCAGCCCGGTAAATGGCCTCTTCGCCGAAGTGGCGCCCGATGATCTGCAATCCGACGGGCAGCCCATGCTCGCCGGAGCCACAGGGCAAGGTAAGCGCTGGGTTCCCCGTAAGGTCCAAGGGCATCGTGTTGGTGGTCGCCCCCATAGCGAGCTGCATCCGCTCCGCCATCTCACCTGGCTCAGCGCGCCGTTCCAGCAACTCGTAAGGAACCTTCGGGATGGTCGGCGTGATCAAGAGGTCGACGTCGGACAGGGCGGTCACGGCCTGACGCTTGAGTTCGATACGCAGGTTCTGTGCTTTGGCGATCGGGACGCCCTGGTAACACTCGAGGACATGATCGGTGGTAATCAACGTCGTCTTGAGCATCTCCGGCAGGTCGGCGGCCTGGAGTTGAGTCTGCGCAGCCCAGGCCGCGGTCACCAATGGATCGACCCGACCCATGTGACTGAACCCGATCCCGTAGGAGAGCGCCATGCCATAGAGGCCCAGACCCAGCACACCCAGTCCGATGGCGCCGGCGTCGGTCCACAGCGGGATCGAGACGTCCACCACCTCAGCACCCAGTCCAATCAAGCGTTTCTGGGCCGCAGCGAATGCATCCATGACGTCGGACGTGCAACCGGCCGCCTCCAGCGCCTCGGTGACAACGCCCACCTTGAGTCCTTCGATTCCCGCGCCAGACGTCGCCGTGTACTGGCCTGCCTCGGGCTGTGACCGTACCCACTGGGGGTCACGCCAGTCGGCGCCGGCAATCACCTCGAGCACCAACGCGTTGTCAGCGACGGTCTTGGTGATCGGACCGATGTGATCGATGGTGTGGTCCATGTAGGTCAGCCCGTAGGACGGGACGAGGCCGTGGGTGGCCTTCATGCCCACCAGGCCACACCAGGCCGCCGGAATCCGCACCGAACCGCCCTCATCCGCTCCTAGTGCGATATCAACGTGTCCCGCCGCCACCGCCGCGCCAGAACCCGACGACGATCCCCCCGTGGCGAAACGTGGATCGATCGGATTGCGGGATGCGCCGAAGGCGGAACCCTCGCCCAATCCCAGGGCGAGATCCTCGAGGTTGGTCTTCCCTGTGATCACGGCGCCCGCATCGAGCAGACGCTCAACCACCACAGCATCCTCGGTTGGGACGACCACCGGAGTGCGCCGGCCACCGTTGGTCATCGGCACACCCGCCACCGCGATGCAGTCCTTCACCCCGACGGTCTTGCCGTGCAGAGGCCCCGAGTCGGCTCCCTGCACGTTGCAAAACCTGATGAATGCGTTGTACGGGTCCTCACCGGCCGCCGGTGTGCGACCCGGATCACGGAGGCGGTACTTGAGGGGCACACTTGGCTCGTCAAGTTCCTCAACGCGGGTGAACACCTCGAGCGACGCACTGACCGCTTCCACCATGGCGGCGGCCTCTTCGTCGCTCAGGTCCAGGTGGTGCCTGGTCGCATAGTCCTTGACCTGAATGGCAGTGGGCGGACGCAGATATCCGATGGCGCGGACGTTGAACATGGTGAAACCTCCTACCTCGGTGCAGGTGTGAATGGGGAACAGGACTGGTGGGATGGCCAGGCGGAATGACTGGCTGACCTTTGTTAGATCACGGAGTCGCCGGTGCCGTCGGTTCGGGCTCGAGACACGAAGTTGGCTCGATCACCTCGACTCCCGACGTAGGCGAAGTTGTAGGCACGGCCCTTGTCATCGCGGATGACCTGCTCGATGGTGAAGATGGCACTCCCGGTTTGGGTCCCCAGCATGGTGGCGGTGCGCTGGTCCGCGTTGGTACAGCCGATGATGAACTCCGATTCACCAACACTCAGACCCGACCGGGTCAGCAGGTCATACCAATTGGTCGCCAGTCCGTGCTTGTCTACGGCCTTCGCTTCGGGGTTCACCAAGTAGTTCGTCGCGATGGCGAACACCTCGGACTTGAACAGGGCGAGGTATTCAATCCTCAGGCACGGGACGCTCTGAGGTGCTCCGAGGCGGGCGGCCACGATGTCTGGGGTCGGCACCCACGAGCGATCGATCTCCTGCATCCGGTGGCGATCGAGGAAGCTGTCGTGTTCGGGATGGAATACGCCGTGGGCTTCCCGCAGTTGCATGGGTGGCGGAACGGAGACCGCAAAAGTGCCGGTTCCTTGCTGGCGCTCGATGGCCCCTTCGTCTCGGAGCATGGCCAGCGCCTCGCGCACTGTGGCCCGGGAGACGTCGTAGACATCCATCAAGGCCGTCTCCGATGGCAGATGGCCCGCATAGAGACCCCAATAGATGTTGGACCGCAGCATGTCCCGAAGGCGGCGACTGGCATGCTCGCGCTCGCCCGGCAGGGTCCGGTGTACTCGACGGAACCGTGCGGGCTGCATACAGGCGATGGTAAGACCGCTCTGTTAACACCATAAGAATTGCCTATGTCGTGACGGTTACGCCGTTTGGCGCCAGTGGGTTCCTGCCGTATCCAGGGACCTTTTGTCACGAACTCTTGAAAACGCCGATAAATTTCGGCGTCTACCCGCCAGTACGCCAGACCGCCACGAGCAGTCGGGCATCCGGATTACTCGGGCTGAACCGACCACTGAGAGCACCAGCCGTAGTTGGGAACGGCCACCGGCCCCCAGGACCTGAATTCGGCTCAGCACTCCTGTACACACCTACGATGCTCCGATCGGGTCGGAAATCCGCCCGGACCGGGGGTGGCACAACGGAATGATTGAGAACCGTAGGGCAGAGATCAGCGACCTGTCGGATCGTCAGGCCATAACTGACGTCCTCCACCGCTACTGCCGAGCTATTGACCGCGCCGACGAGGAACTGCTGGCCTCGGTGTACCACCCTGATGCCTTCGACGATCACGGATCGTTTTCCGGCGACGCGACCGCCTTCGTCAGTCGCACCATCGAGCGCATGCGCGACGAATATGAAGCGAGCCAGCATCGGATCGCCAACGTCCTGATCGACCTTCAGGGTGATCTCGCCTATGTCGAGTCATATGTCTCCGTCACCCATTGCCTGACGGACAATCGCATCGAGTTCGCCGGAGCCCGCTACGTCGACCGGTTTAGCCGACGAGATGGAGTCTGGAAAATCGCGCATCGACTCGCTGTGGTGGATTGGCAGATGATGGCGGATCGAGGAGAGACGAGCCAGCACATCTCTGCTTTCGCCCAGGGGTCACGGGATCGTACGGACCCCGTATATCGACGAGATTGATTTCTCTCCCGATCTTTCAGACCAGGTCGAACCCGTTGGCCCCCGACCACGGCGGCGCTTGGGGATCTCGGGCGATCCGCAGCAACCGGTTGTACTTAGCCAGGCGCTCCGATCGGGCGACCGATCCCACCTTGATCTGACCTGCACCACTCGCCACGGCCAGATCAGCCAACCAATCGTCTTCGGTTTCACCTGAACGGGCCGAGACCACCGCTCGCATACCCAGGGCTTTCGCTCGGTCGACCACGGCCAGGGCCTCGGACAACGTGCCGATCTGGTTGGCCTTGACGAGGACGGCATTGGCACATCCGAGTTGGGCCGCCCGTTCGAGACGATCGAGATGCGTACACAGGAGATCGTCCCCCACCAGCTGCACCTTCGGATTGATCCCTTTGGCCATCTGGGTCCAGTCATCCCACGCGTCCTCAGCCAGGGGGTCTTCCACTGACACGATGGGATAGCGCTCGAGCCATCGGGCCACGGTCTCGATGAGCTCTCCGGCAGCCAATGTTCTGCCATCGAGCTCGTAGGAGCCATCGCTCCGGGCCAATTGGGTTGCGGCCAAATCGAGGGTAAGCGCCACCTCTCGGCCCGGCACCCGGCCGGCACGCTCGATGGCCTCAGTGGCCAGGACAATTGTCTCCTCGCTGGAGCCTGAGGGCGCCCCAAAACCTCCCTCATCACCGACCAAGGTTGAGGCACCTCGTTCCACCAGCAGGTCCGCGGCGGCAACATAGACATCACGAACCCACTCGATTGCCGTCGCCTCGTCGGGCGCACCGAGGGGCGTGATCAGGATGTCCTGGATGCCCATTCCCCCGCGGGCATGAAGGCTCCCGCTGAAAAGATTCACCATCGGCAGTGGCAGGGTTGCTTGGCGGGACCCAGCCAGGTGCGCCCACATGGAGAGCCCTCGGGCGTTCGCGCCGGCCCGAGCGCAGGCCGCCGACACCGCCAGCATGGCATTGGCTCCCAGACGGGACCGGTCCGAGGTCCCGTCGAGCAGGACGAGGGCTGCGTCGATCGCCGACTGATCAGTAACGTCCATGCCGTGCAAGGCGGCTGCGATCTCAGTTCGCACGGCGGAGACCGCGCCGTCGACGCCTTTTCCTCCGAATCGGGTTGGATCACCGTCACGTCGTTCGACCGATTCATGCCGGCCGGTCGAAGCCCCCGACGGGGCATGACCGAAGGCGGAACTGCCGTCGTCAAGGATCACCGTGGCTTCAACGGTCGGGGTAGCACGTGAGTCGAGCACCCAGTCTCCCGTCAGTGATGCGATTGAGCTCACGATCATTCCTTTGATTGAGAAGCGAGACGGGCAACTTCGATGAGATCTTCGATATCGCCACAGCCACCTTCGAGTGCACGGCGGCCGACCGCATGCACCCGCTCGCGGGCCGCGGTAGACGCCAAGTACTCAACCTGTGACTTGCCATAGATCCGAGCCAACATCACCGCACCCGTATGACGAAGGGCGCGCTGTCGGCAGGCCGGTCCGTCATAGGCAGCCCACAACTTGCTCACCGAGGCAAGGACCGAGGTCCGATCGCCCATCGCGCCGTCCCGTAAAGATTTAAGAAGCAGGTGGGCAGTCATGGTGGCGAGATCGAACGAGCCGTCGCCAGTGTGTATGACCTCCCAGTCGACAATGACGACCTCGTCCGTCGACACCAGGACGTTCTTGGGCGTGAAGTCTCCGTGCACCAGGCATCGAGGTGTCACCGTCACCGTCTCATCGATGAGCGACTGCAGCAACGGGCCCAATTCGGGCTGCCGTACCGCGGTCACCCGGTAGTAGGGATCAAGTCGTAGATCGTCGAACAACCGCCTTGGCTCAGGTCCAGCCAACTCGGGGGGTGGACTCAGCCGATGCAACGCCCCGAGTGCCGAACCAAGTGCAGTTGCCACCTCCGGGCGAGACTGCCCCTGCATCAATTCGTCCTTGTAGGTCGGGGGTGGACCGGCAATCATCTCCTGCCCCGAGATGGTGAAGTCACCATCGAAAAAGAGAAGTCGGGGAACTCGCGCCGGCCCGATGTGGCCGTTCAGGCACCGGAGCGCGGCAGCTTCGTTCATGCCGCGACTCCGGTCCACGATCCATTCGTCGGCCACTGCCAGCTGCGCCAGTGGGGCCTTCACGACCCATGGGTCAGATTCCGCACCGTCGATCCGGGCCACCAGGGAAGACACTCCCCCGGTCAGGTGAGTCAGCCGGTCGGTGTTCTTGATGCGACCCGTCTCGATGAGGATGGTCCGCAGAGCATCGAGGCTGTCCGGCGCGCTGACTTCCTTCATGCCGGGGTGGGATACGGATGCAAGGGAGCCTGACCGTTCAAAACACGGAGACAGTCCTCGGTGGCGCGGATCCGCAACTCACGCACTGACTGGATGGACGAGAAGGCGATGTGAGGCGTGATCACCACATCGTCCCGTCCAAGCAGGTCTGCCGGAATATTGGGCTCGTCCGGCAGGACATCGAGAGCCGCCGCGGATGGCCGTCCGGCATCGAGCGCCGCCACGAGCGCATCGACATCAACGAGTCCTCCCCGACTGGTGTTAACCAGGAGAGATTCCCGTTGCATCTGCCCCAGGACGTCGGCATTGACCAGATTGCGGTTGGCTTCGGTCAAGGGAATATGAAGCGACACCACATTGCTCTGCCCCAAGAGTTCGACGATCGGCACGGATGGGAACGCTCCGACCCGGTCGGGGTGGCGATCGTCGAGCAATATCTGACACCCCAGAGCAGAGAACTTCTGGGCGGTGCGGAGTCCAATGTTCCCCGAGCCCCAAATTCCCACGACAAGATCACGAACACGCCGGAGCCTGGCCGGGATGCCCGGCCAGGCTCCACTTTGGACAGACCGGTCGTAGTGGACGATGCCCCGTGCCCACGAATGGACCAAGCCGACTACGTGGTCCGATACCTCGTCCACGCAATAGTCGGGCACCCGGGTGACGACGGCGCCGCGATCAGTTGCGGCGTCCACGTCGATGTTGTCGATGCCGACACCGAGGCGGCTCACCACGGCCAAGTGTGGGCTGGCATCGATGACAGCTCTGGTGACCGCTGCCCAGCAGGTGATGATCCCGCTGACGTCGGCCGCCAGGGTCACCAGATCTTCTTCTGACGACGCCGGTGGCGCGTCGACCAGTTCGAATCCCGCGGCAGCGCACAGTTCTGACTCGATGACCGCGTCGGGCCATGGATGGTCGGTCAGGAGAATCTTTCGTCCGCCCGTCTTTAGCCCACCGTCGCTGGAAGTCGACCATGACGTCATGCCATATGCGCCACGGGAAGGTCGATGACAACATCGGCCGGCACAGACGTGATCGTGTTCTCAAGCACGCCCACCCCCTCGACGACGACCTTCACCACATCGCCCGATTCGAGCCACGTCGGGGGCGTTCGCCCTTGGCCGCTGCCAGCCGGAGAACCAGTGGTGAGTAGGTCGCCAACCTCAAGGGTGCAGCGGGCACTGAGAAAGGCGATCTGCTCAGAGATCGAGTGGATCATGTCCGAACTGTGACCATCCTGTCGGAGCTCGCCATTGACGGTGGTACGGATGGAAAGGTTCTGCGGGTCCTCGATCTCGTCCGGGGTGACCACCCAAGGGCCGATGGGCCCGAACCCGTCGTGCGACTTCCCCAACGTGATCGTCGGAATCTCCCGTTGCCACTCCCGTGCTGAGACGTCGTTGCAGGCCATCCAGCCACCGACGACCTCATGAGCCCGATCGACCGGCACGTTCCGACATCGGGCACCGATTACCAGGGCGAGTTCTCCTTCGTAGTCGAGCATGTTGCAGCCATCGGGGAGTGGAATCGAGTCCTGCGGTCCCGCGATACAGGTCACCTGCTTGTTGAAGAACAGAGGAGCCGTCCCGGCTCCGGCTGCCACTTCGTCGGCATGGGCTCGATAGTTGAAGCCGATGGCCAGAAACTTCCCGGGCCGCCGGACCGGGGGCAGGAGCTGAGCCACGAGGACGTTGGCCCGAGGAGCACGCGCCATGGCCTCTTGCACAACCGCAGGGTTCTCGTTCGCCACCATGAGTAGTTCGAGAGCGTCGGCGACGCCGTTCCATGAGCCCGTGAGATCCGCCACCTCAATCACATCAGTCTCCGTGCTGGGATCGGTCGGGTTGAGGACGACACCGAACCGAGCATGGTGATCACCGGGCTGGCCGTAGGAAGCGATTCTCACCTGAACACGAACGGGGAGCGGCAAGGCATGAGCAACGTGGTCCTCTTACATGAGTCGGCCAATGGAGTTGAATGAGCGTATCCGTCTCATGCTTGATCACGACTCGTACTCACCATCCATAGCCCCTCGGTGAGGTACACCAATGCGTTCCGCTATGGAAGCGACTGGTTGGGATCTACACCATTGGCGCAACGAATGGGGAACTGGTCTCCAAATAGACTGACCGGCACCATGCACGTGAATCGGATCACTCGTCGTAGTGGCAGCGCGATCTATGACGACGGGTGTGAACCATGACCCAGAGCAGTGAGCCCGTCGCCGCTGAGGTGCTGCCCGATCCGGCCTACGACGTGCCCGCCTATCGCTCCTCGGAAAAACGGGCGCCGCACCAGCCCCTCCAACCTCTGCCTCTCGGAGAGACCGAACGGCATGGTCCCGTCTTCGGGAACCTCTCGTTCACCGAGACCGATGCCGATCTCACCCGGCAACACGATGGGGAACCTATAGGTGAGCGCATCATTGTTTCGGGTCGCATCCTCGATGGGGATGGCCGGCCTATCCCCCAGACGCTGGTGGAAGTCTGGCAAGCCAATTCCACCGGGCGCTATGCCCACCCCATCGACCAACACCCAGCACCCCTCGATCCGAACTTCAGTGGCGCGGGCCGTTGCCTGACTACAGACGACGGCAGCTATCAATTCGTCACGATCAAACCGGGCGCCTACCCCTGGGGCAATCACCCGAACGCCTGGCGACCGGCCCACATCCACTTCTCCGTCTTCGGGCGATCGTTCACGGACCGCTTGGTGACACAGATGTACTTCCCGGGCGATCCCCTCTTCGTTCATGACCCGATCTTCGGTTCAGTGCGTGACCAGCGAGCCCGAGATCGGATGGTGTCGGCCTTCGATTTGGAGCTCACCAAGCCGGAGTGGGCACTGGGATATCGCTTCGACATCGTCGTGGCCGGCCCCCTGGCCACCCCACCAGTGCCATGAGCCTGGCCACGCCCTCCCAGACTGTCGGACCGTTCTTCGCCTTCGGGATGAGCTGGTTGGAAACGACGTCGCTGGTCGATGCCGACGACCCCGACGCACTGGTCATCCGCGGGACCGTCCTTAATGCAAACGACGTCGGCGTGCCCGATGCTGTCATTGAGACCTTTCAGGCTGATGAAGCAGGCCGGTTCGGGTCCGGAGATCGTGGATGGACCGGCTTCTGCCGGATTTTGAGCTCTGAACAAGGAGACTTCGCCTTCACCACCATCAAGCCTGGAGCCACGGTTTCCGATGACGGAACTCGTCAAGCCCCCCACATCGATGTCTCGGTCTTCGCTCGAGGGCTCTTGCAGCGGGTGATCACCCGCATCTACTTTCCGGACGAAGAGGCCGCGAACAACGAGGACCCCGTGCTGAGCGCTGTCGAAGAGAATCGCCGAACGACCCTGATCGCCCAGTCAACCGACGATCACCTCCGCTTCGATGTTCACCTGCAGGGGGAGGCCGAAACTGTCTTCTTCAACTGCTGACGGCTCGCCGCCAAGAGCAGGCGGACTCTTCTCGTCGATCTTCACCACCGATGAGCTCGCTGACCTGACGTCCGACCAGGCGTGGATCCGGGCCATGCTCGAGGCCGAAGCTGCCCTGGCGCGGGCCGAAGCGGTCGTGGGGGTTATCCCGGCCGACGCCGCCACCCAGATAGCGGCCTTCGCCGCTGACGGGCAGCTCGATCCAGTTGCCCTGGGCCGGGTCGCCCGTGCCAGTGGGAACCCGGTCATCCCGCTGGTTGAGGAGATCCGGGCCGCGCTCGGGGAGGAGGCGGGGCAATGGGCGCACTGGGGGGCTACCAGCCAGGACATTCTTGATACGGCCGCCGTCCTGGTGACGCGGTCCTGCACCACGGTCATCCGGCGTGATCTGGGCAGCCTGGCCGACAGCTGCGCCAAGCTGGCACGACGCCATCGGAACACGTTGATGATCGGGCGGTCCCTTCTGCAGCCGGCGCTCCCGACCACCTTCGGGCTCAAGGCGGCCGGTTGGCTCAGTGGCGCCGATGCCGCTCGTCGCCAGTTGGCCGACGCGGTGCAGGATTTGCCGCTTCAGCTCGGCGGCGCGGTGGGGACGCTGGCTTCCCTCGGTGAAGATGGTCCGGCCGTCCTCACCGCCATGGCTCAGACACTCCAGCTCGCCGAACCAGCACTCCCCTGGCATACGCAACGCCAGCGGATCGCCGAGGTGGCAGGTGCCCTTACGGTGGCGGCCGGCACCGCGGCCAAGATCACCTACGACATCGCCCTGCTGATGCAATCCGAGGTGGCCGAAGCCAGCGAACCGGGGAAACCCAAGCGTGGAGGATCGTCGACCCTGCCCCAGAAGCGAAATCCGGTGTCGGCCGCAACCGTTGGTGGAGCGGCCAGGCGGGCGACGGCACTCGCCGCGGTGATACACGGTGTCTTGGTCCAAGAACACGAGCGGGGTGTGGGCAACTGGCATGCCGAGTGGTCAACGCTGACTGAGCTGCTGCAGCTCTCGGGAGGGGCGGTCGCCGGTGCCGCCGAGTGCATCTTCGGCGTCGAGGTCCACGAGCACACCATGACGGAGCATCTCGCCGACGCCGGGTCCAGCCTGTTGGCCGAACGCTTCACGCTCGAGCTCACCCGACGAGCCGGACGGGCTACTGCGGTATCCGTGGTCACCCAAGCCCTGGCCAGCACTACGACCGACGGTGTCGACTTCCTCGACGCACTGGTTGGGGCAGGCGCCATTAAATGGATCAGCCACGATGAGCTCAAGGAGTTGAGCGATCCGTCGACATATCTCGGGAGCAGCAATATCTTCATCGACCGAGCATTGGCCGCCCACGAGCAATGTCTGGGGTTATGAGATGCCGACCGTCGACGTCAACGGATTGGCCATGCAGTACCGCCTCGACGGTCGCGCCCATGGCCCGCTGCTCGTGCTGTCGAACTCCCTCGGACTCACGATGGACATGTGGGAACCTCAGCTCCCGGCCTTCACGACCCACTTCCGGGTCCTCCGCCATGAACACCGGGGCCACGGGGGTGGACATGCGCCCGCCGGCCCTTACTCGATTAGTGATCTCGGTTCGGACCTGCTGGGTCTCCTCGACACGCTCGGCGAACCCCGAGCATCCGTCGTCGGGTTGTCCCTGGGGGGCATGGTGGCCATGTGGGCCGCGGCGCACGACCCCGATCGCATCGATCGTCTGGCCCTGTGCTGCACCGCCCCCGTGTTGCCACCAGCCGACGCCTGGATCGAACGGGCCGCGCTCGTGCGCGACCAGGGAACTTCCGTCCTGCTGGACACGCTCCTGGCCCGTTGGTTCACGCAGGCGACGCTGCCCGCTCGGCCCGAAATCGCCGCAACCGTCCAAGCAATGCTGGCAGCGGCCGATCCCGAGTGCTACGCCAGCTGCTGCGAAGCCATCTCGGTGATGGATCAGCGGAGCCACCTCGCCGCCATCACCGCCCCCACCCTGGTGCTCGCTGGTTCCGACGATCCCGTGGTTCCCCCGGCATCTGCCCTCGATACACAGCGGGCCATCACCGGATCAACCTTGGTCGTCCTGCCCCAGGCCTCCCATCTGGCCAACGTGGAACAACCCCAAGCCTTTACCGATGCCGTCCTCTCGCATCTCCTGTCCGGACCGTCAGCCAGAGCTGGGCTTACGGCCAGACGCGAAGTGCTCGGCGACGACCATGTCGACGCCGCCATCAGCCGGACGACGGCCTTTACGGCACCATTTCAAGATCTGATTACCCGATACGCCTGGGGCGAGATCTGGACCCGTCCCGGCCTGGACCGGGCCACCCGAAGCTGCATCACACTCAGCATGCTCGTCGCCCTCGGGCGATTCGATGAGCTTCCCCTGCATGTGCGAGGCGCCCTGCGCAATGGCGTCAGCCGTGAGGAGATCGCCGAGGTCCTGCTCCAGTGCGCCATCTACTGCGGGGTGCCTGCCGCTAACACCGCTTTCGCCGTCACCCAGCGAGTGCTCGATGAGATGGACCGACGTCCCGATACCTAATTCTCCGCCCCTCAGTCGGACGTGAACCGTCCGGCCAACGCCACGAAGGGTTGGAGACTTTCCGGGTCGGCCAAAGCACTCAGCGAGGCAACGTCAGCAGGATTGGCTCCCTGCAGGATCCGCTTGACCGGAACCTCGACCTTCTTGCCAGTCAGGGTTCTCGGCACTGCCGGTACCGCCACGATCGAATCTGGCACGTGCCGAGGCGACAGTCGTTGGCGTAACTCACGCTTTATGTCAGAGGTGACAGCGTCGGTCAACTCGCCGTCGGCCGTGACAACGAAGAGGATGAGCTGATCGCCTTCTTCGAGATGGATGGCCAATGAATCCACGATGTCCGGCCTGGACTCGAGGACGGCGTAGAGATCCGATGTGCCGAAGCGCACCCCAGCGCGGTTGAGCGTGGCATCACTCCGCCCCGAAATGATGCAACTGCCCCGTTCAGTGAAGGTGATCCAGTCCCCCTGGTGCCATTGCCCTGGGAATCGGTCGAAATAGGCAGCCCGCAAACGCGTGTCGTCGGAGTTCCCCCACAGGCCCAGGGGCATGGAAGGCATGGGTTGGCGCACAACGAGTTCACCCTGTTCGCCCACCGCAGCTTCCACCCCGTCCTCCCGGTAGGCCACCACATCGCAGCCGAGCAAGGGGCGGCTGATCTCGCCTTCCCACACCGCGACCAGCGGATTCATCCCGACGAAGGCCGTGCAGACGTCAGTGCCACCGCTGACACTGTTGGCCTGCACACCGGGCAACTCCTCGGCCAACCACCGGAATCCAGAAGGCGGCAGAGGTGATCCGGTCGACCCGACTTGGCGCAAGACCGAAAGGTCCCCCATGCGGGCCGGGTGCAGTTCGTTCTTCTGCGATGCCATGAGGTACGGGGCCCCGGTGCCGAAGACATTGACCGATTCGTCTGCCGCCAGTTTCCAGAGAGCCCCCAACTGGGGAAAGCCCGGATCGCCGTCGAACAGCACGATGGTGGCGCCGACGACGAGACCAGAGACGAGGTAGTTCCACATCATCCATCCGGTCGTCGTGAACCAGAAAAACCGACTCCGAGGTCCCAGGTCGTGGTGCAGAGCCAGCGTCTTCCAATGCTCGACCAGGATCCCGCCGGTTCGATGCGTGATCGGCTTGGGCAAACCCGTGGTGCCACTCGAGAAGAGCACGTAGAGCGGATGGTCGAAGCTCACCGGCTGGTGCGTGAGCGGCTCTGGATGAGAGGCCAGGTCTGACCATGAGAGTGAGCTCTCCAGCGGGCTGTCAGCCAGGTAGGGCAGGTGGATCACGGTGTGCACACTGGGCAGACCGGCCCGAATGGTCCCAATCTCGCTCCGGCGGTCAATGGCCTTGTCCCCATAGCGGTATCCGTCGACAGCGAAGAGGACGGTGGGCATGACCTGGCTCAACCGGCTCAGCACGCTTTCGGAGCCGAACTCGGGTGGGCAGGAGACCCAAACCGCCCCCAGACTCGCGGTGGCGAGGAGTGCGGCCACGGTCTCGGGAAGGTTCGGCATGTACGCCGCCACCACATCACCTTGACGCACACCCAAGCCGGAGAGTCCGGAGCGGACACGGGAGACCTCTTCGGCCAGGCGTGACCAGGTCCACGTCTCGTTGTTCCGGGTCTGGCTGACCGAAACGATCGCCACCTCGTCGGGCCGGTGTTGGGCGGGGGCCAACGCATGCTCGCTATACGAGAGGGTGCCACCCGGAAACCACTTTGAGTGAGGCATGGCCGGATGCAGCAGCACGCTGGTCGGCTGGTCGTGCCAGCGGATTCCGGCGTACTCCGAGAGGACGCCCCAGAACCGGCCGACGTCCGCCAACGACCACGCCAGCAGATCGTCGTAATCGTGCAGGTGAACATCGACCGACTCCTGGCAGTGCGCCAGGAAGTCGCTCATTCGCGTCTGTGCTCCAGGTTGCGGTGACCACAGGATGTCTGGTTGGGCACCAGGTGGTGGACCCTGGTCGGTCAATCGATGTGGCCTCCCCCGCCATACTCCGGCGGAGCTCCCACCACCGCCGGAGTATCCGGGGCTAGGCCCTCCACCGTGCCCAATGAGGTCAGCGGTTCTTCGTCGAACCCTTCGACGCCGGCGTTGTCCGATCGAGACTTTCGAGGTCGTATCTTGCGCGATTGATCGCGGCGCTCCCGGCTGACGGCCAGCGCGACAGCCAGGATCAACGCCACACCGTTGAACATGTCGCTCAGCCATTGCTGCCCGGAGACCAACTGCAGGCCCTCTACGCCGGTGGCCAGCACGTAGATGGCGATCAGCGTGCCCCAGACGTTGAACCGACCCGGCTGGAGCTGTGTCGAACCCAAGAAGGCCGCGGCGAAGGCTGGCAAGAGAAGTGCAGGACCGAAGGACAGCGACGGACCGTAGAGAGAAGAGAACAGGATGCCGCTGACACCGGCGATGCCGCCGGCCACGACGAGCGAGGTCCAGGCCACCCGATCGACTCTGATACCCGAGAGGCGAGCCGCTTCCGGATTCCCACCGGTGGCATAGAGACGACGGCCAGCAGGAGTCCAGTCCATGACCCAGTAGACGATCAGCGCCAGGAGGATCAGCTCGAACACCACGATGGAGGTTCCATCGATCGAATACTGCGAAAGGTTGTTGAAGAGCGTCGAATTGACCGGCGCCGGCTGTTCCGAGTTGGTCACGATGACCAGGAACGCCGAGAGTATCGACCCCATCCCCAAGGTGGCGATGAAGGAATTGACGCGCAGTTTGACGACGATGAATCCATTCACGAAGCCGATGAAGAAGCCGAGGAGCACCGCGATGGACAGGGCGGCCCACACGGGCCAGTGCCACATGGTCTGGGCCACGATGGCCACGATCCCGGTCAGGTTGGCAGTGGCCCCTACGGAAAGATCGAACTGCCCGGCCACCAAGGGGATCAGGACGGCCAGGGCCAGCATGCCCTGGACGGCTTGCGTGGCGGCCACCGAGTGGAAGGTCGAGACCGTGAAGAACTCGTGCGGCTTCCACGCGGTGAACACCGCCATGAAGACAATCCAGAGAAGCACCCCCGAGAAGCGCTCGAAGCTCGTGCTGACGATCTTGTTGCCCCTCATGCTCTACCCCTCATGCCAAGACCCGGCGTTGCTCACCCATCGTCGACGCTCACGAAACTGCGGGTGAGGTTGGCCACGGTGATATCGCTCCCCACAATCTCCCGGTCGATATGACCATCTGACATGACGATGACCCGAGAACAGATGGCCACCAGCTCCTCGATGTCGGTCGAACTTATGACGATGGAGGTGCCAGCTTCAGCGAATGCCATGAGCTGACGGTGGAGCTCACCCTTGGCCCCAATGTCAACACCTTGGGTGGGTTCGTCGAGCAGAAACGCCAGGGGCGACTTGCTCAACCACTTTCCGAAGAGGATCTTCTGCTGGTTGCCACCGCTGAAGCTGTCGAACCGCTGTCCGGTACCATCGATCGGGCGCACATCGAGGCGACGGAACCAAGTCTTCGCCTCCTCCTTCTCCTCCTTGGGAGACAGGAACCAGCGGTGCCAGAACTTCTTCATGTTGAGGACGGTCACGTTGTCCTGCGCGTTGAGGGTGGGGAAGCTCCCCGAGACCTTGCGGTCTGGGGGCATGAACCCGATGCCGAGGCCGATGGCGAGATCCGGGCGTGAGGGTGGCACCGGTCGACCGTCGATCTCAACTTGGCCACTGATACGGGGCCCCGCTCCGAATACCGCTCCAAGGATGGCTTCACGACCCGATCCGGTAATCCCGGCAATACCGAGAATCTCCCCCTCGGCCACTTCGATGCACACGTCGCGCACACCGGGGGCCACCAGGTGTTTGATACTGAGGCGAAGTTCGGCCCCAGCGTCCGCCGCAAGTTTTACTACTTGTCTTTGCTTCTCTTCGCCGGTCAGGTGCGCCACCAAACCGTCCCGAGTGAGTTCGGCAATGGGCCCGGTATGGACGGCAACGCCGTCACGCAGGATGGTGACTTCATCCCCCAGGCGAAAGATCTCGTCAATGTGATGGGTCACAAAGAGCACAGCCACCCCTTGAGCGGCGACCACGCGCACGGTATCGAGGAGTGCCGACACCTCGTCGGCGGGCAAGGTCGCCGTGGGCTCGTCGAGGACCAGGACCCGTTCGGGGTACTTCTCGTCCAGCCGCAAGGCCCGGGCGATCGCCACCCCAGTCCGTTGCGAGGCGTTGAGCGTCGACACCGGAGCCCGCAGGTCCACATCGAGGCCGATCCGGTCGATCATCTCCTGACCCGATCGGAACGCTTGCCGGTTCCGGATGACGCCCCACTGCATCGGGTACCGAGCGCCCAGGAAGAGGTTCTCGGTTACGTTAAGGTCCTCGATCAGAGCGAGATCCTGATGCACGAAACGGCAACCGAGGTGATAGGCCTGCTCCGGATGACCGAATTGCAGAGCCTGACCCGAGACGGTGACCTCGCCTCCCGCCTCGGGCGTGTGGTACCCAGCCAGCACCTTGATCAGGGTCGATTTCCCTGACCCGTTTTGCCCCACCAGCATGTGAATCGTGCCGGCCGCGATCTCGAGGGACACCGTGTCCAATGCTCGATTTCCCGCGAACTCCTTGGAGAGGGTGCGAATATCGAGGATGGGGGCGCCGAGGCTTGCCTTGGTGCTCACGGCTTCGCTATCGCTCTGTGAATCTGGCGTCATCCCTCAGCTCCCACTCCATACTGCTTCCGAAGGTCCGTTCGCACCGGTCGCCCCGCCCGTAATGGGCGGGACGACCGGGAACGAATGCCCAGGGGTGGGAGTACCCTGCGGCTGGTTCCGGGGTGCGTAGTCGTTGGTCCGGTCGGTGCTGGTGAGCGGACCGCCGGTCAGCTCTTCACCTTCCACAGCTTCAGGAACTGCTGGAGGGCATTGCTCGGCTGATCCCAGACCGACGTAGTGCCAATGTTGGCCGGCGTCATGAGCTGGATCGGGGCGGTGTAGTCACCCGCCGAGCTGATGGCCCCTGTCTCGAGGTGGCGCAGCGCCATGTCCATCGAGATGAATCCCAGGTACGGGATGGCCGGACCACCAGTGTGAGCTGCTTCAGTCTTGTTCTGCAGGCCGGCAGCACCGGTCGGGTCCATGTCCTGACCCATCACCTGGATGCCCGTGAGACCCGCCGCCTTGAGTCCGGCCGTGATGCCATCGCCAAACGAGCTGGTCACGAAGACCACGTACTTGATGCTCGGGTTGGCTTTCAACTTGGTCACCGTGGTCGGGACGATCGCACCAGCGGACACCTGAGGCAGCGAGATGTCGAGTGTCTGCGCCGAGCACCCGGGGCACTTGCTGTGCAGGGTGCTCGTCATCGACTTCGCTACCGCATCAAGCTCCGAATAGGCAGGCACGTCCACGATGAGGACGCTTCCCTTGCCATTCGAATTGGCGATGACCCAGTCAGACAGTTCGGTTGCGCCAGCCACCGAGTCCTTGGACGTGTTGACCGGTCCAATCAGTGTCTTAGTTGGCGTCGCCGATGCAACGTTGGTCATCACGATCGGCACCTTGGCCGCCTTGTAGGCCGCCAGTGTTGTTGCCGAGTACTCGGAGGTCGGCTGGCCACCGACGTTGATGACTGCGGCAGGATTCTTGGTCAGAGCCGAGGTCAGCGCCGAGTCGAGAGAAGCCGGGTTGGCGGGATCGAAGTAGATACTCGAGTAGGTCCAGCCGATGGCCTTCGCCGCGGGCTCAACGCCCAGGGTGCAGATGGTGTAGTCCGAAGGGACGTCGTCATCAGCCAGACATACGACGGTCTTGCCCTTCGGTGGAGCCTTGGGCAACGCCACCGTCTGGTTGATCTTGGTGGGCGCCTTCATGAAGCCGACGACTGCCTTTTTGGCCGCCGAAACGTTGGCCGCCGACGTGGTGGCCGCTTCGGCTGGCAGCGCTCCTGCGAGGAGGGGTAGTGCCAGGGCGGCGACGCCCACCAATCCCAAACCACCTCCGATGAAGGTTCGACCTCGAGTGCTCGCACGCCGCAGCGCCCGTCCCCCTCCATTTGAATTAAACACTTGCCTCATTAACCCCTCCCTTTTAGAGATTAACCATCATTGGTTTTTTGGGCTATCTGATGGAATCCTCGCTCGCCTTATCCTCAATAATTGAAGACCGAGAGGAGACCCCCCACCTGCAACTTTCGTTGACGTTAACTCGATCGTCACATCAATACAAATAGCTTTTGTTCACCATCTCATGCCTTGTTGGCTATGGATCTCATGCCTGACTTGCCGCTTTCTCAGGCAGGACTCTGTCGACGAATCTGTGCCATCCGCTCATCCTCGAGTCGCGCATAGTCCCAGCGGCGACCCGGGTGGAGACCTGTTCTCTTCGCGAGTTTGACCATGCATTCAGCCTGAAGCCATGCCACGGCATTTGCGTCCATAACACTAACGCCGTCGATCTCTCTTACGCTGTGGGTGAACAAGATCTCGTTCATGATTCCTTCAGCCGGAATGATGACGTCGCCGAAGCGGTCGATGCCTCGCCGGGCCGCCTCGGTGAACACCTCGATGAAGGCGGCCGGCTCCTGGATGGCGGCTGAGAGGCCGACCTCGTCCATCCCGGGTTCGAGGTAGTTCACGGCAATGACCCTTTTCGTCAGCTTGTGGCGCTCGACAATCTGATTGATCATCCACGCGATTTGCGGGCTCATAGTGACGAGCACCGAGTATGTGGCGATCGAACAGGCGGTGAGGAGCGTGCTCTCGGCCATAGACACGATCGGTATGTTCACGGCGGTTCGAGCCTCTTTGAGAAATGGCTCTGAATAGCTCCCGATGACGACGGCGTCGTAACCCTCATCCTCGGCCGTCATGAAGTTCTCGATCACCTGCTGGAGGAGTACGTGGTAGGCGTAGGGGCTATAGAGGGTTCGCCCCGGAGGAATCCCCGAATGGGTCCCGGGCTTCAGCCCGTGGGGCACCACTTCGATCGAGGGGTCCAGCACGGCGGCGGCGTGCTTCTTGATGGTCTCGGCGTACTCGGGATGCTCCTCAAGCTCCGTCATTGACTGATGCCAAATCTTCAACTGTCGACTCCTTCTCCGGACGATCCAACCACTACGAGGCTTGGTAGAACTCGTAGACCAAGGTGGTACCGACCCGTTCGCCCTTTCCGATGGCTTGGATCGAGTTCAGCCAGTCGTAGCGCTCGTCATTGGTCTCAAACGTCGGCGCCACAATTACGGTGGCGCCGTCTTCGGTGTACACGATCCGGCCCTCGTAGCGAATGAGAATTAGAGCTCCGTCATCGGTCTCGATCAGCATCCGGGCGTCCACTGTGCCTGACCCACCGGCCCTTACCGTGACCCAGTCGGTGGCTGGTGTCGATCGGGCGATGCCGCGAATCCGCTGGCCGTCGATCCGGTAGTTGGTTGACGTCCCCACCAACCGGTCGCCGCTCGGCGCCCCGGGCAGGCGAGTGTGATCGTCGATCTCAATGGTTAGGCGGCACAAATGGATCAGTTCAATCGACATGGTGAGCTATGACGCTTTCGAGAGGCCTTCGATTTGTGAGATCAGACCCTTCAAGAGAGCCACGGTCTGGCGACGATCGGTAACGATCTGCTCCGACCCGACTTTCAATGTCGCACTTTCGTCATCACCATCAGCCACGATAAAGCCCCCCTCAAATTCGTTGTGGCCGAGGTGCAACCCGTAGGCGACCAAGGCTCGGGCTCCACGCATGAGAAATGACGAGTCGACGATTGACGTGGCACCGTTCAGGCGGATTTCTGTGTCGCTGGCTCCGGGCGCAATGGACAGGCCGTCGAGGTCGAGGGAGGGCGCCGCCTCGACGGTCCCCACCCAGTCGAGCTCATCCCACCGAGCGTCGCGTTCGATGATCTCAAGCGATATACGCCGCTTCCCGTTGCCGGAGAAGGTGCGGTGGGCAATGTCCTTCGGGAGGAGCATCATGTCCCCCGTCCGACCGGTGTAGCTGCCGAAGACCCCTGTGCCTTCCATCTCCTTGAATTCGATTCGCACCTCCCCCACCAGACAGAAGAGCAGCACGTCACAGCGCAGATTGGTGTTCCAGAACGGCAAGGCGTCAGCGGCGCCGGTCGATTCCCAGAACACGGCGGTACCGACCTGACCCACCTTGGTTGGGACGTGGGGATGCATGTCGACGGCGCCACCCAGGGCGAGGATGTTGGTCACATCGAAGAGCTCTGGATTCCGGACGATGTCGGCATGGCCCGGATTGACCGTGAGCCCTACAAAATCCGGATGCAGCTGCACTGTCTTCTCTGTCGTGGTCATCGCGCTTTCCTCTCAGTCAGGGCCGGCCCGCTCAAAGGGAATGCCCGATCCATCCGACGATCTGCCCTGCAGCTTCCTGGACCAGGTCCTTCCGACCCACGAAGTAGTGGGTTGCCCCGTCAATTCGCTGCAGTTCCTTGCGGGAGTGCGGCACGGCATCGAAAAGAGATTGGGCATGACTCGGATAGCAGACCTCGTCAGCTGATCCGTACATCACCAGTACCGGTGCATCGACACGGGCGGCGTGGGCCCGTCCGTCACCCTGGCTCTCATCGAGGCTCCACTGACTCAGCCATGAGCGGAGAGAACATTGATGCCCCAGACTCACTGGGGCATAGGTGGCCACTGATGCGTGACCCCAAGGTGTGTTCGCTTCCCGGTCGGAGGGATCGATCGTCAGGTCGACCATCCGGGGGTCGGCCACGGTCCCGTGCACAGTGAAGGGAAGATCACGCAGGCCACCTCCTCTGGCTTCGAGAATGTCGAGTTGCTGGTGAACCCACTTCGTAATTCGGCGGTTCCGTGCCACCTGGGCTTCCCGATAACGGGTCAAGAA
This sequence comes from Acidimicrobiales bacterium, assembly GCA_036489775.1. GTDB lineage: Bacteria > Actinomycetota > Acidimicrobiia > Acidimicrobiales > RAAP-2 > Bog-473. The sequence continues at coordinate 20,892 of DASXFC010000057.1, read as the reverse complement.
GGCCTCATCGAAGGGTGGGCCGTTCTCCGCCACAAAGAGGTCGAGCGACGGATCCCGCCGGAGGGGGTCGGACTCATCAGTAATGGCGGGGTCGAGCCATTCGGTAAAGACAACGGATCGACCAGGGTGGGCCATGAGGAAGACGAGGCCGTCGGCTGGGGGCAAGTCAGCCTTGGTCAAGTCCGGTGGATCGCCGGCCGGCGTACAGGTGATCGAAGGGCCCTCGGCCTGGCTCTGGTAGAGCGCGGCCAAACCGCCTCCACCTGAGTTGCCGATCAGAACGACCTTCCGATAGCCGTCCTGGCGGAGATAACTGATGGCCGCTCCGATGTCGAGCACGCAGTTCTCCATGAGCAGCGAGGAGTCATTCCCGATGTACCGGGTGCAGAGCCCTATGGCATCAACTCCGGCATCAGCGAACGATCCCAGCATGTAGTGCCCAAGGAAATTCGAGGCTGGGTGGACCACAATGACGGCCGTATCTGACTGCCCCTTCGTGCTCTTGTGCCGGCTGGCCCAGATCCTCCCAGAGGCTCGAGCAACGCCGGAGTAGACATCCAGTCCGGTGGTGGTTGTCATCGGGACGCCAAGCAATTCTCCCGAGCTCAGGACCGGTGGTGCGGTGTTCGCTACGTCAGCCAATGCTCCGTCCTCCGTCTACGACGATCATCTGTCCAGTCATAAAACTGGCCTCCTCACTTGCCAAGAACAGCACCGCTTCTGCGATGTCCGATGGCTCACCGATCCGACCGAGGATGATGCGCTCCAACACGAAGTTGCGACGCTCATCGTCAGCAAGCACCGGAGCCGTGGCCGGGGTGCGGGTCAGTCCCGGACAGACGGCGTTGCAGCGGATGCCCTGACCGCCGAAGTCGAAGGCAACGGAGCGCGTCAATGACAGCACGCCACCTTTGGCCGCCATGTAGGCACCAAATCGAGGAGAGACGACGATTCCAGCCGTCGATCCCGTGTTCACGATCGCTCCCCCACCGCTGGCAATGATGGCCGGAATGGCAAACTTGCAGCCCAAGAACACGCCGGTGAGGGTCACGGCGATGGTCTTGTCCCACTCCTCTTGCGATGTCTCAACTACGTTGCGGTTCAACGGCGCCCAGTATGCGTTGTTGTGGATGATGTGCAGGCCCCCGAAGGTGGCCACGGTCTCGCTCACCATCGATTCGACGGAGCCTGCATCGGAGACGTCGGTGCGGATGAAGTGAGCCGAGGCACCTCTGGCTTTCAGCTCAGCCATGGTTTCGCCGCCACCCTCCGGGTTCAGATCGGCCACTACGACAGAGGCCCCCTCAGCCGCAAAGCGCAGGGCCGTCTCACGGCCGATTCCCGAACCAGCGCCGGTGACAATCACAACCCTGTCTTGGAACCGTTGTCGGCTGCCGAGCGGGAGTCCCATCAGCGCTGGTACGGATCAGGCATGCACCCAGCCGCCATCGACGTTGATGACCTGACCCGTGACGAAGTCCGAATCTTCCGACATCAGGAAGGCAACCGTGCCCACGAGGTCACCCGGCACTTCCGTTCGGTTAATGCACTGCTCTTTGGCAATCTCGATACGCATCTGCGCCGCACGTTCCCCGGTGTTCACGCGCCCCAATGTCTCCACCGGGGTGTATCCCGGCGCAACCGCGTTCACGGTGATGTGGAAGGGTCCGAGTTCGCGCGCCAGGGCTCGGGTCAGGCCAACCACCCCGCCCTTCGCCGCGATGTACGGGGCCATGCCGATTGGTCCACCTTTTGAGAAACACGTGGACGAGACGTTCACGATCTTTCCTCGCTCCGCCGCCTTCATCCCCGTCACCACAGCTCGGGTGCAGAGCCAGGTTCCACCCGCGTTGATCCCCATGACACGGGTGAAATCGCCGTACGTCATGTCCTCGATGCCCGAAGGGGTGATGAAGGCACCTCCTGCATTGTTGACCAGACCGGTCACCGGACCATGGTCCTGGGCAATGCGACCGAATGTCTCAGCCACGCTGCCCGGATCGGACACGTCGATCATCAGTCCGTGGGCATCGCCCCCGTCCTCCACAATGGATTCGGCCGAGGTAGCGGCCAGCTCGCCGGCGATGTCGGCCAGGATGACACGCCAACCCCGCTTACTCAGTGTCCGGGCATACTCGAGCCCCAAGCCCTGGGCCCCGCCGGTTACGACGGCGAGGGCAGCGTCGTCGCTCATCGACGCGCCAGCTCGGAGGTGGAACCGGTCGTGAGGAGGGTGACAATGCGCTCGACGACCGAGGACGCGCTCTCGGCCAGGACGGCGTCAGTGCAGGATCCGAACGGGTGAGGCAACACGGCCACGTCGTATCCGGGGATTCCCGCCGAGGCCGCGGCAAGGGCGGCCGCGGTCGCAAACTCTGAGGTACAGACCGCCGCAACGGGAAGGCCGAGCTGCTCGAGGGCGATGGCATCGGCAATCGTGCACGAACAACACCCCGCACAGTCGCCAACGCCGGTCAGGATGATGTCGGAGGCGGACTTCAGCTCGGCAACGATCTCGCTCGGTGCCAATCGACCAATGGCCGGCTTGCGAAGAACAGTCGAGACCTCGACCCCGTAGCCGGTAGCCAGATGTCCACCCAGCAGTTCGAGGAACCGATCGCTGTTTGGTTTGCCGTTGTCGAGCACGCCCAGCCGAAGGCCGGTCAGGGAACCCGGGCGAGGAGCAAGCTCCGCCCCGGTGGCCTCGACCTCGTTGGTCGGCACCAAGATGGTCAGGCTCTTCGTGCTTTCGGCCAATGTTGTCATCGCGTCTCCATTCCTATTCGGCAGGCATTCATTTCGGCGCTTCCCAACTCACGGGTTACGGGCTTCGATTCGTGTCCACCGACCCATGGCGGCACCACAGCCGAGTAGCCATAGAGGTGACCACCGGCCACGAGTAGGACGATGTCCTCCGGCGTGGTCACGGCGGTCCGATAGACATCCTCGTCGCCGGGGAGCACCTCGCCTTTGGCCCGTCCCGCTCGTTTGAGTTCGGCCTCACTTCGAGCCGAAAGTTCGAACAGTACGGTGCGCACGGCATCGCGGTCCATCCCCGCTCCAGCCATGATCGCCGCGTGAAGGGGGCCCAGGACGACGACGAAGCCTCCACCGGTGAAGTGGGACACCTTCATGGCATCGGCGATGGTGGCCAGGATCGGCCCCGGTTCGGACGACCAGTCGTTACGGGCGAAGATGGGGGCCTCGCCGGCGAAGACGGTGACAGCACTGGCATCCGGACCGAGACCGCGGTCCGTGTGAAATGGGCTCCATGGATTGCGGAGGGTGGACTCCCCGATGCAGTAGCTGAACTTCCCCGAGTGGCCCATGGTTGCCTTGTCCACGATGCCGGGGGATCCCCCGCACAGGTTCTGGCACACCATGCGCACGGCACGGCCGATGGTGGCGTTGGCAACATGGCCCGAACCAAAGACGCTGTAGCCAGCATTGATCCCGAGGAGGTCGACCGCCGATCCGCTCGCCATCACGAGTGGCGATGTCGCACCACTGACGGTGGTGCTATGGAGGTTGTAGGGCTCTTCGTTCATGGCGCGCAGGGCGGTGATCACCACCGGCAGATATTCGGGCCGGCAACCGGCTGCCACCGAGTTGATGGCGATCTGTTCGACCGTGACCGTTCTCGACTGCTCCCGGAGGTTGATCACGACCTCATCGGGTTCGCTCCCTGAGGTTGCAATAAATTGCTCGACCAGTTCCACCGTCGGTGGAATGATCGGGAGACCGTCAGACCATCCGTTGACCTGGAAGAGCTCCTGTGCTTCCTCCGCATTGGCCACCTCGCGGCGGCTTGATGCGAGGGTGAGGTTCACGCTTTCACGTTCCCGTGCTCGGCCAACCAGGCATCTACGTCCTTGTACGCCTTTGCCGAGTCCTCGTCAGTGAATTTACGGTTCTGGTACGTGATCTCGAGGCGGATGCCGTTGGGGTCGAAGAAGTACAGAGAGGTCCAGATTCCCTCGTGATCGACCGGACCAGTCACATCGATGTGGTGCCCCTTGAGGTGCCGTAGCGCCGACATGAGCTCTTCCTCGCTGTCGACGGACAAGGCGATGTGGCGGGCCCACCTTGGAACTGGGGTCTCGACCTCTTCTGGCGGCAAACCCTCGATTTCAAAGAAGGCGATACAACCACCATCGGTCATCTCGAAGAACGTGTGGAGGAAGTGGTTCTTCTCGGCAGTGCTTGGGACTTCTTCGGCGGTGGCGTAGCTGATCAGCCGCATTCCCATCACATCGCGATAGAAGGCCACCGTGGCAGCCGTGTCCCAAGTGACGTACGCCGCGTGATTCAAACGGTGTGGTGACGTGAATTCAGCCATGTCTTCGCTCCTTGTTCCGAGATCTGCTTTACGTGGTTCCCTGGGTGCGTGAACCCTTGGCCGGGACTGACTCCAGGCCGCGATAGGACTCGGCCAATTCCCACACCGCGGAGGCCCAATCGTCTTCGATCGGCCGTGGGAAAAGCACCGGCATGTGCACGCCGGCTTCCCGGTATCGACGGACGCGCTTGGCACACTGGTCGGGGGTCCCGAACACCACGAACTGGTCGACGAACTCGTCGGGGACCAGAGCCACGGCCCGGTCGCGATTTCCTGAGAAGACGGCCTCTTGGAGCTTTTCGATCAGCCCCGCCTCAGCCCCGTCAGCGAAAATCTGGGCTGCCGCGGGGTGAAGGATGTAATCGAGCAACGCGAGACGAGCTGCATGCTTAGCCAACTCAACGTCATGGCTGACGCAGCACTGGATGACACAGAGGATGTGGGGGGCGTCGAGATCCTCTTCCCTCTGTTGGGCCACCGATTCGAGCTCGGACAAAGATCTCGTCAGGGCGGCGAGCGAGCAGAGATTCAGAATCACTCCGTCGGCGACCCGGCCGGCCAATCGGAGCATGCCGGCTTGGAGCGCACCGAGATAGACCCGAAGCGGGAGCATGCTGGGACGGTCGACCACCAGATCACTGATCTCGAAGTACCTCCCAGGGAACTGCACCGGACCGCCGCCGCAGGTCTGTCGGATCACCGCCAGGTACTCATCCATCCAAGGCAGCGGAGCCACGTGGCCCAGTCCCAACATCGACTCGTTGAGCCGATCGTTGGCTGTCCCAAGCCCCAAGACGAAACGGCCTCCCGATGCGTCCGCCAGAGCCATGGCAGTCATGGCCATCTGTACGGGATGCCGGAGGCGAGCATTCAGAACGGCGGTGCCGACGGTCAGCGTCGAAGTCCCACTGAGCATCTGCTGGCACATGACCAACGAGTCGGCCACCCGCTCCGCAACGAAGACGGCATCGAAGTCAGCGTCCTCGGCCGCCTGAGCCAGCTTGGTCATGTCCGAGCCGGTCAGCCCGCCGCGCGTGGGCAACGACAACCCCAACGGGGCCCGTTCGAGGAGAAGGGCGTCAGCCATTACGCCAACGGCAGATCCACTGCCGGAGAGCTGAGACTGCACCTCGCGATATCCACGCTCGTCCCCTTTTGGGAGCACCGTATCGACGGCGCCCGAGATCGCACAAATAGCTCTTTTGAACGGTTTTGTCGTCGTTTAGCTATGCTTTTGCGGTGCCCGTTGACAGCCGAGTTTCGCTGCACAAGCTGGAAGTATTCGAAATGGTGGTTGCCCAGGGCGGGGTGACGGCCGCGGCCGACCATCTCGGCGTGGCGCAGCCCGTCGTCTCGGCCCACATCCGATCGCTCGAGGGCCGGATGGGGACAAGCCTCTTCTACCGGGAGGGGCGGAAACTCCACCTGACCGAGGCGGGACGAGCGGTCCACGCCTGGGCCGAGGATATGTTGCGCAGGACCCGGGAGCTCTCGCGCGACCTCGACAGCGTGTCCGACGGGCTGCAAGGCAGCGTGGTCATCGGCGCCTCCATGTCAATCGGGAGCTATCGGCTGGCCCCGATTCTGGCCACATTCCTGCCGACGCACCCGGCGGTGGATGTACGGGTGGACGTCCTGCCCGCTGCACAGTGCATCGAGGACACCGAGTCCGGAGAGAACGACTTCTCCATTGTGGTGATCCAGCCTCCTGAGCCGACGCACACCCTCACCTCCATCCAGATCGCCACCGAACGTCTCGTCCTGGTGGCTCCGCCCGACGACACTCCCGGGCCGACGACCATCAAGGCAGACGAGCTGTCGGAGCTGGGCTACGTCGAGGCGCAGAAGGGCTCGCTCAGGCGATCCTTTACCGACCGGGAGCTTGGTAGTGCCGGGGTCAAGGAACGCCGGGTCATCGTGGAGCTCGGACACCCCGAAGCCATGAAGCAAATGGTCGCCGGCGGGGTGGGCGTCTGCTGGCTCTTCGAGAGTGCGGTCCGAGCGGAGTTGGCAAATGGGACCCTCAAGGAACTCGCGGTGGAAGGCGTGGATATCTACGGGCCGATTTTCCTGGTCCATCGGACCGACAAGTTCCTCTCGGCTGTCCACCGAGGGCTGATCAGCGAGATCAAAGAGCAACTCGCTCGGGTTTGATCGGCCTCTTCGCGGGATGCTCCGCTTAGAGATCAGTGAATCGAGCCGCCGTCATAGCTACTTCCTCCATGGCGTCCCCTGGCAGTTCGTAGCCGGTTCGGTCCTCGATCTCGACCAAATGGTCCAGGACATCCTCCGCAACCAGTTGCTCGTTGAAATACCCAGGGGTCGCACCGAAGAACACCTCAGCAACACGCCCGCCACCGGCGGAAAGGATCCTCCCGTTGTACGGCGTGTCCTGGTGAGCGAGGGCGACCACGACCTCTGCCACCAGAGCGGGGTCGATCTTGGGGGTCAGCGTGCCAAAGACTTCACCGGCCATCCGGGTTCGGGCCACTGGCGCCAGGCCGTTCACCGCGATGCCAAACGGTGCACCCTCCAACGCCAACGTCCGTACCAGACCTGCCAACGCCATCTTGGCCGCGCCATACGACGAAGCACCGGCACTACCGAAGAGCCCAACCCCCGACGTCGTCAGTATCACGCGGCCCGACTGCTGTTCCATGAAGTGTGGCCAGGCCGGTGAGAGCACGTTGAAGGCTCCGAAGAGGTGGACACCCACAACCGCGTGCAGATTCTCCTCGGTCAGAGACTCGACGGGGGCTCGACCGGGAATACCAGCGTTGTGCACCACAATGTCGAGGCGGCCGAACGCGGCGAGGGCGGACTCGACGGCCGAGGCGCCCCCCTCCCGTGTGGCGACGGACTCCTCGTGCACTACCGCCTCTCCCCCCGCGGACGTGATCTCCTTCACCACGTCATGAGCCGCCGTCGATGCCAGGCGGGAACCGTCGGGCGCAACCATGACGTCATTGACAACCACCTTGGCCCCTCGGCTCGCGAACGCCAACGCATGGGCCTGGCCAAGACCTTGGCCGGCGCCGGTCACCAGGGCCACCTTTCCATCGAATCGGAGCACCCGACCCCCGTTCACTATTGATGTGGACCAAGAACAGCGCACCCCGTCAGCACCGCTTACCCATCCTCGGGGCGTGGAAGACCCCGCCCGGCAAACTCCAGCTCGGCCACCAGCGCGCGCCAGGCCAAGCCATCGTTGAAGGCCTGGCCCAGATCGGGTAGCTCAGCCAGATCTTCTGGACCGAGACCGGGTGGATTGGCCCCAAGCCGAGCCAACTCGACGGTGATCACCAGCAATTCGTTGAAGTTGATGGCGGCCACGGTCGCAGATTCGACCGATGGGCCAACCACGGTGATGCCATGACCCCGAAGGAGACAGATCGGTCGGTCGCCCATGACGTCCATCATTTCGTTGGCCAACTCGGGCCGGGAGATGAGAACGCCGCGTGGATACACCGGGATGCCCCCCAACGCCATGCGCATGGCGGGAATGTTGAAGGCGCCGAAGACGGGCCGCGGGGTGAGGTTGGCCAGCCCGGACAACAGGGCGGCGGGCGGATGCGCATGTACGACCGCTCCCACCTCAAGCCGACGAGCCAAGAGACCGGTGTGGATAGGCGTCTCCTTCGGTGGACTCCATTCGGACTCAGTTTCGACCAGATTCCCATCGGCAGTGATCCGGCGGATGTCTTCGACTTGAGTTAGGCCAACCCCGGACTCGCGTGGGCCCCGGCAGCGGATCAGATATGTACCGTCATCCAGGCGGGCCGATACATGTCCCAGCACTCCATCGACCATGCCCCGGTGCGCCAGGATCCGGCAGGCGGTGGCAATCGTGTAAGGCAGACCATCGGTGACTCCCGAAACTGATGCGGAATCGCTCTCAACGGACACTGAGGCCTCCGTCGGAGCGGATGATCTCTCCGGTGATCCCAGCGGATGCGTCGGATGCCAGGAACACGAAGGCACCGGCATGGTGTGCCGGTGTCATGGCGATGTGCAGAGGTGTCCTCGCCTCGAGTTGTTCACGCCGGCCCGGGCGATCATCGAGGCGCTCCTCGGACTGGCCCAGTGCGGAGGCCCCCCGCAGATCTGTCTCGAGCGTGCCACCGGGAGCAACACCATTGACCCGCACGTCGGGGGCGACTTCGTGGGCCAGCGCCGTCACGAGGCCTCTGAGGGCGAATTTCGAAGCGACATAGAGAGGGCCACCGCGTCCGGGATAGAAGCTCGAGCTGGACAGGGTAAGGGTCAGGCTCCCTCGCGTCTTGCGCAATTCCGGGAACACTGCGGCAGCGGTGACGAGGGCACTCTGCACATTGACCGTAAAGATTTCGGCGAAGGCGGCCTTGAGATCCTCAGGGGGTATGTCCTCGAGCCGGCGGTAGTGATCGAAAATCCCCACGAAGGTGACGGCTCCGTCGAGTCGACCCCACCTCGCCACGACATCACGAACCAGCGCCTCCACGTCGCTGTGCACAGTGGCGTCCCCGATCCGGACCATCAGTTCATTCGAGCCGCGTTCGAGGTCGGACGCCTTCTTAGGGTCCAGCTCGAGCACAGCGACCCGTGCCCCTTCGGCGAGGAAGGCATCGACGGCCCCTCGCCCGATCCCCGAACCACCGCCAGCACACAGCAAGACCTTGCCGGCCAAGGCCTCGGTCACTGCTGGGGCGGTTCCGAAACCGGACCGAACGGGTTCGACAAGAAGCCGCTGAACACCTCGCTGCTCTGCCAGGTGAGCGCTTCAAGCTGCAGGGGACACAGACGAACCGCGTAACCGAGCTTGGGAGCGCAGATCTCCAACCGAACGCCATTTCGGGTACGCACTTTGCGTACCTGCACTTCAGCAAATTCGTTCCCGAGTGTGAGGGGCTCACCCTCGACCGAGACCTCTTCGATCCGACGGAAGCCGCCCGGAACCGGTTCGCCGCCGTACCCATTGTCCCTACTGTGCATATCTTCAATCCTCACAGGAATATGGCCAGATTTTGTGTCCGCAAGACCGCTTCATCAACCGTGATGTCCCGCTGCGCCAGTCGAAGCGAGTGCTCGACCCGACGGAGCACGTCTCGCCGCTCAGCGGACACCCATTCGGGAACGCGCACATCGAGGCGACTGCGGAACACCAGCAGGTAGCTGTGCACGATGTACTCGTCCGGTACCTCAGAACTGAACCCTCGGATGTTGGAGATGAACCGGCGGGTACGTGACGGAGGATCCTCGGTCCAGGCGTGATCACCCGATAGACGTGTGGCGCGCTTCTCGAGCGAGTAGAGGTCTTCGTCGAAGTGCGCCATACCGCCAAGCTGCTGGGCCTGAGCATCGCCACGGGCCGTGGTCACCCGCACGGGCATCCGGTATCTGATGTCCTCAGTCAGCAGACCGATCCACGCCGAATAATGCCCGGCGTCCAATAAGGCAGCTTCATCCGAAAGAAAGGAGCTGAGTTCGTAGTGAGTCAAGGCGTCAACCATCGCGTGGCCCACGACCGCACCGTGAGGAACCGACGTGCTCACGGCTGGCTCGGGGTCAGATCCCCATCAGGCGTCGGGCGCCACGACTGGTGTCCATTCCTCTCCTCTGGCACCGTCAATGCTTCAGCCCAGCGGTTGAGGAGAGCCCGCTGGTTGTACTCGCCGTAACCGACGTGGGCCTCCCCCGGTCCTGGCCAATGCGGCAAGGGCTCGTGCAGCGTGCCCCCGTCCGGGCTCATGCCCATGGTGGAGTCGAGCTCGACCGTCCTCGAGAGCCGACCCTTGCTCACCGATGTGATGGAGGTCCAGTTCTCGACGTCGTCCTGCTCGAACATGCCCGAAGAGCCGAAGCACATGAGATATGCCTTGTAGGAATCATCCTTGTACCACTGTGGGGCGTTCCGGTCGACCACAAACCACGAGAACACTTCGGTTTCGGTAGCGCTGATCGGCTGCCACAGTCGAAGCGAGATGAAGGGCACGACATGTGCGCCTTCGTGCACCCTGGGCCAGTTGTGCACGAAACTCAAGTTGGGGAAGATGGTGGCCGCGGACACCATGAACCCGGCCTCACCCACCAACCGCTTCTGATCGTCCGACCAACGATTTTGGATCCGTTCAACCATTTCTTCGGGATAGCCGATGTGGGCCATGTTCTTGTCGAAGTCATCGGTCGGCAGCTTGTAGGTGGTGCCACCGCCCCCGCCGGCCCAGTACAAGGCCCCTTCTTTCCGACGATTGGCCTTGGGCTCCATGAAGAGACCGATCTCCACCACACTGACATGAGTGTGTGGCGTGTGGTACGAGTCCCCCGAGAAGTTCTCGGCGCCGATCTTCCAGTTGCTCTGGATGATCCAGCGTTGCGGACCTCGCACCTGCATGCCGTCCTCGCTGTGATTCATGTAGAGATCGAGGTAGAAGTCGAAACCGCCGAGCGACTCCTCCAGTGAAGGGGCGGCCGGGTCGAGGCAGGCAAAGATCATCCCGCGTGTGATGCCGACACGAGGGGGTGACACCAGCCGGGTTTCCGACTTCTTGAACCCGGATTCGCCCCCGTACGCCTCGCCATGGAAAGGGAGGCCGACAAGTTGCCCGGTGTTTTTGTAGGTCCAGGCGTGGTAGGGGCAGCGGAAGTGGGAAGCGTTTCCCGCTTCGGCTCGGCATACCTGCATACCGCGGTGACGGCACATGTTGAGCAACACCCGGACCTCGAGGTCCTCGTCCCGAACGACAATGAACGAGTCATCGAGGATCCGTCGCACGACGTAGTCGCCGGCGTTCGGAATCTCCGACTCGTGGGCCAGGAATTGCCAGGTCCGGCTGAAGAGACGGTCTCGCTCGAGTTGATGCAGGTCCGGATCGCTGTAGATCCCGGCCGGTATCTTCCCCATCTCCACTCGCTGGCGGAGCTGGTGGACGTCCATGGTCTCCCTCCAGTGCGGCCTCTCGGATCCCCTCGAGAAATCGCATCGCCCGCAGGCTGCCCGCCTCCGGTTCACAGAGGACCGTAATCTTCCGGTTTCTGCGCCACAAATAGCTATATATCGAGATTTGACTGCACTTTGGCTATGGATTGTCCGACAGAATCCCAGGTACGGCGGGGTGCCGGGGTTACTCCGGGGGCGACACCTTCATCACGTCGACCTGGGTCCCCCGCCCGATCAACACCCGTTCGGTCAGCGCCGGCTGGAACAGTCCGTGAGAGACCACCCCTGGAGTGGACGAGAAGTGTCGGCCCAGGCCGATGGGGTCGTCGACCGGGCCGTACCAGTCCGCCAAAACGCCACCGTCCGGTGTCCGCAGCGCATCCGACCTGATGCGGACATCACCCAAGAGCCAGCGCAGGGTCGAGGGCAGCCCGAAGGACATCAGTTCCAACGGGACCGGCGGACGAAGTCGTCCGACCAATTTATTGGCCGATACGATCACGATGAAACGACGGGCAGCGGAGGCAACGATCCTCTCCCGGGTATGCGCCCCTCCTCCGCCCTTGATGAGCCACCCGTGGGGATCGACCTGGTCGGCGCCATCGATGGCCACATCGAGGTGGTCCAATTTGTCGAAAGCCACGACACGCAGCCCGTGCGAGGTGGCCAGGTTCTCGGTAGCCGGGGAGGTGGCCACGCAGGTGATATCCAGCTCCCGGTAGGCGATGGCCGGAATCAGGTAGGCCACGGTGGACCCAGTCCCGAGTCCGACCGTCATGCCATCATCGAGGTAGTCAACGGCGGACACCGCCGCCATCTTTTTCTCCCGCTCGACGTTGAACTCCATCCTTTAACCCTCGCGCAGACGGCGGTCCCAGGGCGGCACGTTGAGCCTGGTACTGCCCAGACCTCTCTCGGTCCATCGGGGCAGAGGGAAACCAAGGTCAATCGTCGCCGAGATCGAGGTCGAGGCCCTTCACTATCCTTCCGATGGCCACGTAGAAGGAGGCAAGGACAACCAGACGCACGGCAGAGGCGACCGAGAATTCCTTGACCAAAACCGAGAGGTCCGCCTGTGAAATCGACCTTCCCTCAGCGATGTCGTCGGCCAGCCTGAGTGCTGCTCTTTCAGGCTCGTTCCACTGGTCTTCTCCGGTACCGAGTCCCAAGTGACTGATCTCCGCCGTCGTTAAGAGCTCCTTATCCAGGGCACGATGCTTGTGGTGCTCGAATTCATATGAGTTCGAGGTGCGCATCGCAACCTGAAGGATCACAATCTCCTGCACCCTCGCGGTGTTCTCTCCCTCCTCTTTTCGGAGAGCTGAAACAAAGCCCACCCAGGCTCTGGGCAATTCCGCTGAATTGGCAATAACTTGAATCAGCGCAGGCACCTGGCCGTACCGCTCTTCAAGTTCCCTCCACATGGCCAGGGTGGGCTCGTCGGAGTGGCTCCCAGGATCGAACGGCAGTCCTAATTTCACGTTTTGCTCCAATTCCATTGAAGTAGCCGTCGTTATCGGAACGCTGGGGTTGTAATGCGTGATGCGAATCGCCACCCCTCATCGGTGAGCTCATACACGTCGTCGTAATGCCCGACCAGGACGGGAGTGATTGCTGATTCGGTATCTTCTGCATCGCGACGGTAAAGAGCCAGGTAGGCAATACCCGTCGCGCTGTGGTCGTCGAGAACGTGGATCGAGATGTTGGTGATGAGGTGGCGCGACACCGATTGTCTCTCCTGCATGCGACCGAAGAAGGCGACCATTTCATCGCGACCTCTCATCTCTCCCGCTGCCAACAAGCAGACTGCGTCCGAGGTGAACAGTTCCGGGACTCTGCTCGCCGGCCCCAGGTCTACATATCTGGCGTAGCTATAACTCAGCTGTTCGCAATCACGTTCGATCAGCAGGCGGTCCAGTTCATTCATTGTGCACTCTCCATTGGTCTCGATGAGCGGCCGGCAACAGCTATTCGATGAGCTCGAACACGGCCGATAATCCCTGGCCACCGCCAATGCACATAGTTTCAAGACCGAGCAATGCGCCGCGGCGCTGCATCTCATGCAACAGGGTGGCGAGGATTCGGCCGCCCGTAGCTCCCACTGGATGGCCCAGCGAGATACCTGAGCCATTCACATTGAGGCGTTCAAGGTCCTCGGCCGAGAATCCCCACTCCCTTGTGCATGCCAGTACCTGTGCCGCAAACGCCTCATTCAGCTCAATGAGGTCCAGATCCCTCATCTTGAGGCCCGCTCGATCGAGTGCCTTGGAGGTTGCCGGCACTGGACCTATTCCCATTCGAGCCGGCGCAACCCCGGCAAGAGCCCAAGAGCGAAGGCGAGCGAGCGGCCGTAGACCCAGCTCAGCTGCCTTCTCGGGAAACGTCACGATGCACGCAGCTGCTCCATCGTTTTGACCACTTGAGTTGCCAGCGGTCACGGTTGCTTCTGCATCTTGGCCGGCCATCACTGGTCGCAAACGCCCAATGGTTTCCAGTGAAGCATCTGCTCGAGGATGTTCATCGCGATCGACTCGGACTTCGCCACTCTTCGTGCGAAAGCAGACCGGCACGGTCTCATCGTCGAAGCGGCCCTGTTCCTGAGCGGCCACGGCACGTTGGTGGGAACGTAGAGCAAACTCGTCCTGCTCTTGCCGGGATAACCCATATTCGCGACGGAGATTCTCAGCCGTCTCGATCATTCCCCCAGGTACAGGGTAGTTCTTGCCTCCAGCGGTAACCCTTGCTCGAGCCAATCGATCAGACATCAGCTCTTGGTCCGAGCGAGCTCCCCAACGCATGGCCGTTGAGTAGAACTCGACCTGACTCATACTCTCAACACCCCCAGCAATCACCACATCGCTGGCGCCGGTCTGGACCTGCATGGAGGCGTTAATAATCGCCTGCAAGCCCGAACCACAGCGGCGATCCACTTGAGATCCGGGAACTGTGATCGGCAATCCGGCATCGAGACCGGACACTCGGCCAATGGCCGGCGCTTCGCCGTTCGGATAGCACTGCCCTAGTTGGACGTCATCAATACTTGCGGGATCCAGTCCGGTTCGCTTCAACAGGTCAGCTATAACCGTCGCGGCGAGATCTGCGGCTTGGACATCCCGCAGGCACCCTCCGTATCGACCAACTGGGGTCCGTACGGGTTCACAGATCACGGCATCTCTCATCGCGAAACCTCGGTTGTGATGAGGGGTGCGTCCGTCGCATTAACAATCTCGTCCATTGTGACACCAGGTGCCGTCTCGACTAAATGAAGCCCATCGGGACGCACATCGATCACGGCCAGATCAGTAATGATGCGGTCGACCACCCCTCGCCCTGTCAGCGGCAGCGTGCATTCTTCGAGGATTTTCGGAGACCCGTCGCGGGCCAGATGGTCCATCAAGACGATGACTCGTCGGGCTCCATGGACGAGATCCATCGCGCCGCCTATGCCCTTGACCATCTTCCCGGGGACCATCCAGTTGGAAAGATCCCCCATTTTTGACACCTGGAGGCCTCCGAGGACCGCCGTATCAATGTGGCCACCCCGAATCATCCCGAATGAGAGCGCAGAATCGAAGAAGGATCCACCCGGCAAGATTGTGACGGTTTCCTTCCCGGCGTTGATCAGATCGGGATCTTCTTCTCCCTCGAATGGGTAGGGACCAACCCCGAGAATTCCATTCTCGGAATGGACCGTGATTGCCACACCTTCCGGCAGGTAGTTCGGGATAAGCGTCGGTATGCCGATCCCAAGATTCACGTAG
The DNA here is from genome assembly GCA_036489775.1 of Acidimicrobiales bacterium. Lineage (GTDB taxonomy): Bacteria > Actinomycetota > Acidimicrobiia > Acidimicrobiales > RAAP-2 > Bog-473. The sequence continues at coordinate 5,876 of DASXFC010000057.1, read as the reverse complement.
TCTCCGTCCCGCAGCTCGGCGGCGGCCCGCCCGGCCATCTCTATTCGCGACAAGCTCATCGACTAACCCCTGCACTCACGCCTTATCCCCTCTCCGTTTGCCGCGTGGTTCGTTTTTCGACCTTCTTCACATCGTCAGGCGCAACGTCGACAATTCTTGAAACAAAGACACCCGGCGTATGGACATGGTCGGGGTCGATCTCCCCGGGCTCAACCAGGTGCTCGACTTCGGCAATCGTGATACGCCCGGCCATCGCGCATAGAGGATTGAAGTTTCGGGAAGACTCCCGATAGACCAGGTTTCCCACTCGGTCTCCGATCCACGCTCGCACCAGGGCGAAGTCGGTAACAATCGCCTCTTCGAGTACATACAGCCTCGGACCTGATCCCCCGAGGTCGAACTCACGCTGCTCTTTGGCCGGCGACGAGATCAGTACGTTCCCATCTGCGTCGTACCGCCAAGGCAATCCGCCTTCAGCGACCAGAGTCCCAACCCCAGCCGGAGTAAAGAAGGCCGGGATCCCCATTCCCCCGGCTCGCATCCGCTCCGCCAAACTCCCCTGTGGCAGTAACTCCAATTCGATTTCACCCTCGAGATATTGGCGGGCGAACTCCTTGTTATCCCCCACATAGGACGCCGTCACACGGGCGATTCTGTGTTGTTCAAGGAGAACACCGAGTCCCGACCCATCGGAACCACAGTTATTTGACACGACTTGGAGATCCTTCGAGGAGGTCACCTTCAAGGCTTCAATCAGCGTCTGAGGAACCCCCGACAATCCAAAACCCCCGACGGCAATACTGGCGCCATCCCTGATGTCGGCCACGGCCTCGGCGGCGCTGGCTACCAACTTGTCGATTTTCATCTCACCACCTGAAGGAGTCATACCGGCGCATGCTTGTGCCCCAGATATTCGGCTGGGGCAAGCACTCAACCATTCACATCAGCATCGAGTTGCCGCTTTACACTGTTGAGCGGACGTGATCGGGAACCCTAGATGACCTCCTCGTGGCCAAGGTACGCGTCGATCACGCGAGGATTTTTCCTGACCTCGTCGGATGTGCCCGAGGCGATCGGGTGGCCGAAATCCACGACGTGGACCACATCGGAGATATTGAGCACCATATCGACGTTGTGTTCGATGAGGAGTACGCCTATTCCCCATTCGTCGGCAAGGCGCCGTACGAGGTCAGCGAGTTGAGCGGTTTCGACGTCGTCTAGTCCTCCCGCCGGCTCATCCAGCAGAAGAATGGACGGCGCTGCTGCAACCGCTCGAGCAATCGCGACGAGCCTCTGACGCCCATGTGGAAGCTCCCCTGGGCGGGTGTCCATATACGCTTCCAACCCGAATTCCTTTACAGCAGAAAGGCCGGTCGAAGAATGACCGGCCTTTCCCGGATGCACGAGATCCTGCAAATAGGCTCGCCGATCACGAGGCTCGGAAGCCACCAAAATGTTGTCGGACACCGTCATGTCAGCAAACAGCTCCAATGCCTGAAACGAGCGGCCGATCCCAGACTTGGATCGTTCCGCCGGGGACATCTGGGCGATATCGACCCCATCAAGTAACACCTGGCCGCCTGAGATGGGCGCAAACCCAGAGATCGCGTCGATCAAGGTCGTTTTGCCGGCGCCGTTGGGCCCAATGAGTCCGACTATCTGTCCGGCGGAGACGGTGAGTGAAAGTCCACTCAGCGCGCTGACGCCTCCATAGTGAACCGAGAGGTTCTCAACGGTCAAACACTTGGGGGGCGGAAGTGCACTGCCCGCATCTGCTTGCAGAGTCTCGAGGCTGCGATCACTGGATCGGACGGCCTGGCTGATGCCAAGCCGTTTTCGAATCCGGGCGACGAGGTGTGCCTGATGTGCCGCGGCACCATCTTGCGCCACCACAACTATAAGAACGAGGAGGATGGCACTACCAAACTGGACCCATTCGTCTGCGTTCGAGCCCAGAAATGAGAAGATCCGGCTGCCGATCGATCCTGGCTGCAGGGAACCACCGATGAGCGTGCCGCCGTTCCAGCCGACGCCGCCAATGACGGATTGCTGAAGCAGTCCGACAGATTGGAGAGCGCCATACTGTTCATTTCCATACGTCAGGATGTTGTATGTCAACGCCAACAGAATTCCACCAAAGGAAGCAATCGCAGCACCCAAGGTGAACGCATAGAGCTTCGCACCCACGACGGAGATCCCTAGCGACGCCGCCGCTCGTTCATTGCCCCGTACCGCAATGAGTCGACGCCCAGTCCTTCCCCTTCGAAGATTCGCCGTGGCAAGAGCAACGAGAACGAAGGCGATAAGTGCAAATGTGCCAAACCGCTGTGGAAACGTGACCGACGTGACATTGACGCCAAATATCACCGTGCTTGGAATCGTGATTCCGACTTCATTACCCGTCCAGTTGCCATTCGAGAAAACGACGGAGTCCACGGCGACAGCGAATCCCAGGGTAACGATGGCCAAGGTGACCCCTCGTGCTCTCACTCCGGCCAACCCCACCAGGAATCCGACTGGAATGCAGGAGGCCGTTCCTACCAGGATCCCCGCCCATAGGGGCCAGCCATGATTGCCGACCAATTGCCCCATAGCCAAAGCGCCCAGGCCACAAAACGTGAACTGCGCGAGAGAGATCTGGCCGGCGTAGCCGGTAACGATCACAACCGATAGGAGAATGAGGGCGACGAGAATGAGACTCGTGATTGCACCATCCCACGAGGCACCAAGCGTCCAAATCGCAATCAGCGCAATGGCGATTCCGGTCACCACTAGAGGCTTTGATATTCGACCCGATCCGAGAGACGGAAGTCGAGAGGCGACGTCCCCACGCACCGATATTCGAGAACCACGAACCAGGAGGACGATCGCAACAACCACGAAAGGGACGGCATATCCAAGTCCCGGCACACTGGACGGCCCGTACCGATTCAGTTCTGACTCCGCCATGCCAATAAACAGGCCTCCCGCCAAAGTAAGTGGGAACGACTGGAAGCTACCGATAACGGCGGCTGCCAGCATGGGAACAATGAGTTCTGTGTAGGTCGTGACTTGCAGGCCGGTAATCGGCGCAAGAAATATGCCGGTGACTCCGGCCAAACCACAGCCGACACCCCAATTGATAGTTCCGACAAAGTCCGGCGAGATGCCTACGCTGCCGGCAATCTCTCTGTTTTCTGACACGGCGGTCGTCCACAACCCGAATCGTGTTGACTTGTATACCGCCCAAAGGCCAACCGTGAGGACGACCCCCAACGCCAGGATGATGACGTGATCCTTGAGAATTTCAATTCCCGACAGATGCCACGATCCCTGCGGCAGGAAGGGCTCGACCACGACATCCGCTTGGGGATATTTGATCGAGAGGATTATCTCGAGAATCGACAGAATCGCGAGGGAGGCAACGATCTTCGTGAGTAGCGACGAGTCTCGAAGCGGAACCATGACCAAGCGATGGGTCAAGACGCCCAATGCGGCCGCCAGCGCTATAGCAATGATGAAGGCCAAAGCGAATGGCCATTGATGAACATCGTGAAGCTGCCAGTAGGCATACCCACTCGTGGTGGCCATGGCGCCCTGGGCGAAATTAATGGTTCGGGATCCACGGTAGACAATCACAAGACCAAGAGCACCAAGGACATAGAGCCCGCCGGTGCCGATACCCAAGATTGCGAAGCCAATAATTTCGTTCATTATTGACCGTTGGTCACATTCATCTCTTTAACGCCAGATAGATACGTCGCCTCGATTTCCTCGATCCGAGCGGAGAGTTCGGCCGCCGTACCTTCGAGAACAATCCGTCCGTGTTGCATCACGTAACCGCGATCAGCAATGGACAGTGCGGCACGAACCTGTTGTTCGATAATCAGCACGCCCAAGCCACTCTCGGCAGCCATCCTCACGGAGCGAAGCAAACGCGTCACAATGATTGGCGCCAAGCCCAGCGAGAGTTCATCGGCCAACAAGAGCTTCGGTTCCGCGGCAAAAGTTCTTGCCGCTACTAATATTTGCTGCTCTCCGCCCGACAGCAATGATGCCTTCCGCTTCCCCAGAGGAACTAGCTCCGGAAAAAGCTCCAAGGATCGTTGGACAGAACTTCTCGGATTCAGCCGGAGGTTCTCCTCCACTGTCAAACTAGCGACGATGGCGCGGTGCTCTGTGATTAAGGCCATTCCTTCACGTACGCGTTTGTGCAAGGGTTTGAAGGCTCCATCACCCAGCCACTTCACTCCCCCCGCCGAGGGTTTCACGATCCCGGCCAAAGCACGGACAGTCGTGGTCTTACCGGCCCCATTCGAACCGAGCAGGACCACAACCTCACCCGCTCGAACATTGAGACTTACATCGTGAAGTACCTCAACAGAGCCATAACCGGCGCATACTGAGTCGGCTTCTAGCAACACGTCCATTGACTAGTACTTGCCTCTGCTCGGCCGCGAGAACGGAATCCATATGGCACCCATGCGTGCATTAGTGGCAGGCGTTGACCGGTCTACTTGCCGACAGCCTTCTCCAACAGCGCTTCGTCATTCTTTGGTGGTCCCAACGGTACGTACTTGCCATTGACGTCGTGGTAGAGATAGATCGTTGTGTTGAAGGCTCGCTGGAACCCTGCGATCGGCAGTGGATGTGTGGTCTTGAAGTCAGGTCCGAAGACATCCGTGGCGGGCTTCGAGATGGAGCCCATTGCCTTCAGCACTGACACATTGCTGATTGAGCCCTTGATCGAACCTAGAGCCCCCACGAGAAGCTTGACGTCAGCCCAGGCTGCCAATGCTTGCTTCGTAATGGGAGCCTTGGGTGCGTACTTCGCCATCTCCTTGAGGAAGAGCTTCACGTCTGGGTCCGAAGTCGTGTTCGTGGCTACTGCGCTCTGAGCGAAGACCGTGTTGTCAAAAAATGCTTGCTTTACGTCGCTGCCAACCGGTGGTTGCGTGCTGCTGTACTTCGTACCAGGCTTAATCTGCTGAATGGCGGTGAGGACCTGGACCGACTGCGGGTACGCGATCGACCCGCCCAGGCATTGAGCCCCCTTGGAGAAAAGCGACTCAACAGCAGGCGACCAGTCGGTCGTGGTCGCATCGACCTCATCAGGGATCACAGTGGTGGACGACGAGTCAAGGGCCTTGGATACCAGGGCGTAAGACTCTTCCGTCGGTGGCACGTTGAGGAAGAGGTAGCCGATCTTGTGGCAACCGTCCTTGACCAGTTGTTGCGCAGCTGCAACCTGGGCCAACTGAACGTTGTCGACCGGAAATGCCACGGGACTGGTTCCGTCTGCTGACGAGATCAACTCGTCTCCTACGAAGGCGATCTTCGCCGGGGCAAGAATCGCGGTAATAGCGTTTGCGTACTGCGTATAGGGGTCGATCACGGCAACCACGTGATCGCTGACCGCCTCGCGGGCGCAGGTGGCGGCGTCGTTGACGTCTCCCTGATCGTCGCAATAGACAACGCTGATGCGATGTCCATTCACTCCGCCTGACGCGTTCACCACGCTGACGCGAGCCGCCACGGCGCTCTCCATTTCTGGATCGGATTGACCGGTGCCACTCATGGCTCCACTCATAAGGAGCTTGATCGGACTCGCCGATGCTGCTCCGGCCGAAGATCCACCGCCACCAACGACGACGAGTCCGAGAAGGACTACCGATGTCGCGGCGCAGAATGAAATGACACGCATCGCAGCGCGCCTGAAGCCGAAGATGGTGTGCCCTGAAATACTTACGTTCGATGTAAACATTCAGCCCCTCATGTGACCTGCACTTCTTGAGGCAAGGCAACGTTCGAAAGCAGGGCAAGGCGCGACCCCGAAGGGTTTGATCAGACGGCCCGGCGCGGCAGGACGAGGCCGGGGTGTGGCTGCGTAGTCGGTC
>DASXFC010000042.1:0-9915 GCA_036489775.1 Acidimicrobiales bacterium | reverse complement strand
CTTCAACCTCTTCGGCCATCCCTACGCCCCGTTCGGCTCCGGGTCGCTCGACTTCGCCCCGTTCCGCATCGGTTCGCTCGCGCTCACCTCCAAAAGGTCGCAGTTCATCGCCGGGTCGGTGGCTTTCGTGATCCTGGTGGCGGTCGTGGTGGCGCTCAGGCGATCGGCCTTCGGTCAACGCCTGCTGGCCATGAAGGACAGTCCCGCCGCCTGCGCCACGCTGGGCATGAACGGCCGGGCTTCGCTCATCGCGGTGTTTGCCTTCTCGGCCGCGCTGGCCGGGGTGGGTGGGGGTATCTACGGCATGGCCCTGGGCAGCGCGGCGCCCGATGTCTTCCAGTTCTTCGACGGGCTCTCCGTGCTCTTGGTGATGGTCGTCTTCGGGATCACCTCGTTCGGAGCGTCGGGATTGAACGGCCTCTACCAGGGGTCGCCGCTCTTCACCAATCTGTTCCCCTCCCTCACCCAGCTGCCCCTGGTCCTGGTCGGCCTCGGCGGCATCAGCGTGGGGACCACGCCCAATGGGACCATCCCGGCCAGCATCCGCCCGATCTATCTCTCGGTGGCCCGACGCCGCTGGCTGATCGCCCTCATCGTGGCGGTGTTCGGGGCGGCCTGGGCGCTCCGGCTGAGCGGGTCGATCGGCAACTGGCCCATGACGATCATCATGGCGGTCGATCTTGCGCTGCTTCCCGTCCCGGCCTACGTCGCCGACTACCGGGCCCGGATCGCGCCCCCCGCCTTCGGTCTGCCCGAGCGCCGGTCGAAGGAGAAGAGAGAGGCCTGGTTCGCCGAGGCGGTCTCCGATGTGGGACCGGACGGCTCCACCGAGCCGCTCGCCGCATTGACCGGGGCCGGAGGTTCCAGTGGGGCTTGACATCGAAAATGTCTCGGTTCGCTTCGGAGGCTTGGCCGCGCTGTCCGAGGTCTCGCTCAGCGCGGCTGATGGTGCCATAACCGGATTGATCGGGCCCAACGGAGCCGGCAAGACGACCCTGTTCAACGTGGTGACCGGGATGCAACGACCTAATGCGGGAACGGTACGACTCGACGGCCGGGACTTGGGAGCCCTCTCCTCCTATCGTCGGGCCCGCCTAGGACTCGGCCGCACGTTCCAACGCTTGGAGCTCTTCGGGACTCTCACCGTGGCCGAGAACATCGGGGTGGCCGCATCCATCGCGCTACGGGGTGTGGTGAGAGCCAGGTCGACCGCAATCCATGAGATTCGCGAGGAGTTGCTCGAACGGCTGGGACTGAGGCCCGTCGCCAACGACCGAGCCGACACCTTGCCGACAGGGACAGGTCGCCTGGTCGAGTTGGCGCGCGCCCTGGCCACACGGCCAAAGGTCCTCCTCCTCGATGAACCGGCGGCGGGCCAGGACACGGACGAAACCAAGCGTTTCTCGGAGGTGCTGCACGAACTGGCCAACGACGGGCTCGCCATTCTGCTGGTCGAACACGACATGGAACTGGTCATGAGCGTCTGCCACACCGTCGTCGTTCTCGATTATGGCCGCATCATCTGCACCGGCAGTCCGGGGGAGGTTCGAGACGATCCCGAGGTCCAGGCCGCGTACCTCGGTACGGTACCGACGGCGGTGGCCGATGCCTGAGCCTCTCTTGGAATTCCGAGGCGTTCGGGCGGCCTACGAGGAAGTCGAGGTAATCCACGGGATCGACGCGACCTTCGAAGAAGGAGTCGTCACCGCAGTTCTTGGAGCGAACGGTGCCGGAAAGTCGACCCTCCTCGCTCTGGCCGCCGGCATCATGGGACCCAGCAAGGGTGAGGTCCGTTTCGCCGGCAAGAAGGTGCGCGTCGGATCGACGTCCACCTTGGCCCGCCAGGGGCTCTGTCTGATTCCCGAGGGTCGCGGCGTGTTTCCCAACCTGACCGTGCGGGAGAACCTCTGGGTCATGACGCACAGTGGTTCGGGGCGACGACACGTCGAGCGTTGCGCCTACGAACGGTTCCCGCGCCTCGAAGACCGTCGTGACCAGCCAGCCGGCACAATGTCGGGCGGTGAGCAACAGATGTTGGCACTTGCCCGCGCCATGGCGACCAACCCAAGGTTGCTCATGCTCGACGAACTTTCGATGGGGCTGGCCCCCCTCGTCGTCGAAGAGCTCTACAAGCATGTCGTCCAATTGGCGGTCGAGGGCATCACGGTCGTGGTGGTGGAACAATTCGCACGCACCGCCCTGTCGGTGGCCACCTCGGCCATGGTGATGGCGAATGGACGCATCGTCCAAACGGGGGCGGCACGCGACATGGAGTCGGTGCTCCAATCGGCCTACTTGGGACCCGTTCAACTCGCCGAGCGGGATTCGCCTGCACGCAATGGGTCGTCGCACCACACCGAAACCGGTTCGCCGGACCACTAAGTCCTGCCGGTCGGCCCGCACGAATCTCTTTCCTCTAATGCGACTTCGTATACTATATTTGAAATCGGCGAGATGGCCCGGCGTGACTCTGGGCAGACGCCAGATGTCGGGACATCTCGGTTGAGGAGGGTAGACACGTTGCATGGACTTTGGAATGTGACCACTCGGTGCGCCTCCTCCAGAAACACGAAGACGCGGTTGCATCGTGGTTGACGCCATCACCGACGAGGGGGTGTCCCGGCTGCGGCTGCGGATTGGCATCGCCCGCCCGCACACCAATCCGCCCCATTACCGGATCCCCAACGAGGACGCCTTTCGGCACGTCGCTGAGGCGTACGGCGACGACAACCCCTTGTGGTGCGAACCGTCCTACGGTGCCCGAACGCGGTGGGGCGGTCCGATCGCCTCCCCCCATCTGGTCGGCGGGGACACCCTGATCGGAGAGGACGAGGTCACCGAGCTCGAAGGGGACACCAAGGCGCTGATGAAGGGCGACCCGCTCGGAGGTGTCCATGCGTTCTACTCGGGCTCGTTCCGCGAGTGGTGGAACCCGCTCCGACCCGGCATGCGGGTGACACGGCGCAACGCTCTGGTGGGCGTGCACGACAAGCTGGGTGACTTCGCCGGGCGCACGGTGCACGAGTGGTTGGCCGAGGTGTTCGCCGCCGCTGAGGGCCCTGTCCTCTCGGGGCAATACCGCCTCATGATCCGGGCTGAGCGCAAGAAGGCGACCGAACGCAAGAAGAACGACGAGGTCGACATCCACCCGTACACTGACGACGAGATCGCGGCCGTCGGTGAGGCCGTCGCAGGCGAGCGGGCCCGAAGGCGTGGCGCGGAGCCCCGCTGGTGGGAGGACATAAACGAAGGCGACGAACTTCCCCCTCTGGTCAAAGGACCCATGCGGGTCACCGACATGGTCGTATGGCATACGGGCATGGGAATGGGGCTCTACGGCGTCGCCGCGCTCCGCTTGGGCCATGATCAGCTGCAGCGCATGCCCCGCTTCTTCCAGCCCGATGCCCTCAATATCCCCGACGTCCAGCAACGGGTGCACTGGGACCCCGAATGGGCGGGTCAGGCGGGGAATCCAGCCTGCTACGACTACGGCCGCATGCGAGAGACGTGGCTGATCCACCTATGCACTGACTGGATGGGCGACGACGCCTGGCTCTGGAAACTGGATTGCCAATTCCGCAAGTTCAACTACGTCGGAGACACCCATTGGATGCGGGGCCTCGTCACGCGGAAGTACCTGACTGAGGGCGGTCATCCTGCGGTTGATCTCGAGATCTGGGGACAGAATCAGCGGGGCGAGACGACGACGCCGGGCCACGCGACCATTCTTTTGCCGTCTCGAACCCATGGCGACGTCCAACTCCCGCAACCGCCCGGGGGAGCGTCCACCTGCCAAGAGGCACTCGATGCGCTGGCCCAACGCTTCGCCGCCGAGGAGGGACAGTGAAGCCTTACCCTGCGCTGCCGCCCGGACTTCTCCTCGAACAGGACGGGGCAATTCTGCGCCTGCGCTTCAATCGGCCGGAGCGCCGGAATAGCCTCACCGACCCCATCGTCTACGCCTTGACCGACATTGTGGATGCGGCCGCCAGCGACGAATCCGTTCGGGTCATTCACCTCGAAGGTGAGGGCGAGCATTTCTGCTCGGGGTTCGACCTGGCCGAGAGGACACCCGGACCCGATCGCCCACGCGTGGGCTCGGTGCACCGACGCATGAACGGGCACGTCAACCGTCTCATCCCAGCTCTGCTCACCTGTCAGACGCCGATCGTCTGTACCGCCCGCGGCTGGGTCATTGGTCTGGGCCTCGACATCCTCCTGGCGACCGACTTCGCCCTGGTGGCCGAGGATGCCAGGCTCTGGGCCCCCTTCACCACCTTTGCCTTCACGCCGGACAGCGGGGCCAGCTGGTTGATTCCCCGCCTGGCCGGCGTGGCCCGCGCCCGTGAGCTCCTTATCTTGGGAGAGAAGATCTCGGGTGCCGATGCGGCCTCTTGGGGACTGGTGCATCGGGCCACCGCGGCCGAGGAACTCGACGCCCGATCCAAGGAGCTGGTCGATCGACTGGCCGCCGCTCCTACCGTCGCCATCGGTCTCACCAAGTTGCTGCTCAACCGAGGCCTCACCTCCGATCTGACCAGCCATCTGGCCGATGAAGCGTGGGCCATGGAAGTGGCCAGTCGCTCGGAAGACTTCAAGGAATACGGCCAAGCGAGTAAGGAGCGCCGCGACCCTCGCTTCTCCGGGCGCTGAACGCGCCGTCGATGCCGCCCGTCAGTTCGTTCGGACACTTCGGATATAATATTTAAGATGGAGTTCGCGGCGGCAGAATCGGGTTCGGTCCCCGCAACGGGTCGACCGCTCGAGGGACTCCGCGTGCTGGCCATCGAGCAAATGCAGGCACTTCCCTATGCGACCCAGCTCTTGGCGCGCCTGGGTGCCGACGTGGTCAAGATCGAACCGCTCGCCGGCGAGCTGGGGCGGGCCTCCCTCCCCGCCATGTCTGATCCCGAGGGCCGGGCCGTTGGCGCAACTTTCCTCCGCAACAACCTCAACAAGCGAAGCTTGTGTATCGATCTGAAGCAGCCAGCAGGACGCCAACTCGTGCTGGAACTGGCGCCGAGATTTGACATCTTTGCCGAGAACTTCAAGGCCGGAGCCATGGATCGCATGGGACTGGGCTACCGCGACATCGTGGCCGTCCATCCACGTTGCATCTACGCGTCGGTCTCGGGCTTCGGCAATTCACGGCCGACTCCGTATCGTGATCGACCAGCCTTCGCCCCGATCGTCGAAGCGATGTCGGGCGTCTACGAGATGAAGCGAAAGGACGACCTTCCCCCGGTGGTCTCGCCTGTTGGCGCCCTCGGCGACATCGGAGCAGCACTCTACGCTTCGGTCGGGATCTTGGCTGCCCTGAGGGACCGCGACCGGACGGGGCGGCCCGCCTACGTCGACGTGGCCATGCTCGACTCTGTGATTGCCATGACGGACATCGTGACCAACTATTGGTCGATGGGGGTCGACAATGGCGACTCCGGCTCCGTGATCAACCATGGGTTCCGGGCAGCCGATGGCTGGTTCGTCATGCAGGTGGCCCGTGTACATGTCTTCGAGCGGCTGGCCGACGTCATCGGCCACCCAGAGTGGATCTCCGACGAACGTTTCAGCACTCCGTATGGCTGGGTCCAGCACCTCGAGGACGTCATCCGTCCGGCCGTCGAGAAATGGGCAGCGAGCCGGAATCGGCTGGAAGTGTGCGAGGCCCTCAGTCAGGCCGGTATCGCGGCCGGCCCTTGCGCCCGCGCCGAAGAACTGGTCGCCGATGCCCATGTCACGGCTCGTCGCATGCTGGTCGGCATCAACCGGACCGACGATGTGGACCAGCCGGTCCTGGTGCCAGGCAACCCGGCCCTGATCGTTGATCGTCCCGAAGGTGGTGACCGCCGAATCCCGTGGTTGGGCGAGCACACCGACGAGATCCTGGGCGACGAGCTCGGACTCACCGCGGCGGCGATCGAGACCCTCAGGTCGTCGTCCGTGATCGGATAGCCCGTCCGGACTACGTCGGACGGGCAGCGTCCGCCCGGCCGAGCCGGGCGCGGAGTCGACCCAACGCATCGAGGAATTGAGGACGGTCCATCGACCACTGCTGGGACTCGAGTTCGAGGGCTATGCCCTCCGACGCGGAGTGCACCGCACCACTGTCATCGAGCGTCCGGCGGGTGCGCGCCATCAGCTCGCGGTCATGAGCGGCGGCCCGCGAGGCCAGGCTCCATGCCAAATCCAATAACTCCTCCTCAGGAACGCAGCGCCAGGCCAGCTGCCGGCGGGCCGCCTCCTCACCGTCAAGTGTCTCCCCGAAGAGGGACAGGGCGGCGGCACCCTGGCGACCGATGCGCTGGCGTAACTGCCACAGGTGACCGCCTCCCGGGTGGAGGCCGACGTCGAGGAACCTGGTTTCGAAGCGGGCTGAGGGCGAGCACACGATGACGTCGCAGGCCAGGGCCAGGTTCATGCCTGCTCCCAGCGCCGGCCCGTTGACCGCGGCGACGGCGGGCAGTCCCGCCTCGGCCACGGCGACGAATCCTTCGTACATCTCGCGTAGCGGAGCTTTGGGGTCGAGGAGGTCGTCAACCGATCCTCCAGCACTGAAGGCAGGGCCGGAGGATGCCAACACCATCGCCCCGATGGTTTCGTCGGCGGCCACGCCATGCACCGCCTGCGCCAGTGCCCTGGTCATCGTCAGCGACAAGGCATTGCGGTCGGCCGGGTGGTCGAGCGTCACGATCGCCACGGTCTCCCGGCGTTCGACCCGTACGTAACCGCCACCCTCAGCCGAACTCGGGGCACTCCGGCTGGGCGGCATTCGCATAATATATACATTGTGAAAAGCGGTGAAGCCGGGCCGGCAGCCGACGAGCAGCCGCGAACAATCCCCCAAGCGCTGGAGCTGGCAGCCGATCGGTACCAGGACGACGAGGCGCTGGTCGATGGGACGACCCGGCTTTCCTTCCGCCAGCTGGCGGCGAGGGTTGAGCAGGTGGCCCGTGCGCTGGTGGCGAGCGGGATCGAGCGCGGCGATCGGGTGTCGTTGTGGGCGCCCAACAGCAGCGAATGGGTGATCGTGAGTTTCGCCATCTACACCGTGGGTGCGGTTCTGGTACCCGTGAACACTCGCTACCGCGGTGAGGAAGCCGGTCATGTCCTGCGCACCTCCCGCTCTCGCTTGCTCTTCACCGTCACTGACCTGCTCGGTTCGGACCTGGCCGCGCTGTTGGACGATGTGCCCGGACTCGAGGCACTCGAAGAGATCGTGATCTTGGAGGGGCCGGCGCGTCGGGGATGTACGCCGATGGCAGCGTTCCTCGCCCGGGGTACCGAGGAGCAGGAGCCGGAGGTGGCACGCCGCCGAGAGTCGCTCTCGGAAAGCGACCCGTCGGACATCGTCTTCACCTCGGGGACCACCGGCCATCCCAAAGGAGCGGTGCTCGGTCATGGCGCCAGCATCCGAACGTACCTGTCCTGGTCGGAGCTGGTCGGCCTGCGCCGTGGTGATCGTTACCTCGTCGTCTACCCCTTCTTCCACACTGCTGGCTTGAAGTCCGGTCTGCTGGCCTGCATCCTGCGCGGTGCGACCATCGTTCCCCACGCGGTATTCGACGTTGTGCCGGTTATGGAGGTCGTGGCCTCCGAGCGGATCACCATGTTGCCCGGGCCACCGACCGTCTTTCAGTCAATTCTGAACCACCCCAATTTCGGGTCGTTCGACCTCAGTTCGCTGCGTCTCTCCGTCACCGGTGCCGCCACTGTCCCGGTGGAAGTGATCCGCCGCATGCGCGACGAGTTGCAATTTGAAACCGTGGTCACGGGCTATGGCCTGACGGAGACGACCGGGACGGTCAGCATGTGCCGTCACGACGATACCCCCGACGTCATTGCCCATACGGTGGGACAGCCACTTCCAGGAGTGAGCGTACGCATCGTCGACGATGCCGGCGAAGCCGTACCGGCAGGCGAACCGGGCGAAATCCTCGTTCGCGGCTTCAACGTGATGAAGGAGTACTTCGAGGACCCGACGGCAACGAAAGAAGCGATCGACGACGATGGTTGGTTCCGCACCGGTGACATCGGGATCCTGGGTCAGGACGGCAATCTACGGATCACCGACCGTAAGAAGGACATGTACATCGTGGGCGGCTTCAATGCCTACCCGGCCGAGATCGAGAGCATCATGATCGGCCACCCTGAGGTTGGGCATGTGGCGCTCATCGGTACCCCCGATGAGCGGTTGGGAGAGGTGGGGGTGGCTTTCGTCGTCCCTCGCCCCGGGCAGACGATCGATCCCGAAGAGCTCATTGCATGGTGCCGGGATCATATGGCGAACTTCAAGGTCCCGCGATCGATTCATGTCGTCGACTCCCTGCCGCTGAACCCGACGGGGAAGGTGATGAAGTTCGTGCTGCGCGAGAAGCTGAACGGGTGAGACAAGCAGTCGGCGACCTACCGACGCCGCTGATGAAGCCTAGGTCCAAGCTACGATAGGACCGGCGGCCTCGATCATTTCCTGTAGTTGCCGCCCGTCGGTGGCCAAAGTACAGACCGGGCCGCTTGCCGGGAGCGCGCCGAAGACCAACCGCCGCAGCCGTCGCCGATGGCTTTCGGCGCCGAGGCGCTCCCCTTCTGGATCCCACGCTTCGACCGGGACGCAGATCCCGAGGTCCGCCGCGGCATCGACGATCAAGGCTGTTGCCTCAGCCTCGGAAAGATCGATGACGGCCAGGGCAGGCCGGCCAGGATGGCGCAGCAACGACACGGCGACACAGGCCGCGGCGAATCCAGGAGAAGGGGTTGCCGGAACGACCACCGCGCCGAGCCGAGTCGTCCCGAGCGTGCGGGCCACCCAGAAGCCAGCCTCGCCGGCATCGGCCGCCACCAGTCCCCCGGCGGCGACACATTCGGCGTAGTGCAGGGTGGCCCGGCTGGGCGGCAACGGGCTCGCTTCGATGTTCCAGCCACGCTGCGTCACGTCCGCCAGGCGGGCCCGCAGCGGCGGAGGCGCCCCCGGTGTGCGGTCGCTGCGGCCATACCGCTCGGCTAGCGGCGCCAACATTGCTGGCGGGACCACCAGCGCGGGAGCGAGACGCCACCGGGCGTCAGGAGACTCGGCCTGGTCAAGGCCCGACCCGATGATCAGATCGGCCTGATCGAGCCCGCTCAGCACGAAATCGTCGGCCTGCAACCCGATGGTGGCCAGGTGGTGCCGGCTGCTCCAGTGGAACACGCCCTTGGCTCCCCAGGTGTTCAAGACTCCGACCCCAGCCGACACCGCCAGGTCGTGCAGGCCGGGGACTGCCCCGAACCGGACCACGCCTGGGCCGGCGAGCAAAATGAGCGACGCGGCGCCGCGCATTGCCATGATCGTTGCATCATCAGGTTCCAGCCAGTTGGGCCCTGGTGCAAGGACTGGGGAGTGCAAATCGTCGACCAGCTCGTTCGGGTCGAGGCCAATGCGCAGGTCAACCTCCCCGGGCGACGAAAGCACGGCGGCGCTGGACATCAACGCCTCGGCTGAGGCCACTTCGACGGTGCGGGGCGGCCCGGATTCGATGCCCGGAAGCCAGAACACGCCATCGCCGCGGTGCACCGCGGCTCGGGTGCCGTGGACTCTCTGGTGGGCGGCTGCGAAAAGCGGGGCCGCCGTGCCGGCGACCGGCACCACATCGAGAGCACCAAACGGTGCACCGTACGTGGCGTCGATACCAGAGACCAGGGACACCCGCCGGAACAGATCCGCGACCCGCACGGCGGTCACCCGGCTTGTCCCCCAAGGAGGAGACCTTGCATCAACCCGCTTCGGAATGCTCGATGGCGGCCCACTGTGGTTCCCGTTTCTCGGCGAAGGCCAGCGGTCCTTCGACTTGGTCGGGATGTCCCCACATGGAGACGAGTTCGGTGGCGCCCGCCTTGCAGGCGTCGGTGAGCCCCCGCTCCAAAGCGCCCCACAGGGCCCGC
>DASXFC010000040.1:0-28463 GCA_036489775.1 Acidimicrobiales bacterium | reverse complement strand
CAGGTCTACACCGTGGTCGGCTCGAAGATCGCGGTGTGGAACCAGCCGACCGAGGTCCGGGCCATGTGGGCCGAAGGTCGCTGGACCCCCGAGGAGATTGCGGCCCGGATCGACGGCAACATCGGTCAGGAGCGCATGGCGATGATCGACCGCCTCGAGGCGATGCGGGTCGCCGCCGCCTCAGGGGAGAAGCCGAACACCTGAACCCGCCTTAGCCGTTGGGGATGGTGGACCCCTCGAGGGCACTGTCCTCGGGCACGTTCTCCTGCGGTGTGCCGGGCCCTTCGGGCCGCCCAGCCAACCACTGGGTCCAGCGTCGACGAGTACGGATCAGAATGACCCCGCCACCGATGACCAACAGGACGCCGGCGATCTGGACCAGCAGAGAACCGAGATGGCCGTCCTGGCCCAGCCAGAGGTGCTCGTCGAGGGTGCGCTCGATGCCCCACAGGATCATGGCGACCGCGATGACACCGCCGGCCGGATAGCCCGTGCGGGGTCGGCCGTCGGGCCAGCGGTTGAAGCGCCGTTCGAGGGCGATCAGCACCAGGAAGACTGAGAAGTCCTCGAGCGACTGGAAGATGGGGACGGGCAGCCGCTTGCCCGGCTGATTGGCGTAATACATGCCGAACCACTGGTGCGTGCGATGCCCGCCGCCTGCCACCATCAACTGCGGACCCAGCAGCCGGCCGAGCGACCAGGCGGCCAGCAGGACCGGAGCGACCAGGTCCAGGGCCCGGGCCATCGCGAGTTCCGGGCAGCGGCGGTGGGTCAGGTAGATGCCGGTGGGCACGGCCAGCAGCAGCCCCCCGAACGAGGACAGGCCGCCATGCCAGATGGCGAAGATGTCGCCCAGGTTGTGGCTGTAGAAGCCCAGATTGGTCAGCACGTGCAACGCCCGGGCGCCCACCACGGCGGCCGCGATGATCCAGAGGAAAACCGAAACGAACCAATCCGTCGGGTAGCCCTCGCGCCGGAGCCGGCGTTCGAAGTACGAGAAGGCGAACCAGAAGGTGAGAGCCAGGCCGATGCCATATGTGTGGACCTGGAGGGGTCCGATGTGGAAGACGACGGGGATCGGTTTCATGGCACGCCTCGGGCCAGATTAGGACCGAGGGGGGAAGGACAGTCGCCGGGGTCGGCTACGGGCGGCCGGCGCCGACGAAGCCGTCGCCGAACCGGGCCGATGTGATCCACACCGAAGCGCCGGTGTAGGGGGCTTCGATCATCTGGCCCCCACCGATGTACATGGCCACGTGCTCGCTGCCGCCGGGACCATAGAAGAGGAGGTCACCGGGCTGGAGGTCGCTGAGGGGTACCGGTGCCGAATCTGACATCTGCGAGCCCGAGTAGTGGGGCAGACCGACGCCGACCTGACCCCATGACCAGGCGGTCAGACCGGAACAGTCGAAACCCGGATCGGAGCTGCCCTTGGGATCCTCGCCGCCCCAGCGGTAGGGGACGCCGATTTGGCTCCGAGCGGCCTGGACGGCACCTGCACCACCGGCCGCCGTTGGCGGAGGGGCCGCTTGGCTGAGGCCGGCCAAGGTGGCACCGCCCGTGGCCCGTTGAATCGTGGCCACCGCGGTCCGCTGGGCCGCTTGCTCTTGCTGCTGTTGCTGTTGGGCCACCAGGTTGGCGATGGCGCCCGTCTCTTGGTTCAGCGCCTGCTGCTGTTGCGACTCGACGGCAGCGTTCTGCTGGACGGCCGCCTGCTCGGCGTTCACCTCGGTCTGGGCCGAGGCCTGCTGACCCTGGAGCTGGCTCTCTTCGGCGTTGAGCGTGTTCTCGGCCGTGTGCAGGTTGGAGACGGCGAGGTTGATGTCGCCCTCGGCGACTTGGCTGTAGGCCAAGGCCACGCCCTGGGTCTTGTTGTTCTCGAAGAAGCCGGTACCGGCCGAACCACCCGAGACGTAGTTGGCGATGGCCGCCTTCGACAGGGAGACCCGGTCCTTGGACACCAGCGTCTTGTCTGATGTGATGGTCGCCTTGGTGCTGGCGATGCTCGACTGGATCGACTTCAGGTGGTCCGAGGCGGCGTCGTACTGCTGGCTGAGCGTCGACATGGTGGCCTGGGCCTGAGTCAGCGCGGCTTCGATCTGAGCGGCTTTGGCCCGGTCCTGCGAGATCTGATCGGCACCCGCTGGGCGCGTCACGACGAGCACAGTGCTCGACCACACTGTGACTACGGTCAAGGCGGGCAAACCGACCCGCCGGAGCAGCGCCCTGCCCCTGTTTGACCGCGGCGTGGAATGGGGTGCATCCCGCCCTACGTCAGTCACGATGGCGGCCATTGTTACCGGTGGGCAATGCCCGGTTCAAACAATGCCAGGCCCAAACGCCCGTTTTAGGTCGTACCAGAGGTAGGAATACCCTGTTCGCAGCCGGCAATTTAAAAATAAGAAATCTTTCGGTCGGCCGCGGCAACAGCCGGAAGGGCTGCCTGGGCGGCGGGCCGGCCGGGGCGGCTACCGTCGCTTGCCATGGGAGAAATGATCGAATTTCCGAGTAACGGTGGCACGGCGCAGGGGTACCTGGCCGGTGAGAGTGGGCCCGGCATCGTGGTGATCCAGGAGTGGTGGGGCCTGGTCGACCACATCAAGGAGGTGTGTGATCGCTTCGCCCAGGCCGGATTCGTCGCCCTGGCGCCCGACCTCTATCACGGTGCCAGCACCACCGAACCCGATGAAGCGGGCAAGGCGATGATGGCCATGAAGATGGACCAGGCCGCCCTCGACATGAGCGGAGCGGTTGACGAGGTGGCCCGTCGCAGTGGCCACGACAAGGTCGGCGTCATCGGGTTCTGTATGGGAGGCGGGTTGGCGCTGGTGCTGGCCACCAAGCGTCCCGACAAGGTGGCGGCCGTGGTGCCCTGTTACGGCATCATCCCGTGGCCCGACGCCCAACCCGACTACCGCGCGATGAGCGCGGCCGTCCTCGGCCACTACGCCGAGAAGGACGATTTCTTCACGCCGGCCGCGGCCGAGGAACTGGCCACGCAGCTGCGTGGGCTGGGCAAGGAAGTGGAGATCCACATCTACCCAGGCGCGGACCATGCCTTCTTCAACGACACCCGGCCAGACGTCTACGACGCGCCGGCGGCCGGGCTGCTCTGGGACCGCAGTGTCGCCTTCTTCCGCTCGAAGCTGAGCTGACGACGCGCCCGATAGGGCGCCGAGATCGGTTTGTTACCATCGGATCATGTCCGCTCGTTCCCGTGATTTGCCCCGCCGTTCCTGCCTGAGCACCCCTGGTTCGAACGAGAAGTTTCTGGCCAAGGCGCCCACCGTCCCGGCCGACATGACGTTCCTCGACCTCGAGGACGCGGTGGCGCCCCTCGAGAAGGTCGGGGCCCGGGCCAAGGTGGTCGACGCCATCAAGAACCTGGCCTGGGACGACCGCGTCCTGTGCGTGCGGGTCAATGCGTGGGACACCGAGTGGACCTACGGCGACGTGATCGAGGTCGTGGGCAACGCCGGCGAGCGGCTGGACGAGATCATGCTGCCCAAGGTGCAGACGGCGGCCGAGGTCGTCGCCATGGACCTCTTGCTGAGCCAGGTGGAGAAGAACTCCGGCCTGCCGGTCGGGCACATCGGCATCGAAGCGCAGATCGAGACGGCGCGGGGTCTGATCAATGTGGACGAGATTTGTGCCGCCTCGCCGAGGTTGGAGACCATCATCTTCGGCCCAGCCGACTTTGCCGCCAGTATCGAGATGCCGGTACTGACCGGCGGGATCGAGATCCCCGAGTACCCGGGCGACCACTTCAACTACGTCTT
Organism: Acidimicrobiales bacterium; assembly: GCA_036489775.1. GTDB lineage: Bacteria > Actinomycetota > Acidimicrobiia > Acidimicrobiales > RAAP-2 > Bog-473. The sequence continues at coordinate 24,684 of DASXFC010000040.1, read as the reverse complement.
CAGCCGGATCTTGATGGCCGGGCGGGCCAACGGGCTCCAGGTCATCGACGGGCCCTTCCTCAAGGTGCGCGAGCTCGACCAGTTGCGCCAGTACTCCATGCGCAGCCGCATGCTCGGTTACGACGGCAAGTGGGCGCTCACCCCGGACCAGGCCGCCGTGCTCAACGAGGTCTACTCACCGACCCAGGAGCAGTTCGACCGGGCCTTCGACATTCTCGACGCCTACCGCCAGGCCACCGAAGTCGATCGTAAGGGCGCCGTGATGTTGGGCGACGAGATGATCGACGAGGCCTCCCGCAAGATGGCCATCAAGTTCGTCAGCCGGGGCGAGCGGGCCGGGTTGAGCCGCAGCCCCGGCTGAGCAATCGGCCCCTCAGCCCATGAGGCGACGGGCGATCACCTTGAGAGCCAGAGTCTCGTCGGCCCCTTCGAAGATCGACAGCACGCGGGCGTCGACGAAGTAGCGGCTGACACTGAACTCCTCGGCATAGCCCATGCCGCCGTGGATCTGCATCGCCTCTCGGGTCACCCACTCGGCGGCTCGGCACACGTAGGCCTTGACCATGGAGGCTTCGAGCGCGCCTTCACCGCGGGCCATCAGCCGGGCCACCTGGTACGAGGACTGGCGGGTGGCCTGGATGATCACGGCCATGCGCCCGAGCTTCGCCTGGGTCAACTGGTAACTCAGGATGGGCGAGCCGAAGACGACCCGGTTGGTGGCGTATTCGAGTGCCGCCTCGTAGGCGGCCTGCATGACGCCGAGGGCGCGGGCCGCCGTCTGGAGCCGGCCGTTCTCGAAGCCCTGCATCTGGAGGTAGAAGCCCTTGCCCAGCCCCTCGGTCCCGCCGATCAGGTTGGCCTCGGGTACGAACCAGTTCTCGAAGGAGAGTTCGTAGGAGTGCATGCCCCGATAACCCAGGGTGTCGATGGGCCGGCCTTCGAGGCGACCGGGGGCCAGATCGGCCGGCCGGCCGGCCTCCTCCTGGGTGAAGAGGAAGCCGTGGCCATCTCCCTGTGGTTTCTCGACGATGAACATCGAGATCCCCCGGTGCGTCAAGGACTTGTCCGGATCCGTTCGCGCCAAGAGCATCAGCACGTCGGCCCGGGCCGCGAAGGTGCACCAGGTCTTCACCCCGTTGATGACCCAGCCGCCCTCGGTTGGCGTGGCGCTGGTGACGATGCCGGCCACGTCGGAACCGAAGTCGGGTTCGGTCACGGCCACGGCGGCCAGGATCTCGGCGCTGGCCAGCTTGGGCAACCAGTGCTTCTTCTGTTCCTCGGTGCCGCCGTAGACCAGGGCCCTGGTGAGGATCTCGGGGCGGGTGATGAGCGACCCGCCGACCCCGAGCGAACCCCAGCTCAACTCCTCGGTGGCCACCACCATGCCCATGTAGTCGCTTTCGCCGCCGCTGGCGAAGCCCTCGTATTCCTCGGGGACCGAGAGGCCGAAGCCACCCAGCTCGGCCAGGCCGGCAATGACCTCTTCGGGGATGTCGCCGTTGGTGCGGTGGACGTGCTCGGCGTGCGGCCGCACCTTCTCCTCGGCGAAGCGGTGAAAGGTCTCGCGCACCAGCTCGAAGTCCTCACCCAAATGGCGCGGTCCCGGCACGGAGGCCAACGAGGCCAGCAGGGCAGGGTCGCGCTGCGCGGCGACGAAGGCGGCGGCCGGCTCGAGCCAGCCGGGCCCGACACCCCAAGCCAGTTCGCGGCCGGACACTTTGCCGGCCAGGTCGGCCAACACGTCGGCCACGAAGGCGGCCGCGATGCGCTCCTCGTCCGCACCTCGGGCGCCGTACTCGAGGGTGGCCCGGGCGGTGGCGACCGCCGCCGCGGCGTGGGAGACGTCGTAGGCAACGACCTGGTTGGCATCGACCCCGCCGTTGGCCTTGACCGTGGCGCAGGCCAGCTCGACCAGGTGCTGGGCCAGCTCGACCGCCTCGGCCGCGGCCGCCAGCACGGGAGAATCGGTATTTGTCACGGGGCGCGACCCTACTGGGCCGGACGACGTCCAATGACTGTGACCAGCGGAGGCAAGACGATGGGATCGTCGCCCGGGTCGACGCCGGTGAGGGTGGCCAGGTAGGTCGACACCGGTCCGGGTCCGACCCCGGCCGGGGCCTCGGCCCAGGCGTCGATGACCTCGAGCCCGGCGTCGCGGATCAGCGCCGGGAGCTCGGCACCGACATCGGGGTGCCGGGCGTCGGGCATGGAGAAGGGGTGGCCGTCGATCCGACCGGCTGTGGTGATCGGCTCTTGGGCCACCACCCAACGTCCGGGTTCGACCACGGCGGCCATGGCCCGCACCACCACGGAGGGCTTGTGCACGTGCATGAGCAGGAACCGGCAGAAGGCCAGGTCGACCTGTTCGGGGAGGGAAAGGTCCTCGCCGGCCTGGGTCAGAGCAATCACCTGGGTATGGGCGGCGGCCGCCATGGCCACTTCGTCCCGGCTGGCCGGATCGCTGTCGACGGCATAGACGCGGCCGTTGCGTCCGACCATCTCGGCCAGGGCAACCGAGACGTCACCGCCTCCGGCGCCCACGTCGACGCAGCGCCAACCCGCCTCGAGTCCCAGGCGGGCCAGCGCCGTGGCCAATGGTCGCCGGTAGACGTCGTCGCGCAGACCTGTGAGCTCGCTCACGACACCAGGCGAGCGGTCGGGTCGAGAAGTGGGGTTGGGCGCACGGCTCCGACTCTATGACCAGCGTGCGAACTCGGTGCCCGATGTGCTGGGCGCGTCGCGCGGGTGTGGACTCACGTGGAGGCCGGTAACCTCCCCTCCCGTGAAGGTGACCATGCTGCTCTGTGATGCCGCCCAGGTTTCGGACGGAAAGCTCTACATTTTGGGTGGCGGTTGGAGCATGACCGGCCCCGATCCTGTTCCGTCGGCCGTGGCTCTCAAGATCGACGTCGATTGGCACGAGGCCGAGGCGTCGCACCACTGGGAGCTCTTCCTCGAGGACGCCGACGGGCGACCCGTTCTGATGGAGACGCCGGACGGCACTCAGCCGGTGGAGGTCCGAGGGGAGTTCACCGTGAGCCAGCCTCAGGGGATCCCTGAGGGATCGCCGATCGACGTAGCCCTGGCCGTCAACCTCGGTCCCATCCCGCTGGCCCCGGGTACTCGCTTCGCCTGGCGCCTCACCATCGACGGTGACTCGCTGCCCGGCGCCTCGCTCGGCTTCACCACGCGCCCACGCGCCACCGTGCAGCCGTGACTGTCTACGACCGTCCCTTCGGCCGCTACCTCGAGGATTTCGTCCCGGGTGACATCTACAAGCACTGGCCGGGCAAGACGATCACCGAGTACGACGATCATCTCTTTTGCATGATCACCATGAACCACCACCCGCTGCACACCAACGCCTGGTTCGCCGAGAACGAGACGGTGCAGGGAAAGAACGTCGTGGTCGGCAACCTGGTCTATTCGTTGGCGCTCGGCATGAGCGTGCCCGACGTCAGTGGTTCGTGCATCGCCAACCTCGAGGTGGAGTCGCTGCTGCACCGCTCGCCCACCTTCCATGGCGACACCATCTACGCCGAGACCCGGGTGCTCGATGCCCAACCGTCCAAGTCCAAGGACGACCGGGGCATCGTCACGGTCGAGACCAAAGCGTTCAACCAGAACGGGGACGAGGTCTGCTACTTCCGGCGGAAGCTGATGGTCTGGAAGACCGCGTTCGCGCCGCCGCGCCGCCGTCCTTACGACGACGACGTCTGGGACTGAGCCCCTCCCGGGCGACCTGGTCCGGCGCTTCCGGCGCCGGCTGCTCGAATGGGGTGAGGGCCATCGGCGCGACCTGCCCTGGCGCCACACCAGCGATCCCTGGTCGATTCTGGTCAGCGAGGTCATGCTGCAACAGACCCAGGCCGAACGGGTGGTCGATCCCTATCGGCGTTTCCTGACCCGGTTCCCGACGGTGGCCGCGTGCGCCGCCGCACCGGCCTCGGAGGTGGTGCGGCAATGGTCGGGGCTCGGCTACAACCGGCGCGCCCTCAACCTGCACCGCGCCGCGTTGGCGGTCACGTCGGACTTCGGCGGCACCATCCCCGAAGACGATCGGGCCCTGCGCAGCCTGCCCGGGATCGGGTCCTACACCGCCCGAGCCGTGCGGTCCTTCGCCTTCGGGGCTGACGTGGCCACGGTCGACACCAATGCCGTGCGGGTGCTGGCCCGCTGCGTCCGGGGTGGCCCCTTGACGCTGGGCCAGGCGCAGGAGCTCGGTGACACGCTGGTCCCCCCGGGGGGATCGTGGGCTTTCAATCAGGCCATGTTCGACCTCGGTGCCACCACCTGCCGACCGACGCCCGGCTGTTCGCACTGTCCCCTCCGCCGCATGTGCAGCTGGCGCAGCGAAGGCCAAGAGGGCCCCGACCCCTGGCGGGCCAGTCCGTCGGTGCGATCGCAATCGCGCTTCGAAGGGTCAGACCGTCAAGGCCGCGGCCGTCTCCTCGATGTCCTACGCACGGGCACGGTGGCCCGCTCGGACCTGGCCGCGGCGTGCGGATGGCCCGACGACGGGAAGCGGGCCGAGCGCATCGCCACCGCACTGGTGGGCGAGGGCTTCGCCCAATGGAGCGGGGCGCCGGAGGCGTTGCGTTTGCGCTGACGATGGCGGCGGGCTGATCAAGCGGTCAACGGCTGAGGAATTCGATGATGCGGCGGTTGACCACCTCGGGCTGCTCGACCTGAAGGAAGTGCCCGGCGTTCTCGATGACCTCGAGCTCCGATCCCTCGGCCAGGAAGTCCAGCGGCGCGCCCATGGAGGTGGGCAGCATGCAGCCGTCGTCCGCGCCGTGGAGGTACAGCGTCGGCTTGGGCGTCGGGAGGAACGACGCCGCCTGCTCCTCGGCCAGCTCGGGGACCTGTTGATCTGGCTGGTACATGGCGCGGTAGTAGCCGATGGCGGCCAGGATCCGCTCGGGAGTGCCGATCGATTCTTTGACCCGGGCCGCATCCCAACTGCCGTCGAAGCCGGGGGACCAGTCCGCCCAGAGACCGTCGATGAAGTTGTAGTTGTCCATCGGCAAGGCGATCTCGGCCAAGGGAGAGAGGAAGAAGAACATGTACCAGCTCGAACGCAGCTGGCGGTAGGTGAAGAGCGACATGCCGATCGCCGCCGTCGGCGGTACCGCGGCCGTCACCACCCGCCGCCAGCGCTCGGGTTGGTGGGCCACGGCGCCGTAGGTGGCCATAGCGCCCCAGTCGTGCCCGATGATGACGGCATCGCCGGTACCCCCGAGGGCGTCGTGCAACGACTCGATGTCGCGGACCAGGGCGCCCAACTGGTAGTGGCCGTCGGCCGGGATGGCGGTCGGGGCGTAGCCGCGCAGGAAGGGCGCCACGGCATGGAACCCCGCGGCGGCCAGCTCGGGGAGGAGGAAACGCCAGGTGTGGGCGGTGTCGGGGAACCCGTGCAGGCAGAGGGCCAAGGGGCCGTCTGACGGCCCGTCTTCGAAGTAGGCGAATTCCAGGCCGTTGGCCTCAACTGTCTTGTGGTCCATAGCGACCAAACGTATCGGGCTGCCCAGAGGTATGGTCATTGCGGTGAACGTCACGTTTCATGGCGTCCGGGGGTCGTGTCCTTGCTCGGGGGATCGGTACCGCCGCTACGGGGGCAACACGTCCTGTCTGGTCGTCGACATCGAGGGCGATGAGCCGCTCATCGTCGACCTGGGCACCGGTCTGCGCGCCCTGGGCGATCTTCTCCAGAAAGAGGTACGGGCGGTCGGCACACCGCTGCACGCCACCGCCCTGCTGACCCATCTGCACTTCGACCACATTCTGGGTCTGCCTTTCTTCGCACCACTGCATGACCCGGGAGCCCGGCTGACCGTGCACGGGCCGGCCCAGCCCAAGGGCAGCTTGAAGGACGCCCTCCATGCCGCGGTGCAGCCGCCGGTGTTCCCGATCCACATGGAGCAGTTCCGGGGCGAGTTGATCACCATCGACACCCGGGACGAGGACTTCTCGGTCGGTTCAGCCAAGGTGATGGCCCGCTCCATCCCGCACTCGGGCATGACGCTGGGTTTCCGGATCGAGGCCGAGGGCCGGACCATGGCCTACATGTCGGACCATCAGGCCCCGCTCGACCGCCGCACCGTGCCCGAAGCGGTGCTCGAGCTGTGCCACAACGTCGACCTGCTGGTGCACGATGGTCAGTACACCGACGACGAGTTCGCGGCCAAGGCGGACTGGGGCCATTCCACCGCTGCTTTTGCCGTCCACGTGGCGGCCGAGGCCGGCGTGAAGCGGCTGATGCTCTCGCACCACGATCCCTCGCACAACGACCGCGAGATCGACCGCATCCTGACCCAGGCCCGGCGGCTGCCTGAGGCCAAGGACCTCGAGGACATCTCTTCGGCCCACGAGGGTCAGTCAATCGACCTCGGGAAGGCGTGAGTGTCGGGCCTCGATGAGGCCCGGTTTCGCGAGGTCCTCGGTCACTTCGCCACCGGCATCACCATCGTCACCGCCAACGAGGAGGGTGTCCCGGTCGGTTTCTCCTGCCAGTCCTTCGCGGCGCTCTCGCTCGACCCGCCGATGGTGCTGCTGGCGCCGGCCAAGAGCTCGACCAGCTGGCCCCGCATCGCCCAGGCCGGTGCCTTCTGCGTCAACATCTTGGGCCAGGACCAAGAAGCGGTCTGCCGTGCTTTCGCCGTCTCGGGGGGCGACAAGTTCGAGGGCGTGAACTGGACGCCCGGGGTGACCGGTGCGCCCATCATCACCGGCTCGCTGGCGTATGTGGAGTGCACCTTGGGCTCCATCTACGAAGGGGGCGACCACGAGCTGGTCACCGGTCACGTCGTCGCCGTGGAGGCAGGGGAGGGCGCACCGCTGCTCTTCTACCGCTCGGGCTTCGGCCGATTCGTGTCCTGATCCGACTGCTACCTTCGCTCCCGTGCCAGAGCTGCTGCCCTCATCGCTGATCCAAGACGTCGTCCTCGTCCGGCCCGACGTCCACGGCGACGAGCGCGGTCGCTTCGTCGAGACCTACCGGCGCAGCTGGCTGCCGCTGGGCCGGGAGATGGTGCAGGGCAACCGGTCCGAGAAGCAGGCCGGCGCGCTGGTCGGCCTGCATTACCACCTGCATCAGGCCGACTACTGGTACCTCTTGCGTGGCCAGGCCCGGGTTGTCCTGCACGATCTGCGCCAGGGTGGCCCGACCGACGGCGCCACCGAGTTGATCGATCTCGACGGGGACATCGATCAAGGGCTCTTCATCCCCCCGGGGGTGGCCCACGGCTTCGCCGCGCTGACCGACCTGCTGCTGTGGTACCTGGTCGACAGCTACTACAACGCGGCCGACGAGTTGGGCCTGGCTTGGGACGACCCCACGGTCGGAGCGGACTGGGGTCTCACCGACCCGGTGCTCTCGGCCCGGGACCAGGCCAACCCGCGCCGCGACGACATCCCCGAGGCGCTGCGGCCCCGCGCCGCCATGCGTACCTAGGGGGCATCGGAAGGTCCGGGCGGGCACCGCCGCCGGCTGGTCAGGCTGGGCGCAACGGGGGCGCGAGATACGCCACTCGACGCGTCCTGTTGAATATGGCCCAGTGCTGGTGGGAATTCTTGTACTCGTGGTGGTGGCGGCCCTGGTGGCCGTGGTCAGCCTGCGCCGGCGCACCCACGACGACGAGCACTCGGTCCAGGGTTATCACCGCCAGCTGCACACCCTCGAGGTGTTGCGGGACCGCCAGGGCGAGGGGACGGAAGATCCCGAGGGTGAGCCCCGATCGCTCCCCGAAAGTGCCTTCCGGGTGTCGAGCCACAGCACGGTCAGGTTGACCCAGCCGGGGCAGCCGGTGGTGCCGCCGGTGCCGCCCCCTCCGGTCGCCGACCCGACCAAGCCCGTCACCTTCGATGACGGCGGGACCGTCGTGAGCACCCCCACGCCGAGCGGCGCGCCCTGGCACGACGACAAGGCGCTGCAAGGCATCAACCGGCGGCCCCGCCGGCTGGCCGCACCGGCCGCCGCCGTCGCCGCGGTCGCCGCGCTCATCGCCGTCTTGCTGATCACCGGGACACACCAGACCCCGCCGCACAAGGGAGCGACGGCCGGCAAGTCGACCTCGACCAGCAGCCACAACCACACGGGACACCACTCGACCGGGACCGGCAAGCGGCACCACGCGACGCACGCCACCACGACCACCACGCGCCCGCCCGTCGTCTCGTTGCCGCAGAACGCGTCGTACCACGACGCCGACTACGCGCTGCAGCTGACCAGCTACCAGCTGGCCATGTCGGCCACGTCGGCGGAGTGCTGGGTCGAGGCCACCGAAACGAGCACGGGTCACGTGCTCTTCGAGGGGGTGATCACTCCGGGCCAGACACAGACGGTGTCGGCCAGCGGCGACGTGGATCTGGTGATCGGCGCACCCGGAGCGTTCGCCGCCAACGTCAACGGCACCTCGGTGACGTTCCCCTATGGCTTCCTGGCCCCCTTCACCATGCACTTCGCACCGGCGACGGCCTCATCGGGCACGGGGTCTTCGAGCACCACCACCACGTCGTCGACGACGACCACCAGCTCGACCACCACCACCACCAGCTCGCTGCCCTAACGCGCCGGGGCCAGTCCGAAGGCGTCGAGCAGGAAGGCGATGACCAGCGCCTCCTCTTTCCACGAGTCGTAGCGGCCGGACGGGCCGCCGTGCCCGGCACCCATCTCGGTCTTGAGGTACACCGAGGTCTGCGGGGCCACCACGCGCAGCTTGGCCACCCACTTGGCCGGCTCCCAGTAGGCCACCCGGGGATCATCGAGGCCGCCGGTGATCAGCAGCCTGGGATAGGTGCGGCTGCTCCCGTCGGGATTCTGGGCCGCCACGTTGTCGTAGGGCGAGTAGCCGAGCATGCGCCAGTAGGCGGACCCGTCGGCCAGCGGGTTACCCCACTCCTCCCACTCCCCGACGGTCAGCGGGAGCTGGTCGTCCAGCATGGTGGTGACCACGTCGACGAACGGCACCTGGGCCACCAGGGCGCTGAAGAGCTCGGGCGCCATATTGGCCACCGCCCCGATCAGCAGGCCTCCGGCCGAACCGCCGCGGCCGGCCACCACACCGGGCCGGGCCGTCCCGTGGTCGATCAGGTGGTGGGCGCAGGCGATGAAGTCACCGAAGGTATTCGTCTTGTGCTCCATGCGCCCGCCCTCGTACCAGGCCCGTCCCATCTCGCCGCCACCGCGAATATGGGCGATGGCGAAGGCGACGCCGCGGTCGAGCAACGACAGCCGGTGGTGCGAGAAGGACGGGTCGATCGAGATCTCGTAGGCGCCGTAGCCGTAGAGGAGGCAGGGCGCCGGCAGCACGGTGTCGCGCCGGTGCACCAGCGAGATGGGGATCTGCGTCCCATCGGCCGCGGTGGCCCACTGGCGCGAGGTGACGTAGTCGCCGCGGCTGAACTGACCCAGCACCGGTTCCTGCTTCAGCACGGTCTCGCTTCGGGTCTCGAGGTCGACCTGCAGCACGCTGGTCGGGCTGACCATCGAGGTCCGGGTGATGCGCAGCGCCGTGATATCCGGTTCGGCATTGGCGCTGACCCAGGTCGAGGCCGGGCTCTCGGGCGCGGCCATGAGCCAGCTCCCGGCCAGCGGGTCCCGACCGAAGGGATCGGGACCGGCCTGCAGCGGCAGCACCCGCACCCGGGTCTCGGCCTCGGCCCGCTCGCTCAGGACCAGAACGGTACGGAAGGCGTCGACGTCTTCAATGCGGACACCGGGGCGGAAGGGGACGATCTCGCGCCATTCGCTGAGCGGGAGGGAGGCGCCGTCGGGTGTGGCGATGAGGCGGAAGTCGGGCCCCTGGTCGTTGATGACGGCGAGGAGCCACTCGCCCTCGGCGGCGGGCAGGTGGTCCACGGCGTACTCGAGACCCTCACGACGGGGGATGACGGGTTCGAACGCGGTCTCGGGTGCGTTCGCCGGGATGGTCAGGCACTCGCTGGTGTTGGTGCTGCTGAGGGAGATGACCACCAGCGCCTCGTCGCGGGTGACGCCGGTCTGCAGGTAGAAGCGCCGGTCGCTCTCCTCGTAGACCATGACGTCCTGGCCCGGATCGCCACCGAGGCGGTGACGCCACAGCTGGTACGGGCGGAGCGCCTCGTCGATGCGGACGTAGAAGATGTGTGAGGCGTCCGAGGACCAGGCCAAGCCGTAGCTGGTCTGCTCGATCGATTCGGGGGCGGCATCGGCCGGCGCACCGTCGAGCGGGCGGAAGCGCAGGGTGTAGATCTCGTTGCCCTCGGTGTCGGTGCTGTAGGCCAGCCAGCGGTGATCGGGACTGACGGCGGCGCTGCCGACGGCGAAGTAGGCGTGTCCCTCGGCCTCGATGTTCTCGTCCAGCAGGATCTGCTCCTGGGCACCCGCTTCGCCGGCCGGGGGGAGCTCGTCGGCCGGACCGCCCGGGCGGCGGCAGTGGATCCCGTAGGAGTGACCCTCCTCGGTGCGCGAGTAGTACCACCAGGGCCCCCGGCGGCTGGGCACCGACATGTCGGTTTCCTTGATCCGGGCCTTCATTTCCTCGAACAATTCGTCCCGGAGCGAGCCCAGGTGGCCCAGCGCGGCCTCGGTGTAGGCGTTCTCGGCTTCGAGGTACTCGGTGACCGCCGGATCGTCGCGCTGGCGGAGCCAGTACCAGGGGTCCTGGCGTTCATCGCCGTGGGCGGTCAGGGTTTGGGGCCGTTGCTCGGCCAGGGGCGGGGTCGGCATGCACCGAGACTGCCACGGCCGTGATCACCCCGGTGACGGCCCCCAAGAGGGCGTTTCGGCAGGCCCAGGCGGTTGTTACTATCTCCATAGGGGAAATTCCCCACTGATCAGGAGCGTCATGGCGACACAGGACCTTGATCTCGGTCGCTACCAGCTCGGGTGGAGCGACATCGAGGACTCCGTGTTCAAGCCCAAGAAGGGCCTGAACGAGTCCATCGTGCGCGAGATGTCCGAGATGAAGAACGAGCCTGACTGGATGCGCGACTTCCGTCTGCGCTCGCTCAAGTACTTCGAACGCAAGCCCATGGCACCGTGGTTTGCCACCCAGATGCCCACGCTCAACTTTGACGACATCTACTACTACATCAAGCCGACCGAGGGTCAGGTCAACAAGTGGGAAGACCTGCCCGACGCCATCAAGAACACCTACGAGAAGCTGGGCATCCCCGAAGCCGAGCGCAAGTACCTGGCCGGGGTGACCGCCCAGTACGACTCGGAGGTTGTCTTCCACCGCAACCGTGAAGACCTCGAAGCACAGGGCATCCTCTTTACCGACATGGACACCGCGGTGCGCGAGTACCCCGAGATCGTGCGCAAGTGGTTCGGCAAGATCATCCCGCCGAATGACAACAAGTTCGCCGCCCTCAACTCCTCGGTGTGGTCCGGTGGTTCGTTCATCTACGTACCGCCCGGGGTCACCGTTGAGATGCCGCTCCAGGCCTACTTCCGCATCAACGCGGAGAACATGGGCCAGTTCGAGCGCACGCTGATCATCGCCGACGAGGGTGCGCAGGTGCACTACATCGAAGGGTGTTCCGCACCGGTGTACTCCACCGAATCGCTGCACTCGGCGGTGGTGGAGTTGGTGGCACTCCCAGGGGCGCGCATCACTTACACCACCATCCAGAACTGGTCCAACGACGTCTACAACCTGGTGACCAAGCGGGCCTGGGCCGAAGCCGAAGCCCGGGTGGAGTGGATCGACGGCAACATCGGCTCCCGCCTCACCATGAAGTACCCGTCGGTCTATCTGATGGGTCCCAAGGCGAGCGGCGAAGTGCTGTCGGTGGCCTACGCCGGTGCCGGCCAGCATCAGGACGCCGGGGCCAAGATGTACCACGTGGCGCCGGAGACGACCTCGACCATCGTCTCGAAGTCGATCTCCAAGGACGGCGGCATCACCACCTACCGGGGCAAGGTGCACGTCGATCCCGGCGCCACCGGCGCCAAGTCCTTCGTCCGCTGCGACGCCCTGTTGCTCGACGAGGAGTCGACGTCAGAGACCAAGCCCTACATGGAGGTGGGGGAGCGCGATGCCCGCATCGGCCACGAGGCCACGGTCTCCAAAGTGGGTGACGACCAGCTCTTCTACCTGATGAGCCGCGGTCTCTCGGAGACCCAGGCCATGAGCATGATCGTGAACGGGTTCATCGAGCCGGTGACCCGGACGCTGCCCATGGAATACGCGGTGGAGTGGAGCCGCTTGATCGAGCTGCAGATGGAGGGCTCGGTCGGCTGATGTGGTTGGCGCCAACCGGCGTGGCAGCATAGAGCGATGCCCATGCGAGAAGAGTGCGTGCACTTCCAGAGCCGCACCTACGCGTCCGGCGAAGCAGCCCGCTTCTGCCGGCTCGACTTGGCTCCCGAAGCCCCGTGGCGTTGCCCCGACGACTGCCCCTCTTACCGGCGGCGCATGGCCGACGTGGGTTGGGTGCATGGCAGCCTGGTCGAGCCAGCCATCGAGGATGAGCCCGAAGGCGACGATGTGGCTGCGCTGCTCGAGTCGGCCGAAGAGTTCGTGAACGAGGTGGGACCGGGGATTCTGGCCGAGGTACGGGCCGACGATGCCAAGCGGGAGCGCCAGGCTGGCCGCTGGTGGCGCCGCAAGCGCTGAGTATTTAGCGCCCCGTGAACTTGGGGGAGCGCTTCTCCATGAAGGCGACCACCGCTTCGGTCAGGTCGTCCGAAGCCAGCATGCCGGCGTTCCACGTGGCCACATAGTCGAGCCCTTCGGCCACCGACTTGCCCTCGTTGGCCGCCAGCACCGCCTTCGTCCCCTGCACGGCCAAGGGCGAGTTGGCGGCGATCTCGTTGGCCATCTCGTAGGCGGCCTTGAGGACGCCGTCGGCGTCGGCGGCCACGTCGTTGACCAGACCGATCTCCTTGGCCCGCGCCGCGCTGACGTCCTTCCCGGTGAAGGCCAGCTCGGCCAGCTGACCGGCGCTGATGATGGCCGGGAGGCGCTGCAGGCTACCCAGGTCGGCCACGATGGCCATCTTGGCCTCGCGCACGGAGAAGAGGGCATCGGCCGAGGCCAGGCGGATGTCGCAGGCCGCGATCAGGTCCACCCCGCCACCGATGCAGTAGCCATGGACCGCCGCGATCACCGGCTTGGGGCACCGGGCCACGGCCGAGATGGAATCTTGCAGCCGCAAAACCTCGGCCCGGGTGCCCCGCGCCCGCGTTGCTTGGGACGGCGGCGTCGAGGGCGCGCTGTTCTCCTCGTCGCCCGAGCCCGAAAGCAGTCCCCCCATGGCTTTGAGGTCGAGGCCGACCGAGAAATGCGGGCCTCTGGCCGCGATCACAATGACGCGCACGGCCTGGTCGGCAGTCACGGCCGCCATGGCCCGGGGCAGGTCGCGCCAGAGGTCCTGTCCCATGGCGTTACGGGCTTCAGGGCGGTCCAGCCATACCGTGGCGACGGCCCCGGTGGTCTCGATGGTCAGGACGGGTGACTCGAACGTGCTCTCGGCCATGTTCGAACGATATCCCTGCCGGAAAGGGTTCGGGGTAGGGGCCGGTAGAGTGCATGGGCCGCAAACGGCCTGAGAAAGGTGCATCCTGACCAGCTTCGATGCCGAGGGCGCTGCCGCCCTGGCTGGACCGCAATGGCTTCGTGAACGCCGCGCCGCGGCGTTCGACGCGTTTGTGCTGACACCGCTCCCCAGCGAGAAGGAAGAGGTCTGGCGCTACTCGCCGATCGACCGACTCGACCTCGATGCCTTCGCTCCGCCGGCCGCCGCTACGGCAGCCTTGCCGGCCGCGGCCCGGGCCGTGCTGGAGGAGATTTCGGCCACCGTGGGTGCCGTGGCCGGCCGGATCTTCGTCCACAACGGCTTCCCGGAGCCGCCCGAGGCGATCGACCTCCCACCCGGGGTGCAGTTGGGGCGGGTCGCCGACGTCAGCCGGGCCGGTGACCTCATCGGGAGCGTGCAGCACGAGGGCGACGCCCTGGTCCGGCTCAACGACGCCTTCGCCCCCGACGCCGTCTTGGTGGACGTGCCGGACAACGTCGAGGTGGGGAAGCCGATCCTGATCGTCCACTGGTGCGAGGGCGTCGGTGTGGCCGCTTTCCCGCGCACCGCGGTGCGGGTCGGCGTCAACGCCAGCGCGTCCGTCATCGAGGTCTACGCCGGTGCCCTCGGCACGGCGCCCATGCTGGTGGTGCCGGTGACCGAACTGGCGGCCGGTAACGGTGGCCATCTCGACTACGTGTCATTGCAGGTCCTCGGTGACACGGCGTGGTTCATCGACCGGCTGGCCGCCGCCGGTGGTCAGGACACCACCGTGCGCACCTTCACTGTCGGCTTGGGCGGGGCCTACGACCGGGTGCGGGCCGACGTGCGGGCCGAAGGCAAGGGTGGCCGCAGCGAGATCCTCTCCGCCTACTTGGGCAACGGCACCCAGGTGCACGACGTGCGCACGCTGCAGGACCACGTGGCGCCGCGGACCGAGAGCGAGCTGCTGTGCCAGGGTGCGGTGGCCGGATCCTCGCGCTCTGTCTACAGCGGGCTGATCCGCGTGCACCGCGGTGCCGTCCGCACCGATGCTCGCCAGACCAATCACAACCTGGTGCTCGATGAAGGAGCGCACGCCGACTCGGTGCCCAACCTCGACATCTTGGAGAACGACGTCAAGTGCTCGCACGCCTCGACGGTGGGACCGATCGACGAGGATCAGCGCTATTACATCGAGTCCCGGGGCGTGGCTCCCGAAGTGGCCGAAGGCCTCATCGTCCGCGGCTTCTTCGATGCCATCGTCGAGCGCGGGCCCGTTCCGGCCGCCACGCCGCTGCTCCGGCGCGAGATCAACCACCGCCTGGACCGGGCGCTCGGGAGCGGGGAAGGCGCCAGTGTCTGAGACAGTGACGTTGTGCGCAGTTGACGAGTTGGAGCCCGGGACGGCCCGCCGCTTCGACGTGGCGGGACACCGTATTGCCCTGGTGCGCATCGGCGACGATTTCCACGCCGTCGACGATCGCTGCAGCCACGAGGACTACTCGCTGGCCGAAGGCGAGGTGTGGCCCGACGAGTGTGAGATCGAGTGCCCGCGCCATGGCAGCACCTTCGATCTGCTGACGGGCCAGCCCTGCTCGTTGCCGGCGACCCATGCGGTTGCCGTCTACGAGGTCGAGGTGGCCGACGGCAAGGTCAGCGTGGTGGTGCCGTGACCGCTCACTTGTTCGAAGTGGAAGGACTGCGGGCCAGTGCCGGTGGCCGGGAGGTGCTCCACGGCATCGACCTGACCATCAAGAGCGGCGAGGTCCACGTGATCATGGGCCCGAACGGTTCGGGCAAGAGCACGCTGGCGCACGCCCTGATGGGGCGCCCCGGCACCGAGGTGACCGAGGGGAGCATCCGCCTCGACGGCCAGGAGCTGGTGGGCCGACCGGCCTGGCAGCGGGCCCAAGCCGGTCTGTTCCTGGCGCTGCAGCACCCGGTCGAGGTGCCCGGCGTGGGCCTGGCCTCGCTGCTCGAAGCCGCTGACCCCACGGTGGCCGTGGGCCTGGCCGATCGGATGCGGGCCGAGGCCGAGGCCATCGGTCTCGACACCCGGCTGCTGGACCGGCCCCTCAACGTCGACCTCTCGGGTGGGGAGAAGAAGCGGACCGAGATGGTGCAACTTGGTGTGCTGCACCCCCCCTTCTGCATTCTCGACGAGATCGACTCCGGGCTCGACGTCGATGCGCTGGGCGAAGTGGCCCGGCGCCTGCAGGCCGCCACCGAGGAGTGGCAAGTGGGATTGCTGGCCATCACCCACTTCAACCGCTTCCTGGTCCAGCTCGAGGCCGACCTGGTCCACGTCCTGGTGGACGGGCGCATTGTGGCCAGCGGTGACGCCGACCTGGCCCTCGAACTCGAGCGCACCGGCTACGCCGGGTACGTGGGACAAGGCTGAGGCGGTGCCCACGATTCCGGGAGACCGCTTGGTACCGTAAACGGCCATGGCGAAAGGTCGTCCTCCGGACGACGGGCCAGGTCACACCTCCCGACGACAGCGACGCCGAGACGTCGCGAACGCGGACGGGCTGGCCGCGCTCGGGAAGCAGATGGGGAGCAGCAGCCAGCGTCCGGCCTCGGCCAACGAGTCGGGCCTCAAGGCCCTCGGTGAGCGCATTGAGGGCAAGAAGGGGCGACGGCAGCGCCAGAAGTGGTCGACCAAGCGCAAGGTGGTCACTGCACTGAGCACGTTCGTGGCGCTGGTGGTGGTGCTGGCCGCCGCCGGCTACGGCTTCATCCGCTACGAGTTCGACCGGATCACCCGGGCCAACTGCCCCGCCTGTGTCGCGGTGGCCGGTGGCCAGCCTTACAACGTGCTGGTCATCGGCTCCGACACCCGCGACGGCGAGACGGCGGCCGAGGCGAAGCAGTTCGGCAATGCCAGCGACGCCGGCGGCCAGCGCAGCGACACCATCAAGATCATCCACGTCGATCCCCAGACCGGCACCGCCAGCACGCTGTCCATCCCACGCGACACCCTGGTCACGCTGTCAGGAGTCCCGAAATCGTCGGGGGTCTCGAACCCCAACAAGATCAACGCGGCCTTCGCCACCGGGCCTAATGACCCCGATCCGGCCGGGACCGGTGCCAACGGACTGGTCAAGACCATCGAGCACTCATTCGGCATCCCGATCAGCCACTGGATCGTGGTCAACTTCTTCGGCCTGATGGACGCCGTCAATGCCTTGAACGGCGTCAATATGGATCTTCCCTTTCCGATCCGTGACTACGGCGACTGCAACGGCAACGGCGTCTACGAGAACTGCACCGGTCTCGACATCTTGAAGACGGGCTGCCAGTCCTTGAGCGGCACCCAGGCGCTCGAACTCTCACGTTCCCGGCACTTCGAGTGGTACCAGGACGGCGAATGGCAGAGCGACCTCTCCGGCGACCTCGGCCGGATCGAGCGCCAGGACCTCCTCATCGAAGCGGTGGTGAACAAGGCCAAGTCGACCTACAACCCGATCCGGGCCGTCACTTTCGTCAACTCGATGACGCACGACGTCACCCTCGACAAGAACTTGAGCGTGACCGCGCTGCTCTCGCTGGCCCAGCAGTACCACGCCTTTTCGGGTTCGTCCCTGGTGAACTTCACGTTGCCCACCAGCAGTGCGTACTTCGCCACGTACGGCGAGGACGTCGAGACGGTCAATGAACCGGCCGCCGCCGTGATGATCAACCAGTTCCTGGGCGCTGCCCCCAATTCCGCCACCACGCCGCCGCTCGACGCCAACGGCGACCCCGAGGACACCTCGTTGCCGGTGACCACGACCACCGCACCGTCCACCAGTACCTCGGCGGCGAAGTCGACCAGCCCGACCACCAAGCCGGCGGACGCCACCACGTCCATTCCGGCCTATGACCCTCGGCCCTGCTGAGTACGAGATGACGCCACCAACGAGCCACACCTTGGACGTGTCCGGCGCCCGCCTGTACTACGAGGTGCAGGGGTCCGGCCCCGTCCTCATGCTCATCGGTCACCCCATGGGCCTGGCGGGATTCGCCTCAATCGCGCCACTCCTGGCTGAGGACTACACGGTCGTGACGTACGACCCCCGAGGCTTCGCCCGCAGCACCATCGAGGATCCGGCCCAGGACGGCGAGCCGGATCTACTGGCCGACGACGTCCGCCGCGTGCTCGAAGCGGTCGGCCACGGACCAGCGCATGTCTTGGGCAGCAGCGGCGGCGCGGTCACCGGGCTGGCGCTGGTCGCCCGCTTTCCCGGTCACGTGGCGACCCTGGTCGCCCACGAACCGCCGGTCGCCCTGCTCCTGCCCGAGGCCGACGAAGCCGCCGCCGGGATCCGCGAGGTCTACGACACGTACCGCGCCAGCGGGATCAGAGCCGGCTGGAAGAAGTTCGGTTCCTTTACCGGCCTCGATACGGGCCCTGAAGACCCCGATCCCCCGCCGCTCTCTGCCGAGGAGGTGGCCACCAACGAGCGCTTCTTCGAGCATGGCCTGTTGACCATCGCTCTCTACCAGCCGGACCTGGCCGCCCTCCAAGCCGGGCCCACCCGGCTGATTGTCGCCGGAGGAACGGCCTCCAAGGGCCAATTCCCTCAACGCACCGCGGCCGCGTTGGCCGAACGCCTGGGTTTGCCACTGATGGATTTCCCGGGCGGCCACGTCGGGTTCATGACTGAGCCGGAGGAATTCGCGGCCGTCCTCCGCCGTGCCTTGACCTAGGAGGCCGCAGCGACCTCGCTCAGCCCCTGGGCCAGCGTGTTCCAGCTGAGGGTGGCGCACTTGATGCGCACTGGGAACTTGACCACTCCCTGCAGTGCAGCCAGCTCGCCCAGCTTGGCCACGTCGATCTCCTCTGGTTCGCCCGGCAGCACATCGATGTCGCCGTCGCTTTCGCCTTCACCGAGCGAGGCCTCGTGGATCGACATCATCCCCTTGAAGGTCCGGATCAGCCGTTGCACCTCGGCCAGCGACTTGCCCTTCACGGCCGAGGACATCAGCGAGGCCGAGGACTGGCTGATGGAGCAGCCCGAGCCGGCGATCTTCAGATCGGCCAGCTTGCCGTCCTCCACCAAGATGCTCACCACCACCTCGTCCCCGCACAGCGGGTTGAAACCCTCGGACCGGTGGGCCGGCGGTGACTCGAGTTCACCGCGGTTCCGGGGCGAGCGGTAGTGGTCGAGGATGATCTCTCGATACAGATCGTCGAGGTCGGGCATCAGTAGCCGCTCGGGCGTGGGATCACCCGAACAATTTACCGGCTGCGGTCAACCCTTCGATCAGCACGTCGATGTCGTGCTCCTCGCTGAACAGCGACAGGGAGGCCCGGGCCGTGGCCTGCACGCCCAGCTTTCGCATGAGGGGCTTGGCACAGTGGTGGCCGGGCCGGACGCAGACGCCGTACTGGTCGAGCACCTGGGCCAGGTCGTGTGCGTGCACGTCCTTGTAGGCGATGGACATGACCCCGCCCCGATCGGGCCCGGCCGGCGGGCCGAAGACCCGGCAATCGGCGCCCAGCCGGTCTTCCAGCGTGGCCAAGGCGTAGTCGGTCAGGGCCAGCTCATGGGCCCGGATCCGGTCCATCCCGATGGCATCGAGGTACTCGATGGCGGCGTGCAGCCCGACCGCTTCGGCGATGGGCGGCGTCCCGGCTTCGAAGCGGGCCGGCGGCGGTGCCGCCTTGAACGAGTCGAGCTTGACGTCGAGGATCATGCCGCCACCACCGAGGAAGGGCGGCATCGCCTCGAGGAGCTCCCGGTGCGCCCACAGCACCCCGATGCCGGTCGGGCCCAACATCTTGTGACCCGAGAAGGCCAGGAAGTCGGCTCCCAGTGTGGTGACGTCGACCGGAGCGTGGGGGACCAGCTGAGCGCCGTCGACCACCACCACCGCGCCGACGGCATGGGCGGCCGCCGCGATCTGCGCCACCGGTGGGATGGTGCCGAGCACGTTCGACATGGCCGAGACGCCCACCAACTTCACGCCGTCGAGCAAGCGGTCCAGATTGGAGAGGTCGAGCCGACCGTCGTCGTCGACGGGCAGGTGGCGGATCTCGAGCCCGATCTCCTCGCCCAGCATCAACCAGGGCACCAGGTTGGCGTGGTGCTCGAGCTCGGTGAGCAGCACGGCGTCGCCCGCTTTGAGATTGGTCCGGCCCCACGAATGCGCCACCAGGTTCAGGCTCTCGGTGGTGTTCTTGGTGAAGACGATCTCCGCCGCCGGATGCTTGCTGCCGATGAAACGGCCGGCGGCCACCCGGGCATTCTCGTAGAGGCGGGTCGACTCCTCGGCGGTGGCGTAGACCCCTCGATGCACGTTGGCGTGCGTCGTCTCGTAGTAATGGTCCATGGCGTCGATCACCGACTGCGGCTGCAACGCGGACGAGGCCGAGTCGAGATACACGATGGGCTTGTCGTGCACACTCCGGCGCAACAGCGGGAAGTCCTTGCGTAGGACCTCGGTGTCCAGTGGCGTCGTCATGGTCATCGCCATCCCTCGTAACCCGAGGATTCCACTTGGGCCGCCAGTTCGGTCCCGCCCGAGGCCACGATCCGCCCCTCGATCAGCACGTGCACCACGTCGGGCACCAGCTCTTCGAGCAGCCGCTGGTAGTGGGTGATGGCCAGCACGCCCAGCTCGGGCCGCTCGGCCCGCACCGCGTGCACGCCGCGCCCCACCACGCGCAGGGCGTCGATGTCGAGACCCGAGTCGGTCTCATCGAGCACGGCCACCAGCGGCTTGAGCAGCGCCATCTGGAGGATCTCGTTGCGCTTCTTCTCGCCCCCGCTGAATCCTTGATTGAGGTGACGACTGGCGAAGGAGGGGTCCATGCCCAGGCGCTCCATCCACTCGGTCATGAGCACCCGGACCTCGAGCACCGAGATCTCGTCGGTGCTGCGCGCCGCCATGGCCTGGCGCAGGAACTGGGTGACCGAGACCCCTTCGATGGTCTCGGGGTACTGGAAGGCCAGGAAAAGCCCGGCCTTGGCCCGTACGTCGGTGGCCCAGTCGGTCACGTCCTCGCCGGCCAGCAGGATCGAACCCTTGGTCACGGTGTAGGCGGGATGGCCCATCAGCGCCCCGGCCAGCGTCGACTTCCCGGCACCGTTGGGGCCCATCAGGGCGTGCACCTCACCGGCGCCGACGGACAGGTCGACGCCACGGAGGATCTCGGTGCCGTCGGTGGCCACGTGGAGATCGCGGACCTCGAGCAGGGGGGCCGTCATTGCTAAAAGTCTACCGTTTTAGTCAGGTTTTCGAAACGGGCTCCGGGAGCCCACCTCACCAGCCCCGATCGACCCATTCGGAGAGGTGAGAACTCTCGGCCCCCACCGTGGTGGCGGTGCCGTGACCGGGCAGGACCAGGGTGTCGGGGTCGAAGACGGCGAAGATGCGCCGGTCGATCGACTCGATGATGGTGTCGAAGTCGCCCCCCTCGAAGGTGGCGTTGCCCGGACCCCCGGGGAACAGGGTGTCGCCGCTGAAGAGCAGGTTGGTGCCCTCCACGGCGAAGCAGATGGAGCCGGGGGTGTGGCCGGGCGTGGTCAGGGTGCGAATGCGCAGGTCACCGACCGAGAGGAGCTCGTCGTCGCTCAGGATGAGGTCGTAGCTGGGCAGCATGCCGGCGTCGGCCTGGGTCACCGCCACCTCGATCCCGGCCTCCCGGATGGCAGGGACAGCCTGGATGTGGTCCCAGTGCCCGTGCGTCTCGACCACCTGGCCCACGTTGAGCTGCTGGCAGATCTCGAGCAGGGCATCGTGCTCGTTGGCGGCGTCGATCAACACGGCCTGGCCGCTCTGGCGGCAGCGGATGACGTAGACGTTGTTGTCCATCGGCCCCACCACAATTTGGTGGACTTCAGCCCGGCTGTCGTTCCAGATCATCTCCAGTGTGCCCATGGCTCCAGCGTGGCACAGCCCGGGCCGGCTTCTGGTCGCCTGGTCGCCGAGGGGCCCGGTCTGGTAGACACCCAATCTGACGAAGCGAGTACCGCCACCGGCTGGGCTGCCGGGGGGATGGACCAGAGGAGCCCACGCATGAATTTCGCCTTTAGTGACGAGCAGGAAGAGCTGCGCACCGCCGTACGCCGGTTCCTCGAGCAGAAGTCGCCCGAGTCCGAGGTACGCCGCTTGATGGACACCGAGGACGGGTACGACCCGGCGGTGTGGAGCCAGATGGCCGAGCAGTTAGGGCTGCAGTCCCTCACCATTCCCGAGGAGTTCGGGGGGTCGGGCTTCACCTACGTCGAGCTGACCGTGGTGCTCGAGGAGATGGGCGCGGCGCTGCTGTGCGCGCCGTTCTTCTCGACGGTGGCTCTGGGCGCCAACGCGCTCCTCAGCTCCGGTGACGACCAGGCCAAGAAGAACTACCTGCCCGGCATCGCCTCGGGCGAGACCATCGCCACCTTGGCCATCACCGAGGACAACGGCAAGTGGGACTTCAGCGGCATCGAACTGGCCGCCACCAAGAGCGGTGACGGCTGGGTGCTCAACGGTCACAAGATGTTCGTGATCGACGGTCACGTGGCCAACCTCATCGTGGTAGCCGCCCGTACCGGCGCCGGCGTGACGCTGTTCGCCGTGCCGGGCGACGCCGCTGGGCTGACCCGGACGTCGCTGCCCACCATGGACCAGACGCGCAAGCAGGCCCGCCTCGAGTTCGCCAACACGCCGGCCACTCTCATCGGTACCGATGGCGGGGCTGAGCCCGGGTTGTCCAAGACACTCGACCTGGCCGCGGTGGCGCTGGCCGCCGAGCAGGTGGGTGGGGCCCAACGCGTGCTCGACGCCTCGGTGGAGTACGCCAAGACCCGCATCCAGTTCGGTCGCCCCATCGGCAGCTTCCAAGCCATCAAGCACAAGTGCGCCGACATGCTGCTCGAGGTGGAGTCGGCCAAGTCGGCCGCCTACTACGCCGCCTGGGCCGCCGCCGAGGACTCCGACGAGCTGCCGGTGGTGGCCAGCCTGGCCAAGTCCTACTGCTCGGAGGCCTACTTCCACTGCGCCGCCGAGAACATCCAGATCCACGGTGGCATCGGCTTCACCTGGGAACACCCGGCTCACCTCTACTTCAAGCGGGCCAAGTCCTCAGAGCTGCTCTTGGGCGACCCCTCGTACCACCGAGAGATCCTGGCGCAGCGCATCGGGATCTAGATGGCCGGGCCCTTCCGACTGCTGCCTGGGTCGGCGGGCGACCTCTACAGCTACGCCAGCGCGGCCCTGCTGGGGCCGGCTTCATCCAGTTACGTTCTGATCTGCCACGACCTGCCCCGCGCCAGTGGCTCGGCCCATGACGTCGCCCTGACCTACCCGGCCCTGGCCGACCGGCTGGCCCGCGAGACGGGTTGGCGCGTCGTCACCGGCAGTCTGCGCGGCACCGGCGACTCGGGTGGAGACTTCTCGGCCCAGGGCTGGTTGGACGATCTCGTCACCATCTCCGAATCCGAGATTCCCCACGACGCGCCCCGCTGGGTGCTCGGCTTCGGGTTCGGCGGCGTGCTGGCGCTGCACCTGGCTGCCACCGACCCGCGGGTGGCCGGTGTGGCTTGCCTGGGCACCCCGGCCACCGTGGACCGGCTCGAGGGCGACCCCGAAGCACTGCTCGAGCGCTGCTTGCGGGCGGGCGTGGTCTCCACCCCGGGCTTCCCGTCCTCGCTCGAGACCTGGGCCAAGGAGTTCTCGATCCTGCACCCGGTCGAGGATGCTGCACTGCTCAAGGGCCGGCCGTTGCTGGTGGTGCAGGGCAGCGACGACCCGTTCGTGCCGACGGAGGAAGCCCGGTCTCTGGCCGAGGCGGCCACCGGTCCGACCGAACTCCGCCTGGTGGTCGGCGCCGGTCACTGGCTGCGGGCCGACCCCCGGGTCATCGCCATCCTGGTGGGCTGGCTGGAACGACGGCACTGACGACGTCGGTCAGACGGTCAACGGGGCGACAACACTGCGTCCTGCCATCGGGGTGTGGGTCGCTCCGTGCTCAAGCCACCCCTGAGGGTGCCGATCACTAAGGCGTGTCGGGTTGGGGTGGAACGAAGTTCAACGTTGGCGTCGGCGTGGCCGCGCCGTACGACCAGGAGACCGACGTCACGCGTCCGGAGACGGCGCGGTACTCGACGCTCGATCAATCGCCCGGCGCAGAGCCTGCGCCGCACGACGAGCATCGCTGGCGCCTGTCAGGTAGCGGACAACGACGAAGTGGCGGACACCGGCACTCGTCAGGGCGGGGATCTTCTCGGGGGTCACTCCGCCTGTCACGTAGACAGGAACACTGGAGCGTGCGCTGGCCTGAGTGACGTAGCCGAGCCCGGTGCCTGGACGGCCCGGCTTGGTGGGCGTGGCCTCGACTGGCCCCGCCGAGATGTAGGTGACGTCCTCGTTCGCCGCGCCCTCGAGGTCGTCCGGGCCGTGCGTGGACAGCCCGACGATGGCATCGGGGCCCATGATCCGGCGGGCCAAGGCGACGGGCGCATCGTCCTGGCCGACGTGCACGCCGTCCGCCCCCACTTCGAGCGCCAGGTCCGGCCGATCGTTGAGGACGAAGGGCACGCCGAGGTCGCGGCAGACGGCCACCGCCACGGCGGCCCGGGCCAGCAGCGGCTTGGCCTCGAGCTCCTTGTCCCGGAGTTGGACCACGTCCACCCCGCCGGCGACGCAGTCGGCGATAAAGGTCGCCAGGTCGGGGCGGTCCGGCGTGCAGAGGTAGAGGCGGCGGGCCGGGAGGTCATGCCCTCCGCTCACGCGCCGGCTTGTGCCTTCGCCTTGGCCTTGGCCTTTGCCTTCATCGTCTGCTTGGTAGCCCTGACCGTGGCCAGGCTCTCGGGGCTGGTGATGTCGGCCACGGAGAGCGTGCTCCCCTCCTTGCCGTAGGGGGTGGTCACCTTGCGCCAGCCTTCGGGGCAGACGCCCAACTGCTTGCCCAGCAATGCGGCGAAGATCTTCGCCTTCTGCTCGCCGAAGCCCGGGAGCATGCGCAGCCGGCCGATCAGCTCGTCGCCGCTCTGCACGCCCTTCCAGATGTTGTCGGCCAAGTTGTCGTACTCGTCGGCGATGACCCGGCAGACGGCCTGGACCCGGCCGGCCATGGAGCCGGGGTAGCGGTGCAGCGCCGGCCGTTCCCGGAAGATGTCGCCCAACTCCTCGGGGTCCATGGCGGCGATGGTGGCGGCATCGAGTGGGCCCTTCGTGCCGAGCCGTTGGACGAGGTCGGCCGGCGAGGAGAAGGCCTTCTCAATG
>DASXFC010000065.1:0-47507 GCA_036489775.1 Acidimicrobiales bacterium | reverse complement strand
TGATCGACTCCACGGGCGCCGATCCCAACCACGCGGCCGCCAAGGTCGAGCTAATCCGACGGCACAGCGAGGGCGACGCCGACTACTAGCCTTCCCTGATGGCCAAGGGAGCGATCGTGACCCGCGCGGAGGACTTCCCGCGCTGGTACCAAGAGGTGATCGCCGGCGCCGAGATGGCCGACAACGGCCCCGCCCGCGGCACCATGGTCATCCGGCCCTGGGGCTACGGCATCTGGGAGCTCATGCAGGCCGAGCTCGACCGGCGCATCAAGGAGGCCGGTGCCGAGAACGCCTACTTCCCGCTCTTCATCCCCGAGGCGTTCCTGAAGCTCGAGGCCGAGCACGTCGAGGGCTTCGCCCCCGAGCTCGCCGTCGTCACGCACGGCGGCGGGAAGGAGCTCGAGGAGCCGCTCGTCGTCCGCCCCACCAGCGAGACGGTGATCAACAGCTTCTTCTCCAAATGGGTGCAGAGCCACCGCGACCTCCCGCTGCTCATCAACCAGTGGGCCAACGTCGTGCGCTGGGAGCTGCGCCCCCGCCTGTTCCTGCGCACGAGCGAGTTCCTGTGGCAGGAAGGCCACACCGCGCACGCCAGCGAGGAGGACGCGCTGGTCTACGCGTTGCGCATCCTCGACGATGTGTATCGCACCACGATGGTCGACGTGCTCAGCCTGCCGGTGCTGACGGGGGAGAAGACGGCGCGCGAGCGCTTCGCCGGCGCCACCCGCACCTGGACGTGCGAGGGGATGATGGGCGACGGCAAGGCGCTGCAGATGGGCACCAGCCACGAGTTGGGGCAGAACTTCGCCCGCCCCTTCGACATCACATACGCCAACGCGACGGGCACGCAGGAATACGTCTGGCAGACGTC
The DNA here is from genome assembly GCA_036489775.1 of Acidimicrobiales bacterium. GTDB lineage: Bacteria > Actinomycetota > Acidimicrobiia > Acidimicrobiales > RAAP-2 > Bog-473. Next base: position 46,636 of record DASXFC010000065.1, on the reverse strand, counting down.
GTGGGGGGTCTCGACCCGCCTCATCGGCGCGCTGGTCATGGGTCACGGCGATGACTTCGGCCTGCGGCTGCCCCCCGACCTGGCCCCGACGCAGGTCGTGGTGCTGATGGTCAAGGACAGCCCCGAGGTGGGGGCGGCGGCCGAGGCGCTGGTCGACGAGCTCCGGATGGCAGGGCACCGGGTCCGCCTGGACGCCCGCACCGACACCAGTTTCGGCCGGCGCAGCGTGGCCTGGGAGCTCAAGGGCGTGCCCGTCCGGGTGGAAGTCGGCCCCCGCGACCTGGCCGAGGGCAACGTGACCGTGGTCACCCGCCACACCCGGGAGAAGGCAACGGTGCCCCTGGCCGGGGTCCGGCCCGAGGTGGCGGCCATCCTCGAACGGGTGAATGCCGAACTTTTTGCCGAAGCAGACGAGGCGCGGCGGCACCGGACGGTGGACGCCGACAGCCTGGAGGCGGCGGCCGAGGGCGCCGCCGAGGGCTTTGCCCGCTTGCCCATGAAGCTGGTGGGGGAGGAGGGCGAGGACACCCTGGCCGCCAGCGCGGTCACCGTACGGGTGCTCCAGCGGCCCGATGGCTCCCTGGCCGAGCCCGGGGACGACGAACTGGACCTGATGGCCACCGTTGGCCGCTCCTATTGAGACTCAGGTTGCTATAATCCACCGCGCTGTCCAGTGAAATCAGTACCTCGTTGAAGCGTGGGCTGCGGCCCACGCTTTTGCTTTCTGCGACGAGACCAAGACAAGAAAAGGAGGTGACAGCGGATGACCGGAGACACGAACGACCTGGTCGAGGCCCTGTCGCCCCTGCTGGCCGCCCGAAATCTGGACCTGGTTGACGTCGAGCGCAAGGGCAGCGAGCTCACCGTCTTCGTCGACCGCGAGGGCGGGGTGAACCTCGACGAGCTGGGAGAGGCCACCAAGGCCGTCTCGCTTGCTCTCGATGAGCTCGATCCCATCCCGGGCCGCTATGTCCTCTCCGTTTCCAGTCCCGGCCTCGAGCGCCGGCTGCGCACCCCGGCCCACTACATCCGGGCCATCGGCGAGATGGTCGGTGTCCGAGTCCACGGCGGGACCGACCAGGTGCGCCGGGTGCACGGCGTCCTCGAGGCGGCCGACGAGCAGGGCTGCACGGTGGCCGGTGAGCGGTTGTCCTACGACGCCATCGAGCGGGCCCGCACCGTCTACGAGTGGGAGGCCGCGCCCAAGCCAGGCGGCCCGAAGCCGAAGACGAAGGCGAGCGGGCCCAAGACGAAGGAGAAGGTGCGCTCATGAGCAAGACCAATTTCGAATTTCTCGACGCTCTGGGACAGATCGCCCGTGACAAGGGAATCTCGGTCGAGACGTTGCTCGATGCCCTGGCCAACGCCCTGGTCGCCGCCTACAAGCGCCGCCCCGACGCGGCCGAAGAGGCCGTGGTCACCATTGACCCCGACTCCGGGGAGATCCGCGTCTACGGCCAGGAGCTGAACGAAGAGGGCGAGGTCGTTCGCGAGTGGGACGACACGCCTGACGACTTCGGTCGCATCGCGGCCCAGACGGCCAAGCAAGTCATCCTCCAGCGCATCCGAGAAGTCGAGCGCGACATGAAGTACGAGGAGTACGCCGGCCGCGAGGGTGACATCGTCACCGGGATTGTCCAGCAGACCGACAACCGCTACACCCTGCTCGATCTGGGCAAGGTGGAGGCGCTGCTGCCCCAAGCCGAGCAGGTCTCCTACGAGAAGTACGAGCACGGCACCCGTCTCAAGGCCTACATCGTCGAAGTGCGAAAGACCACCAAGGGCCCTCAGATCGTGGTCAGCCGGACCCACCCCGGGTTGATCAAGCGCCTCTTCGAGCTCGAAGTGCCCGAGATCTCCTCGGGCGTGGTCGAGATCAAGGCGGCGGCCCGTGAGCCCGGACACCGCACCAAGATCGCCGTCTGGTCCAACGACCCCAACGTCGACCCCGTCGGTGCCTGTGTCGGCGCACGCGGTTCGCGTGTGCGCATGGTGACGAACGAGCTGCGCGGGGAGCGCGTCGACGTGGTGCCGTTCTCCGACGACCCGGTCGACCTGATCCAGAACGCGCTGGCCCCGGCCCGTGTCCGTGAGGTCCGCCTCGACGAGGAGACCGGGACCGCCACCGTGGTGGTGAGCGACTTCCAGCTCTCCTTGGCCATCGGCAAGGAGGGGCAGAACGCCCGCCTGGCTGCCCGCCTGACCGGATGGCGCATCGACATCAAGAGCGAGACCCAGTTGGCCGAGGAAGAGGCCGCCTACACCGACCAGGAATGGGCCGAGGGCGAGTGGGTCGAGGACGAATCCGGCGAGATGGTCTGGAAGCCGGCCGAGGGTGGCGAGGCCATGTCGGCCGAGCAGTGGTCGCACCTCGGTGAGGCCGTCGCCGAGGAAGTTGTCGAAGAGGCCGCCGCAGAGATCGTGGCGGAGGTCCTCGAAGAAGTCGTCGAGGCCGTGGTCGAGGTCGAGGAGGAGCTCGAGGCCGAGGCCGAGCTGGACGAGGAGGCCGAAGTCGAGGCCGAACTGGACGCAGCGGGATCGACCGAAGAGGGCGAGGCATAGCGCCGGAACGGACCTGCGTCGGCTGCCGCATCACCCTGCCCGCCGACCAGCTGATCCGAGTAGTCCGGCTCCCCGACGGGGAGCTGGCGGCAGGCCCGAAAGGGCAGGGCCGGGGTGCCTGGCTGCATCTGGGATCGCTCCGCTGTCTCGAGTTGGCCGTGCGGAGGCACGCCTTCGGGCGGGCCTTTCGGGCTTCGGTTGCTACCGGCGCCGAGGAGCGGCTCCGCGTGGCCCTGATCAGCGCGTGGGAGCAGTCCACGCCTGATGTGCGAGGATAAGGGGCTGCGACGAGGCCCCATATGCAAATTATGACTCTGCAACACCCGTGAAAAGGAAGCCGCAAACACTTGCCGAAGAAGATCCGCGTCTATGAGCTCGCCCGTGAGCTAGGCCTCACCAATAAGGAGGGGCTCGAACTGGCCTTGTCCCTGGGTATCGGGGTCAAGAGTCACTCGTCCTCCATTGAGGATGCCCAGGCGGACCGCGTCCGCCGGAAGGCAGACGCAGAGGGGCTGCGCCGTGAGGTGTCCCCCGAGGAACCCGCCGCAGCCAAGAAGGCTGCCGCCGCCACCAAGAAGGCGGCCAAAGCCACGCCGGATGAGATGGACGAGCGCGCCGCATCAGTACCGAGTGAGCCCGCCGCCCCCGCCGCCAAGACGGAACCGGCCCGGCCCCCCCGACTGATCAGCAGCCGCCCGACCGCACCGCCCGCCCCGGCCCGCACGGCACCACCGGCCGCTCCGCCGGCGGCCCCGAGCCGACCGGCACAACCAGCCCAACCGGCTGCTGCCGCAGCCGCCCCAGCTCCGGCCGCTCCAGCTCCAGTTGCCGCGGCACCAGCTGCCGCCGCACCCGCACCTGCCGCCGCACCAGCTGCGGCCGCACCCCCCGCTCCGGCTGCCGCGCCTCCAGCTCCCGCCGCGGCGCCTGCCGCTCCGGCTGCCGCTTCGGCTGCCGCACCACCAGCTCCCGCCGCTGCACCCGCGCCGGCACCCGCTGCCGCGCCAGCTCCGGTGGCCGCGTCGGCCGCCCCAGAGGCTGCGGCGCCGGCCCGGGCGCGCCCCCCGATCAGCCCGACGGGCAAGCCCATCCCACCACCTCCGCCGCCTCGCCCGCCGATGAGCCAGAGCGGTCGGCCCATTCCGCCCCCCCCGGGCTTGGGTGGTCGCCGCGCCAGCGCGCCGCCGGCCCGACCGGGCGGTGGTGGTTACCCGGCCCGTACGGGCGGACGTCCTGCACCCGGCGCCGGCCGTCCGGCCAGTACTGGTGGAGGCTTTGGTGCCCGTCCCGGTGGTGGCGGTGGTTTTGGTGCCCGTCCTGGTGGCGGTGCTCCCAGCGGTGGGCCGCCGGCGCCAGGTCGTGGCGGTGGCATGGCCGGTCGCCGGGCGCCTCAGCGTCGGGCCCGCCGTCGGCGTCGCAATGTCGAAGAGCTCGAGCCGACACAGCTCACCACGTACCAGCCTTCGACCGCGCCGGTACCCGATGGCGAGATCATCGTCGAGCGTGGCTCGACCGCTCGCGACCTCGGTCCGAAGCTGAACCGCAGCGCCGGCGACATCGTTCGCTTCCTCCTGCTGCAGGGGGAGATGGTCACGGCCACCCAGTCGTTGACCGACGACATGATCGAGCTGTTCGCCGCCGAACTCGGCGCTGACGTGCGCTTGGTCGACCCCGGCGAGGAGCAGGAAGCCGAGCTGCTGGCCCGCTACTTCGAGGACGACGACGAGGTCGAGGACGCCGACCAGCGCCCGCGCCCGCCCGTGGTCACCGTCATGGGCCATGTCGACCACGGCAAGACCCTGCTGCTCGACAAGATCCGCTCCACCGACGTGGTGGCGGGCGAGGCCGGCGGGATCACCCAGCACATCGGCGCCTACCAGGTGACCTGGCAGGGCCATCCGATCACCTTCATCGACACGCCCGGTCATGCCGCCTTCACCGCTATGCGGGCTCGCGGCGCCCAGGTGACTGACATCGTCATCTTGGTGGTGGCGGCCGATGACGGTGTGATGCCCCAGACTGTCGAGGCCATCGACCACGCCAAGGCGGCCGAGGTGCCGATCATCGTGGCCGTCAACAAGATGGACCGACCTGACGCCGACTCCCAGCGCGTGCTGCAGCAACTGTCTGAGCGCGGGTTGGTGCCCGAAGCGTGGGGTGGCGACACCATCGCCGTCGAGGTCTCGGCCCTGCAGGGCACTGGCATCGACGACCTGCTCGAGCGGGTCATCCTGGTGGCCGAGGTCGAAGAACTGACCGCCCGGGTCGAGGGCCCCGCCCGCGGCGTGGTGCTCGAAGCCGAGCTCGAAGTGGGCCGCGGTCCGGTGGCCACGATCATCGTCCAGCAGGGCACGCTCCGCGTGGGCGACCCCGTCGTGGCCGGTGCCGGCTGGGGCAAGGTCAAGGCGCTGATCGACGACCTGGGTGACCAGATCAAGGAGGCGCTGCCCTCGACCCCGGTGCAGATTCTCGGCTTCTCCGAGCCCCCCAACGCCGGCGACGAGGTGCGGGCGGCCAAGGACCTGGCCCGAGCCCGCACGCTCGGTGAAGCCCGGGCCCAGCGTTTCCGTCTGTCCGGTCACAAGGCGGTGGCAGGTGCCACCGGGGCCCGGCTCGAGGACCTCTTCGAGCAGATCCAGCGCGGTGAGACGGCCACTCTCAACATCGTGTTGAAGGCCGACGTCCAAGGTTCACTCGAAGCGGTGACCGAGAGCCTCAAGCGTCTCGAGCGTGACGACGTGAAGTTGAGTTTCGTGCTGCGCGGCATCGGCGGTATCACCGAGAACGACGTGCAGCTGGCCGCTGCTTCGAACGCCACCATCATCGGGTTCAACGTCCGGCCGGACCGCCGATCCCGCGAACTGGCCGAGAACGAAGACGTCGAGGTGCGCACCTACGAGATCATCTACAAGCTGCTCGAGGACATCGAGGCGGCCATGCTCGGTCTGCTCTCGCCGATCTACGAAGAAGTGGTCACCGGCGAAGCCGAAGTCCGCAACATCTTCCGGGTGCCCCGCATCGGCGCCATCGCCGGCTGCTACGTGGTCGACGGCAAGATCACCCGTGGTTCGAAGGTGCGCTTCCTGCGCGATGGCACCATCATCTGGAAGGGCGCCATCCAGTCGCTGCGCCGGTTCAAGGACGACGTGCGTGAGGTGGCGTCCGGCTTCGAGTGCGGCATCGGCCTCTCGGACTTCCAGGACCTCAAGGAAGGTGACCTGATCGAGACCTTTGAGGAGCGCGAGATCGCGAGGGTTTGACGTCATCGTGAAGCGGCGAACCGCTCAGTACCCCCGGTCCCTCCGGGTCAACCAGGTGTTGCGGCAGGTCATCGCCAGCGAGTTGGAGCGCCTGGCCGACGCTGACGAGCGCTTCCGTATGGTGACGGTCACCGCAGTGGACACCGCAGCCGACCTGCGCACGGCCACGGTGTATCTCGCCTCCATGGACGAGGAGATCGCCGAGGGCCTCGAAGAGCGCCGGGCGTATCTGCAGCGGCATATCGGCACCCAGATGACCATGAAGCGCACGCCGCGCTTGGCCTTCAAAGCCGACCCGGCCATCGCCGCCGGCTCCCGAGTCGAGGAACTGCTGCGCGGCCTGGACCGGGAACACGACGCCGACGAACCGTGAGCATCTCGGGCCTTGTCGTCATCGACAAGGAGGCGGGCTGGACGTCGCACGACGTGGTGGCCCGGTGCCGGCGCATCTTCGGGCAGCGCCGGGTCGGTCACGCCGGCACGCTCGACCCTGACGCCACGGGCGTCCTCCTGGTCGGCCTGGGCCGGGCCACCCGGCTCATGCGCTTCTTGACCGCCCTGCCCAAGACCTACACCACCGAGATCGTGTTGGGCACCGCCACCTCGACGCTGGACGCCTCCGGTGAGGTGGTGGGGCGCTACGACATGTCGCACGTCACGCCGGACATGGTGCGCCAGGCCGCGGCCGGACTGACCGGCGCCATCGACCAGGTGCCGCCGATGGTCTCGGCCGTCAAGGTGGGTGGCCGCCGGCTGCACGAGCTGGCTCGCCAGGGGATCGAGGTCGAGCGCGCCCCGCGGCCGGTGACGGTGTACCGCTTCGAGGTCGAGCCGGTCGAGGATCGGCCCGACGTGTACCGGGCCGAGATCGAGTGCTCGTCGGGGACCTACATCCGTGTGCTGGCCCAGGACATCGGCATCGCCCTGGGCGGGGGAGCGCACGTGCAGACCCTGCGCCGCACCCGCATCGGATCGTTCACCGAGAGCGAGGCCCACCTGCTCGACCTCCTCAACTACGAGACCGTGCTCTCGCCGGCCCAGGCCCTGCGCGACCTCCCCTTCGTCAGCGTGGAGCCCTCGATCGCCAGCGCCATCAGGACCGGCCTGGCCCTCGACAAGGTGCCGATCGGGGCGGTGGGGGACGGGCCCTGGGCCATGCTCGACCAGCAGGGCCAGCTGCTCGCCGTCTACGAGGCCACCGACACCGACCGCATCAAGCCGGCGGTCGTGCTGGCCGCTGACTGACGTCGCATAGCCTCGTTCCGTGGCCGCCCCTGGAACCGCCGTCACCATCGGCGCCTACGACGGGGTCCATCTCGGGCACCGGGCCCTGCTCCGCACCCTGACCGAACTGGCCGAGGCCCGGGGTCTCTCCACCGTCGTCGTCACGTTCGACCGGCATCCGGCCTCGGTGGTGCGCCCCGATTCGGCTCCCAAGCTGCTGGTCGATCTCGAGCAGAAGCTCGAGCTGCTGGCTGACTGCGGCATCGACCGCACCGTGGTCATCCCCTTCGACAAGGAGCGCTCGACCGAGTCGGCCGAGGACTTCGTCAAGGAGGTGCTGGTCGACCAGCTGGCGGCCCGCCTGGTCGTGGTGGGGGAGGACTTCCACTTCGGCAAGGACCGCCGGGGCAACGTCCCGTTGCTCAACGAGCTCGGACGGGACTACGGCTTCCGGGTCATCGGGGTCGGGCTGACCGGCGAGGGCGGCGAGGAGGTGTCGTCCACCCGCATCCGGGCCCTGGTGGCGGCCGGCCAGGTGGAGGAGGCGGCCACTCTCTTGGGCCGGCCCCACGAAGTGCGGGGCACCGTGGTGCGCGGGGACGGGCGGGGCGGTCCTGAGCTGGGCTTCCCGACTGCCAACGTGGCCGTGGGGGAGGACGTCGCCCTGCCGGCCGACGGGATGTACGCCGGCTGGGTGACCCGGGCCGACGGCTCGGTCCACGCCGCCTGCATCTATGTGGGCCGGCGACCCACCTTCTATGAGTCGGGCAGCGCTCCGGTCCTGGTAGAGGCCTATCTCCTCGATTTTGAGGGCGATCTCTACGGCGAGGCCCTGCGGGTCGACTTCACCAATCACCTGCGGCCGGACGCCCAGTTCGACTCGGTGGAGGCCTTGATCGAGCAGATGCACCGAGACGAGGCGGACGCTCGGGCCCGGCTCGGGCTTGGTACTGCCTGATCAGGCGCTGCCTGCTAATCTGGATGCCGTTGGTTGGGGCTCGTCCCCGCCTTGTCCCTACAAGTAATTCTGAGGTTGTTCCTTCATGCCCGACACGCAGGCCACTATTGCCGAGTACCGGCTGCACGACAGCGACACTGGGTCGCCTGAAGTGCAGATCGCGCTGCTGTCGGGCCGGATCAACCATTTGACGGAGCACTTGAAGCTGCACAAGGGCGATCACCACACCCGGCGTGGCCTAATGAAACTCATTGGTCAGCGCCGTCGGTTGCTCGATTACGTCCGTAAGAACGACGTCGAGCGGTATCGCACCATCATCGGCCGTCTCGGCATTCGACGGTAGCGACACACACCGGGCGTCTCAGGACGCTGGCTGCCAGTCGCCGGTCACTTCAAGAGAGGTGGTCGACCACTGGGAACCGGCCGAGCAGATGCCCCAAAACATGAAACAAGAGGAGCATCATGGCTGACGCCATTTCCGTGTCGGGCCCAATCAGTGGCACCGACCGCACTATGTCCTTCGAGGCGGGAAAGTTGGCCCAACTGGCTGACGGCGCCGTGCTCGGCCGCATCGGCGACACCGTCGTCCTGGCCACCGCCACGGCGGCCCGCTCGGTCCGGGAGGGGACGGACTTCTTCCCCCTGACCGTCGACATCGAAGAGCGGGCCTACGCAGCCGGGAAGATCCCCGGCTCGTTCTTCCGCCGTGAAGGCAAGAGCTCGGACCAGGCCATCTTGACCTGCCGGCTCATCGACCGCCCGCTGCGCCCGTCGTTCCCCGACGGATTCCGCAACGAGGTGCACGTCGTCGGCACCATCGTGGGTGCCGACCAGGTCAACCCGCACGACATCCTGGCCATCAACGCCTCTTCGGCGGCGCTGATGCTCTCGGGGATCCCCTTCGACGGGCCCATCGGCGCCACCCGCGTCGCCTACACCACCGACGGCACCTGGATCGGCCAGCCCACCTTCGAGGAGGGCGAGGAGTCGACCTTCGAGCTGGTGGTGGCCGGACGAGCGCTGACCGAGGACGCCGACTCCGAGATCGCCATCATGATGGTCGAGGCCGGCGGGAGCGAGAAGTCGTGGCAGTTCTACGAGGACGGCGCCCCCAAGGTCACCGAAGAGGTACTGGCCGAGGGTCTCGAGGCCTCCAAGCAGTGGATCCGCGAGGCCATCAACCTCCAGCGCCAGCTGGTGGCCGAGTTCACCGCCGCCCGGGGCCCGATCGAGACCATCGAGTTCACCACCTTCTCGGACTACCAGGAAGACGTGTGGGCCGCCGTGGAGCGGATCGGTACCGACCTCATCGCCAAGGCCAACCTGGTCACCGCCAAGGCCGAGCGCAATGCCGCCCTCGACGCCGCCGGTGCCGAGATCAAGGCCGCCCTGGCCGACGAGTTCGGGGACCGGGCCGGTGAGGTCAAGGGGGCCATCCGCTCTCTGACCAAGAAGCTGGTGCGCAAGCGCATCGTCGAAGAGGGCGTGCGCGTCGACGGTCGTGGCATTGCCGACATCCGCCCGCTCTCGGCTGAAGTGGACCTGTTCCCGACGGCCCACGGCTCGGCGCTCTTCCAGCGCGGTGAGACCCAGGTCCTCAACGTGACCACCCTCGGCATGCCCCGCATGAACCAGCTGCTCGACACCATCACGCCGGTGACGCACAAGCGCTACATGCACCACTACAACTTCCCGCCCTTCTCCACCGGTGAGACCGGCTTCATGCGTGGGCCCAAGCGCCGGGAGATCGGCCACGGCCTGCTGGCCGAGCGGGCCCTTCTGCCGGTCGTCCCGAGCCAGGAGGAGTTCCCCTACACGCTGCGTGTCGTTTCCGACGTGCTGGCCTCGAACGGTTCGACCTCCATGGCCTCGGTCTGCGGCTCGACCCTGTCGCTGATGGCAGCGGGCGTGCCGATCAAGGCTCCGGTGGCCGGCATCGCCATGGGCCTGGTCTACGAGGGCGGCAACTACGTCACCCTGACCGACATCCTCGGGTCCGAGGACGCCTTCGGCGACATGGACTTCAAGGTGGCCGGCACCGCTGACGCCGTCACCGCCCTGCAGCTCGACACCAAGATCGCCGGCCTCCCCGCCGACGTCCTGGCCAAGGCACTGCTCCAGGCCAAGGAGGCCCGCCTCACCATTCTGGGCGTCATGGCTTCCGCCATCGCCGAGCCTCGCGATCAGGTGGCCGCCTCGGCTCCCAAGATCGTCTCGATGGAGATTCCGATCGACAAGATCGGCGAGGTCATCGGGCCCAAGGGCAAGGTCATCAACACCCTCCAGCAGGAGACCGGTGCGGACATCGCGGTCGATGACGACGGCATGGTGGGCACCGTGACCATCGGCGCCGTCGACGGCAATGCAGTGGAGGAAGCCCGTCGCCGCATCTCGCTGATTCTGGACCCGCCCACCGCCGAGGTCGGCGCGGTCTACGACGGCAAGGTGGTCAACATCACCAAGTTCGGTGCCTTCGTGAACGTGCTGCCCGGCCGCGACGGCCTGCTGCACATCTCCAAGCTGTCGCCGCTCGCCGGTGGCAAGCGCATCAACAACGTCGAGGACGTGCTCTCGCTGGGCCAGCCCATCGAGGTGCGGGTGGACGACATCGACCCGCAGGGCAAGGTCTCGCTCTCACTGGCCAGCGTGCCCGAGGGCAGCGAGGCCCCGGCGGCCGAGCACAACCACCGCGAGGAGCGTCGTGACGACCGTCGTGATGACCGCCGTGACGACCGGCACGAGGAGCGCAGCGCCGCCCCGTCGTCGGGTTCAGGCGTTCCCGTGGCGTCGTTCGAAGAAGCCTTCGAGGCCGAGCTGGTGGCTGACCTGGGCGACCTGGGCCCGGGCACCCCGGCAGGCGAGCAGCGCGAGCGCAGTGGTGGCGGCGGCGACCGTCGCCCACCGCGTAGCCGTAACCGTCGTCGTTGATCGAGACATCTGTTCTGCCTAGCGGCATCCGCCTGGTCACCGAGACCATGGCGGATGTCCGCTCGGTGGCGATGGCTTACTGGGTCGGCTCGGGCTCGCGTGATGAGAGCGACGAGCTCGCTGGGGCCTCGCACTTCCTCGAACACCTGCTCTTCAAGGGGACCGAAGAGCGCTCCGCCGTGGCCATCGCCGAGGACCTCGATGCCGTTGGTGGCGATTGCAACGCCTTCACCACCAAGGAGTACACGACTTTCTACATCCGGCTCTTGGCCGAGCATCTCCCGCTCGGTCTCGACATCCTGAGCGACATCATGTGGGCACCGGCCCTGCGCCCGGCCGACGTCGATGCCGAACGCTCCGTCATCCTCGACGAGATCCTCATGCACGCCGACGAGCCATCCGACCTGGCCGCTGAACAGTGGCAGTCAGCGGTGTTCCCCGGTCACCCGCTCGGGCGCGACACGCTCGGGACAGCGGCTACCGTGGCCGATCTGACCGCCTCGGACATCCGGGGCTTCTTCGAAGAGCATTACCGCCCGGCCAACATGGTGGTCTCGGTGGCCGGCGATTGCCGGCACGAGGAAGTGGCCGATGACATCGAACGCCGCTTCGCCGGCACACCCGGTGGCCACGCGCCCCGACGCCAAGCTCCGGGCGCCGAGATCGGATCGTTGCAGGTGGTGCGCCGCCCGACCGAACAGGCCCACGTCGTCTACGGCGTGCGCTCGATCGCCCGCAGCGACGAGCGGCGTTGGGCCTTGGCCGTCTTGAACCACGTGCTGGGCGGCGGGCTGTCGAGTCGCCTCTTCCAGAAGGTGCGCGAAGAGCGCGGCCTGGCCTATTCGATCTGGTCCGAGCGGGCGGCCTACGCCGATGCGGGCTCCTTGGCCGTTGTCGCCGGCACGGCGCCCGAGAACGTGGACGAGGTCCTCAAGATCGTGGCTGGTGAGCTCGAGAACCTGGCCGAGCACGGCATCACCGAGCGCGAACTGGCCGTGGCCAAGGGAAATCTGCGGGCCGAGCTCCTGCTCTCGGGCGAGGACTCAGGCGCGCGCATGAGTCGCCTGGGGGCGTCCACCTTGCTGCACGGCGAAGCTCGTGATGTCGACCACCTCTTGGGCCGCATCGATCAGGTCACGCTCGACGACGTGGCCACCGAAGCGACAACACTGGCCGAGTCGCCGCGCACGTTGAGCGCGGTGGGGCCCTTCGATCGGGAAGATCTGGCTGCCCACCTGCCTGCGATGGCCGGCCGGTAGGGTCTTCGCATGTACAGGGTCGGTGTGGTCGGCGCCGGCGGCCGGATGGGTCAAGAGGTCTGTCGGGCCGTGGCCGAGGCGACCGATCTCGAACTGGTGGCGGCGGTTGACCCAGCCCGCGTGGGCGAGTCGGTCGAGGGCATCACCATCGCCGGCTCGGTCGACGTCCTGGTCGAGGCGGGGGCCGAGATCGCCGTCGACTTCGCGGTGGCCGCGGCCACCCGGGCCAACCTGGCCACTTATGCCGAGGCCGGGATCCACGCCGTGGTCGGGACGACCGGACTCTCCGACGCCGACCTCGAGGCGGCGGGGCACCTCTTTGCTGGTTCAGCAGCCAATGCGGTCATCGCGGCCAACTTCGCCATCGGTGCCGTCCTACTCATGCACTTCAGCGCGCTGGCCGCTCCGTTGATGGACAACGTCGAAGTGATCGAGCTGCACCACGATGCCAAGCGGGACGCCCCGTCGGGCACGTCGCGCCAGACCGCGGCCGCCATCGCGGCGGCCCGCCAGGAGGCCGGGGTGGCGCCGTTGCCCGCTGATGGGACCACCGAGATGGTGCTCGAAGGTGCCCGGGGGGCCGAAGGCCTCGGTGGTGTGCGGCTGCACTCCGTGCGCTTGCCCGGGCTCATCGCGCACGAAGAGGTGATCTTCGGTGCCCTCGGGCAGAGCCTGACCATCCGACACGACTCCTACGACCGGCGCTCCTTCATGCCCGGGGTCCTGTTGGCGGTCCGCGAAGTGCCGGCGCGGCCTGGTCTGACCGTCGGCATCGAGTCACTGCTCGGGATCTGAGTCGGTGAACGCCGAGGTCCGCGAGCGCATCCTCCAGGCCACCTACGACTGCGTGGCTCGCTGGGGTTTGGCCAAGACCAGCATTGAGGACGCCGCCCGCGAGGCCGGCCTGTCCCGGGCCACCATCTACCGCTACTTCCCGGGCGGTCGCGACGAACTCATCGGGGCGGTGATCCAGTGGGAGTTCGTACGCTTCTTCCTCCGCCTCTACGAGGAAGTGCGCGACGTCGACACGCTCGAGGAGGTGATGGAGAAGGCACTGACCTTCGCCCATCACGCCGTGCTCGAGCACCAGGTGCTCCAGCGCATCTTGGTCACCGAGCCCGAGATCCTGCTGCCCCACATGACGGTGTCGGCCAACCGGACCCGAGAGTGGGTGTCGGCCTTCCTCAAGCCCTACCTGGTGCGCCACGGCATGCACGAGGGAGCCGACCTCGAACGGGCGGCGGACTTCCTGGCCCGGATGGTGCTCTCCTACATCGGCTCGCCTGGCCGGTGGGATCTCGACGACCCGACCCAGGTGGCCCGCCTGGTGCGCTGCGAATTGCTGGCCGGCATCCGATGACCACACCTGAGGCACCGCGACCCGATTGCGCCCGCCATCCCGGACGGGCGGCCTCGGTGACCTGCATCCGCTGCGACCGGCCCATCTGCACCGACTGCATGGTCAGCGCCTCGGTGGGCTGGCAGTGTCCCGATTGCACCAAGACCGGGGCCAAGGCGGCCCCGACCACCCGGGTCACCTTCAACCGCAACCGGACTGGCGCGGTCGGTTCGACCAACCCGACGCCGGCTGTCCTCACGCTGATCGCCGTCAACATCGTGATCTTCGTGGCCAGCGGCTTCGGCAAGGCCAGCGTGATCAACCGCTTCGGCGAGTGGCCCAACGGCATTCACTACTACCACCAGTACTACCGGCTGTTCGATTCCATGTTCCTGCACCTGAGCTTCATCCACATCGCGGGCAACATGCTGGCCTTGCTCATCGTGGGCCCAGCGGTCGAGGTCCTGCTGGGCCGGACCCGCTTCGTGGTGCTCTATTTCCTGGCCGGGTTCGGTGGAGGGGTGGCGTACTACCTGATCGCCCCGGCCCCGGACGTGGCTGCCGGGGCTTCGGGGGCCATCTTCGGAATTATGGGGGCCTACGTGGTGCTGGCCCGGCGCCGCCACCTGCCCATGCAACAGGTGGTGGCTCTGATCGTGCTCAACCTGATCATCGGCTTCGCCGACCCTTCTATCGGCTGGCAGGCCCACATCGGCGGACTGCTGGTCGGGGGCTTGGGCGCCTACCTCTATGACCGGCTGGACCAGCTCCGGCCCCTGAGCACGGCCATTGCGGCCACGGTGGGGGTGAGTGCGGCCATCCTGGTGGTCCTGGCTGTCCTGGTGGTTGGGATCACTCCGGGCCACGTCGCCCTGGGTGGTTGACATTGAGACAAAAAACGCCGTACTGTTTCATCAGTGGGAGCATCGGAAGTCCAGGTTTCGCACCGGGCGTGTGACGAGCGCAGGGTTATCCACCACCTCGGTGCCGACGACCGTTCCTCCACGCGGGTCCGCATCGTCGACGCCACGCTGCGCTGCCTGAGCCGTCACGGCCTGGCCAAGACCACCATCGACGACATCGCCCGGGAAGCCGGCTTCTCCCGAGCCACCATCTACCGGACCTTCCCCGGCGGTAAGGACGCCATCGTGGCCGCCGTCGTCGAGACCGAAGTGGCCCGGCTCTTCTCCGCCCTGGCCGTCATCATGGGCGACGCCGTCGACCTCGAGGATGTCCTGGTCCTCGGCATGGTGGAAGCGGCCCAGCGGCTGAGTGCGCACAGTGCCCTGGCCTACCTGCTGCTCCACGAACCCGGCGTGGTCCTGCCCAAGCTGACCTTCGCCGAGATGGATCAGATCCTCTTCAAGGCCGGGGACTTCACCGCTCCGTTCTTCGCCCGCTGGCTCGAGCCCGACCAGGCCCACCGGGCCGCAGAGTGGGCGGTTCGCATCGTGCTGGCCTACGTGGCCGACCCGGCGCCCGAGACCGACCTGACCGAACTGAGCGAGGCGCGCGCCCTGGTGCGCACCTTCGTGCTCCCGGGGATCCTCGCCTTACGCGGCGTCCCTGACGACCTTCTCCAGACCGCAACCGCAACATCGAAGACTTCATCCAACGCAACACCAACCACCAAGGGGGCAGTGCAATGACTACCGTCGACGACGACCAGGCCATGCTTCGGTCGAATCTCGAACTGATCGGCCGGGAGAAGATCAACGACCTCGAGGCCGTGTTGAACTTCGTCGGCGAGTATGACGTCGAAGGTTTCCACCGGGTGCCCGACAACTGTCCGGCCGAGTTCACCTGGGACTACCAGAAGGGGGCCAAGCCCCAACTCGACAAGCTCTACGAGAAGGCCAAGAAGGCTCAGTGGAACGGCCAGACCGACCTGGACTGGTCCATTGAGGTCGACCAGGAGAAGGTCGTCATAGCCAATGCCGAGGCCAACGCCAACATGTCGCAGTTCTCGCCCGATGCCTTCGCCGGCACGGTCATGGAGAAGTGGGACGAGAAGCAGTTCATCCAATTCGGCATCGAGAACCAGAACTGGATGCTCTCCCAGTTCATGCACGGCGAGCAGGGCGCCCTCCTCTGCACCGCCAAGATCGTCGAAACCGTGCCGTGGATCGACGCCAAGTACTACGCGGCCACCCAGGTGGTGGATGAAGCCCGACACGTCGAGGTGTTCTCCAAGTACCTCGACGAGAAGCTCTCGGGCCACTACCCCATGAATGCCCACCTGGGCTTGCTGCTCGACGACATCGTGTCCGACTCCCGCTGGGACATGACCTACCTGGGCATGCAGATCATGGTGGAGGGACTTGCCCTGGCCGCGTTCGGGTTCATCCACATGATGACCCAGGAACCCTTGCTCAAGAAGCTGCTGCGCTACGTCATGGCCGACGAGGCTCGTCACGTGGCCTTCGGCGTGCTCAGCCTGCAGGAGTACTACAAGGAGTTGAACGCAGCCGAGCTGCGCGAACGCCAGGAGTTCGCCTTCGAGGCGGCCATCCGCATGAAGGACCGCCTCGTCATGCAAGAGGTGTGGGAGCGCATGGAAGTGCCGATCCCCGACGTGATCCAGATCATGAACAACGCGCCCGAGCGGGACGACTTCCAGATCCTGCTGTTCTCCAAGATCGTGCCGAACCTCAAGAAGCTCGGCCTCCTCGATGCCGCCGATGGCTGGCTGCGGGAGAAGTTCACCGAGATGGGTGCCATCGCCTTCGAGCACTGGACCGACTCGACGCAGGACGAGGACGCCTTCGCCGACGGTTCCCCGGCCGAGCGCAACGTCGCCTAAGCGGACAATTTGGCCCCCAGGGGCAGCAGCACCCGCTGGTAACGTGACGGGGTTATGAGCCCCCAGCGAGACGCGCCCCGCTTCGGGCAGGTCATCACCGCCATGGTGACGCCGTTCGACGAACACGGGGATCTCGATCTCGACGCCGCCCGTGACCTGGCCCGCTGGCTGGCCGGCCACGGCAGTGACGGGTTGGTCCTCAGCGGATCGACCGGCGAGAGCTCGGTGCTGACCGACGACGAGAAGTCGGACCTGTGGCGGGCCGTGTCCGAGGCAGTGACCATTCCGGTCCTGGCCGGGACGGGGTCCAACGACACGCCGCACACGGTGCATATGACGCGCCGCGCCGCCGAGTGTGGCGTGGATGGCGTGCTGCTCGTCAGCCCCTATTACAACCGGCCCTCCCAAGCCGGCATCTACGAGCACTTCCGGTTGGCCGCCGAGGCGGCCAACAAACTGCCCGTCGTGCTCTACGACGTCCCGGTCCGCACCGGGCGTCGCGTCAAGCACGACACCATGCTCCGGTTGGCCGCCGATGTCCCGAACATCGTGGGCCTGAAAGACGCGGCCGGCGATCCGCCCGGCACGGCCCACCTGGCGGCCCGGGTACCTTCGGGATTCGAGATCTACAGCGGTGACGATGTCATGACACTGCCGCTCCTGGCGGTCGGGGCCATCGGGGTCATCAGCGTGGCCGCACACTGGATCGGTCCGCAGTTCAAGCGCGTGGTCCAGGCCTTCATACGCGGTGATCTCGAGCAGGCCATCACCGGCAATGCCGAGCTTCTCGAGTCGTTCGACTTCGAGAGCAGTGAGGACTACCCCAACCCGTTGCCCACCAAGGCCATCATGCGGGCCCTCGGACTCAAGGTCGGCCAGTGCCGGCTACCGATGGGTCCGGCCACCCCAGAGCTGGATGCACTGGCGGCCAAGATTTTGGCCACCGTCGGTCCGCCAGCAGAGACGGACTGAACCGCTTGCCAGATCAACAGAAGTCGCGCGCGCCCAAACCCAATCCGGTTCGGGTTGTCTTCCTCGGAGGATTGGGGGAGATCGGCCGCAACTGCCTCTGTGTCGAAGTCGACAAACGGATCATCATCCTCGACTGCGGGATCATGTTCCCCGACCAGGACATGCCCGGTGTCGACCTGGTCCTGCCCGAATTCACCTACTTGCACGAGCGGGCTGATCGGGTCGACGGCATCGTGCTCACCCACGGGCACGAGGACCACACCGGTGGTCTGGCCTACCTGCTGCGCAACATTTCGGTCCCGATCTACGGCTCGGAGCTGACGGTGGGGCTGGCCCGACACCGGGTCGAGGAGGCTGGCCTGCTCGACCGCACCACGTTCATCCCGGTGCGCGACGGCGAGCGGGTGCGGGTGGGACCCTGCGACGTCGAGTTCATCCCGGTGACGCACTCGGTCCCCGAGGCCATGGCCATCGCCTTCCACACGCCGCAGGGCGTGATCCTGCATTCGGGTGACTTCAAGCTCGACCTGCAGCCGGTCGACGGACGACGCACCGACCTCTCCCGCATGGGTGAGCTGGCCCGCACCGAAGGGATCCGGCTCCTCCTGGCTGACTCCACCAACGCCGAGGAGCCGGGATTCACCGACTCGGAGTCGTCGGTCGGCCTCACGCTGCGTCGGGTTTTCGCCGAACATCCCGACAAGCGCGTGGTGGTGGCCTGCTTCGCCAGCCATCTCCACCGGGTCCAGCAGATCATCGATGCCGCCGTGGCCAGTGGGCGCAAGGTGGCCACACTCGGCCGCTCCATGGGCAAGAACGTGGACTTGGGCTTTCGCCTGGGACTGGTCAACGTGCCCCCAGGCACGCTGGTCGACATCGAAGAGATCGGCGACTTGCCGCCTGAGCAGGTCTGCGTCATCTCGACCGGTTCGCAGGGGGAGCCGATGTCCGCCCTGTCACTCATGGCCACCGGGGACAACAAGTGGCTCCGGGTGGGGGAGGGCGACGTCGTCATCATCAGCGCCCACCCGATTCCGGGCAACGAGTGGTCGGTGGGCCGGGTCATCGACGACCTGCACCGGCGTGGTGCCGAGGTGGTCCACTCGGGCGCCGAGAAGGTGCACGTGAGCGGGCACGCCCGTCAGGGTGAGCTGCAGACCCTCATGGCCGTGACGAAACCAGAGTGCTTCGTTCCGGTGCACGGCGAGTACCGCCACATGGTCCATCACCGCCTCTTGGCATTGGGTATGGGCATCGACCCGGCTCAGGTGTTGCTGTGTGAGGACGGCGACGCCATTGAACTCAACAGCAAGGGCATCCACCGCGATGGCGTCGTGCCCGCCGGCTACGTCTACGTCGACGGCACGGTGGGCGACATCGGGCACGGCGTCCTGCGCGATCGCCAGAAGCTGGCCGAGGAAGGCATCGTCATGGTGGTGGTGACGGTCGACAACCGGAAGAAGACGTTGAGTTGCCCGCCGGTCATCGAGACTCGGGGCTGGGTGCACGCACCCGAGGCCGAGGAGCTGCTGGGTGAGGCTTCCGATGTGGTCGGCGCCGCCATCACCCAAGCTCTGAACGATGGGGCCCGGGACATTGAAGCATTGAGTCGACACGCCCGGCGCGCCCTGGGCCGCTTCGTCGGTGACAAGACGCGGCGGCGGCCGATGATCGTCCCGCTGGTTCTGCTGGTCTGAGCCAGCCCCGACATGGAGCTCGAGCGGGAAGCGCTGACGGGTTCGGGAACGTCGCGCAGGATGAGCGAATTGTCCTTCGGGCCAGGCCCAGGCTTAGGGTGATCGGTGATGGGTACAACGACCCTGACGATGGCCGAAGCCTTGGCGGAACACCTGGCCGAGTCCGGCCTGCCGCCCGATGGCGGGGACACCGAGCGTTTCGTCGTAGTGAAGCCGGCACTGCTGCCATACCCGATCCCCAACACGGCGGCCCGCAAGCGTGCGGTCAAGATCCACGATCTGGACCACCTGGTGACCGGCTTCGAGACGGATCGCATCGGTGAGCTCGAGATCGCGGCCTGGGAGTTGGCCAGCGGAGGCTGTCAGCACTACACGGCGGCCTGGGTGCTCAATCTGGCTGGGCTGGTCGGCGGATTGACCCTGGCGCCCCGGCGGGTGGTGCGGGCTTACACCCTCGGTCGCCGCCAGCAGAACCTCTACGCCTTTCCCCTCGAGGAGTTATTGGTGCTGACCGTCGACCAGGCGCGTGCTCGCGTGGACAGTGCACCTCGCCGCCGCACGCCGGTCCCGCTGCATCTGGCCGGCATGGTGCTCCTCGCGCTTCCGGCTGGAGCGGCCATGGCGGTGGCCTGGTGGGGCTTAGTGCCGGCCTGGTTGATCAGTCGGCGTTCAGCAAGGCCGCTGGGTGAGGTGCAGACGACCTGAAGATGGGCCCCAGGGGCGGTCCATCATGCCAGGAGATACGCATTCTCGATCAGATCGTCATGGATTCGATAGGCGACGATCGAGTGCACCTCGGTGGGACTCCCGGGCAGGTTGAAGCCCGTAATCAGTTCTTCGTCGACGACGACTGCGCCGACCTCAATACGCTTGGGAACCGCTGCCTTGAGCTCGGGACTGCGGTCGAACAGCTCGCCATACCGTTCCCGGATCTGGTCACGACCGGAGGCCAGGAAGCTCCCATCGGGTTGCACGACCTTCGCCTCAAGCTCATAGCAGGCCACAAAGCCTTCGATATCTCGGTTATTAAATGCGAGGAGCTGCCTATCGATGACGTCGGTCGGGTTGGCCATGAGAGCCTCCTGTCTTTGGCTCTACGAGCTTGCCACGAGAGGTGGCAGTGGCGGCTTCCCGGGTTGTCTCCGTTCGGCGTGTCGGAGACCCCACGGAGTCCGTGTTAACTGGGACAGTGGATAAACCCGCCGGCAATACGAGCAATGGAGTCCCGTTCGTGGCTCTCCAGGCCGCCATTTCTGCCTCGTGGTCTGCCGAGACCTGCGATCCGACAGACACGGCCGATTGGTCACCTGCAAATCCATCTCGCGGGCAGTGCGCGGTGACCGCCATGGTTGTGCAGGATCTGTTCGGAGGCGAGCTACTCGAGGCCGAGGTGCACTTCCCGGACGGCACACGACAGGGATTCCACTACTGGAATCGACTGGATGGCGTCGAGGTGGATCTCACTCGAGAGCAGTTCTCGAGTGAGGAATTGGTTCAAGAACCGCGTGTCGTCGACCGTCTACCCGAGTTTCCCTGGCTCGCTCAGGAGCAGTACCTCATATTTCGTGAGCGTGTTGACGAAGCGTTGAAGATGCAGCAACGCGAATAGGGATGGCATGTTGCCTAGCGCCCGGCTCGCTGCAGCCAAAGGGCACTAGTTGGACGGTGTCCACATCGATCTCTCAGACCGTTCTTAGGAGTGCAACCTCCGATGAGCGAGCCACCTCAGGTTGTCGTGTTCGACCTCGAGGAAGGGCTCGATCTTCTGACTGCACTTGAGGACAGCCGGGACGTTTTGATGGATACCGACCACTTCGCCGTACTCTCCCAGGTGGAGCACCAGATCCAGATCCTGAGTCATAAACTCGGCCTTGATCAAGGAGGGCCCGATGTCCACTGAACTACTCAGGGCATCAGAAGCGGCACGTCGCCTCGACATGTCGACCAAGGAGCTTTTGCGACTCGTCCACGGTCGAGAGATTCGCTACGAGATGGTCGATGGGATCGCACACATCCCCACCGATGCGATTGAGGAGCACCGGGCTAAGGCAACGTAGATCTGGGTATCCCAGGACGACCAACCCAAGTGGTACTGGAGTTCCCTCTGAACCCCCCGGGTCCGAGGTCCGCTCCATGACCGCTGCCGGTAGGGTCCGTTGGAGAATCAGCCTGACGACGAAGGAGTGACCATGTCGCAACGCACTGTGGAGATCGAGACCGCCGATGGGATCTGTCCGGCCGCGCTCAGCCTTCCGGATGGAGAAGGGCCCTGGCCGGCGGTGATCATGTTCCCCGACGCCGGAGGAATGCGCGACACCATGCGTGAGATGGGCCAACGGCTCTCGGACCTGGGCTACGTGACCCTGGTGCCCGACTTCTACTACCGCAACGGCCCCTACGAGCCGGTCGACATGCGCACCGCCTTCTCCACCAAGGAGACAGCCGAAAAGATCATGGGCATGATGGCGGGCTACTCCGCAGACCAAACGGTGCGAGACGCCGGTGCCTTCGTCGACTACCTGGACTCGCTGCCCGAGAAGAAGTCGGGCGGCGTCGGCACCACCGGCTACTGCATGGGCGGCCGGCTCTCGCTCATCACCGCCTCCAACCTGGGCGGGCGCATCGCGGCATCCTCCTCGTTCCACGGTGGAAACCTCGCCAAAGCCGACGACCCTGACAGCCCGTACCACAAGGCCAGTGCCATCAAGGCCGATGTGTACGTGGGAGGGGCGATCGAGGACCAGTCGTTCAGCGACGAGCAGAAGGACCTTCTCGAGAAGTCCCTGAGCGAGGCCGGGGTCACCCACACCATCGAGACCTACCAGGCCCATCACGGTTTCGCCGTTCCCGACAACCCGAGCTACGACAAAGAGGCCGCGGAGCGCCACTGGAAGGCCACGGAGCAGTTCTTCGGGTCCGTTCTCGGGTAGTGAGGGCGGGTGCGTATGCCCGGACCCGACAGCCACGATGGGTCGGGAGAGCGCACCGGCAACCCGCCCCTTGACTTGGTTATCGGATCGGATTCAAATGCAGGTGGGTGTGTCATCACCCCATGACCACCAATGGAGGTCCCTATGAGTTCCGCTGCGAGCCTGACGACAGTCCTCGCCTCGGTCGCTTTCGGCCTAATTGTTCTCGGGATTGGACACCGTATTTTCGGAGAGAAGTCCTCTACCTAGGGCAACCTTCGATCGTTTGCCGCACTCGGCCGGGACCGAGGAAAACTCAGCTGGTTGCCGTCAGCTCGAGCGTGGACGACAGTTCGACGTAGCGGCAGAGTCCGTTCACCAGCCGCATCTGCTCCACGTTGTGGCACTGGGCTGAGAGCAGCGCGGGCGCTCCCACCAGAATGGTCAAAGCCTGCGCCCGTGACACCGCCACATTCATCCGGTTGCGGCTGTAGAGGAATTCGAGCCCACGCGGTGCCTGTTCAGGTGTCGAGGTCGCCAGGGACACGATGACCACGGGCGCCTCACGGCCCTGGAAGCGATCGACCGTGCCCACGGCGGCCGGACGCTCCAGCCCAAGTACATCAGCGATCAGCGAGACCTGGGCGTTGTAGGGCGCCACCACCAGAATGTCCTCCGGCCCCAGCCGGTGGTTCCGGCCTTGGCGGTCGGTCCACTCCCGGCCCACCAGCCGCTCGACCAGGTCGGCCACGCCCTCTGCTTCCTCCATGGAGGCGGTCCGGTTGCCCTCGTGAGCGATCGGCAACCAACGCAAGCCCGAGCCGGCCAGGTCGTCGGAGCCGGAGATGGCCTGGCGCTCGCAACCCTCGAGCGAGGTCAGCCGTCCGTCGTAGAAGACCTCCGAGGTGAAGCGGCAGATGTCGGGGTGTAGCCGATGCGTGTGCTCGAGGAAGAGCCCGAGCTCACCGGGCATGGTGAGGTGGCCGCCCAACAGGTGGGAGAGCGCCGACTCGTTCACGCCGACCGGGTGGGTTCCCTTCGAGGGTTGGGCCAACTGGTTGGGGTCACCCACCAGCACCAGGTTGCTGGCCGCGGTGGCGATGGCCAGCGTGTTGGCCAGTGACAGCTGCCCGGCCTCGTCGACGATCATGACATCGAGGCGCTGGTCGAACTCCGGTCGGGAGAAGAGCCACCCCGTGCCGGCCAGCACCTGATGCGTGTCCAGTGCCGCCAACATTTCGGGATTCGTGCTGTAGCGGGTGACCATGGCGTCGTCGCTGCCGTGGTCACCGTCGGTCTTCTGGGCCATGGCCACCACGGTCCGGCGCTCGCGGGCGCATGCGGCTACCGCGTCGAGCAGGTTGGAGATGACCGAATGGCTGTTGGCGGTCAGCCCGACCCGTTTGCCCGCACCCACCAGATCGACGATGAGGCGGGCCGCCGTGCTGGTCTTACCCGAGCCGGGCGGCCCCTGGATCGCCAGTACTCCACCGTCGAGTGCGCCGGCCAGCCGACTGGCCGCCTGCTCAGCTGTCTCGTCGTCCCGGCGCAGCAGCCCGCTCGAAGTGACACCACCACCCAGCCGGGGTGGCCGGCGCAGCAGCAGATCACGGGCCGCCCGGTACGGGCCGCTGCTGTCGACGCCACCATCGATGACCGAGGTCGCCAAGCGTCGCAAGGCCGCCCGATGGGCGTCGGTGTTGACCGGGCCTGATGGGATCAGGCTGCGCGGGTGCGGCGCCATCGAGTTGGTGCCCCGTTTGAGATCGACGGTGCCGGCGATGGTGTCGTAATCGACGATCGACCCCGGCCCGGGGATCTTCACGTCCTCGATGATGCGGGACCGCTCCGACTCGGGGTCGCACCAGTTGCCACGCGAGAGCTTGTGCTCTTGGGCGGCATCGAAGCGGTAGCGGTGGATGATCGACTTGGCCTCGGTGCGCAGCGGCCCGACGTATTCGAGCCCGGTGACCGCTTCGGTGTCGTTGAAGAGCTCCTCCTCGTCGGCCTGGAGCACCCGATGGTAGAAGCGCCAGTATTCGGGCTTGTCCTCGTCACGGTGCCACTCGAGCAACTGGCCTAGGAGCAGCGTGGCCGCGGCGTCCGCCGGCGTGGCCGGGTGCAGCGCATGTAGTCCGGCGACCAGAGCGGCCACCTCGATGGCTTCGTCCCTGACATGGGCCGGGGGATCACCCATCTGCTGGTGCGGTCGGCCCGGCGCGGCACCGAACTGGGCCGCGTATTCCGAACGCAGCGATTCGAGCCAGTCGCGCAGCAGCTGGGTCGAGTAGCAGTCGACCGCGTTGTAGGCCTCCAGATCGTCGAGGATCTGCTGGTCCTGCTCGTCACGCCAACGTTCGAACTCCACAATGGATGATCCACCGTCCGTGATGGATTCCGAGCGTGACTGCATGTACAACGACTCGACCTTCTTGAGCCCGTAGGACGGCAAGCCGATGCGGACCGACTGGCGCACCACCTGGAGCAGGTCGACCAGCACGTTGGCCCGGAACAGGGCGTCGACCTCCTCCTTGCGGGTGTCGTGTCGTCCCATCAGTCGTCCGAAGGCGTTCGGTTCGTAGGGGGCGTAGTGGTAGACGTGGAGGTCGGGATCATCAGCCAGCCGGGCCCCGATGAAATCGATGAGCTCTTCGAAGGCTGCTCGCTCGCCGTCGCGGTCCGTGCCCCAGAAGGCCTTGTATTGGAACGCCCCGTCCGCGCCCACCCAGCCCAGCCCGAGCAGGTATTCGAGACCGACATTGTCGTAGTGCGGATCGCCTTCGATGTCGAAGAAGAGGTCGCCCGCTGACGGCGGCGGCAAGGCAGCCAGGCCGCGATGTTCGCCCGAGTCCTCGAGCAACTCGTACGGGGCAGGTCGGTCGGGTTGGGAGCGGGCCAGCACTTGGAGACGGGCCTGCTGGTGCAGCTTGGCCAGGGTGTCGGCGGCCATGGTCGGGATGGACTCCTCGAGGCGGGCCAGATCGGCCATGGTGGCCACACCGGCGGCCTGCAGCTTGCGGATCTGATCGCTGCGCATGCCGGCCACCAGCGAGAGGTGGTCATCGGCCAACCGGCGGGCGTCGCAGTCGGTCCGCCAGGCGCAGATGGCGCAGTGGCTGACCGGGTCCGGGTAGGTGTCGGCCCGTGCGGCCACGGCCACCTCGAAACGGTGCCGGGTCATCCGGTAGTAGGCGGCGAAGTCGTGCAGCGCGAGCGAGACGGTCTCGTTGGTGCCCAAGATGACGTGGATCCGGGCCGCCTCGACTCCCAACAGGCGCTCGAGATGGGCGGCGTAGTCGCACAGTTGCAGCACCGCCGTCGGCTTCACGTGCCGGGCCAGCTTGGTGTCCTCGGGTTCGTAGGAGAAGCCTCCGGGCCGTCGCCCGTCCTCCACCTTGCGCAAGAAGTCGGCATGGCCGCGCCAGGCCAGCGGCCCCGGCGGCTGATCGAAGAAGCTGGCCTGGTAGATGTAGTCGGGCCCGACGGCCAGCGCGGCGTCGGTGGCGGCCACCCGTTCCATCAGGTCACCGTCCCCTGGGATCACCACCACTTCAATGCCCTGGTCGAGCAGCGTGTGGAGGTAGGCGCGCTCATGCTCGTCACCGAGGCGCCGGATCAGCTCGAGGTCAGCATCCTCGAGTTCGGGCTTGGTCAAGGCATCTTCGCTCACCAGCAGCGAGAGGTGGGTCAGGTGCACGCAGGAGGTGAAATTGACCAGGTCGGTCGGACTGAGGACCAGGCGCCCGCTGTCGGTGTCTCGGTACATGGATGTTCTCTAACGGTATGCCGGCGCGGTGACGCAGCCGATCCGAGAGTCGGCCATGCCGTAGTAGAGCCACCAGGCGCCTCCGAACAGGGCCAGCCCTTCGGCAAAGCACACCTGTTCCACCTGTCCCTGGCGCCCGTCGAGCTGCTCGGGATAGAGGAATGGTGCCCTGTCACGCTCCAGGCACGAGCCCGGCTCCATGGGGTCGAACAGGGCCTGGCCCGGTGCGTACCGCGTCGAGGCGTCGCCTTCGCTGCTCACCACCTGGGCTCCGTTGTAGATCATGACGATGCCGTCCTCGGTGAGCACGGGTGATGGGCCCGGCTCGACCAGCAGACCGTCGAAGCGGCCTGGCCGGGGGTGCAGGACCGGGCGGGCGACCCGCTGTCCCTGAATGCGCTGGATGTCCAAGCGGGGTGGGGTGAACGAATCGTCCAAGACGATGTAGCGGTCCCAGCCGGCGTCGAAACGCAAGGGCCGCCAGTGAATGAGATCCTCGGAGATGGCGGCGAAGCAGAGACCTTCGCCCCAGTACATCCAGTAGCGGTCGCCGATGCGGGCGGCCACCAAGCGTCCGTCTCGCACTTCGGTCACCACGGCGCCGCTCTTGGACCAGCGCCCGGCGTGATCGGTGCCGGCGAACACCGGGCCATGGCGTTCCCAGGTCCGCAGGTCGTCCGAGGAGGCGGCGCAGAGGCAGGCCGACTTGCCGTCGAAGGCGGTGTAGTAACAGACATAACCCCCGTCCGGTGCCTCCACCACCCGGGGGTCTTCACAGCCGCCCGGCCACTCCCACGGCTGCCAGCGGCCCGGGGTGGGGAAGAGCACCGGCTCGGGTTCCACCTCGAAGGTCAAGCCGTCCTCGCTGGTGGCCAGGCCGATACGCGACGTGCCACGGATGGGTCCCACCGCGTCCTCGGCCCGGAAGAGCAGGTGGATCAGGCCGTTGCGCACCACGACGGAGGGGTTGAAGACGTCCTTGGCGGCCCAGGCCACCGTGCTTTGAGTCACCGGGCACTCGAAGGTGAGGCTGGGGTCCTCGCGCAGCACGGTCACCTGGTGGCCGAAGGGGCCGAGGCGCCAGTCGTTCATGCCAGTACCTCGGGGGCACGGGGACCGGTGCCCCCCATGAAACCGTCCGGCCACTGCACCCGATCAGTATGTCCGACGGAACTCAGCGAGGGCTCTGGTCGAGCACCGCCCGCAGGTCGTTGATCCGGTTGCTCACCATGGCGTCGACCCCAGCGCCGATCAATCGGCGCATGTCGCGCTTCTTGTCCACGGTCCAGCAGGACACCAACAGGCCGAGATCGTGGATGGCCTGGACCCGCTGGGGCGTGATCCGGCTGAACATGGGGTTCCAGTATTCAGCGCCCAACTCGTCGATCAGCAACGACGACGGGGGCATGCCCTCCTCCACCCAGGTCAATCCGATGCGCACCTCGCTCGAGAGCCCTCGCAGCAGCCGCAGCGCCTCGACGTTGCCCGTCACGAACAGGCAGCGAGCCACTGTCGCCGGACCTGCTGCGGTCACCGCGGCCAGCGCACCTTCGACCACGTCGCGTTTGGTGAAGTCCACCATGAGCGGGAGGCTGATCTCCTCCAGGACTTCGGCCAAGGTGGGGATCCGGGTCGAGGACGATGCGCCCCCCACGGCTTGCACTTCGGCCAGGTCCATCTCGGCCACGGGCCGGTCGAGGCCCCACAGGCGCTTGAGGGTGGGGTCGTGCAAGACCACGATGCCCCCGTCACCGGTGCGCCGCAGGTCGATCTCGATCATGTCGGCCCCGAGAGCGGCGGCGGAATGGAAGGCGGCCAGCGTGTTTTCGCGGTGCCCGACCGGGTCACCGCGATGGGCGATGGCGATGAGTGTCAGGCGTTGCCCTGGTACACCGGGCCACCGACCTTGTTGATCAGCGGGTTCAAGGTCGGATCGAGAAGCACCTGCACTCCGCTCTCGGTCACGTGGACACCGTCGGGCGTCCTGGCCAGAATCCCATTCACGGTGGCTTGGTAGACGCCGGCCGGATCGAACAGCTGGTTGACGTTGATGAGCGTCACGTAGCTCGCATCGGCGCTGACCACGTCGGTGACGATGTTGTTGAATTCCATGACCAGGTTGGCCGGCGTGCCGTCAGCGAAGTAGGGCGAGTTGGCCAGAATGACGGCGCCGCCGTACGAGTGGGCGATCTGCACCGCCTGCTCGAGGTTCGCCTGGATGTAGTCGGCATAGGCCGGGTCGGCCAGGGTCTGATACGTCCCCTGATAAAGCCGCTTCTGGGCTTCCCAGTACCCGACCTGGATCACCGTCACATCAGGATGGAAGCGGGCGGTCACCCATTCCAGCTGCTGGGCCCAGATGGCGCAGGCATCCGGGTCGGTGTAGATGGAGTTGGGGTTGGAGTACGGGATGAGGGTGGCGCCGTTGGTGAAGCCACAACCCGGGGCGGCGCCGTTGTCGATCAGGTAGGGCGGGTTGAGGCCCAGCGTGTACTCGCCCTCGTAGAAACCGATCGAGTCACCGGCGAACGTCACCCGCAGCTCACCCTGGTGGGTGGCCTGATCCCCGGCGATATCGGAAATGATCGCCACCACCGGCGCGATCGGCTGTGAGAACCCGGCGGGGAAGAGGGGAGGATGCAGCGGGGACTGGGCGCTGCCGGCGAACTGGGCATCACCGAAGGTGAAGACGCCGGCGTCGGAACCGACCAGCCAGTACCCCTCACCGTCGGGGGTCGCCTGCATGCCCACGATCGGTGCGTTCAGGTTGAGGGCACCGGTCGACCCGAAGAAGTTGGCCTCACCGAAGGTGAAGATCCCGCCGTCAGCGGCCACCAACCAGTAGCCGAGCCCGTTGGGCAGCGCCGCCATACCCACGATCGGCTTGTTCAGAGTGATGGCACCGGTCGAGCCGAAGAAGTTGGCGTCGCCGAAGGCGAAGATGCCACCGTCGGAAGCGACTAACCAGTAGCCGTTCCCGCTGGCGCTGGACGCCATGCCGACGATGGGCTTGTTCAAATGCAGTGAGCCGGTCGAGCCGAAGAAGTTGGCGTCGCCGAAGGCGAAGATGCCACCGTCGGAGGCCACCAGCCAGTACCCGTCGCCGTCTGGCGTCGCCGCCATGCCCACGATCGGCTTGTTCAGGGTGATGCCACCGGTGGAACCGTAGAACTGCGCGCCGCCGAAGGTGAAGATGCCACCGTCAGTGGCCACCAACCAATAGCCGCCGTTGGGGTCGGGCGCTCCCCCCACGATCGGCTTGTTCAACGTGGTGCCGAGCGTGTCGCCTTCGTAGCCGGCCCCACCGAAGGTCATGACGCCGCCCTTGGCATCGACGATGGCGTAGGACGAGTTGTTGAACGTCGGCTTGGGCGGCGGAGGCGGGGTCGTCGTGGTCGTCGTCGTGGGTGCCGACGTCGTCGTCGTGGTCGAGGCCGTGGTTGAGGACGTGGTGACGGCCGGGGTGTCAGCGCCTGCCGGCGCACCGTGCGCCTGGCTCAAGCCGACGATCGATGCCGTGCCCACGCCGATGGCGATTGACAGGGTGGCGAGGACCAGCACTCCGGCCAACCGTCCCCTCCGAGTCCCCGATCCCACCATTGCTTCCGAATCATAGGGAGATTTCATACCTGTTTCGCTGCGGGTCAGTCAGAGGAGTGACAGTTGCGTACTTGGTGCCTGGCCCGGCTCGGGCTTGCTTAACCGGTTCTTAACTCCGGGCACCGCTGCGGAGGCAGCCACCGCATCTTCTAGCGCGGCGTCCGCCGCCTCCGCGCTGGCTTCCCTTCGCCGGTAGCGGTTGTGCCCGGTGACGCCGCTGCGCCGAGCCGCCGTCCGGACGATTTCGTCGATCCGGTCTCGGGCCTCGGTCGGTTGGTAGGCGCCGCGCCGGAAGCGAGCGGCGTGGAGCCCGGCCAGATCCGGTCGCACCGACTGCAGCCACGTGAGGTAGTGCTCCTTCATCGGGCCGCGCAGGTGCAAGGCCACGCTATGAATCGACGTCGCCCCCGCCTCGGCACAGGCCGCCACCACCGCCTCGAGCTGTTCGGGCCGGTCGGACAGGCCCGGCAATACCGGTGCGACCAGCACGCCGCAGTCGATCCCGGCCTCGGCCATCTTGCGTAGCGCCTCGACGCGTTGCTCGGGTGGCGGCGTGCCGGGCTCGGTCAGCTTCCACACTTCGCGGTCGAGAGTGCCGATCGAGAAGCTCACGCCGACGTCCGTTCGCTGCGCTGCCGCGGCTAGCAGTTCGATGTCGCGCCGGATCAACGTGGACTTGGTCAGGATGCTGAAGGGGTTCCGCCGTTCCGACAGCACCTCGATGATGCCTCGGGTCAAGTGGTACTTCCCTTCGGCGTGTTGGTACGGGTCGGTGTTGGTGCCCATGGCGATGGGCTGGCCCCGCCAACTGGGCGCCTGCAGCTCGGCCCGCAGCCGCTCGACTGCGTTGATCTTCACCACGATCTTGGTCTCGAAGTCGGTGCCGATGCCCAGCCCGAGATAGTCGTGCGTCGGCCGGGCGAAGCAGTAGGTGCAGGCGTGCGAGCACCCTCGATACGGATTGATCGTGTACTCGAAAGGCACCTGGCTCGACGCCGGGACCCGGTTGATGATGCTCTTGGCATTCACGTGGAGGAACTCCATCCCGGAGTAGGCGCCCCGCCCCACATGCCGGGTGGCCGCCCGCTCATCGGGGAAGAGCGTCCCCTCCTCGTCGGTCTCCGCCAACCTCCACCGGAGCGTCATTCGGTCTAGGCTAGCGAACAAATGTTCGTAATTCAATGGGTCCAAACGGGTGGTTTGTGCCTGGAGTGTCCGCAATTCCTCCAGGACCCAGCACTACCCTTGACCCCACTGTGGTGACGACAAAGCGCCGACCTGCTCCGACGCGCCCGTCCGCCAAGAAGTCGACCGGACGGTCGTCGAGCCGATCGACCTCCACCCGCTCGACCTCGAGCCGGTCCGCTTCCTCCCGGTCCGGCGCCTCCCGGGCCAAAGCCGCCCCCCGCCGGGCGGCCCGTTCCTCTCCGTCCGTCTTCTCGGCTCATGCCGGGGACCTCTACGCCATCGCCCTGGTCACTGTCGGCATCCTCCTGGCCCTGGCCCTGTGGGGGCAGCAGCTGGGCCCGGTCGGCCACTGGGTCGACAGCGGCTTGGCCTCGGCCGTCGGTTGGGTCCGGGGCGTGCTCCCGGTACTGGTGGCCGGGGCCGGCGTCATCCTCTTGCTCGAGCGTGAGCGCCCCGATCCGGTTCGCACCGGTCTGGGGGCCCTCCTCGGCCTGCTTGGTCTGTGCGGGCTGGCCGAGTTGTTCAAGCACTCGCCCTCTCTCCACCAGACCGCGGCGCTGCATGGCGCCGGCGGCTACGTGGGTCTGGGCGTCGGTCGGCCGCTGCATGAGGCCATCGGATCGGCCGGTGCCGTCGTGGTGCTGGTGGCCGTCGTCATCGTGGCTGTCCTCATCACCACTGGCGTCTCCCTGGCCACCGCCGGTCGGGGCGCTCGGACCGCCACCCTCGCCATCGGGCGTGCCCTGGGCCGCTGGTGGGGGAGTGGCGTGCTGGAGCAGACCGATCATGGTCCCTTCGATCAGGATGGGACGGCCGCACCGGTTCTGACCAAAGTCGATGCGGCGGCTCCACCTCTTCCCTACGAAGAACCGCTCCCGCCCGAGCCGCCGGAACTTTTCGATGAAGAGCCCGATGCCATCGAACCAGAACCGGAACCCGAGCCCGTCCGGGCCGCACCGGCTCACGTCATGCCGATGGTCAGCGGGCAGGCGACGAAGGACTGGAAGTTGCCGCCGCTGACGCTTCTGCCGGCCACCAAGCAGCTTCGGCAAGATCAGAAGCAACTCGACGCGGCCGGTGAAGCACTGGTGGCCGCACTGGCTGCCCATGGTGTGGCCACCCGGCTGCTCGGGCGCACGGTCGGCCCCACGGTGACCCGTTTCGAGCTCGAGAAGAATCCTGATGTGAAGGTGGCCCGAGTCACCAGCTTGTCCAAGGACATTGCCTACGCCATGGCCTCGCCGGACGTGCGCATCTTGGCGCCCATTCCCGGCAAGTCAGCCATCGGTGTCGAGGTGCCCAACCGCACCCGGCAACTGGTGGCCCTGCGCGACATCCTCGATTCACCTGAAGCCACGGCGGCCACGCATCCGCTCGAGGTCGCCATGGGCCGCGACATCGCCGGGCGGGCCGTCATGGCCAACTTGGCCGAAATGCCGCACATCTTGATTTCGGGTGCCACCGGAGCCGGCAAGTCCTCGTGCATGAACTCGATCATCACCTCGATCTTGATGCGCACGACCCCGGATCAGGTCAGGCTGATGCTGATCGATCCCAAGCGGGTCGAGTTGGGCCAGTACAACGGGCTCCCTCACCTCATTACGCCGGTGGTGGTCGATGCCAAGAAAGCGGCCAACGCGCTGGCCTGGGCCGTCAAGGAGATGGAGCGTCGCTACGACCTGCTGGCCGAGAACGGCATGCGCGACATCACCGGCTATAACGCCGCCCTGGCCGCAGGCGAGCTGGGGCCGATAGGGCCACCCTCGGTGCGCCGAGAGGTGGCCGAGGTCTCCGCCCGTGCTCTGGGCGCCGACCACCCGGCCGTCGACTCTGAAGAGGACATCGACGACGACCCGCCGTCGCCCGAGGTGCTGCCGTTCATCCTGGTGGTGGTCGACGAGCTCAACGACCTGATGATGGTGGCCGCCCGTGACGTGGAGGACTCGGTCGTCCGCATCGCTCAGATGGCGCGCGCCGTCGGCATCCACCTCGTGCTGGCCACACAGCGCCCCTCGGTCGATGTCATCACCGGCGTGATCAAGGCCAATATTCCGAGCCGTATGGCCTTCTCGGTCTCCTCCCTGGCCGACAGCCGGGTCATCCTCGACCAGCCCGGGGCCGAGCGACTGATCGGCAAGGGCGACATGCTGCTGCTCACGGCCTCATCGAACATCCCTCGGCGCCTGCAGGGACCCTGGGTGTCCGAGGAGGATGTACGTAAGGTGGTGGCGCACTGGAAGGCGCAGGGCGGAACCAGCGAGCTGGTGGTCGGCCTCGAGAACATCGCCGAGGGCCCGTTTGGTGGCAATTCGATGGATGACGATGACGATGAGTACCTGGCCCAGGCCCGCGAGCTCGTCGTGCGCTCCCAGCTGGGCTCGACCTCAATGTTGCAGCGAAAGCTGCGCGTCGGTTTCGCCCGGGCCGGACGTCTGATGGACCTCCTCGAGCGCGGAGGCGTGGTTGGACCGAGCGAGGGATCGAAGGCACGAGCGGTGCTGATGACCCCTGAAGAGCTCGACGCCATGTCGCACCGTTGAGCCGGGCGCCTTACGGCGTGCCCGTGATGGTGGCGCCGTTCGACCTGGCGGAACTCAACGACCCGCAGCCGAAGCACGCCGCGCCAGCGCTGCCCCGCCGGGCGCGACGACAGACCGACGAGGTGGCGGGCCGGCGCGCCGCCCGGCCCGAAACCACGAAGCGAACTGCCGCCAACGATGACGCCGTGCCCACCAGAGCCACTCGGCCCACCAGAGCCCGATCGGCCCGACCGACGGTTGGAGAGGCCGCCGCGACCGCGGCCGCTGCGGCCACCACTTCGGTCACTCGCGCCACGCCCGGCGTCCCCATTCCGCCTGACACGCCGACCACCCGTGATGTAGCGGCAAAAGCCGCGACACCTCCGACTCGGGCCACTCGGGCTCCCCGAAGCACGCGGGACGCCCGGGCCGGCCGGGACAGCCGGACCGCTCGGGCCACCCGAGCCCGAGCTCCCCGTGCACAGAGCGTCACGCCGGCTGTGGTGGCCCCCAAGCCTGCCCCGTCCCCACCAGTTCCACCGGTGGACGCAGCCATCAACAAGACACCAACTATCAATGGGACCCCTGCGAGCCCGCCGTTCCAGCTGGCCCGAACTCATCGAAAGCGGCAACCGAATCGAACACGATTGGCCTCGCTGATCCCGGTGCTGGCGGTGCTGGTCGTCGTCGTGGTGCTGGTGGCCGTATTCATGGGTGCCCGCCTCAGTGCGGCGGCGCCGACCGCCACGGTGACCCCGACTTTGGCCTCGACCTTCAAGGTGGATGGGACCCAGGGTGCCCTGTCGTGGGCCGCCACTGGGCAGTCCGCCATCGCCGTGCCTTCCGTCGGTATCAACGTGGCCTCGGGGACCGAGACGGCTGCACCCATCGCCAGCCTGACCAAGATCATGACGGCCTACATCATCCTGCGCGACCATCCATTGGGAGCGAACGCGAGCGGGCCGAAGCTGACGATGACGCAGGCCGACGTCAACGACTTCAACAACGACACCGTCCAAGACGAGGCCAACGCGCAGGTCAACCTGGGCGAGATCCTGACCGAACGCCAACTGCTGGGCGGGATGCTGGTGCATTCGGCCAACAACTTTGCCGACACCTTGGCCGTGTGGGATGCCGGCAGCGTGTCGGCCTTCGTGGCGAAGATGAACCGGACAGCGCAGCAGCTCGGCATGGACCACACCCAGTACGCCGATCCGAGCGGGTTCAGTGCAGCTTCGGTGTCGACGGCGAGTGATCTGCTGAAGGTGGCCGTTCCCGACATGGCCAACCCTGCCTTTGCTTCGCTGGTGCAGATGCCGGCCATCACGCTGCCGGTGGCGGGAGAGATCGCTTCCTACACGCCCTTGCTCGGCGTTGAAGGCGTGATCGGGGTGAAGTCCGGCTTCACTTCCCAGGCCGGCGGTGGGGACATCCTGGCCGTCGTGCGGCGGGTCCACGGGTTTCCGACCCTGGTGATTAGCGCCGTCACCGGTCAGGAAGGGCCGAATGTCCTCTACGAGGCGGGCCTCGATGCCCTCGAGCTGGCCAACGAAACGGCCACCAACGTCGGCGCCACGACGGTCATCTCGTCCGGACAGACGGTGGCCCGGGTGACCGCCGCCGGCCACACGGTCAGCGCCACGGTCCGAGGCACGGCCAGCGTCTTGAGCTGGCCTGGTATCGAGGCGACCCGCCGTTTCCAGCAGACGCGGGTGGTGAAGGCGGGCACCAAGGCAGGAACGCGCATCGGGTCTGAGATCGTCACGGCCGGCACGCAGCGGTCGGTGCTGCCGGTGTACCTGCAGCGCTCGCTCCCGCCGGAGTCGACCTTCCAACGCGTATTCTGACGTCTATGCGCGCCCGGGCTCCCGCGTCGTCGGCGAACCTCGGTCCCGGGTTCGACGCCTTGGCCGTGGCCCTCGATCGATATGTACAGGTGGAAATCGAGCCAGCCGACACCCTGACTGTCCGCAGCGAGGGCGAAGGGGCCGGAATGTGCGACGACGCCTCACACCTGGCCGCTCGGGTGGCCGCTGAGGTGCTCGGTCACGATCGCTTCTCGGTGG
This sequence comes from Acidimicrobiales bacterium, assembly GCA_036489775.1. Lineage (GTDB taxonomy): Bacteria > Actinomycetota > Acidimicrobiia > Acidimicrobiales > RAAP-2 > Bog-473. The sequence goes on along the minus strand of DASXFC010000065.1, from coordinate 11,586 downwards.
TGGTGCGCTCGCAGATTCCGGTGTCGCGCGGGTTGGGTTCGTCCGCCGCCCTTGCCGCGGCCGCCGCGGCGGCGGCTGGGGCCGAGGATCCGTTCGCCGTGGCTGCGTCGTATGATGGCCATGCCGAGAACGCGGCGGCCAGTGTGTACGGCGGGTTGGTGGCCGCGGCCGCGGTAGATGGGCGTTTCGAGTACGCGCCGCTTCCGTTGAGCGACCACCTCGTCTTCGTGGTCATGATTCCCGATCGCACTTTGTCCACACCCGAAGCCCGGCGCGTGCTGCCCGATACGCTCTCGCGCGCCGACGCCACCTTCAACCTGGGACGGATGGGCTTACTGCTGGCCGGACTGGCCGACCCCGTCCAGTTGACGGCGGCGGCGACGGAAGACCGCATTCACCAAGGGCCGCGCACCGCACTCTTTCCCGAAGCACCGGATTTGCTCGCGGCGGTGGTGGACTCGGGTGCCTTGGCCTCGTGCTGGTCCGGCGCCGGACCCACGCTGCTGGGGATAGCCACCGAGGCCACGGCTTCCGATGTCCAGGTGGGCGCTGATGCAGCCATGCGGACGTGCGGGGTAGCGGGAACCACGGCGATCCTGCGGGCCGACCGGCGCGGCATTGTCTTCGGGGACGAGTCCCAACTACCGGCCTGATTGCATGAAGGCTGGGCCGGCGAGAACGCTCCCGCCGGCGGTCGGCTCAGGTGCCTCCGGCGACCTTCGGCTCGGGCGTCTGGAGGTCGTAGCGGGCCTTCGCCGTGTAGGCCACCAGCGCGACGACGATCAATGTGAGGACCACCGCCGTCGGAGCGTTGCCGAAGTTGGCTCCGCTGATGTTGTGCCCCTTGCTGAGGTAGTCGGAGATGGAGGCTCCGATCGGGCGGGTGAGGACGTAGGCGAACCAGAAGGCGAAGATGCTGTTGAACTTGAAGAACTTCCAGCCGACCAAGGGGATCAGGATCAAGCCGCCGAAGAAGAACGCCGAGGCGAGGTAACCCAGGCCGAGCGTGGTGGCCGTGAAGTCTCCGAGAGCCGTGCCGAGAGCGAAAGTGGCGAACACAGTCGACCAGTAGTACTTCTCCCGGCGGTTCGTCGTGATGCTGTGGATGTCGAGCGTGTGCTCGCTGCGGTTCCACAGGAAAAATACAAGGGCCAGCGTCAGCAGCCAGAACAACGAGGTCCCGGCGTACGGGATCCCGAAGAGCAGGTGCATGGTGTCGGCGACGCCGGTGCCGGCGGTAGCGATGGCCAGGGCCAGGAACCAGTAGGTGATGGCGTTGTAGCGGGGCGCCCGAAACTGCAGGTACAAGGCCACGCAGAACATGATGATCTCGAAGAAGAAGCCGACCGCGACCGCGTTCTTTGTCCCGAAGCTGTCGGAAATGGCCTCGCCGGCCGCCGTGGTGGCGATCTTGATCACCCAGAACAACGCGGTGACCTCAGGCACCTTTGCCGCGACGGGCTGCTTGGAAAACGTGCGGAGCAGGGAGCGCAAGGCTGGGGTCTCCTTTCGCCTTTCTCGGGGAGAACTTCCGGGGGCCGCGCACCTCGCGCGACGGGTCATGATAACGCCACGGGTAGGCAATTCGACGACGACCTAAGGATGATGCGCGAGCGAGCGCTTTCATCCTTTCGGTGGATGACACCTGGGCCGTCGTAGCCGTGACAACCACCGCTCACCCGAGAGCAACGGGCGCCCCCGCCGCCGGCGGACCGTACGCCGCGTCGAGCAGGCGATGAGTCCCGATCCGACGAAGACGAAGCGCAGCACGTTCAGGTTCTGCCGCGGTCACTCGCAGAACCCAATAGCGTCCCAACTTGTTCATATCGGGGGAGCAATCCAGGAAGACCCAAAATGGGTCACCTTGGCGGCGGATGGGGCCGTCTTCGCGGGGCAGTGGATCACTCGAATAGCCGACGTACGAGGGTGACCTTCAGCACGATTGACGGTCGCGCCTGTGGGGACATAGGTAGCTCCCCAGATCCTGTGGCTGGACGCGAAGGCGGCCGGTAACGAGAACTGCGGTGACCTAACCGAGTCGGGGTCGCACCGGCCGCGCTTCGCCATCCTGGCCCCCTAATGGGCGGCCGATACCCTCATCCCTCGGTGCGCAGTTCGGGCGCGGTCTGTAAAGACCGCAACCATGGCAGCCATCAGTGCCGCTCCCACGGCGATCAGGGTGATCTGCCATCCGGTCAAGCCGCCTGTGGCGACGATGTGGGCCGTCAACGGAGCCGTTCGGGGCGCCACGGCCGAAGTAGACCCATCCCCGATGGGCTCCACTATGCCGGCGAAGGCCGAAGGTGTGAACAGCAAGAAGCTGAGCAAGCAGCTGGCAGCGGCAGCCCCGATGGTTGCTGCTCGACGGACGAAGCTGGTGTGTTTCATGGGGACCTCCTTGGATCACGACACCGGTTGTGTCTGATCGGCAGTATGAGTGGGTCCAACGACGATCCGCTATCCGACGTTTTACGGATACCCACTCCGTGCAACCTGCCGTAACCTGAGTCCTGCCAGGAGAAAGGGAACAATCATGGTCGCTCGTCTCTCCCCCAGCGAACAGGACCTGCGGACCCTGGCTGGGGTCGTCTCCGAGGTGCGTTCTGACTTGCCCCCCCAGGGCTTGCCGCTCTCGCTACTGAGCGACCTGAAAGACCAGATCCCTTGCGACTTCTTGTTGTGCCATGGCTACGACACCGTGCTGCAGCAGTACTGGTTCACCCAGCAAACCCCAGAAGAAGAAGAGGACGAGGGCGATCCAGGCGACGAGGACTGGCACCGGCTGTTCTGGAAGGAGTACTGGGACTGCCAGGTCTGCAACTACCCCGACCGCAGCGGAGACCGGCGCAGCATCGTAAAGGTGCACGATTTCTACACAGTCCGCCAATGGCACTCCACGGGCTTCTATCGCGAAATCATGCGGCCGCAGGGACTCGATAACCACATCCAGCTGTGCCTGTCCGAACCTCCGGGCCCCGACGCCGGGCCGGGCCGCACCGTTCGCCTCTTCTTTTTGCGCGAATCAGGTCCTGACTTTTCCGAGCGCGACCGGGCTCTGCTCACGTTGCTCCGACCTCACCTCCAGCAGGCCTACCACGATGCCGAGCGCCTAAGGAGCCCCGTCCCCGACCTCACCCCTCGCCAGTGGGACCTGCTGCACCTGATTGCCGGTGGGCGTACCAATATCCAGATCGCTCGGCAGCTCGGTCTGTCGGAGGGAACGGTGCGTACGCACCTGGAGAACATCTACAAACGACTGGAAGTCTCCAACCGCACCGCTGCCGTCATTCGCGCTTTGCCAGACAGGGTTGCTTATTGACCCACTCGTCATGTCGAGCATGGCTCCTGAGGGACCGAGACCTACCGCATCTTGCCGAGGACCGGCCGCCCGCGGCTTAGTCGACGGCGCGTATGTCCGTCTTGAGGGTGTCGATGGCCTTGGGCAGGTCGAAAGTACCCATGACCTTGTCGTAGTTCGCTTGGGTCGCTTGGGCGTCACCGAGAATCTCGAACGAGTTGGCCAGACTCTGGGCAGCGTCGAGGGCCCGGTTACTCGCCCTGGTGCTGTCCTGGCCCGAGCTCAATTCGCCCAGCGTGTTGGCGTAGGTGTGGATCTGGTTGCCCGCAGTGCGGTCGGCCGACTCGATGCAGGTGATCTTGGTGTGACAGGCGGCAGTGGTCGATTGGTAGTGGGCCAGATCGTTGAGAGCGGTGGTGCCGGCGGCGCTCACCTTGGAGTTGGAGGGTGACCCGGCGCCCGAACCGCCGCCCCCACAGGCCGCGAGGGCGACGGCACCGGCCAGGACGACCGCGGCGCCCAGCCAGGGCCGGGCCGGGCGGATGGAGCGGCGGGCGCTGACGGTGGGGGCGGACATGGTCGGGCATGGTACGACGCCAGGAGCCCGCACCACCGGGTCGTAGACTTTCGCGGTGCCCAAGACCTTCTTCATCCGCACGTTCGGGTGCCAGATGAACGAGCACGACTCCGAGCGGCTGGCCGGGTTGCTGGTGGCCGACGGATTGGTCCCCACCTCCGAAGAGTCCGAGGCCGACGTCGTGGTCCTCAACACCTGCTGCATCAGGGAGAACGCCGACCAGAAGCTCTACGGCACCCTGGGCAAGCTCAAGGAGCTGGTCGACGCCAAGCCGGGCTTGCAGATCGCGGTCGGGGGGTGCCTGGCCCAGAAGGACCGGGAGCGGATCCAGGAGAAGGTCGGGTGGGTCGACGTCGTGTTCGGCACCCACAACCTGACCAGTGCGCCCGAGCTGCTGCGCCGGGCCGAGCACGAGGGCCCCCTGATGGAGATCCTCGATGGTCCCACCCCCGAGTCCATCGCCAACCACCTGATGGCGCCCGAGGCGGTGCGCGAGTTGCCCTACGCGGCCTGGATCAACATCCAGATGGGGTGCGACAACTCGTGCGCCTTCTGCATCGTGCCGGCGGTGCGCGGTCCTGAGGTGAGCCGGCCGATGGTCGACATCGTGGCTGAGGTCGAGACCCTGGCCCGGCGTGGGGTGTCCGAGGTGACGCTGCTGGGCCAGAACGTGAACTCGTACGGGCGGGACATCACCAAGCGGCGGCCGCTGTTCGCCGATCTCTTGCGGGCGGTGGGTTCGGTTGAGGGGCTCAGCCGTATCCGCTTCACCAGCCCGCATCCCAAGGACCTGCGGCCCGAGACCATCGCGGCCATGGCCGAGACACCCGAGGTGTGCGAGCAGCTCCACCTACCGCTCCAATCCGGCAGCAACACCGTGCTGGCCGCCATGCGGCGCGGCTACACGGCCGAGCGTTACCTCGAGAAGCTGGCGGCGGCCCGGGCCGCCATCGACGACCTGGCCGTGACCACCGACATCATCGTGGGCTTCCCGGGCGAGACCGAGCAGGACTTCGAGGACACCTTGGCCGTCTGTGCCGAAACGGTCTTCGACAGCGCCTTCACCTTCATCTTCTCGCCCCGGCCGGGGACGCGGGCGGCGGCCATGGAGGACAGGTTCCTCCCGGCCGAGGTGATCAGCGAGCGCTTCCTCCGCTTGAAGGCGGTGGTCGATCGGGCCTCGCTGGCTCAGCATCAAGGTCGGATCGGGCGCCTCGAGGACGTGCTGGTCGAAGGGGTCTCCAAGCGCGACGCCTCGACGCTTTCGGGGCGGACCCGCCAAGGCAAGCTGATCCACTTCGCGCCGATCAGCTCGGGTCCGAGCGGGACGCCGGCGGCGGGGGCTCTGGCCGAGGTGACCGTCACGGCCGGGCACCCGCATCACCTCACGGGCCGGCTCGAACAGGTGACGGCGCGGCCGCGCCACCGCACGCTGATCCCCGTGGCCAGCGCTTGAGCCGACGGTCGTGACGGCCGTCGCCCTGGTCGGGGTGACCGCGTCGGGCAAGTCGGCTCTGGCCCTTGAGGTGGCCCGCCGGCGCGGCGACTGCGAGATCGTCTCGGTGGACTCGATGTGCGTGTATCGAGGGATGGATCTCGGCACGGCCAAGCCCAGCGCGGCCGACCGGGCGGCCGTACCGCACCATCTGCTCGATCTGGTCGACCCCGACCAGGAGTTCACGGTCACCCAGTTCCAGCAGGCGGCTCGGGTCGCCTTAGGGGAGATCGCGGCGCGGGGGCACCACGCGCTGCTGGTGGGCGGGACCGGGCTCTACCTGCGGGCCGTGGTGGACGATCTGGAGATCCCGGGGCAGTACCCCGAAGTGGCGGCCCGGTTGGCGGCCGAGTTGGATGACGGCGCGGTCAGCGTGGAGGTGCTGCACGCTCGCCTGGCCGAGCTCGACCCGGTGGCAGCCGGCCGCATGGAGCCGAACAACCGGCGCCGCATCGTGCGCGCCCTGGAGGTGACGTTGGGGTCGGGGCGGGCCTTCTCCGACTTCGGTCCGGGGCTCGAGGCCTATCCCGAGAGCGGCATTCCCCAGGTCGGCCTGGCCGTCGAGCTCGACGAGGTGGACCGGCGCATCGCGGCCAGGGTGTCGGGCTGGGTCGAGGCCGGGTTGGTGGACGAGGTGCGGGCGCTGGCGGCCCGGTCGGGTGGACTGTCGCGCACGGCCCGCCAGGCGCTGGGTTACCGGGAGGTGCTGGCCCACCTCGAGGAGGGGCGCCCGCTGGAGGAATGCCTGGACGAGGTGGTGCTGCGTACCCGCCAGTTGGCCCGGCGCCAGGCCAGCTGGTTCCGCCGTGACCCGCGGATCACCTGGTGCGCAGGGGTTCCGGAGGCCACCGAACAGCTGGAGCGGGCCCTCGGGGCGCACGGCTGAGGGCGGTGGCCTGCGAGAATGGAGGGGTGCATGCCACCAAGCACGAAGGTGCGGGCAACGACTTCCTGGTCGTACTCGATCCCGATGACACCCTTCGCCTCAGCGTCGGCCAGGTTCGCCTGCTGACCGACCGGCGAGGGGGTATCGGCGCGGACGGCATCATCCGGGTCGGTCCCGGGCGCGACGGTGCCGACCTCTCGATGGAGCTGCGCAACGCCGACGGGGGCGAGGCCGAGATGAGCGGCAACGGCATCCGCTGCCTGGCCCAGGCCGCGGTGGACGCCGGCCTGGTGTCGCCGCCCCGCTTCACCGTGGCCACCGGTGGCGGCGTGCGCACGATCGAGTACATCGCCGGCGCGGTGCCGGGGTGGGCCAAAGCCAGCGTCGACATGGGGCCGGTCACGTTGGGTCCGGACCAGGCCCAGCCCATGGAAGACCGCAAGGCCCGCACGGTCGACGTCGGCAACCCGCACCTGGTGCTGCTCGGCCCGGATACGGCCAGCGTGGACATCGCCAGTCTGGGTCCGCAGATTCAAGAGGCCTTCCCCGACGGTGTCAACGTGGAGTGGATCACGGTGAGCGGCGACGACGAGGGCGAGTTGCTGGACTTCCGGGTCTGGGAGCGCGGGGTGGGGGCCACCCTGGCCTGCGGCACCGGCAGCGTGGCCGCGGCGGCGGCCGCCCGGAGCTGGGGTGTGGTCAAGCCCGACGGCGTGATCCGGGTCAACAATCCGGGCGGGCTGCTCGAGGTGACGCTGGAAGAGGACGGGACCTCCACGCTGGCCGGGCCGGTACGCAAGGTGGCCGACGTCGAGATTCACCCGGGAATGCTGGCTTGAGCACCATCCTTCCCGGCACCCTCATCGATCGCTCCTTCCGGGAGAGGATCATCCTGGTCGGCGTGGTCTTCCCGGGGCTGACGGACGAGATCGTCGAGGAGAACCTGGACGAGCTGGCCCAGCTGGTCGACAGTGCCGGGGCGGACGTGGTCGGCCGTGTGATGCAGCGCCGCAATGCGCCCGACCCCGCCACCTTCATCGGGAAGGGCAAGGCCAGGGAGATCGCCGAACTCAGCAATGAGCTCGACGCCGACACCGTGGTCTTCGACGACGAGTTGTCGCCGGCACAACACCGCAATCTCGAGAAGCTGTTCGGCCGCACCGCTATCGACCGCACCGCGGTCATCCTCGACATCTTCGCCCAGAACGCCCGCAGCCCCGAAGGCAAGGCGCAGGTCGAGCTGGCCCTGCTGCGCTACCGCCTGCCCCGCCTGCGCGGCCGGGGCAACCAGCTCAGCCAGCAGGGTGGTGGGTTGCTGGGCAACCGCGGCCCCGGTGAGACGCAATTGGAAGTGGACCGGCGGCGATTGTTGCGCCGGATGCACCGGCTCGAAGCCGACCTGCGCGAAGTGGACCGCACCCGCGAGTTGCAACGGCGGAGCCGGGCCCGGGGCCGTCAGCGCGAGCTGGCCCTGGTCGGTTACACCAACGCGGGCAAGTCCACCTTGCTGAACGCGCTGACCGATGCCGGGGTGCCAGCCGAGAACCGGCTCTTCGTCACGCTCGACCCGCGCACCCGCCAGTTCGCCCTGCCCGGTGGTGAGACGGTGCTGGTGACCGACACCGTCGGCTTCGTGCGCAAGCTGCCCCACGAGCTGGTCGAAGCCTTCCGCACCACGCTGGCTTCGGTGCGCCTGGCTGATCTGCTGGTGCACGTGGTGGACGCCTCGGCCGTCAACGCGGAGGCCCAGATGACCGCGGTGCACGGTGTGCTGGCCGAGATCGGCGCCGGGGACGTGCCCGAGCTGGTGGTGATCAACAAGGCCGACCTGGCGCCCGAGGCGGCCAAGGAGCTGGCCCGCCACTTCGAGGGAGTCATCGTGTCGGCCCGGACCGGTGAAGGGATCGACGAGTTCATGCGGGTGGTGGCCGACCGGCTGCGCGGCGCTGACCGGGTGGTCGAGCTGGTGGTGCCCTGGGACCGGGGCGACATTCTGGCCGCCATCCACCGTGAGGGTGAGGTGGTGGCCCAGACCGACGGCGAGCTGTCGGCCACCGTGCAGGTGGTGCTCGATGAGGTGGGCAAGGCGCGCTTCGCCGAGTTCGTCGCGGTGCCGTGACCTTCGAACTCCCGCCGTATCCCTACGACCGGCTCGACCAGATGGCGGCGCTGGCCGCGACCGCTCCGGGGGGCATGGTCGACTGCTCCATCGGCACGCCGTACGACCCGCCACTCCCGGCGGTGATCGAGGCGCTGTCCTCCTCGAACGCCGAGCGCGGCTATCCACCTTCGGCCGGCAGCGCGGCGCTACGACAGGCGGCCGCAGCCTGGTTGACTCGGCGCTTCGCGCTTTCCGAGGTCGACCCGAGCACGGTGGCAGCCTGTGTCGGCACCAAGGAGTTCGTGGCCTCGGTGCCCCAGTACCTGCGGCTGCGTCAGCCCGAGCGCGACACCGTGCTCTACCCGGCCGTCTCGTATCCGACCTATGCCATGGGGGCGTCGCTCGCCGGGTGCCGGGCGGTGCCCGTGCCGACGGTGCCGGGCCAGCTCGGTGGGCTCGACCTGTCCGCCATCAACGAGGAGGACGCCGGGCGCGCCCTGGTGTTGTGGACCGACTCACCCTCCAACCCCACCGGCGGGTTGGGCGACATGGCAGCCGAGGCGGCCTGGGGTCGGGCCCACGGGGTGCCGGTGTTCTCGGACGAGTGCTACGCCGAATTCACCTGGGACGGTCCGCCGTGCTCGGTGCTCCAGGAAGGCAGCGCGGGCGTGGTAGCGGTGCACTCGCTGTCCAAGCGCTCCAACCTGGCCGGAGTGCGGGTCGGCTTCTTCGCCGGCGACCCCGAGCTGGTCGAGTTCCTGCGCGCCGTCCGCCAGCACGCCGGGCTCATGGTGCCGGGTCCGGCCCAGGCGGCCGGTGTGGTGGCGCTGTCCGACGACGAGCACGTCGAGGTCCAGCGACGCCGCTACCGCGAGCGCCTCGAATTCCTGGCCAAGGTGCTGGGCGACTTCGGCTGCCCGGTCGAGCTCCCCGCCGGTGGCTTCTACCTGTGGGTGCCGGTGCCGGAGGAGTTCGAGGACGCCTGGGACATGGCCCGGATGCTGGCTGATCAGGGTGGCCTGCTGGTCAGTCCCGGGGATCTGTACGGCGACGGCGGGGCTGACCACGTGCGGGTGGCGGTGGTGCAGCCGATGGAACGCCTGGAGCTGGTGGCCGAGCGGTTGTCCGGCGTCTCGCCCTGAGGCGCACCTGGTTCAAGGGGCGGGCGTTTCTTCCATCTCGCGGAGGCGACGCTGCAGATAGCGCTGCTCGGGCGCCGTGGGGGCGAGGGCGAGCGCCTGGCGATAGCTGACGGCGGCGGCATCGCGGTGACCGAGGCGCCGCAGGAGGTCGGCCCGGGTGGCCGGGAGGAGGTGGTACTGGCTGAGCGATCCCTGCGCCTCGAGCTCATCGAGCCGGGCCAGCCCGGCCTCGGGTCCATGGGCCATGGCCACCGCCACGGCGTGGTTCAAAGAAACCACCGGCGAGGGCATGATCGCGGCCAGCTGCTCGTAGAGGTTCGAGATTTTCTCCCAATCGGTATTGGTCGCCTCGGGATCGGCATGGCACGAGGCAATCGCGGCTTGGAGCTGATAAGGCCCGGCCGATTCCAGCGCACCGGCGGCGCCCAGCAGGTGAAAGCCCTCGGCGATCAGGGCGCCGTCCCAGCGGGTGCGGTCCTGATCCTCGAGCGTCACGATGTCGCCGTCGTCGTTCAGCCGGGCGGCCCGGCGAGCATCAGTGAGCAGCAGGAGGCCCAGCAACCCCAGGACCTCGGGGTCGTCCGGCATCAGCGCCGCCAGCACGCGGCCGAGTCGGATGGCTTCGGCGGACAGGTCGACGCGCACGAGGTCGGCGCCGCTGCTGGCCCCGTATCCCTCGTTGAACAGCAGGTAGACCACCGCCAGCACGCCCGCCGTGCGCTCGGCCAGGAGGTGGCGCGGGGGTACCCGGTAGGGGATGCCGGCTCGCTGAATCTTCTGCTTGGCCCGCACCAGGCGCTTGGCCATGGTGGCCTCGGGAACCAAGAAGGCCCGGGCGATCTCCGCCGTGGTCAGACCGGCCAGGGTGCGGAGGGTGAGCGCGGTTCTCCCTTCCAGCGCCAGAGCAGGATGACAGCAGGTGAAGACGAGACGGAGGCGCTCGTCGGGGATCTGCTCTTCGTCCATCTCGACGACGTCAATGGCGTCGATGTGCGTCGACGTGACCGAGACCTCCTGCAGCTTGCGCGTCTCGCTGGCCCGCCGGCGCAGCCGGTCAAAAGCACGGTTGCGGGCCACCGTGGTCAACCAGGCACCCGGGCGCTCGGGCACACCGTCATTGGCCCAGCTGACCAGGGCTTGGGTGAAGGCCTCCTGGGTGCACTCTTCGGCCAGGTCCCAATCACCGGTGCGGCCGATCAGGGAAGCCACGATCCGCCCCCAGTCGGCGTGGAAGGCGTCGCTGACCGCGGCTTCCACGCTGTTCACGGCCAGATGAATACCGGCCTGATCTCGATGACGCCGCCGTACACGGCACAGGGATGGCCGGACGCAATCTCGATGGCCTCATCGAGATCGGCGCAATCGATGAGGTGGATGCCAGCGATGTGCTCCTTGGTCTCGCCGAAGGGGCCATCAGCCACCAACGTCTCGCCGTCATGCACCCGTATGGTGGTCGCCGTGCTGGTGGACTGGAGACGTTCGCCGCGGTCGAGAACGCCGCGGCGCTCATTCTCCTCGAGCCACTCGGCCAAGGTCTTGGCCGCTGCGCTGGCCGGGTCAGCACAGTCACCACCCTCGAAGGTGGGTTGGGCGGATTCGTCCTCGGCCATGATCAGCATGTACTTCACCGTTCCTCCATTCTCGCGCGAATGCGCGCAACACCATCCGAAGCAGTCGTGAACCCGAGCGTCGTGCGATGACCAAGCCGGCATCCCGACCAAGGTCGAGGTCAGCGTCGCCGGCGAGCTCTGACGTTGCACTCGCCCTCGCCACATCCTCTCGCCGTCGCTCGGTCGCCAACGCCTGGAGATTTTCCGGGTGCATGCGCCCAACGCCTTCCCAGCCGGTCGCACCACGGGATCTCCGTCGCCGTTTCCGGTTGCTCGCCAGCACGACGAGCGGCGGGGGCCCAAATGGACACAAATTTCCGCGAGGGAGGAATTTCCGGCTCCTCGCTAGATCGTGTGGATTTCGGGTAGAGGAAGCTTGCCGGCAATGAGATAGATGATGGTGATCATCTTGGCCTTGGAGCGGTAGCCGCGAGCCCGACGTTTGGCCGCTTGGACGAGTGAGTTCGTTCCCTCCAA
>DASXFC010000062.1:0-26250 GCA_036489775.1 Acidimicrobiales bacterium | reverse complement strand
TCTGGACGTCGGCCAACTCCGAGGTCGGCCGGGCGATGGAGCAGGCCCTGGCCGGCCTGTCGTTCAACCCGCTCGACATGATGGTCGACTCCGGCGCTCGAGGAAACGCCCAGCAGATCCGTCAGATCGCCGGCATGAAGGGGCTGGTGTCGAACCCCCGGGGTGAGATGATCCCCCGACCGATCAAGTCCTCCTTCCGAGAGGGCCTGTCCGTGTTGGAGTACTTCATCTCCACCCACGGCGCCCGCAAGGGGTTGGCCGACACCGCGCTGCGGACGGCTGACTCCGGCTACCTGACCCGCCGGCTGGTCGACGTCGCCCAGGAGCTGATCATTCGCGAGGACGACTGCGGGACCACCCGGGGCATCTGGATCGAGGAGATCGAGCCCGACGGGCCGGGGAAGCGCAGCTACCTCGAGACTCGGGCCTACGGCCGCCTGCTGGTCGAGGCGGTCGTCCTCTCGGACAAGACCAAGTTCGACGTGGGGACCCTGCTCACCGACGAGATCTGCGCCCAACTGCGAGACGACCCGACGGTGAACCGTATCCGGACCCGCTCGGTGCTCACCTGTGAGGCCACCCACGGAGTGTGTGCCGCCTGCTATGGGCAGTCTCTGGCCACCGGACGGATGATCGAGCTCGGCGAGGCCGTCGGCGTCATCGCCGCCCAGTCCATCGGCGAGCCGGGCACCCAGCTGACCATGCGGACCTTCCACACCGGCGGCGTCGTAGGTGAGGACATCACCCACGGCCTGCCCCGGGTGGTCGAGCTGTTCGAGGCCCGTACCCCCAAGGGGGCGGCGGTCCTCGCTCGCCACTCCGGACTGGTCCGGATCGAGGACGAGGAGGGCGGTCGTCGCATCACGGTGGTGGCCGACGACGGTACCGAGGAAGCCGTGCTGGTGGCCCCACGGGCCCACTTGGAGGTGGCTGACGGCCAGGAGGTCGGGGCCGGCGATGCCTTGGTGGAGGGTCCGAAGGACCCGAAGGAGCTGCTCGAGGTCAAGGGCATCCGCGAGACCCAGCAGTACCTGGTCGAAGAGGTCCAGAAGGTCTACCGGGACCAGGGTGTGTCGATCCACGACAAGCACATCGAGCTCATCGTGCGTCAGATGCTGCGCCGGGTGCTGGTGGCCGAGCCAGGCGACGCGGCGTTCCTGCCGGGTGAGCGGGTGGACAACCAGCTCTACGCCGAGGCCAACCGCCAGCTGGTGGAGGAGGGCAAGCGCCCGGCCGAGGGCCGTCCCGAGCTGATGGGGATCACCAAGGCGTCGCTGGCCACCGAGAGCTGGCTCTCGGCCGCCTCCTTCCAGGAGACCACCCGAGTGCTGACCGAGGCGGCGATCGAGGGCAAGTCCGACCAGCTGTTCGGGCTCAAGGAGAACATCATCATCGGCAAGCTGATCCCGGCGGGCTCGGGTATGGAGCGGTACCGGGACATCCGGCTGGAGATGCCCGACGCCGAGGCGATGCCCTTCTGGGCCCAGACCTCGGGTGACGCCGATACCGAGGACCTGGCTGCCTGGCTGCGTGACGTGGGCGGCGACGGACTGGGTGTCGACGACATGGGCAACGAGCCGTTCGACCCCTCCATCGACGCCAGCTGGCTGGGGACGGCTCCGGGCGCCGACGACGGCAGTGTCGCGGCAGACGGCGGCACCGACACCGAGGCGGGTCCGGTAGAGGCGGGTGCCTGACCGGACCGCTTGCCTGGTAACCCTCAGTGCCGTACCATTGCTCCCCTGCACAGCGCCGCGCCTGAGGGTGCGCCGAGTGCATGGCCGGTAGTCCACCCCGCAGTTCAGAACCTAGAGGTAACGCGTGCCCACGATCGCCCAGCTGGTCCGTAAGGGACGGCAGGCAAAGACGACCAAGACCAAGACCCCGGCCCTGAAGGGTGCCCCCCAGCGCCGGGGGGTCTGCACTCGCGTGTACACGACGACGCCGAAGAAGCCGAACTCGGCCCTACGTAAGGTGGCGCGTGTGCGTCTTACGAGCGGAGTCGAGATCACCGCCTATATCCCCGGGGTCGGCCACAATCTGCAGGAGCACTCGATCGTGCTCGTCCGCGGCGGCCGGGTGAAGGACCTGCCCGGGGTCCGGTACAAGGTGATCCGCGGTGCCCTCGACACCTCGGGTGTGCGCGAGCGGAGCCAGGCCCGCAGCCGTTACGGCGCCAAGAAGGAGTCCTGAGATGCCTCGTAACGGCCCCGCCCCCCGACGCGACCTCCAGCCCGACCCGGTCTACCGCTCCGTGCTCGTCACGCAGGTCGTCAACAAGGTCTTGACCCGCGGCAAGCGGACGCTGGCCGAACGCATTGTCTACGGCGCCCTCACCCTGGTGGAAGAGAGCGCCGGCTCCGATCCGGTCGCCGTGCTCAAGCGGGCGGTCGAGAACACCCGCCCAGAACTTGAGGTGCGCAGCCGCCGGGTCGGTGGGGCCACCTACCAGGTCCCCGTCGAGGTCCGCCCCCGCCGGGCGACGACCCTGGCTATCCGCTGGCTGACCGGCTACTCACGCCAGCGCCGCGAGAAGACGATGGCCGAGCGGCTGGCGAACGAGATCCTGGACGCGTCCAACGGCATCGGCGCGGCGGTTAAGCGCCGTGAGGACCTGCACAAGATGGCCGAGTCCAACAAGGCCTTCGCCCACTACCGCTGGTAGTAGCGGTCCCCGAGGTAACGCATCATGGCTGAGCCCCTCCCCATCCGCGAGTTTCCCCTAGCCCGGACCCGGAACATCGGGATCATGGCCCACATCGACGCGGGCAAGACCACCACCACCGAGCGGATCCTCTACTACACCGGCCGGAACTACAAGATCGGCGAGGTCCACGAGGGCGCGGCCACCATGGACTGGATGGTCCAGGAGCAGGAGCGAGGCATCACCATCACCTCGGCCGCCACCACCTGCCGGTGGCGAGACACGTGGATCAACATCATCGATACCCCGGGCCACGTGGACTTCACCGTCGAGGTCGAGCGGTCGCTGCGGGTGCTCGACGGCGCGGTGGCTGTCTTCGATGCGGTGGCTGGGGTCGAACCGCAGACCGAGACCGTGTGGCGCCAGGCCAACAAGTACAAGGTGCCCCGGATCTGTTTCGTGAACAAGATGGACCGGGTGGGGGCCGACTTCGGCCGGACGGTGGAGATGATCAAGGACCGGCTCGACGCCAACCCGGCGGTGATCCAGCTGCCCATCGGCGCCGAGGGCGAGTTCCGAGGGGTGATCGACCTTCTCACCATGCGGGCCCTCGTGTGGGAAGAGGGCATGGGCGAGAAGTGGGAGGAGACCGACATCCCCGACGCCTTGGCCGCCGAGGCGGGGGACGCCCGCCACCAATTGATCGACGTCCTGTCCAACTACGACGACGGGATCATGGAGAAGTACCTGGCCGAGGAGGAGATCACCGCCGACGATCTGCAGCGGGCCCTGCGGACCGCCACGCTCTCCAGCGAGGCGGTGCCGGTGCTGTGTGGCTCGGCCTTCAAGAACAAGGGCGTCCAGCCGATGCTCGATGCCGTGGTCGACTACCTCCCGAGCCCGCTCGACCTGCCGCCCACCCCGGGCACCAAGCCGGGCAAGGCGGAGGAGCCCGAGGAGCGGATGGCCGACGACGACGCCCCCTTCTCGGCCCTGGCCTTCAAGATCATGACCGACCCCTATGTGGGCAAGCTGACCTACCTTCGGGTCTACTCGGGCACCCTTCGCAAGGGCGCGACCATTTCCAACACGACCAAGGACAAGAAGGAACGGATCGGCCGGCTGCTGCAGATGCACGCCAACCACCGCGAGGACAAGGACGCCTGCTTCGCCGGCGACATCGTGGCCGCCGTCGGCCTCAAGCAGACGACGACCGGTGACACCCTCTCGGACCCGGCCCACCCGATTGTGCTGGAGGAGCTCACCTTCCCCGAGCCGGTCATCCACGTGGCCGTGGAACCCAAGACCAAGGCCGACCAGGACAAGCTGTCCAGGGCTCTGTTCTCCCTATCCGAGGAGGACCCGACCTTCCGGGTGCGTTCGGACGAGGAGACCGGCCAGACCGTGATCTCGGGCATGGGCGAGCTCCACCTGGAGGTCCTGGTCGACCGGATGCTCCGCGAGTTCAGCGTGGACGCCAACGTCGGCAAGCCGCAGGTGGCCTATAGGGAGACCATCCGCAAGCCGGTGGAGAAGATCGAGGAGCGTTACATCCGCCAGACCGGCGGCCGTGGCCAGTACGGGCACGTGGTGATCAGCCTCGAGCCCACCGGCCCCGGCGGCGGCTACGAGTTCGTCGACAAGATCACCGGCGGGGTCATCCCCAAGGAGTACATCCCCTCGGTCGACGCTGGCATCCAGGAGGCGCTGACCTCCGGCGTGTTGGCCGGTTACCCGATGGTGGACGTCCGGGTCACCCTCACCTACGGCTCCTACCACGACGTCGACTCGTCGGAGATGGCCTTCAAGATCGCCGGTTCGATGGCCGTGAAGAAGGCCGCCCGGGCAGCCAGTCCGGTGCTGCTCGAGCCGGTGATGGACGTCGAGGTGGTCACGCCCGAGGACTACATGGGCGACGTCATCGGCGACCTCTCGTCCCGCCGGGGACGGGTGGAGGGCATGGAGCAGCGGGGCAGCAGCCACGTCGTCCGAGCCCAGGTACCGCTGTCGGACATGTTCGGCTACGCTACCGACCTGCGTTCGCGTACGCAGGGTCGTGCCACGTACACGATGCAGTTTCACGCCTACAACGAGGTTCCCGACTCGATCGCCAAGGAGATCATCGCTCGGGCCCGCGGGGAGTAGGGACGGGGTCTGGCCGCAAGAGCAGGCTGGGCAGCACAGCAACGCAATGAGGCAGCGACGGGCGACCGTTGCGGCGGGCCCGAGGGGGTCCCGCCCCAGATCAAGGAGTAGTTCTTCAGATGGCCAAGCAGAAGTTCGAGCGCTCGAAGCCCCATGTCAACGTGGGGACGATGGGGCACATCGACCACGGCAAGACCACGCTCACGGCGGCCATCACGAAGGTGCTGTCGGAGAACAACCCCAACACGTCGTTCACGCCGTTCGACCAGATCGACAAGGCCCCGGAGGAGAAGCAGCGGGGCATCACCATCTCGATCGCCCACGTCGAGTACGAGACGGCCAACCGGCACTACGCCCACGTCGACATGCCCGGCCACGCCGACTACATCAAGAACATGATCACCGGCGCCGCCCAGGTGGACGGGGCCATCCTCGTTGTCTCGGCCGCCGACGGCCCGATGCCCCAGACCCGTGAGCACGTCCTGTTGGCTCGCCAGGTGGGCGTTCCCTACATCGTGGTGGCCCTCAACAAGGCCGACATGGTCGACGACGAGGAGCTGCTCGACCTGGTCGAGCTCGAGGTCCGCGAGCTGCTCAACGAGTACGAGTTCCCCGGCGACGACACCCCGATCATCAAGGTCAGTGCCCTGAAGGCGCTGGAGGGCGACGCCGAGTGGACGCCCAAGATCCTCGAGCTGATGGAGGCCGTCGACTCCTACATCCCAGAGCCCGTCCGGGATGTCGAGAAGCCTTTCTTGATGCCGATCGAGGACGTCATGTCGATCACCGGCCGGGGCACCGTCGTCACCGGCAAGGTCGAGCAGGGGGTGGTCAATGTCGGCGAGGAGGTCGAGATCGTCGGCCTGCGCGACACCCAGAAGACCACGGTCACCGGGGTCGAGATGTTCCGTAAGCTGCTCGACCAGGGCCAGGCTGGCGACAACATCGGCGCCCTGCTGCGGGGGACCAAGAAGGAAGAGGTCGAGCGGGGCCAGGTGCTGTGCAAGCCCGGCTCCATCACCCCGCACACCGACTTCGAAGCCACCATCTACGTGTTGAACAAGGAGGAGGGCGGTCGCCACAAGCCGTTCTTCACGAACTACCGGCCGCAGTTCTACTTCCGGACGACCGACGTGACCGGCACGATCTCCCTCCCCGAGGGCACCGAGATGGTCATGCCCGGCGACAACACCGACATGACCGTCGAGCTCGGCAAGCCGATCGCCATGGTCGAGGGGCTCCGGTTCGCCATCCGGGAAGGCGGCCGCACGGTCGCCTCCGGCCGGGTCACGAAGATCCTCAAGTAGTTCACGACCGGCAGGAAGAGGACAACCATGGCCGACGGGCCCCGCCAGAAGATCAGGATCCGGTTGAAGGCCTACGACCACGAGATCCTCGACCAGTCGACCGAGAAGATCGTCCAGACCGTCCTGCGTACCCAGGCGAAGATCCAGGGGCCGGTGCCGCTGCCGACCGACAAGCACCGGTACACGGTCATCCGGTCGCCCCACAAGTACAAGGACAGTCGGGAGCACTTCGAGATGCGGGTCCACAAGCGCCTGGTCGACATCGTCGAGCACACGCCGAAGACCGTCGACTCGCTCCAACGGCTGGACCTGCCGGCCGGGGTGGACATCGAGATCAAGATCCAGAACGCCTGACCGGTTGGGTTGGGGCGCCCAGCGATTGGGTATCACAGCCCTCTGGCGCTGGGCAGCAGTATCCTATAAGATCTTATTTCGGGCTGATTCCTGGCCCTGTGGCACGGCTGAGCCGTGCCGATCCAGCTAGATGTGTCTGAGCGCCTGGTGCCCCACGGTGGGGACGGCCAGGGACCTCGGACCGAAACATTCGAGCGCTCCGCTCGGGGATCCCGGGCGGAGCGTTGGCGTGCACACGGGAAGCCGTGGACACCCACGAGGGAGCGTGCGTACTACGTGGCAACGAAGGCGATCGTCGGCGAGAAGGTCGGCATGACCCAGGTCTGGGACGACCAGAACCGCGCCATTCCGGTGACGGTTCTCAAGGTCGCGCCCGTGCGCGTGGTCCAGGTCAAGACACCTGAGACCGACGGCTACTCGGCCCTCCAGGTGACCTGGGGATTCCGCCGGGCCTCCACGCTCACCAAGCCTGAGATCGGCCACTACGCCAAGGCCAGTGTGGAGCCGGGCCGCAAGCTGGTCGAGCTCCGCCTGGACGACGTGGGTGAGTACCGGGTCGGTCAGGAACTGACGGCTGACCTCTGGGAGGCCGGCGACCGGGTCGACGCCATCTCGGTCTCCAAGGGCAAGGGTTTCGCCGGTGGCATGAAGCGCCACAACTTCAAGGGCCAGGGGGCGTCGCACGGTAACCACCGCAGCCATCGCGTCCCCGGTTCGATCGGCGCCTGCGCCACCCCCTCGAGGGTCTTCAAGGGCACCCGCATGGCCGGCCAGATGGGCGGCTCGCAGGTGACCGCCCTGAACCTGACGGTGATCTCCTCAGACCCCGAGCGCCAGCTGGTGCTGGTCAAGGGCGCGGTCCCCGGAGCCCGGGGCAGCGTGGTCGTCCTGCGCAACTCGGTCAAGGCCCCGCAGAAGGCCGGAGGTGCCCGATGAGCGTGACGGCGACCTCCATCCGGCGGGCACCGGTCAAGAAGGAGCGTCCGGCTCCGACGGCCCGCACCGCCATCTACCGCAATGCGGCCGGCCACGACCTGGGCACCGTCGATCTCGAGCCGACCATCTTCGGCCTCGAGCCCAACCTGGCGGTGCTGCACCAGGTGGTGACCGCCCAGCTGGCCGCCGCCCGGGCCGGCACCCAGTCGACCAAGACCCGGGCCGAGGTCCGCGGTGGTGGGGCCAAGCCCTTCGCCCAGAAGGGCACGGGCCGGGCCCGCCAGGGATCGAGCCGGTCGCCTTCCATGATCGGCGGCGGTATTGCGCTGGGGCCCAAGCCCCGCAGCTACCGCCAGCACACACCCAAGAAGATGGTCCGCCTGGCTCTGCTCTCCGCGCTGAGCGACCGGGCCATCGTGGGCCGGATCGCCGTGATCGACGACTGGGCCATCACCGAGCCCAAGACCAAGGACGCCGCCACCATCCTGCGCAAGCTGCGGCTGGCCGAGCAAAGCGTCCTGATTGTGGTGAGCCACGAAGAGGTCGAGGTGGCCCGCTCCTTCGCCAACATTCCGAACGCCCAGCTGACCACCTACAGCGAGCTGTCGGCCCACGACGTGCTGCGCTTCGACTGGCTCCTCTTCTCGGACCGCACGCTGCCCAAGTCGACCGACGACTTCTCGAACACCCACCTCATCGAGGATCTCGACGAGGACGGGGTACTCAAGGAGGACCCCAAGCCGGCGGCCAAGGCGGCACCGGCCAAGAAGGCTCCCGCGGCCAAGGCTGAGGCGCCGGCCAAGAAGGCCGCACCCAAGGCCGAAGCGGTGGCCGAGCCGGCCGTGACCGAGGCGGCCGTGACCGACGAGGCCGACACCGGCACCGAGGCCGAGGAGGACGACGCCGATGCGTGACGCCATGTCCGTGCTGATCCGCCCCGTGGTCTCCGAGAAGAGCTACGGCCTGATGGACCACCACGTCTACACGTTCATCGTGGACCCCGCGGCCACCAAGATCGACGTGCGCCACGCCGTCGAGCAGGCCTTCGGCGTGCGCGTGCTCAACGTCAACACGCTCAACCGCAAGGGCAAGGCCACCAAAAACCGTCGCACCAACGTGAAGGGTCGCCGTCCCAACTCCAAGCGGGCCATCGTGACTTTGCACCCCGACGATTCCATCGACCTCTTCGATCGCTGAGCAGGACGACACTGATGCCACTTCGTTCACGTAAACCAACTAGCGCGGGCCGCCGCTTCCAGACGGTCTCCGATTTCTCGGAGATCACCCGGAGCAAGCCCGAGAAGTCCCTGCTGGCCCCCAGCCCGAGTTCGGGTGGGCGCAACAGCTACGGGCGCAAGACGTCGCGCCACCGCGGCGGCGGTCACAAGCAGCAGTACCGCATCGTCGACTTCCGTCGGAACAAAGACGGGATCCCGGCCAAGGTGGCCAGCATCGAGTACGACCCGAACCGCAACGCCCGCATCGCGCTGCTCAACTACGCCGACGGCGAGAAGCGCTACATCTTGGCGCCGGCCGGCCTCAAGGTCGGTGACGCGGTCCAGAGCGGCCAGGGTGCCGACATCCGCCCCGGCAACGCCTTGCCGCTGCGCTACATCCCGGTCGGTTCGACCATCCACAACGTCGAGCTACGCCCCGGGGGCGGCGGCAAGATGGCCCGAGGCGCCGGCATGAGCATCCAGCTGGTGGCCAAGGAAGGGGCCTTCGCCACCCTGCGGCTGCCCTCGACCGAAATGCGCCGGGTCTCGATCGATTGCCGCGGCACCCTGGGTGTGGTCGGCAACGCCGAGGCCGAGCTGATCAAGATCGGCAAGGCCGGCCGTAACCGCTGGAAGGGCAAGCGCCCGCAGACCCGTGGTGTGGCCATGAACCCGGTGGACCACCCGCTGGGTGGTGGTGAGGGCAAGACCTCGGGTGGTCGCCACCCGGTGTCGCCGTGGGGCAAGCCCGAGGGCCGCACCCGCGACCGCAACAAGAAGTCCAATTCGATGATCGTGCGCCGGCGCCGGACGCGCGGCGCGCGGCGGTAGGCGAAGGGTTGTTCCATGCCGCGTAGCTTGAAGAAGGGCCCATTCGTCGACGACCACCTGCTCAAGAAGGTGGACGTGCTGAACGCCAGCGGAGAGAAGAAGGTCATCAAGACCTGGTCCCGCCGCTCGACCATCATCCCCGACATGGTGGGCCACACCATCGCCGTGCACGACGGCCGTCGCCACGTCCCGGTCTACGTGACCGAGTCCATGGTCGGCCACAAGCTGGGTGAGTTCGCCCCGACACGCACCTTCCGCTATCACGCGGGCCAGGAGCGGGGAGCGCGCCGCTGATGCCAGGTACCAAGACCAACGAGCGTCCCGGGACGCGCGCCGTTTTGCGGCATGGTGGCCTGTCGGCCTCCAAGGCCCGCCAGGTCCTCAACCTCATCCGGGGGGCTGACGTCGACCGGGCCGCCGAAATCCTCAACGGGGTCGAGCGCGAAGCGGCCGAGGTCATCGGCAAGGTGCTGACCTCCGCCGTGGCCAACGCGGCCCACAACGACCACCAGAATCCCGAAGAGCTCTACGTGTCGGCCTGCTACGCCGACGAGGGTGCCACCCTGAAGCGCTGGCGCCCCCGGGCCCGGGGCCGGGCCACCCGCATCCGCAAGCGGACCTGCCACATCACCATTGTGGTGAGCCGACTGCCCGAAGACCGGCTCGAGCGCCGGCGCACCCGGGCCGAGGCGCTCAGCGCCAACCGGTCCCGCCGGGTCGAGACCTCGCGCAAGCGGGCCGACCAGACCGGTCGGGCCTCCCGCCGGGCCGCGGCCGCCGAGGCCAGGGCCGAGGCTGAAGCAGCCGAAGCCGAGGCAGCCGAGATCGATGGGCTGGTCGAGGACGACGACGTCGCCACCGACGTCGAAGAGATCGAGACCACCGCCGCAACCGAAGAGTCGGTTGAAGACGAGGGCGTCGAGGAGCAGGCCGACGAGGCGACGGTGGTGGTCGACGAGACCGCCGACACCGATGCCGAGGCCGACACCGAAGAGAAGGGCAAGTAATGGGCCAGAAGGTCAACCCCTACGGGTTCAGGCTCGGGATCACCACGGACTGGAAGTCGCGTTGGTTCGAGGAGCGCCACTACAAGGAATTCGTGGTCGAGGACTGGAAGATCCGCGACTACTTGATGAACCAGCTGGAGGCCGCGGCCGTCAGCCGGATCGAGGTCGAGCGCACCCGTGACCGCTTGCGCGTCGACATCCACACGGCCCGTCCGGGCATCGTCATCGGCCGCCGTGGCTCCGAGGCCGACCGCCTCAAGAAGAAGCTCGAGGAGATCACCGGTCTGCAGAACCGGATCCAGCTCAACATCCAAGAGATCAAGCAACCCGAACTCGACGCGGCCCTGATCGCCCAGGGCATCTGCGACCAGCTGGTGCGCCGGGTGGCCTTCCGCCGGGCCATGAAGCGGGCCATCCAGACCGTGCAGAAGGCCGGAGCTCAGGGCATCAAGGTGCAGTGCTCGGGCCGTCTGGGCGGTTCGGAAATGTCGCGCAAGGAGCAGTACCGCGAGGGCCGGGTGCCCCTGCACACGCTGCGGGCCGACATCGACTACGGCTTCCGCGAGGCCCGCACCACCGCCGGCCGGGTCGGGGTCAAGGTGTGGATCTACAAGGGCGACATCCTGCCGTACAAGGTTTCGGTCGAGGACAAGATCACCCGTGAGGCCGCCATGGCGGTGGGGGAGACCTCCGGCCAGAGCGGCCCGCGCCGCCTCATCACGGCCGGTGGCGGTCGCCGCCGGGCCGAGCCCACCCTCGACGAGGAGACCGCGGTCAACGGTGCCGCCCCTGAAGACGAGTTGTTTGTCGAGGAAGTCGTCGAGCCGGTCGAGGTGGTCGACGAGGTGACGCCCGAAGCCGAAGCCGAAGCCGAAGTCGAGGTCGAGGTCGAGGAGACCGACGAGACCCCGCCGGTCGACCTGGTGCCGGCGGCACCGGCCGAGCCCGACGAGCTCGAGCGCCGTCTGGCTCAAGACGAGGAGATGGAGCGCCGGGCCCAGCAGCATCACGAGACGCCCCACTTCCGCAAGGAGTCGGACTGACATGTTGATGCCCAAGAAGGTCAAGCACCGCAAGACGCAGCGGGGCCGCCTGACTGGCCAGGCCAAGGGTGGCACCTCGGTCGCGTTCGGCGACTTCGGGATCCAGGCCATGGAGCCGGGCTGGCTGACGGCCCGACAGATCGAGGCCGCCCGTATTGCCATGACCCGCCATGTCAAGCGTGGTGGAAAGGTCTGGATCAGGGTCTTCCCCGACAAGCCGATCACCCACAAGCCGGCCGAGACCCGCATGGGCTCGGGCAAGGGCAACCCCGAGCTGTGGGTGGCCGTCGTGCACCCGGGCCGCGTGCTCTTCGAGCTGGCCGGCGTGGACGAGGAGTTGGCCCGGGCCGCCCTGGAGCGGGCCATTCAGAAGCTGCCCTTCAAGGCACGCTTCGTGATCCGTCCGGGGACCCACGGTCAGCCTGAGGTCGCGGTCTGATGGCCAAGGCACACGACCTCTCACTGCTCGACGGCGACGAGCTGTCCTCCCGTCTGGGTGACTCACGCCGCGAGCTGTTCAACCTGCGCTTCCAGCTGGCCACCGGTCAGCTGGACAACCCGGCCCGCCTCGGCCAGGTCAAGCACGACGTCGCCCGTATCCTCACCGTGCTGCGGGATCGGGAGATCCTCGAAGCCGAGGGTACCTACGTGGTCCCCACGGCCGACGAGCGTGATGAGGCCCGGGCCCACCTGGCGGCCGAGGACGCCGAAGTCGCAGCCAAGGCGGCGGCGTCGAAGGCGGCGCATGATCACGATCACGACGGGCACGATCACGAGCTCGCCGATGAATTGGAAGACGACGAGCTGGAAGAGGAAGAGGCCTGATGGCCGACAAGACCGAAGAGACACAAGAGGCGACGCCGGTGGACGACGTCGCCGAGACCGAGACCGTGGCCGAGGCCCCGGCTGAGACCAGCGCGCCCGTCGAGGCCGCGCCGGTTCCGGCCAAGCCCGCCGCGCCGGTGGCCGAGGACGACGGCACCCGCCCGAACCGCCGCAAGGTGCGTGAAGGCGTGGTGGTGTCCGACGCCATGCAGTCCACCGTGGTGGTGGCTGTGGTCGAGCGGGTCCGTCACCCCCGCTACGGCAAGACGGTGCAGCGGACCAAGAAGCTCTACGTGCACGACGCCGAGGACACCGCCAAGGTCGGCGACCGGGTGCGCGTGCAGGAGACCCGCCCGCTCTCCAAGCTCAAGCGCTGGCGTTTGACCGAAGTCGTGGAGCGTGCCCGATGATCCAGCAGGAATCCCGTCTGCGGGTGGCTGACAACTCCGGAGCCCGCGAGGTGCTGTGCATCCGCGTCCTGGGTGGGTCACGCCGCCGCTACGCCAGCATCGGCGATGTCTTCGTGGCCACGGTCAAGGACGCCATCCCAGGTGCGGCGGTCAAGAAGGGTGACGTCGTCAAGTGCGTCGTCGTTCGCACGAAGAAGGAGAAGCGCCGTCCCGACGGTAGCTACATCCGCTTCGACGAGAACGCAGCCGTCCTGATCAACGACCAGCAGCAGCCCCGCGGCACCCGCATCTTCGGCCCGGTCGGCCGCGAGCTGCGGGACAAGCGGTTCATGCGCATCGTCTCGCTGGCCCCCGAGGTGCTCTAATGCGTATTCACAAGGGAGACACTGTCGTCGTACTCTCCGGCAAGGACAAGGGCCGCAAGGCCGAAGTCGTCCGTGCCCTGCCGGCCTCCGAAAGAGTGATCGTCGAGGGTGTGAACGTGGCCAAGCGCCACGCCAAGCCGACACGGGCCACCCAGCAGGGCGGTGTCATCGACAAGTTCATGCCGGTGCACGTCTCGACGGTGGCGCTGGTCTGCAAGTCCTGCGGCAAGGCCACCCGGGTCGGCTACGAGTTCGACGGCGACGGCGAGAAGGTGCGCGCCTGCAAGAGGTGCGGGACGGTCCAATGAGCACGACCATGGCTGCCCCGACCCGCCCGCGCCTCAAGGAGCGCTACCTGACCGAGGTGCGGGACAAGCTCAAGACCGAGCTCGGTCTGGCCAACATCATGGAAGTGCCGCGCCTCGAGAAGGTCGTCATCAACATGGGCGTCGGCCGGGCCACCCAGCAGGCCTCGTTGCTCGAGGGAGCCCAGCGCGACCTCGAGCTCATCGCCGGCCAGAAGCCAATTGTGACCCGGGCCACCAAGTCGATCGCCGGCTTCAAGCTCCGCGAGGGCCAGGCCATCGGCGTCAAGGTGACGCTGCGTGGCGACCGGGCCTGGGAGTTTTTCGACCGGCTCATCAGCCTGGCCATCCCGCGCATCCGTGACTTCCGCGGACTGTCGCCCCGCTCCTTCGACGGACGGGGGAACTACACCTTCGGCGTCACCGAGCAGCTGATCTTCCCCGAGATCGACTACGACAAGATCGACTCCAGCCGGGGCATGGACATCACGATCGTCACGACCGCACGCAACAACGAGGAAGGGCGGGCGCTGCTCAGCGCCTTTGGCTTTCCTTTCCGACAGGAGACTCAATAGCACCATGGCAAAAAAAGCTCTGATTGAGAAGCAGCAGCGGACCCCCAAGTTCAAGGTGCGGGGCTACACCCGCTGCCAGCGCTGTGGTCGTCCGAAGGCCGTCTACAAGAAGTTCGGCCTCTGCCGCATCTGCCTGCGCGTCATGGTGCACGCCGGCGAGATCCCCGGTGTGACGAAGGCGAGCTGGTAGGCGACCATGACGATGACCGACCCCATCGCGGACATGCTCACGCGTATCCGTAACGCGAACTCGGCCATGTTCGACACGGTGAAAATGCCCGGCTCCAAGCTGAAGGAGTCCCTGGCAGTCATCCTCGAGCAGGAGGGCTTCATCGCGGGCTACAAGGTGGAACCCAACGTGGGTAAGCCCGGTACGACGCTCGAGATTGCGCTCAAGTACGACGCCAACCGCACCCGCACCATCGCCGGCATCAAGCGGGTGTCCAAGCCCGGCCTGCGTATCTACGCCCGGGCCGACGGGATCCCGCGCGTGCTCGGTGGCATGGGCGTGGCCGTGGTCTCGACCAGCCAGGGTCTGCTGACCGACCGCGAAGCTCGCAAGAAGCATCTTGGAGGCGAGGTGCTCTGCCATGTCTGGTAACACCGTGATCAAGAGCGAAGGTGAGGGCTGATGTCCCGAATCGGACGTTCCCCCATTGCCGTCCCGTCGAACGTGACCGTGACCATCAACGGCGACAACGTCAACGTGAAGGGGCCCCAGGGCACCTTGGAGCGCACGCTCCCGACCGGCATCTCCATTGCCCAAGAGGGTGACCAGTTGGTGGTGACCCGGCCCGACGACGAGCGCCACCACCGGGCGCTCCACGGTTTGTCGCGCTCACTAGTCGCCAACATGGTGACCGGGGTGACCGATGGCTTCTCCAAGGAGCTCGAGATCGTTGGCGTGGGTTACCGCGCCACCGCCAAGGGCCCCAACGCCCTCGAGCTGGCCCTCGGGTTCTCGCACTCGGTCTCGGTGGATGCCCCCGATGGCATCTCCTTCGAGGTGCCGGTGCCGACCCGCATCATCATCAAGGGCATCGACAAGGAGCAGGTCGGCCAAGTGGCCGCCAACATCCGCAAGATCCGCAAGCCCGAGCCCTACAAGGGCAAGGGCGTGCGTTACGCCGGTGAGCGGGTCCTCCGCAAGGCCGGGAAGGCAGCGAAGTAATGGCACGAACTCATGACCGGACCCGGCTGCGCCTGCGCCGCCATGCCCGCGTCCGCAGCAAGGTGACGGGTACACCCGAGGTGCCCCGCCTGGCCGTGCACCGATCCAACCGGCACATCTCGGCCCAGGTCATCGACGACACCACCGGCCGCACCCTGGTTGCGGCCTCAACGGTCGAGCCCGATCTGCGCGCCGTTTTAGGCCAGACCGGCGGCGGTAACGTGTCCGGCGCCGAGAAGGTCGGTCGCCTGCTTGGCTCCCGGGCCAAGGCGGCGGGCATCACCAAGGTGGTTTTTGACCGTGGGGGCTTCGTGTACCACGGGCGTGTCGCCGTCCTGGCTGACGCGGCACGAGCCGAGGGACTGGAGTTCTGATTCATGGCTGATTCACAGTTCGAAGAGCGCACGATCAAGGTGAACCGGGTGGCCAAGGTGGTCAAGGGTGGCCGCCGTTTCTCCTTCGCTGCCCTCATGGTGATCGGCGACGGCAATGGCCGGGTCGGTCTGGGCTACGGCAAGGCCAAGGAAGCCGGCTTGGCGGTCCAGAAGGGCATCGAAGAGGCGCGCAAGAACCTCTTCGAGGTGCCCCTGGCCGGCAGCACCATCGTGCACCCGGTGATCGGGGAGAGCGGCGCCGGTCGCGTGCTGCTCAAGCCGGCCGCTCCGGGAACGGGCGTCATCGCCGGTGGCGCGGCCCGTCACATCCTCGAGATGGCCGGCATCCGCGACATTCTGGCCAAGTCGCTCGGTTCGTCCAACGGCATCAACGTGGCCCACGCCACCATCGCCGGGCTCAAGGCCCTGCGCCGACCCGACGAAGTGGCTGCCCTGCGAGGCAAGGCGGCCGACGAAGTGACGCCCGGTGGGGTCCTGCGGGCCTACCGCGAGCGCAAGCGCGAGACCGATCTTTATGCGGCGGAGGCACGCTGAACATGCCGGCCCGTCCTGTCAAAGAAATCAAACCCGGTGAGCCGCGCCTGGTGGTCACCCAGGTCCGTTCGGCCATCGGCTCCAAGCCGAAGCACCGCGGCACCTTGCGTGCCCTCGGCCTGCGCGGCATCGGCCAGCGCAACGATTTGCCCGACCGCCCCGAGATCCGGGGCATGCTGGCCCGCGTTCCGCACCTGGTCAGCGTCGAGGAGGTTTCAGCATGAAGCTGCACGACCTGGCCCCGCCCACCGGGGCCACCAAGGCCAAGCGCCGTCCCGGTCGTGGGATCGGCGGCAAGGGCGGCAAGACCGCCGGCCGAGGCACCAAGGGGCAGAAGGCCCGCGGCCAGATCCCGGCCGGCTTCGAGGGTGGGCAGCTGCCCCTGATGCAGCGCATCCCCAAGCTCAAGGGCTTCAAGAACCCGTTCCGGGTGGCCTACGTGCCGGTGAACATCGGCGCCCTGGCTGACCTCGAGGGCAATGAGATCACCATCGAGACCATGGCGGCCGCCGGGCTCTGCTCGCGCCACGCCCTGGTCAAGGTGCTCGGGCAGGGCGGCATCGGCCGCTCCGTCAAGGTGTCGGCGCATGCCTTCTCGGCCTCGGCCGAGGCGGCCATCACCACAGCCGGCGGCAGCGTCGAGCGCATCCCGCTTCCCTTCGGCAATGGGCGTCGTCCCAGCCTGGGCAATGCCCACATGAACCGTTAGTCGGCCTCGGATTCGACTGAGCGCCGACCGTCATGCTCTCCCGGCTCGCCAACATCTTCAGGGTTCCCGACCTTCGCAACAAGGTCATCTTCACCCTCGCTGTCATCTCCCTGTACCAGATCGGGGCCAACGTCCCGGTGCCCGGGGTGAGCTGGACCGCGTTGAAGACGCTGGAGAGCACGGCCTCGTCCTCGGGCGTCCTCGGCTTCTTGAACCTGTTCAGCGGCGGTGCCCTAGTGCGCCTGGCCGTCTTCGGTCTGGGTGTCATGCCCTACATCACCAGCTCGATCATCATCCAGCTGCTGTCGACGGTCATCCCCAAGCTCGAGGAGTGGCGGGACCAGGGAGCGGTCGGCCAGAAGAAGATCACGCAGACCACCCGGTACCTGACGGTGTCGCTGGCGCTGATGCAGTCCTCGGGCCTGGTCTATGCCTTCCACGGCCACGACGCCGCGCTGTTGGGCACCAACATCAACTTGATGGTCAAGAACTTCAACTTCCCCCTGGCCGCTTTCATGGTCATGTGCCTGACCGCCGGCACCGCCTTCGTGATGTGGCTGGCCGAGCTGATCACCCAGCGCGGCATCGGTCAGGGCATGTCGATCCTGATCTTCGCCAACGTGGTGGCGGCCATCCCGACCGGTTTCCGCTCGATCCTGGCCGAGGGGGGCAAGGTCAAGTTCGGCATCATCATCGTGGTCTCGCTCCTGCTCCTGCTGGTCATCGTGTTCTTCGACCAGGGCCAACGAAGAATCCCGGTCACCTTCGCCAGACGTGTGGTGGGCCGGCGCATGTACGGCGGCTCCAGCACCTACATCCACTTGAAGGTCAACCAGTCCGGTGTGATCCCGATCATCTTCGCCAGCTCGGTCCTCTACATCCCGGTGCTGCTGTCCAACGTGATCTCGGTGGCCTGGTTCCAGAATTTCGTGCGCAACAGCCTGACGCCGACCAGCTTCTTCTATATCGGTGCCTACTTCTTCTTGATCTTCATCTTCACCTTCTTCTACGTCTATGTCGCCTTCGATCCACATCAGCAGGCGGACCTGATCCGCAAACAAGGTGGGTTCATTCCCGGTATCCGGCCCGGACCGCCCACCGAGCGCTACTTCGCCCACATCCTCAGTCGCATCACCGTGGTCGGCGCCCTCTTCCTGGGGTCGGTGGCCGTGGTGCCCTCGTTGCTCATGGCGCTCTGGCACCTGAACCGGTTCCCCTTCTACGGCACCACGCTGCTGATCTCCGTCGGCGTCGCCCTCGAGACCATGCGCCAGATCGACAGCCAGCTGAGCATGCGCAACTACGAGGGATTCCTCAAGTAGGCATCGGGTGATTCCCGGGGTCAGGCTGGTGGTCCTCGGTAAACAGGGGGCCGGCAAGGGAACGCAGTGCGTTCGCCTCTCGCACCACTATGTGGTGCCGCACGTCTCGACCGGTGACATGCTGCGCGGCGAGGTCAAGTCCAAGTCCGATCTGGGCCTCCGGGCCCAGTCGATGATGGACCAGGGCGAGCTCATCCCCGACGAGATGGTGATGGAGATGGTCGGGGGGCGCCTGTCCGAGCGCGATTCCCGGGGTCGCGGCTTCGTCCTCGACGGCTGCCCGCGCACCACCAACCAGGCCGAGGAGCTCGAGCGCATCGTCCATCCCTTCGGACTCGACCTGGTGGTCGACCTCGACGTGCCGACCGAGCTCGTCCTCAAGCGGCTGGCCTCGCGGCGGGTCTGCGTGGACTGCGGGGCCAACTACTCGACGGCAGCCCCACCCATGGTCAACTGGACCTGCGACGTCTGCGGTGGCGAGGTGATCCAGCGTGAGGACGACACCGAGGAGGCCATCACCCGCCGTCTCGATCTCTACGAGGCCGAGACGGCGCCGCTGATCGACTGGTACACCCATCGCGAGCTCCTGGTCAGCATCGACGGGACGGGTTCACCCGATCTGGTGACCCGTAGGGTGGTAGGTGCCATCGACGCCAAACGGCAGGGACAACGCCCAGGGGCCAAGTAATGCGACGCAACACCGACGAACTGAACAAGATGCGCAAGGCCGGCAAGGTGGTGGCCGAGATGCACGAGGCCACCCGGGCCATGGCCAAGCCGGGAGTCACCACCCTCGATCTGGATCTGGCCGCCCGTGAGGTGCTGGAGCGGCGAGGGGCCAAGTCGAACTTCCTCGGCTACCACGGCTTTCCGGCCGTCATCTGCACCTCGCCCAACTCCATGATCGTCCACGGCATCCCCGGTGAGTACGTGCTCGAGGAGGGGGACATCATCTCCATCGACTGCGGGGCCATCATCGAGGGCTACCACGGCGATGCCGCTTTCACCATGGGGATCGGGCAGATCTCGGCCGAGGCGCAGAAGCTGATCGAAGTGACCGAGCGCTCGCTGTGGGCCGGCATCGAGCAGCTGAAGAAAGGTAACGCCCTGCACGAGGTGGGCCGGGCCGTCCAGCAGGTGGCTGAAGCGGCCGGCTTCTCGGTGGTCCGCGAGTACGTCGGCCACGCCATCGGGACCGCCATGCACGAGCAGCCCCAGGTGCCCAACTACTGGCCCGGTCACCGCGGCCCGACCCTCAAGACGGGCAACGTCTTCGCCATCGAGCCGATGGTCAACGTCGGCACCGCCGAGACGGTGCAGCTGGACGACGGCTGGAGCGTGGTGACGGCCGACAGCAAGCTCTCGGCTCACTTCGAGCACACCATTGCGGTGACGCCCGACGGGCCCGAGGTCTTTACCGTCCTCTAGGCCGACCAGCGGCAGTCCAGCCGCGGGGTTGACGATTACCGAGTGCCGGCAGCTCGACGTTCTCGACCGCGGTCAGTTCGTCCATGAGGTGGAAGGCCTGGAAGACGAAGCCGATCGACTGGCCGCGCATCTTGGCCAGGTTTCGCTCGCTCATGGTGTCGAGGCGCTCTGACCCGAGGCAGATCTGGCCGCTGGAGGGCCGGTCGAGCCCGCCCAGCAGGTGCAGGAGGGTCGACTTGCCACAGCCGCTCGGGCCCATGATGGCCAAGGTCTCCCCGGCGGCCACATCGAGGTCGAACTCGTCGACCGCCCGGACCAGGTTCTCCTCTTTCCCGTAGTCCTTGCGCAGGCCCCGGGTCCGCAGGACCGGGAGGATGTCGTTCGCGTTCGTCATGGGTTTCTCCTTCGTTGGGTCCAGTTGGCTTCGCAGGCTTCGAGCCAGCGCAGGTCGGCTTGGAGGCGTAGCACCACCCCCTCGAGCAGGAGGGCGCCGTTCGAGCCCTCGGGCTCGGCCAGGGCGGCCAGTTGGGCGTCGCGCAGGCGCCGGAAGATCTCCCGGCGCTGGGCGTCGACGATGCTGATGGGGTCGGCCAGGTGGGCGGCCGCCGCCGCGATCAATTTCAGGTGGAACTCGGCCAGGTCGGGCTTGGGCCAGCTGACCTCGGTCAGCCACTCGGCCACCTTGCGCTCGCCAGCCGGGGTGAGGACGTAGATCTTGCGCTCGGGCCGGTCGGCCGCCCCGTGCTCGGTCCGCTCGGAGAGCACCAAGCCCGCTTTCTCGAGCCGGGTCAGGGTGACGTAGATCTGCCCGGCGTTCATACCCTCTCCGAGCGGCCCGAGGGCCTCGCTCAGGCGGGCCCGCAGCTCGTAGCCATGGGACGGCTCTTTGGCCAGCATCGCCAGTACGACTTCCTGCTGCATCCAGGGGGCTCCCTCTAACGGTTATCTATAACCCTAACCGTTATACAAGAGACTGTCCATGGGGCGAGCGACAGGGAGAGTTCGATCGCACCGCGGGGCACCCGTGACGGGAAGCCAACGGAGCGTTCGCCCAGGTGGCAGCCCCGGCGCGCCGAGGCCACGCCATGGGGGAGAATGGTTGCGCCCGCCACCCCGGCCAAGAGGGTTCACCAGGCCCTCAGAAACTCCGGCTGGAAATTTCTTGTGGAACAGGTAGAATCGTTCGCTGGCTCTGAGCCTGGTTCCTTCACGGGAGTCGCTTTTCGGGGCCACATCCGCAGAACCCCCGTTCCGGTGTCGTGCCGTCCCGTGGGTCCTGCGGGCACCAGATCAATCGACTGAGGAGATTCACCTGCCCAAGCCCAAGGAAGACGCCATCGTGCTCGAAGGCACGGTGGTCGAGCCGCTGCCCAACGCCATGTTCCGAGTCGAACTCGAGAACGGACACAAGGTGCTGGCGCACAGCTCGGGAAAGATGCGCATGCACCGCATCCGCATCCTTCCGGGGGACAAAGTCCAGGTGGAGATCACCCCGTACGACCTCAACCGGGGTCGGATCACCTACCGCTACAAATAGCGCCGAGAAGAGGACGAGAGAACGTGAAGGTTCGGCCGAGCGTGAAGCCGATCTGTGAAAAGTGCAAGGTCATCCGGCGCCGCGGTGTGGTGCGGGTGATCTGTGACAACCCGCGCCACAAGCAGCGGCAGGGCTGAGGAGAGGAACACATATGGCCCGTATCGCCGGAGTCGACATCCCACGCGAAAAGCGTCTCGAGATCTCGCTCACCTACATCTATGGCATCGGCCCGACCCTGTCGACGCAGATCTGCCAGGCCGTCGAGGTCAACCCATCCACCCGGGTGCGTGACCTGACCGACGAAGAGGTGGCGCGGCTGCGCACCTACATCGACGCCACCTTCCGGGTGGAAGGTGACTTGCGCCGTGACGTGTCCCAGGACATCAAGCGCAAGATGGAGATCAACTGCTACCAGGGAGTGCGGCACCGCAAGGGCCTGCCGGTCCACGGTCAGCGCACCCACACCAACGCTCGCACCCGTAAGGGCCCCAAGAAGACCGTCGCCGGAAAGAAGAAGGTGAAGAAGTAATGCCGAAGGCAACCGCTAAGACTGCCGCGGCACGCCGTCCCCGCCGCAAGGAGCGCAAGAACATCAGCTACGGGGTGGCGCACATCAAGAGCTCCTTCAACAACACGATCGTCTCCATCGCTGATCCCGAGGGGAACGTGCTGGCTTGGGCCTCGGCCGGCAATGTCGGCTTCAAGGGCTCACGCAAGTCCACTCCGTTCGCGGCGCAGCTGGCCGCCGAGGCCTGCGCCAAGCGGGCCATGGAGCACGGTGTGCGCAAGGTCGACGTGCTCGTGCGCGGTCCGGGCTCGGGCCGCGAGACCGCCATCCGCTCGCTGGCTGCGGTCGGTATCGAAGTGGTCGGGATCAAGGACGTCACCCCCATCCCGCACAACGGCTGCCGCCCCAAGAAGCGCCGTCGGGTCTAACAGGAATTTCGAGGAAACGAACATATGGCTAGATACACCGGACCCGTCTGCCGCCTTTGCCGGCGTGAGCGGACCAAGCTGTTCTTGAAGGGCGAGCGCTGCTACTCGCTCAAGTGCCCCGTCTCCGAGGCGGTCACCGACCGTCACAGCCGCGCCTACCCGCCCGGCGAGCACGGCCGCGACCGCATGCGTCAGGGTTCTGAGTACCTGACCCAGCTGCGCGAGAAGCAGAAGGCCCGTCGCATCTACGGGCTGCTCGAGAAGCAGTTCCGCAACCTCTACGAGGAGTCGAGCGCCCAGCCCGGGATCACCGGTGAGAACCTGCTGCGCAACCTCGAACTGCGCCTCGACAACGTCGTCTTCCGAGCCGGCTGGGGCGCCAGTCGCCGTCAGGCCCGCCAGTTCGTGCGCCACGGCCACGTGCTGATCAACGGCAAGCGCGTCGACATCCCGAGCTACCGGGTGCGCAAGGGTGAAGTGGTTTCCCTGAAGTCCGCCACCCGCACCAACTTCTCGGTCCGTCGCAACATGGACACCCTCGAGCGCCAGACCCCGGCCTGGCTCGAGACCGGCGACTCGGGCTTCGCCGTCTCGGTTCTCAACCCGCCCGAGCGCGAGCACATCGACGAGCCGGTGCAAGAGCAGCTCATCGTCGAGCTCTACTCCAAGTAAGCCCAACCGATCGCCCCCGATCCACTCGATCGTCCCCACGCACCACCTGTAACAGGAGCTACCACCATGCTGATCATCCAACGACCCACCGTCGAGGCCATCGACGAAGAGCAGGGCAACCGCCAGCGCTTCGCCATCGGGCCGCTCGACCCCGGCTTCGGCACCACGCTGGGCAACTCGCTGCGTCGCACGCTGCTGTCGTCCATCCCCGGCGGCGCCGTGACCCAGCTGCGCTTCGATGACGCCCTGCACGAGTTCACCACCCTGCCGGGAGTGAAGGAAGACGTCACCGACATCATCCTGAACCTCAAGGACCTGCTGGTGCAGATCCAGACCGACGAGGCGGTCACCCTCCGCCTGGACGTGCGCGGCCCGGCCGACGCCACCGCGGCCGACCTGCAGACCACCTCTGACGTCGAGATCCTCAACCCCGACCTGCACATCGCCTCCATCAACGCCAAGGGCCGCCTGGCCGTCGACGTGACAGTGGCCCGGGGCCGGGGCTATGTCTCGGCCGACAAGAACAAGACGAGTTCGACCATCGGTGTCATCCCGATCGACTCCATCTTCTCGCCGGTGCACCGGGTGACCTTCGACATCGAGCCGGTGCGGGTGGAGCAGTCGACCAACTACGACCGCCTGGTGCTCGACATCGAAACCGACGGCACCATCAGCCCGCGCGAGGCGCTGGCCTCGGCCGGTGACACGCTGCGCAACCTGGTCAGCCTGGTGGCCGACCTGGAGGAGACGCCGCAGGGCCTGGAGCTGGGCGACACCGGCAGCGTGACCAGCGGCTCGCCCGACCTGGACCTGCGCATCGAGGAGCTGGACCTCTCCGAGCGCCCGCGCAACTGCCTCAAGCGGGCCCAGATCAACACCATTGGCGAGCTGGTCGAGCGCACTATGGACGACCTGCTGGCCATCACCAACTTCGGCCAGAAGTCGGCCGACGAGGTGGTGCAGCGCCTGGACGAGCGCGGGCTTTCGCTCCGCACCAGGGACTGATCGGTCATGCGAGGCACACCAAAGAGAGGCCGCCGCTTCGGCGGCACCGCCGCACACCAGAAGGCCATGATGGGCAACCTGGTGGCATCGCTGATCGCGGCTGAGTCGCTGGTCACCACCGAAGCCAAGGCCAAGGCCCTGCGCCCGGTGGCCGAGAAGTGCATCACCGCGGCCCGCAAGGGCGGCATGCACCGGCATCGCCAGGTGGTCGCCCTGATCCGGGACAAGGACTCGGCGTACAAGCTCTTCAACGAGATCGCGCCGCGCTACGAGGATCGGCCGGGTGGCTACATCCGCATCCTCAAGCTCGGGCCGCGCCCGGGCGACAACGCGCCGATGGCGCGCATCGAGTTCGTCTGAGCTTCCCGCTCGGCGCGTGAGCCTGAGCCAGCGCGAGGGCGCCCCGACCAACGATCTGGTCCTGCAGCGCTGGCGCCTCGACATCTCCTATGACGGTGCCGCCTTCCGCGGCTTCGCCATCCAACCCGATCTGCCCACGGTGGCCGGCAGCTTGCGTCAGGCCCTGGGCCGGGCGGCCCGGCTGGCCGAGCCCCCGACGGTGACCTGCGCCGGGCGCACCGACGCCGGCGTGCACGCCCGGGGCCAGGTGGTCCACGTCGACCTGCCGAATTACCCGATGGGCGGCAAAGAGCTGGCCCGGGTGCTCAACCGCCAGCTGTCCCCCTCCATCACGGTGCACTCGGCCCAGCTGGTGGGTCCCGACTTCGACGCCCGCCGCTCGGCCACAGGGCGGACCTACCGCTACCTGGTCTGGAACGCGCCGGCCCACGACCCGCTGCTGGCCCCCATCGCCTGGCACATCAAGGACGAGCTGGACCTGCGCGCCATGGACGCGGCTGCCTCGGTGCTGTTGGGCCGCCACGACTTCCGGGCCTTCTGCCGGCGCCCGCCGGGCACCGACCCCGCCAACCCCCTCATCCGGCTGGTCCGCCGGGCCACCTGGTCACTCGACGGGGGACCTGAAGTAGCCGACGCCGGGCCGGGCCGGCTGCTGCGCTTCGAGATCGAAGCCTCGTCGTTCTGCCACCAGATGGTGCGCTCGCTGGTGGGGAGCCTGGTCGAGGTGGGTAAGGGCCAGGGCAACGCGGCCACCCTGCTGGCCCGCCTGCGGTCTGTGACCCGGCACAGGGCGGCCGATCCGGCTCCGCCCCACGGCCTCTGCCTGGTCGCGGTGGACTACGACGGGGTCCGGCCTGAGGGGCCAGCCCGCCTTTGACCTGGGCGGCTTGCTGCCCCCGGCCTGGGGCTTTATGCTGGTACGTCGGCTCTCGGGACTACCGGGGGCTTGCGGTGCCTTCCCGGGTGGGCGGGCGCCCTCCCACTCTGCAGCGAAAGATCTGTCCCGTGCGCACATTTTCACCCAAGGTTCCCGAGATCGAGCGTGCCTGGTACGTCGTCGATGCCGACGGCCTGGTCCTGGGCCGGCTGGCCTCACAGGTGGCCGCCATCCTGCGCGGCAAGAACCGCCCCTACTTCGCCCCCCACGTCGACACCGGTGACCACGTCATCGTGATCAACTGCGACAAGGTGATCCTCACCGCCAACAAGGCCGACGACAAGCGGGCCTACCACCACAGTGGGTACCCGGGCGGTCTGACCTCGACCACTTACGCCGAGTTGCTCGAGAAGCAGTCCGACGAGCTGGTACGCCGCACCGTGCGCGGCATGCTGCCCAAGAACACGCTCGGCCGCCAGATGCTGGGCAAGCTCCAGACCTACACCGGCCCCACCCACCCGCACTCGGCTCAGAAGCCGCAGCCACTTGACCTGCCCGACGCCCGCCGCCTGACCCGGGCCGGCTGAACACGCTTTAGTAGAAGGACACCATGCCCGTACCTCTTTCCCAGACGACCGGTCGCCGCAAGCAGGCGGTGGCCCGCGTCCGCTTCCGTCCCGGCGCCGGCGCCATCACGGTGAACAAGTTGCCCGTGGAGGCCTACTTCACCTCGGCCACCCACCGCATGCTGCTGACCGAGCCGCTGCGGGCGACCAACACGGCCGAGTCCTACGACATCGACGCCACCATCGACGGCGGTGGCATCTCGGGCCAGGCCGGCGCCATGCGCCTGGGCATTGCCCGCAGCCTGTGCGAGCTCGATCCCGAGCACCGTCCCATCCTCAAGCGGGCCGGCCTGCTCACCCGCGACGCCCGCGAGAAGGAATCCAAGAAGTACGGCCTGAAGAAGGCCCGCAAGGCGCCGCAGTACTCCAAGCGGTAGGCATGGCGCCGGCCCGCTTCGGCACCGACGGTGTGCGCGGGGTTGCGAACGAGGAGCTGACACCCGAGCTGGCGCTGGCCCTCGGGCGCGCCGCCGCCCGTGTCCTCCCCGCCCCGACGTTCGTCGTCGGACGCGACACGCGCCGCTCGGGCCCACTCCTGCAAGCTGCCTTCTCGGCCGGGCTGGCCGCCGAGGGCGCCGACGTCGTCGACCTCGGCGTGCTGCCCACGCCGGGCGTGGCCGCGGTGGCCGAGGCCAGGCAGGCGCCGGGCGCCGTCATCTCGGCGTCGCACAATCCGTTCGGCGACAACGGGATCAAGCTCTTCAGCTTCTTGGG
>DASXFC010000045.1:0-5249 GCA_036489775.1 Acidimicrobiales bacterium | reverse complement strand
AACGCCCCGCATCTCGTCGCCCTGGTTCGGGCCGGCGTCGTCTTCGAAAAGGGGGTGATGGCCGAACGATCAGAAGCCAATGAGAACGAGGTCGCCGCGTAATCCGACGAATTTCTCATCCACAGGTCTTGACGATTTCTCGCCGGGTTCTCGGTGTCTCTGAATCGGGCTGCTACGCCTGGCGAGATCGCCCGCTGTCCGGACGAGCCATCCACCGTGCCTGGCTCACCGATGAGATACGCAGGGTCCACGACGATTCTCGAGAGACCTATCGTGCTCTACGGGTTCAGGCCCAACTGACGAGCGGCCGTGGGGTTGTGGTTGGGCATTGCGAGGTGGCGATGCTCATGGCTGGGCCAGTATCGCGGGCCTTTCAGTACGCCCCAGTTACCGGAGGATCCCCCACATGGCCACGGCTTCAGGCAGGCATTCCTCGCGGCCTGAAGAGCGAGAATGCAGGCGTTGAGGCGAGCGTCTCATCCCCAGACGCGTACCGGTGGGTCCGCCACGCTGGCGGTGTGAACCCTCGCCTTCCCCCGACTGTGACCGGCAGCGACCTCTCGTTCTCGGAACGAGAGGACATCGCCATCTGGCATGCCCAAAAGATCGGCGTTCGGCCGGTGCTGGCGTCACCCTTCACCCTAAAGCACTTCAATCACGCCGCCCTCCGGCATGCAGACGCCGAGACTATTGCATCGACACGGAGGCCGAGCAGTAATCCCGAGCGGCCCGGGGCGTCCCACGATCAATCGGCGAGACAAATTTTGCCCTTTCGGGCCAAGAGGAGTGACAAGGTGCCTTTCGACCTTTACAGTTCAACTGACCGCTCGGGGAGCCTCTTAAATGGAGCCGATGGCTAGGATCATTGATGCACGAACCATCGCACCAACAACGCGCGGAAAGCATTAGCGAAGACGCAGCTCCTAGGTCGAGGTCAGAACCGCGCACGGCCTATACCCCCGTCATGAGCGAGGTGCTGCGGCTGCAGCGCGCCATCGGCAATCGGGCCGTGTCTCGCCTGGCCGAAGCGTCGTGGACCACTGGCGATCCTGAGCCAGGTCCAGCGCCAGCGTTGATACCCGAATATGAAGCTGAAGCCGACCGTATCGCTGATCGAGCGGCAAATCAGATGGATCAGGTACCTTCGGCTACCCCAAGGCGAATCTGGACGGCTGACGGCCACGTTTCGCCGGTACTCGCCGGGTTGCTGCGAAACGACATTCCTTCAACCCGTGACATTCACCTTGATCGATCGCCGACTGGTCGACGCGAGGCAGATGCCATGGGCGCCCGGGCATTTTCACAGGGCCCTCGAATAGTCCTAAGAGATGGCGGGCGAAACACTTGGGATCGCGACAGCGTCCATGTGGCGACCCACGAGATCGCCCACGCCGCGCTTCACCCCGTCGCGAAGAATGGTTCCAACCTCGTCCACGCGAAATTGCGAGGCACATCGGCCGCCCTCAGAGGCAAGGGGGGTGGGCCGTCATCAAACAAGGGCCGCCAACTACTGGCCAAACTCGGTATCAACAAGAAGACGCACTGGGATCGCATCGTTGATGGCGTCAGTGCCTACGAAGTCCTCGAGGAGAAACTGACTGAGAGGGGAGGCACTCCGGAAGTTCTACAACGGGCAAAGCCGAACATGCAGCGCTTGCTCGGGGGGGTCTCGAAGTCCATTGATGACTGGCAAGCAACCAACGATAAGGGAGACACCCACAAGGCGGACCAGTGGCACGATCAATACACAAAGCAAAAGCAGAACTTTGCAGAGGAGGACACCCGGACCAAGGCTCCTCGTCGACAGGCGATTGCCATACTCAAACCTCGGGTCGAAACTGAACGCGCCGACGTCGCCGCTGGGCGTTGGGACCGCACTCTCGGGCTTTCCGACGCTGCCGTGAAGGGCAGGGGCCATTCGGCCGAAGGCGGGATGAACAAGGTGCAAGAACTGCATTACCTGACCGACGGCACCGCCTTCTCCGCCTACTTCAAGGAGGACAAGGGGTTTGACTCAGGGATGGCTGGCCACGACGCCGATATGGGCATCCATCAGGCGGATCCCAACTACTCTGCGCGATCAGTTGCCATGTATCGATTGGACCAGCTTCTCGGGGCAAATGTCACTGCGCGGGCAGAGTTCGCTGTGCACAACGGGTCCATGGGGCTCGCACTTGAGTCGGCGAAAGGTGTTCGTGGCGCCGATGCCAAAGTTGGTCTCAGCGGATCCCACGCATCCGCTGTCGGCGCCGACTTTTCAGCAGATGACGCAGTGTTGCAACGGTGTTTGAACAAACTGCAGATTCTGGATGCCATCGCTGGACAACTCGACCGCCACGGTGGGAACTACTTCATCCAACACGACGCCGGCAAGGTTGTAGGAGTCAAGGGCATTGATCTCGATATGGCGTTCGGTGGCGATATGAAGTCGCCTCGAGTAGAGGATGTCTCGTCCGGAGCAAGGAACTACAAAGGGATTCCCGATATCTTCGATGCAGATATCAGTCGACGAGTGATGGCGATTAAGGACAAGGATATCTGGGACACCTTGGAAGGGCTCCTGAGTGGAAAAGAGATCGTCGCCACTCTTGACCGACTTCACATAATCCAAAACGCTATGCGCGAGGCAGTGTTCAAGGACAAGATGGTCGAGGCGGACAACTGGGGGACAGAGACGGCAGCGTCGGAACCACAAAATACAAAGCTGGACCATTTCCGCGAAACGAACCAATTTAAGTACCAGCATCATATGCGTTCTAGGGCATTGATGGATGTGGAGAAACGCGCAGCAGACACCTGTAAAAAGGAAATCGAGGAGCGGTTGAGTCCGGTGAAGCCACCGCAAACCGTCTACGCAATGGTCTTGGCCGCTACCGATGAGGAGCGAGGAGTCCCCGCGTTTGTATCGAATGCGCTCTACGCCGGCAAAATTATTCCGAGTTTGGAGGTCCCGTTTACGAATGCCGCAATCTGGGCCGTTCTCAATCAGAGCAGCCAAATGAAAGCGATCGAAGAGGAAACGACGAACTTGTCAATGGAAGAAATCAACGCGATCACTTTGCGGTCCTCTTGGGCTAGCGCGTGCGCTGCCGCTTTCCCAGCGCTCGAAGCGCTATTCGAGGGCCCCGAGGAGGAACCTGGGCCGTCCGCCACTGGAAGCCACATTGGCACCTCACGAGGAACAGTGCGCAAAGGGGGGAACTGGCGCACGTTCTAGCCACCCAATCCCAGATGGACACGGAGCTCTGAATCGCCCCGGGAATTGGGGACTGCCCAGCTTTTGGTTGACTCGGCTGGTCTGGTGTCTCAGGCCGTTTTTGCGACGCTGCGGATAGCTTCATACTCGACTGGCGTGAGCCTCCCAAGTCCACGCTGAGGGCTGCCTTTGGCTTGCCCGAAACGAATCAGCTCCGCCGCGCTCAATGGCTCATCGGATTGCCCGCCCACCGCGTCGAGCCGACGACGCTCGCCGCGTACCTCTCGGTCTTGAACCCGAACGTGAACTTCCGCCTTGTGCCTCCCATATCGGACTTCCTTCCAGCTGACCCTTGGGTCGGCTTGGGTGTGCACTAATTCGGGGGAACCTCAATCCTGGAGCGAAAGACTCCGGGATTGAGGTAGCTGACCTGCACTTCTACAGTCAGTCGGGCTGCCGGGACTTGAACCCGGGACCTTCGGTCCCCCAGACCGACGCGCTACCAAGCTGCGCCACAGCCCGCCCCGTTCGCCACAAGGAAG
Source organism: Acidimicrobiales bacterium (assembly GCA_036489775.1). GTDB lineage: Bacteria > Actinomycetota > Acidimicrobiia > Acidimicrobiales > RAAP-2 > Bog-473. Next base: position 1,511 of record DASXFC010000045.1, on the reverse strand, counting down.
GACGAGGAGGGCCAATGCTAACCCACGGCCCGGGACCCTCTCGGCACTTCCGATCCTGCGCACTGGGTAAGACTGGAGCCGTCCGACGAACTGATGACGTGATGCCGTCCCTCCTTCTGCCCCCTCCGGACCGAGACCCAAGGCCGCCACCACGAAGTCGGCGTCACGCGTCGGGCGTGCCGCTCAGCCTGATCTTGGTGATCATGCTCCCGGTCCTGGTCGCCCCGGTTGCCGCCGGCGCCGCCAAACCGGCCCACCATGGCGCCAGCCATGGCGCCAGCCATCGGAAGGCCAAGGCGGGCCTTCACCGAAAAACCCACGCCAAGTCGACCACGACCACCACCTACCCGGCCAATGGCGTCAGCCGGGCTGCCCTGCCTCCGGGGAAGATCAACCACATCCTGGTGATCGAGTTCGAGAACGAGGGCTACCAGACCACTTTCGGTCCGGACTCGTCGGCCGTCTACCTCAACGGCACGCTGCGCAAGGACGGCGTGCTGTTGCAGAACTACTACGCCATCGGCCACGACAGTCTCGACAACTACATCGCCCAAGTCTCGGGGCAGTCGCCCACGGAGGACACCCAAGCCGACTGCGCTGACAACGGGTTCGCCTACGCCAATGTGACGCCCGGGACCGCCGAGCCGGACACCGCCTTCGATCCCGGTCAGGTGGACGGGGAAGGGTGCGTCTATCCCTCGTCGGTCGAGACCCTCGCCAACCAGCTGGACGCCCGCTATCCACCCAATCCGAGGACCCATGTCGCCGACTGGCGTGGCTACGACCAGGACATGGGTAACACGCCCGCTCGCGACGGCGGTGTGGCCGATCCCACTGGTGGCACCGATTGCGGCCATCCGGCCATGGGCGCCACCGACACGGCGGAGTTCGGCACGGCGACAGATCAGTACACCACCCGACACAACCCATTCGTCTGGTTCCACTCGATCATCGACAACGTGGCCGAATGCGATGCCAACGTGGTGCCACTCGGGACACTCGGAGGAAACGGCCAGCCTTCCCCCACGGGCCATCTGGCTCGCGACCTGCAATCGGTTGAGACGACGCCGCGCTTCGCCTTCATCACTCCGAACCTCTGCAGTGACGGGCATGACGACCCGTGTGAGGGCCTCAACAGTGTGGGCACGCACGTGGGTGGCCTGGTCGGTGCCGACGACTTCCTGCGAGCGTGGGTGCCGTTGATTCGGGCCTCGCCGGCCTACCGAGACGGCAGCCTGCTCGTCGTGATCACCTTCGACGAGGCCGATGTGGACCAGTCGACCCCCGCCTACGCCGCGGCTTGTTGTGGCGAACTCCCTGGACCGAACACCCACGCGCCGGGCAACGCCGGCCTGCTCAACGACGCCAGAGTGTCAGCGTTCAAGTAATTCCCCACCAGCTGGCGAGGACGTTCAAGTAATTCCCTACCTCGGCGTTCAAGTTATTCCCCACCCCTGAGGGGGGATCCACCCGCCGGGCTCCTTGTTCCACTAGCCGCGTCGCTGTCCCCA
>DASXFC010000037.1:0-29907 GCA_036489775.1 Acidimicrobiales bacterium | reverse complement strand
TGGGGACCGCTCGGGCCGCCGACAACGACGAGGCGGTACGGCTCGTCGTCGTCCTCGCGTAGTTCGGCCAGCGTCTCGATGGCCACGTCGGCGCACTTCAGCGGCTGGATCCGCCCGACGAAGAGGAGGAGCCGCCCGTCGAGCGGCAGACCGAGGGCGCGGCGGGCTTGCGGCCTGTGGCCGGGACCGAAGAAGGCGTGGTCCACGCCGGGGGGCACGATGCGGATGCGGCCGGGCTCGCCGCCGTAGAGCGACGCAATCTGGTCGGCCTCGACGGTGCACGACGCCAGCACGGCGTCGGAACAGTCGATGATGGACGCCTCGGCCTCGGCCCGGCGGTGGGGCATGTCGGCTTCCACCTCCTCGGGCATCGTCTCGGCCTTGACGCGGTCGAGCGTGTGGAAGGTGCAGACGAGCGGCAGGTTGCGCTCGTGCTTGATCACGTGGCCCGAGAGCCCCGACAGCCAGTAGTTGGCGTGCACCGAGGTGTAGGGCAACTCACCGGCGCGGGGCGCCGCCGCCATGCGGTCGAGGACGCCGGCCGTGAACTCGTCGACCACGGCGGGCAGGGACTCCTTGGGCAGGGTGGTGAGGGGTCCGGCGGGGACATGGTGCACCCGCAGCCCCGGCTCGACGTCCACCACCGGCGGCAGATCAGGCGACCAGGCCCTCGTGAAGACGTCGCAGGCCACGTCGGACCGGGCGAGGGCCGAGGTCAGCTCCCGGACGTAGACGTTCATGCCGCCGCCGTCGCCCGTGCCGGGCTGGGCCAGGGGGGACGTGTGGAGAGAAAGGACCGCGAGCCGGCGCATGGCGTGGAGATCCTACCGGTGGCCGGGAAAAACCCTCCGGCCTGGCCTGCGAGGGGTTCGGAGCGGGGTCAGGCCGAGGCGCGGGCGACCGGACCGGTGGGGTCGGTCGGTGCGGGCGAGGCGGTGGGGTCGGGGGCGGGGGCGGGGGGCGGGGCCTGCTGACCCCGCTCGTCCTCGTACTCGCGCCGGAAGGACAGGTAGATCCGCACGAGCGCCTGCTTCTGCTCCTCGCTGATCGACTGGTCGGCCATGATCGCCCGCGTCAGGTCGGGTGTCCCCGACGGCGGCTCGAGGATCCCGGCCTGCACGTAGAGCGTCTCGGCAGAAATGCGCAGCGCCTTGGCGATCTGCTGGAGGATCTCGGCCGAGGGCCGGCGCAGGCCGCGTTCGATCTGGCTCAGGTACGGATTTGAGATCCCGGCCAGCTCGGACAGCCGCCGCAACGACAGCCGGGCCGTGCCCCGCTGCTCCCGGATGAACGATCCGAGGTCATGCCAGCGGTCCTTCGGATCGGTGCTCACTCTTGCAAGCGTACCGCTGGCCCCACCGGGTCCCCGACCGGCCTGCTTGGACTTGACCCGCTTCGGGTAACGTCCCAATCGACCGACCAGAAGACCCAGGAGAAAAGATCGAAATGGCCGAGTACACCCTCCCCGACCTGCCCTACGACTACGCCGCGCTGGAGCCGCACGTGTCAGCCCAGATCATGGAGCTGCACCACGACAAGCACCACGCCGCCTACGTGACCGGCGCCAACCAGACGCTCGAGAAGCTGGCCGCCGCTCGCGACAAGGACGACTTCGGCTCCATCGTCGGCCTCGAGAAGACCCTGGCCTTCCACATCTCGGGCCACGTCCTGCACTCCATCTTCTGGAAGAACCAGAGCCCCGACGGCGGCGACAAGCCCGACGGGACTCTCGGGACCGCCATCGACGAGAACTTCGGCTCCTTCGACAAGTTCAAGGCGCACTTCACCCAGGCCACCTCCACCATCCAGGGGTCAGGCTGGGGTGTGCTGGCCTACGAGCCCCTGGCCGGCCGGCTGATCATCGAGCAGGTCTACGATCACCAGAGCAGCGTCGGTCAGAGCAGCGTCCCGCTCCTGGTTTTCGACGCCTGGGAGCACGCCTTCTACCTGCAGTACAAGAACGTGAAGGCCGACTTCTTCGCCGCCCTCTGGAACGTCGTCAACTGGACCGACGTGGCCGCCCGCCTCAAGGAAGCGCAAAGCCTGAGCATCAGCTAGCCGGCGAACTCCCCGCTCTCGCGGCCGGCCAGGTCGAGGTGCTGCTCGCAGACGCTGCGTAAGGGGTCGGCGGCCAGATCGGTATCGAGGATGGGGGCGCCGCAGGTCTCGCAGGAGCCGTAGGCACCGCCGCTCAGCCGCTCCAGCGCCCGGTCCACCGCGTCGAGGGTCTGCGTCGAGCGGGCCAGCTCGGACTCGTAGCGCTCTTCCATCGCGGGCACGGTAGCGCGGGTCGAGGTGCCGCTCGGCCGGGCTGGGGGTCGGTCAGCGCCCGGTGGGTTCGATGTCAGCCAGGGCCGTCTGCAGGCCGGCCTCGATGTCCGGGTCCTCCCACGCGTAGCCGGCCTGGTCGAGGCGCACCGGCCGAGCGCGTTGGGAAGCGAGCAGCAGCTCCTGCGTCATGCCCGCTCCGAAGGCCAGGCGTAAAGCCACGGTGGGGACGGCAAGGACAGCCGGACGATGAAGGAGACGGGCCAGCACCTCGGTGAAGCGGGCGTTGGTCGCGGGCTCGGGTGCGACCAGGTTGACCGGGCCGGCCATCTGGTCGTCTTCGACCAATCTGGCCAGGGCAGCCACCGCGTCGCGCCGGCTGATCCAGCTGAGCTGCTGGGTGCCCGGCCCGATGCGTCCACCGAGACCGGCCCGGAACAGGGGCAGCTGCTTGCGCAACGCGCCGCCGGCCGCGCTGAGGATGACGCCGGTCCTGATGTGCACTACCCGGACCCCGGCCGCCTCGGCCGCCCCAGTGGCGGCTTCCCAGTCCCGGCAGAGATCGGCCAGGAACCCGGTGCCGGGAGCCGACGATTCGTCGAGCTCTTCATCGCCGCGCACGCCGTAGTAGCCGACGGCCGAACCCGAGATCAGCGCCCGCGGCCTGGTGGGCAGGGCGGCCAGAGCCGCGGCCAGTCCGGCCGTGGCCTCCACCCGGCTCCGACGTACGGCGTCGAGACGTTGCGCACTCCAGCGCCGGTCGCCGATCCCGGCACCGGCCAGGTGGATAACGGCATCGGTGCCGTCGAGGCGGTCGGTGTCGAGCGCACCGGAGGCCGGGTCCCACCAGACGCCGTCGGCCTCACCTCGGCGAACCAGCGGGGTGACGTCGTGGCCCCGGTGGCGCAGGAAGGGCACCAGGGCCGACCCGATCAGGCCGTGTGATCCGGTGACGGCGATGCGCACGGCGCTCGACGGTAGTGGTCGCGGCACCGCCCCGGCCGTTGCGATCCCTATCCTGTCCGCCGTGCCCGCCGAATCAGCCCTCGCCGCCCTGGTGGGCCAGGGCCTCGACGTTCCCTGCCTCGACGGTGGGAGCCGGCCCTACCGGGATCTGGACGGCGCGGCGTCGACGCCGGCGTTACAGGTGGTGGTGGACGCGGTGGCTGAGTTCCTGCCCTGGTACTCGAGCGTCCACCGCGGCGCGGGCTACAAGTCCCAGCGAGCCACCGGGGCCTACGAGGAGGCGCGGGCCGAGGTGCACCGCTTCAGCGGTCGCGATCCCGATCGAGATGTCGTCGTGCTGGTGCGCAATACGACTGAGGCCATCAACCACCTGGCCTACCGGCTGTCACTGGACCCGGACGACGTGGTGCTCACCACGGTGGTGGAGCACCATGCCAACCTGCTGCCCTGGGCCCGGGTAGCCCGGCGGCGCTGGATCGAATGCGATCGGGCGGGCACCTTCACGCTCGACGCGGTGGTGGCCGCATTGGACGAGTCACCCCAACCGAAGCTGCTGGCGCTGACCGGCGCCTCCAACGTCACCGGCTGGCTCCCGCCGATCGAGGCCATCTGCGAGGCGGCGGCGGCCCGTGGGGTGCCGGTCCTGGTCGACGCGGCGCAGCTGGCACCGCACCGTCCCCTGCCGGCGGGGCCCGACTACCTCGCCTTCAGCGGCCACAAGCTTTACGCGCCCTACGGCTCGGGGGCACTGATCGGCCCCCGGGACACCTTCAGCGTCGGTGACCCCTTCCTGGCCGGAGGGGGCGCGGTCGACCTGGTCGACCTGGACGAGGTCATCTGGACCGACCCACCCGAACGCGAGGAAGCGGGGTCACCCAACGTCATCGGCGCCGTGGCCTTCGGTGCCGCCATGGCCGAGCTGACCCGCATCGGGTGGGACGCCGTCATCGCGCACGAGCGCACGCTGGCGGCCCGTCTCCTCGACGGGCTGCGCGACATGGACGGGGTGCGACTCCTCGGTCCGGCGGCCCACGCCAGCGCGGACACGCTGGCTGTCGCCACGTTCACGGTCGAGGGGATGCACCACGCGCTGGTCGCCGCCCGTCTGAGCGCCGAGTTCGGCGTCGGCGTCCGGCACGGCTGCTTCTGCGCCCATCCCTACCTGATGCGGCTCCTCGGCGTCGACGGTGAGGGGGTGGCCGAGGCCCGGGCCGCCGTCCAACGCGGTGATCGCCGGGCCATCCCGGGAGCCGTGCGTGCCAGCTGTGGCCTCGGCACCTCGAGCGACGACGTCGACGCTTTGCTCGACGCGGTCGGCCAATTGGTCTCGGGCGCGCCGTCCCCGGTGACCTACGTCCAAGATGCGGTCACCGGGGACTTCTGGCCCGATGGGTCGTTCGTCGGATGGCGGGCCGAAGACCGGTCCCAGGGAGCAGCCTGTGCCCGCGGCTAGGTACGTGGCGGCGGCCGGACTGGTCGTGTGCGCGCTGACTCTGGCCGCCTGCTCCAGTGGTCCGGTCTCCTCTCCGGCGGCAACGGCCTGGGTGGCGACCGAGGCCTCCGTCACCTTGCCGGGATCGTCGATCACGCCGGTCGACCTGGCCACGGGCCAGCGCGAGCCAAAGGTGGACATCGGGAGCCTGCCCTCTGCCATGACCTTCCTGCCGGGCAACGCCGGTCTGCTGGTGGTCAGCCAGGGCACCGACCTCCTGCGAGAGGTCAACCCGACGACTCACGCGGTCGAGCATTCCGTCACGACCGGGGTCGAGCCCGACGCCATCGCCGTGGCGCCCGGTGGTACCGGTGGCCACGGCATCGCGCTGGTGGCCAACTTGGACGCCAACACGGTCACCCCGGTGGACCTGGGCACCTGGCGGGCCGGGAAACCGATCGCGGTCGGCACCGAACCCGTGGCCATCGGCGTGGTGCACCGCGGCGGCGCCGACGTCGCTTTCGTGGCCGATTTCGGCAGCAATGAGGTGACGCCGATCTCCCTGCCCTCACTGGCCGCCGGCCCGCCGATCGCGGTCGGCCTGAGCCCGCAAACCATCGCCGTGTCGGGGGCCAGCGTGCTGGTCGGCGACTTCGGTGATCACACCCTGGTCCCCATCGATGCCTCGACCATGTCCGCCAGCCCCGCCGTCGCGTTGCCGGTGCCGCCTTCGAGCAGTGCGGTGGACCCGTCGGGTACCACGCTCTACATCACGGGCAGCGACAGTCTGGTGCCGGTGGCGTTGCCGTCACTGGTCGTCGGCACACCCATCACCGTGCCCGACGTGGCTCAGGCGGTCGCCTTCAGCGACTCCGGTGCGATGGCCTGGGTGGCGCTGGAAGATGGCGGCCTGGTCTCGGTGGCGCTGCGCTCAGGGCGCGTCGGGCATCCGATTCATCTGGGCGGACATCCCTCCGCGGTAGCCATCGCGGAGTGATCGGTCACACGCTGTAGACCGCCCGGGCCCGGAAGCGCAGGGGTGGTTCCGTCAATTCTTCGAGGTAGTGGGCCGTCCAACCGGACACCCGGGCGATGGCGAAGATGGTGCGGCCACTGTCGGACGGCAGGCCCAGACCCCAGCTGAGCGCGGCCAGGGCCAGATCACAATTGGGCAGGGGCACGCGGTGCTCGGCGGCCAGGGCGATCACCTCGTGCACCAGGTCTGACTGCTCGGGATCGAGGAGGGGCTCGACCAGGCGCATCAGCGCGTCGTGGCGGGCGTCGCCGCTCTTGTAGACGGCGTGGCCAAAGCCGGGCAGATATCGCTTCTGGCGCAGCACCTCGTTCAACGCGGTGGCCACCCCGTCGCGTTCCGCTCTGACCAAGAGCTCGTGCGCTTCCTGGCTGGCCCCACCATGGAGAGGACCAGCCAGGGTGGCCAAGCCGACCAGGAGGGCGTCGTATATGTCGGTATGCACGGACGTGGCCACCCGCACGGCCATGGTCGACGTGGCCAGTTCGTGATCGGCCATCAGGATCAGCGCGGCGTCGAGCGCTTCGGCCACGGCAACCGGATCACGGGCGCCGAGCCGGTGGGCCAACCGTTGGGCGATCGCCGCGTCACCGTCGCCGCCGGTCGGCCCGGTGGCGATCACGTCAGTCAGCGACGCGATGACGCGGCGGGCGGCGCGGGTCACCGCTTCGGGCCGCAGATCCGAACGCAGCGGGTCGTTGGCCCCGCACACCACCAGGGCCCAGCGCATCCGGTCCAGCGTGCCCACGAGCGGGCACGGGCCCAGCGCGACCGGTGACCAGTCATCCTCCGGCGGCTGGTTCCAGATGAGGGCGGCTACCTCCTCGAAGTGCAAGGTCGCCACCAGCTCGGTGGCGGCGCGGCCCCGGTAGAAAGGCCCACCGTGTTGATGGAGCTGGGTGACCGAGGTGGTGACCGTGGCCAGCCGGCTCTCGCTCTGGCGCCCTCCCCGGCTGCGCTGGGCCAGCCGCTCGATGTCATCGAGGTCGAAGAGGCTGCTCCGCCCGTTGGGATTGGGATGCGAGGACACCAGGCCGCGGCTGACATAGGCGTAGAGCGTGGTGATCTTGACCCCCAGGCGCTTCGCCGCCTCCTCGCTCGAGAGCATGCGGTCCATAGACCGATCATATATTGACTTGATCAATATTTACAGCTGCGGGGCGCCCGGGCATAGTGGGTCGCATGGAAACGATGGTGCGAGACCTGATGACCAGCCCAGCGGTGACCTGCGCCAGCAGTGCGACCCTGGCCGACGCCGCCGCCACCATGCACGGCGCCGACACCGGATCGGTGGTGGTGACCGAGCAGGGAAAGGTGGTCGGGATCCTCACCGAGCGTGACCTGTTGCGGGCGGCGGCGGCCTCGGCCACGCCCCTGACCGAGCAGGTCGGCCTCTGGATGACGACCCATCCTGACGTACTCAGCCCCGACGAGCGGGTGGACGCCGCCTGGTCGAGCCTGACCGCCCACCACTACCGGCACCTCCCGGTGGTCGAGGACGGGGAACTGGTCGGCGTGGTGTCCATCCGTGACCTGATGGGCGTGGCCCGGATCCGCCCGGCCACCGAGACCAGTGACGACATCCCGCCCGGGCTCGAAGGCGTGGTCGTGGCCGAGACCACCGTCGGCGACGTCCGGGGTAAGGAAGGGTTCTTCCACTATCGGCAGTACTCGGCGGTGGACCTGGCCGAGCAACGCAGCCTCGAAGACGTGTGGTACCTGCTGTTCAACGGTGCACTGCCCGACGCCGCGCAGGCCGATGTCTTTGCCGCAGCGATCCGCTCCCGCCAAGTCATCCCGCCCGGCCTCTTCACTCTGCTCCCGGCATTGGCAAGGCGGGGACAGCCCCTCGACGTGCTGCGCACTGCGGTTTCGGTCCTGGGCAGCGAGCTGGGCTGGCGCCCCACCCACGACATCGATCACGAGGAGCTGAAAGAGCAGGCCTTCGGGCTCTGTGCCGTGGTGCCCACCATCTTGGCCGCGGTCTATCGCCTGGCTTCGGGGCAAGAACCGCTCGACCCGCATCCGGATCTCGGGGTGGCGGCCAACTACCTCTACATGCTCACAGGATCAGAGCCGAGTGCGGCGCACGCGCGGGCGGTCGAGCAGTACATGATCCTGACCATCGACCACGGGTTCAACGCCTCAACCTTCACGGCCCGGGTGGTGGCCTCGACCGGCGCCGACCTGGGCGCGGCCATCGTGGCCGCCATCGGTGCGCTCTCCGGCCCCTTGCACGGCGGTGCCCCGAGCCGGGCCCTCGACATGCTCGACGCCATCGGAACAGCCGACCGGGCTGAGGCGTACATCCGCGCCGCCGTGCTCAGCGGCGAACGCATCATGGGGTTCGGGCACCGCGTCTACAAGACCGATGACCCCCGCTCCCTCCTGTTGCGCTCGGTCACCGAGCAATTGGGCGGCCCCCTGGTCGAGTTCTCCCAAGCGGTGGAGCGGACCACCGTCGAGGTGCTGGCCGAACTCAAGCCGGGCCGCCAGCTCTACACCAACGTGGAGTTCTACGCCGGCGTGGTCATGCACACCTGCGGGATCCCCCGCCAGATGTTCACCCCGACCTTCGCCGCCGGGCGCACCATCGGCTGGTGCGCCCATGTCATGGAGCAGGCGGCCCATAACCGTCTGATCCGCCCGGCGGCTCGTTACGTCGGCCCGCCCCCACCACAGCCCGTCCCTCCCCGCTAAGACGCGGGAGGAACCAGCAGCCGCGGGATGGTGGCCAGGGGGTGAAGGCCGAGCGTGCCGTCGTTGAGCGTGATCGAGGCCCCATCCGGCGGCGGCCCACCGGTGTAGATCGATTGCATGGCGTCGAGCGCCGAGGCCAGGACGATGGCCGAGACGTGCCCGGCGAACGGCGACGCATAACTCGAATCGAACGCGCTCAGATAGCCGTCGATGGTCTGCCCCGACGCCGTGCCCGGCGCCTTGAAGACCGAGGTGTAGAGATCAACTGGCACGCCGGCGGCTTCGAGGGCGGCCACCATCTGCACGCTCTGATCCGAGGTGACCTCGCCGTCGAGTATCCCGTGCGCCACCACCACTCCCTCCAATCCGGACGACTTCATGGCCGTGGCCCGTAACACCGGGCTGGCGGCCAGGTAGGCCAGGGGATTGGTCAGCGGCGTGCCACCGAACTCCTGCTGCATCTCGTCCACGGCGGTCGATCCGATGGATGAGACCGCACGGATCGGCACCAGTGAGATGGCTTGGGCATCGGCGTAGGTCTCACCGACGTTGGTCACGCCCGACACATCGAACCAGTAGTTGTAGAGGGGCTGTCCGTCGGCTCGGAGCGCCCCGGAGGACACCGCGATACCCGACATGTTGGCGCCCATGCTCTCGCCGAGCACCGAGTTGATGAAGGCTGCGCTGCCCGGACAGGCCCGGTCAAAGAGCTGGGTGGCCGCGATGGAATCTTGGGCGCCCTCGATGACCCGCCACCCGAAGAGGGTCGAGAGGTTGGTGCCCCGATAGTTCATGGCCAGCGCGATTACGTCGTCCGCTGACGCGATCGCCTCGGCAGTCCCGGCCACCGTCTGGGCGTCGGCGGTGTGTCCGTGACCGACAACGACGATGCCCCGGGGTGCACGGTACGGCAGGACATAGAGCCCGGTGGCGGGTTGGCCGTCCACCGTCACGGTCAAGGGATGGGTGGCCTGCGAGCTGCTCGAACAGGCGGTCACGATGGTGGGGGCCGGGGTGGCCGCGTCCGACGGGGCGACCGAGGGGCCCAGGGGCAGCGCAACCAAACCCAGCATCGATCCCAGCACGGCCATGATCCCGATCCGACCACTTCGACGCTGCGCCCTGCCCATTGTGCTCTCCCGCCTCGCCCGGTGACGACCACGGCCGGCACCCCGATCGCAACCGAGCCTCACCTCGATAACGACATCGATGGGTCAGCCTTACACCATGAGCAGTCCAGCGGCGGGCAAGCTCGGGGCAGTTGAGATCCGGGAGGATCGGGGGACCCTCCCGGATCTCCAGCCCTGGCGTCAGGTCGGCTGGATCTTCCACGACGGTGAAGTCACCGCCATCGAGCGCTGCGACAAGCGCACCGGTGACTCCGCCGTCAGCGAGGACGAAGAACCTCAGTCGTCGTAGACCAGCACCCCTCGGATGTTCACCCCATCGCGCATGTCCTGGTAGCCCTGGTTGATGTCGCCCAACTTGTAGGTGTTGGTGACCATGCCGTCGAGGTCCAGCTGACCGTTGCGGTAGAGCTTGAGGAGCTTGGGGATATCGCTGCGGAAGTTGGCCGACCCGAAGATGGTCCCCACGATCTGCTTCTCGAGCAGCGCCAGCATGCAGAGGTTCAGGTTGACATTGCTCTCCGCCATCGAGTGCATGTTGGTCACGACCACCCGACCCCGCTTGGCCGTGATGCCGAGAATGGATTCCATCATCTGGCCATCGCCCACACCCATGGCGCAGATGATCTTGTCGCACATGCGTCCCCAGGTCTCCTGCTCGATGAGCGCAAAGGCTTCGGCCACGGACGACGCGGTGTGCGTGGCACCAAAGCGCGGCGCCAGCTCTCGCTTCAACTGGACCGGGTCGATGGCGAAGATGGTTTCCGCCCCGGCCAGCCGGGCACCTTGTAGGGCGGCGGCACCGATGCCGCCGATCCCGATCACGGCAACGTTGTCTCCCGGCTTCACCTCGGCTGCGTAGACCGACGAGCCCCAGCCAGTGGTGACGCCGCAGCCGACCAGGCAGGCCTTGTCGAGGGGGATGTCCTCGAGAATCTTCACGCATGAGGCCTGATTGACCACGGTGTGCTTGGCGAAGGTCCCGAGGCAGACCATGGTCGAGACGTCCTGGCCACGGGCGTGATGCCGGGACGTCCCATCCATCTGCCGACCCATCATGAGAGTCCCGCCGACGTCGCAGAGGTTGGAGTGCCCGGTGGCGCAGGGCGGGCACTGCCCACAGGCGGGGATGAACCCGAAGACAACATGGTCGCCCACGGCCAGGCCGCTGACGCCGGGGCCAACCTGCTCGATCACGCCGGCACCCTCATGGCCACCGATAATCGGGAAGGCACCGGGCAGGTCGCCGGTCCGAATGTGCTCGTCGGAATGGCACATGCCCGACGCAGCCAGTTTGACCAGGACTTCGCCCTCCTTGGGCGGATCGAGCTCGATTGGCTCGACGCTCCAGTCCCCCATCAAGTCCCAGAGGATGGCGGCTTCAGTCTGCATGGAACCCTCCCTGTGTGATCCGCTTGTCGTCACGCTACCGGGGCTGACCTCCTCTTGGCATTTCGGCCATCGGGCCAGGCTCTGGTCCCGATGTAGGGTGCGCGGAGGCCCGTCGTTGGGGGGATCTCATGGCGCTGACAACTGGTACGCCACCGGCTACCGCAGACGTAGTGGTGGTCGGTGCCGGCTTCTCCGGTCTGTATCTTCTGCACCGGCTACGACAACTCGGGTTCGACACCGTCCTGGTCGAGGGCGCCGACGATGTGGGCGGAACTTGGTACTGGAATCGCTACCCCGGCGCCCGCTGCGACATCCCCAGCACCGACTACACCTTCGGCTTCGATCCTGAGCTCGAGGGCGAATGGACGTGGTCTGAGAAATACGCCACCCAACCAGAGATCCTGGACTACCTGGCGCACGTGGCCGAAAAGTACGACGTGCGCCGCGACATCTGCTTCGAGACCCGGGTCGAGGCGGCGCGCTGGGACGAGGAGAACCATCGCTGGCACATCAAGACCGATCGGGGGGACATCGATTGCCAGTTTTATGTCATGGCATCGGGCTGCCTGTCGGTCCCCAAGGACCCCGACATCGACGGAGTCGATAGGTACCGAGGGGAGGTCTACTTCACCGGTCGATGGCCCCACGAGAAAGTGGACTTCAGCGGCCAACGGGTCGCCGTCATCGGGACCGGGTCTTCGGGGATCCAGTCCATCCCGCTGATCGCGGCCGAAGCGGCCCAGCTGACCGTCTTCCAGCGGACGCCGAACTTCTCCATCCCGGCCCACAACGGCCCACCCGCGACCGAGCGGATGGAGCGACTGGCCCAGGACCGCGACGCCTACCGGCAGGAAGCCAGGCTCTCCCGTGGAGGCATCCCCACCGAAATCACCATGATCAGCGGTGTCGACGCCACCGAAGAGGTGCGGCGTGAACGCTTCGAGGCCGCCTGGGACCTGGGGGAGCTGTGGGGCATCCTCGGGGTATTCGCTGACCAGGCGTTCAACCAGGCGTCGAACGACATCGTGGCCGAGATGCTCCGCGAGAGGATCCGGGGCACCGTCGTCGATCCCGAGGTGGCCGAGACCCTCAGCCCCCGTGGCTACCCGTTCGGCACCAAGCGCCCGTGCCTCGACACCAACTACTTCGAGACCTACAACCTCCCGCGCGTGGAGCTGGTCGACCTGCGGTCCACACCGATCACCACGATCACCGAGACCGGTATCGACACCTCAGATGCCTCGTTCGAATTCGACGCCATCGTGTTCGCCACTGGCTTCGACGCCATGACCGGACCCCTGGTCGCGGTGGACATCGCCGGCCGGAAGGGGGTGACGCTCAAGGAGAAGTGGGCGGGCGGGCCGTCGACCTATTTGGGTCTGACTGCAGTCGGCTTCCCCAACTTCTTCACGGTGACCGGACCGCAGAGCCCATCGGTGCTCTCCAACATGGCGGTGTCGATCGAGCAGCACGTCGAGTGGATCTCCGAATGCCTCACCTACCTGAGGTCCCACGATTTCGAGACCATCGAGCCAACCCCGACGGCCGAGGCCGGCTGGGGCCAGCACTGCGACGACTGCGTGTCAATCACGCTCTACACCCAGGTCGATTCCTGGTACATGGGTGCGAACGTGCCCGGCAAGCCGCGCGTGTTCATGCCCTACATCGGTGGGGTCGATGGCTACCGGGCGGCGTGCGATGACGTGGTGGCGCAGGGATATCTGGGCTTCACGCTCGCGGGATCGGGCTCGTCCCAGTGCAACGACGGCGTGGTCCGCACCATGCAGCCCGACGTGTCGATCGTGCTCCAGACCCTGGCGGACCTCAACGTGCCCGACGTCGATCTGTTGTCGGTGGCTGACGCCCGGGGGCTGATGGCCGCCATGGCGACGGTGCGTCCAGCCGGACCCGTGGTGGGCGAGATGATCGACGGCACCCTTCCCGGCGCCGCCGAACCGCTGGACTACCGCCTCTACCGGCCCGCCACCCCCGGATCCCATCCGATTGTCGTCTACTTCCACATGGGCGGCTGGGTGCTTGGTGACACCGTCTCCGACGAGCCCTTCTGCCGGGATCTCTGCGTCCGTAGCGATGCCATCGTGGTCTCGGTCAACTACCGGCACGCGCCTGAGCATCGATTCCCGTCGGCGGCCGATGATGCCTTCGCCGCCGTCCAATGGATCGCGGCGCACGCCGAGGAGCTGGGCGGCAGTAGCGATCGGATCGCGGTGGCCGGCTACAGCGCCGGCGGCAACCTGGCCGCCGTGGTCTGCCAGAAGGCGCGGGACGAAGGTGGCCCGGCCATCACCTCACAACTGCTGGTGAGCCCGGTCACCGATTGCGACCTGACCCGGCCCTCCTACACCGAGAACGGCAAGGGCATGATCCTCACCGCCTCGGTCATGGCCTGGTTCTGGGATCACTACGCCGATGATGCCGACCGGGAGAACCCCATCGCCTCACCCTTGCGGGGCAACTTGGAAGGCCTGCCCCCGGCGGTCGTCGTCACCGCTGACTTCGATCCCCTCCGCGACGAAGGCGTGGCCTATGCCGAAGCGCTGGCCGCCGCGGGCGTGCCGGTCACCCAGGTACGGGCCCGCGGCCATATCCACACGTCGCTCAGCATGGTGGACATGGTCCTGTCCGGGAAACCAGTGCGCGAGGAGATGGCCGCTGCTTTCGGCGCCACCCTCGATCGAACCTCCTCGGTTCGAACCAGCTGAAGGCGGGGAAACAACCCTTTTCGCTGCGGTTTTCGCTGAGTAGCCGATCAGCCCGGCCCGCTGCCATCGGCCTGGTACGAGCGGCACACGTACTGCTGGAACCTGGTGCCGAGGCTCACATAGGTTGAGCCGTTGACGTTCAGGCGGGTGCAGTGGGCGACCACCCAGCGCATATCGGGATTGTTGGTCAACGGCTTGACGGCGACATTGACCAGAACGACCCGCCCCTCTTGGACGTAGCGGATGAACCGAGCCAGGGTGGGAACCGGCACCTGACCGGAGAAGCCACCGACCGGAAGGAATTCCTTTCCGGTGGCCATGATCAGGTACCCGGCCAGGGCAGAACCCTGGATCGCCTCGGCGCTGACGAAGGGCGAGAGGTTGGCGATCCGGTTGCTGATGGTGGGCCAGTTGTTCCGCTCGAGCGCGGGGCGGACCTGACTCTGGTAAACGACGGCCGAGGACTCGTAAGGCGAGTCGAACGGACCCAGTCCCGTGGCGACGGCCGTCCCGCTCGCCCAAGCGGAGCCGGCCAGGA
The DNA here is from genome assembly GCA_036489775.1 of Acidimicrobiales bacterium. Classification (GTDB taxonomy): domain Bacteria; phylum Actinomycetota; class Acidimicrobiia; order Acidimicrobiales; family RAAP-2; genus Bog-473. The sequence continues at coordinate 15,728 of DASXFC010000037.1, read as the reverse complement.
GAGCGGCGCTTCCGATGAGGATGACTGCCGGCACGCTCCATGACGATCGTGGTCGCCTGAGGCACGACCGCACCACCAACACCACGGTCACGGCGGCGGCCGTGACCATCGACACCACGACCGCGGTGCGCACCCCGAAGGAAGGTGGCAGGAGCCAGAGCGAGTAGGCGCAACTGGCCACCACGACCCCGGCCATCACCAGGCGCGTCACGATGCGGTCGCGCCGTCGCCAGGCCAACGAGAATCCCATGCCGCAGAGCGCAGCCATCGGTGGCATGAGCGCGGCGACGTAGTACGGCAGGAGGTAGTGCCCGACGCTGAAGAACACTCCGGTGATGAGCAGCCAGGTCGTCCACAGCAAGGCCGAGGCCCGGACGGGGTCGGTACGCGGGGCACCCTCTCGATCCTTGCGGCGACGCCTCAGGAGCAGTGCGCCCGCCGCCGCCAGCGATGGCACCACGACCCAGGCGTCCTCGCGCCCGAACACGCCGGTGAGGAGGCGGTTCCATCCGGGCCCGACTTTCGCCGCGTTGAGTTGCGGGGCCAGTCCCTCCTCGAACGAGATGGTCTGGAACGACCACGGCTTCGTGCATCCAGCCTGCGACAGTTCGGTCCCGGAGAACCGGTTGAGCCCGTTGTAGAGGAACACTTGGCTGAAGATCGAGTTGTCGCAGCTTCCGTCAACGTACGGCCGGTCCTGGGCGGGCACCGCAGTCACCGCTGTCATGTAGCTGAGCGAGACCACGATGACCACCAGGCCGGAGAGGACGACGTGCCTGAACCTCCGCATGAAGGAGGCAGCTGGCGAGGCGACCAGGTAGGCCAGGTACAGCGCCGGCAACACGAGCCAGGCCTGCAGCATTTTCGTTTGAAAGGCCAGCCCGACCCACAGGCCGGCCATCACCAGCGATCGACCCCGGCCATCGATGATGGCGCGAGCGGTGGCGTCGGCGGCCAACACCAGCAGGAGGATCAGCAACGAGTCCGAGATGTTGGCCCGGTTGAGCAGGACGGTGACCGGGCTGACCGCCAGGACGGCGGCGGCGATCAGGCCCGCACCCGGTCCGGCCATACGGCGCACGACCCGATAGAGCACGAGGACGGTCAGGGTCCCTTCGATCACCTGAGGCAGGACGATCGCCCACAGGTGGAACCCGAAGAACCGCAGTGACAGGGCCTGCACCCACAGGGCGCCGGGCAGCTTGTCGACGGACACGGTGCCCCAGGGGTCGACGGCGCCGAAGAACCAGTTCGACCAGCTCTCCGACATGCTCCTGGCGGCCGAACCGTAGAAGGGTTCCAGGTTGACGTTGCCAATGCCCCAGGCGTAGGCCAGCGCGGCCACCGCGGCGATGGCCAGGAGCGCCGGGCGGGCCCAGGCAGGCTGGTCGGAAGGCGAGCGCCAGAAACGACCGGCTCGACGGAGGAGGTCGGTGACGCGGTCGTCGAAACTGGTTCGCGACGGCGCCGTCTCGGCTATCGCTCCCATCTGTCCGCCGAACTGCCCCGTGGTGTCCGCCACTGCCTTCTTTCGAGAGCCGCACCGGCAACCTAATGGATGGTGCCATCCCGATTGGGGGAAGCAGGGTTGGGAGGGGCCAACCCGTCACCCCTCAGCTCGAGGCAAGGGCATTCCAGACGAGTGTGGAGAGTCCTTCGACGGTGGTGATCCCGCTTTGCTCGGTGTCGTTGTTCTTGGTGAGAACCGCGATGAGGTAGTTGCGCCCATCGCCGTCGACCCAACCAATACTGTTCACCTGCCAGTCGCCGTCGTCCTCCAGCGGTAACCATCCGTTCTTGAGCGCCACCGTCACTCCGGTCGGTACCCCGGCACTCACTCCCCACGCCTGGTCTGCCTCCACGCTCTCCATCAATCCCAGCTCGTAGGACTGCGCCGACGGAGTGAGCACATTGCTGGGTTGTACCAGTTGGCGGAGAAGGCTGATCTGGTCGGCGCCCGTGGTCGTCGTGCCACCCCAGTGCCCGTCGGTGCCCGGATCGGTATCGGGCAGTGGGATCAGCGAGTTGAACGCAGCCAGACCGCTCTGCTGATTGATGTCGTCCCACAGGTCGGTGGCCGCGTTGTCGTCACTGTTCTCGATCATGGTGGTGGCGAGATCCGATTCCCCATCATTGAGCGCGGCTCCCAGCTGCGCCGCCTGGTGCAGCAGGGTGGCCAAGATGTCCACTTTGACGATGCTGGCCGTGTACTCAAGTGCGCTGGGTCGGTAGAGCGACAGCTGCCCAGTGCCGAGGTTCAAGACGGCCGCGTTGATGTCGCTGTCCTGCGCCTGGAGGTACTCCTCGACCGTCGCCGTCGCAAAGAGGCCGGTGGCCTGGTCGGGGCTCGTGGTCGACGTCGTGGTCGATGTAGTGGTCGACGTGGACGATGTCGTGGTCGACGCCACCGTGCCCGTGGCGTCCTGGCCACCGCTCCGCCGGGCCGCGACTCGGCTGCTGGGAAGTGAGAGCGACGATCTACTGGCCAGCACACCGGCGATTCCGGCTGCCACCACGACAACCAGGAGCGCCGCACCAAGGATCCGTCGGCGGTGACGCTGCCGCTTCGACGCGTGTCTCTGGGCCATCCCTACAGAAAAGTACGCAGAGTTAGGGGCCAGCTGGGAGGCATGTGAAGAGCCGTCGAATGCTCCAGATCGCTGACTCGTCGACTGAGCTCAATGGTTGGCCCTCACCATGGCCGATTTTGGCTCACCTATCCGGGTCTTAACGAGCCCAGGCTCGACCGAATCTCGACGATGGATGGCCCGATAGAGCCACCCGGCGTACGTGAGAACGGCGATGGTGCCAGCGATCACGATGGCGATGGTGCCCAAGGGAGGAGACCAGCCGTGGCGGACCGCACCAAAGAGATTGAGCGTCGACCCGAGCCCCACGGTATTTCTGCGCAAGGCCCAGAGAAAGTCCGTCAGCTGACTCACGCCGACGACCAAAGCAAACATTATGGCAACCCGCCGACCGGTCATCGAGCTCAAAGCGAATGATGAGGCGCGGGGAAGAATGGCTCCCGCCACTAACGGGATTCCTACGTAGAGCGGGAACCCATCACGGGCTTGCCAGGCGATGTTGTTGGCACCAGCGCTCACCAGCAGGATGCCCATCGTCACGAGGACCGATCCAACGATCAGACCGAGCAGGACCTTGCTCTGGCGGGATCTCGATGCAACCAAGGCCAGGAGAACAACGAATCCCAAACCCGAGAGCCACAAGACGACCGTGAGGAGTGGCGATGGAGTGTCGAGCCAGCCGAACACGCCGATGAGTTGCTGGATGTACCCGCCCAGGTCGCCCAGGATGACCTGGGAGATGTGCGCAATCGACGAGTGCGGTGGGAGTTGTGCCGTGGAAGGAACAATCTCGAGCGTTCTCGCCCATTCGACGTAGGCCACGGCAATGACCGCCACTACACCGAGGATCGCCAGACCGCGCTGCAGCGTTCGATTGGCGACGAGCCGTCGACAGGCGTGTGGATCAAGCATGAACAGCGAAAGGAGCGCGAGAGCCATCCACAGCACGGAGAGGCCACGGGTGAGCTCAAGCAGGCAACCGGATGTAGTGAAGATCGCGATCAGCAGCCGCGGGGGATTGTCTCGACGCTGCTGAAGCAGAGCCAGCCCGGACGTCCAGACGCAAATCGCACCAGCCATCTCGAAGCCACTGGGATTCACGACGCCGCAATAGAAGAAGACCAGCGGAGAGACGGCGAGCGCCAACCCCTCGAACATCATCGACCTTCGGCACCAGGTGGCGGCGACGGCAAGGGCGGCTCCAAGGAGTAGTGCATCAAACAGGTCGCTGAGCAGCCTCATAAAATAGATGACGTTCTCCGAGTGCGTGAACAGGCTGGGCAGACCAACGACTGCGTAGTAGAGCGGCGGGTAGCGGCCCACGTACGACGTGACGGGCACCAGTCGGTTACCAGAGGGCAGGGTCGGTGCGCACCCGGCGGGCACCGTTGCCTTGAATTGGTAACAGGTCGGCAGTGAGTAGATGGATTGGAAGACGCTGGGAACTTCGAAGGTGCGAGTGGCCGCGGACTTACCCGGTGTGGGCTGCCCCAAGAGTTCGCCGTGCACCGTCGCGACCGCTTTGACAATTTGCGCTGGCTCGTCGGGAGCCCCACCCAGTGGCGTGGCCAAACTCCATCCGACGCAGAGGACGAACACCACGCAGGTGGACCGCACCCACAGTCCAAAAAATGGTCTCGTGAGCGTGGGCATCACCCTGTCAGGAGGAGTCCGAACGCGCCGGCGCCAGGCAGTGCGTGGCCATTTTGCATCCGCTCCGACCCACCATCACAGCTCGATGGTGCCGGATCAGCATGAGACAGGGATCAAAACGGCATGAGAACTAACTGAGAGGAAGCGATCGATGAAGCTTGGTACCTACTGAGACCGTCGGGCCAACCGGCCGGTGGTTGCGGTATCGGCGCTGCTCAAGTTACGGATGCAATTCGAACGAATGTTTATGCTCAACGTGATTTGGCCTTGGTGGCCCACCATTCGGTGTCAAGCACGCCGAGTGGTGTGCCCGGGCTGGCGTCCTCATAGATCTCCGACATGATGGCCCGTCCCTCGCCGATGGATCGAAGCTCCGCCATGATCGACATGACGCCGAGATCGACGCGGAGAAAGAAAACGAGATCGGGGGGTAACCTGGCCGAACGGGCCACCTTTCCCGAGAGGCCTCTAAGCTGCCGCAACCTCAGAGCAAGTTGACCTTGCCCTTGGCGTTTGAGGCCAGGTAATCGGTCCCCCCGCTATAGGTGGCACTGTAGGACGGTGAGAGCACGAGGGCCAACACCCCCAGGACCGAAACGGTACAGGTGGCCACGCCGTTGGCGTTGGTGGTCGCCGTGCATGTCACGAGTGGGCCATCTGCAATGGTCAGAACCACTCCGGCGATACCTTTACCAGTGACTTGGGAGATCAGGGTGGCGGAGAGAGTGATCTCACCCGACAGCAAGGACCCGACAACAGAGACGGGAGCCACAATCAAGGTGGTGCCAGCCTTGGCTACCAGGATGGAGCGTTGGACCTCGCTCGCAGGACTGTTATCAGCGTTGCCTGCTTGCTGGGCGTCAACGACACAGGTGCCAACACCGGTGTAGGTGAGGATGGTCCCGTCAGTACCACTGACGCTGCACGCGCCGTGTGTGCTGGTTAGATCGACGCTGAAGACGACGGGGATTCCTGAACCACCACCGGTAGCGGACAAGGTGACCGTCGCGCCGTAGATCCCTGAAGCCGGTCCAGCAAAGTTGATCAGCTGAGAGGTCTGCGCGATCGTCACCGTCTGATGCGTGCTCGCCTCGCTGACACCGATAGTCGCGGCAGCAACAGCATCGACCTGACACGAACCGGCGTGCACAAACGTCACCATCGAACCGGAGATACTGCAGTTGCTGCCCGATGAGGGATCGATGCTTAGCGTCACCGCCCCCGCGTTCGTCGAGGTCTTCACCGCGTAAGTGCCACCAATCGACGGCGGGGCCGGCGGCATAGAAGTAATCGACACAGTGCCCGGAGTCTGCGCGAAGGTGACGGTGGTGGCAACCGAGCTGGTCGCCGCATAGGTCCCATCCGCGGCCTTGGTCGCCGTCACCACGCAGGTCCCGGCGCTGGTCGCACTCAAGGTGAACGGACCGTTGCCGGCCACCGTGCAGTCACTGGCTGTGCCGTCGGTGACGGCATAGGTCACCGCACCGGTGCCCGATCCGCCACTGGTGGTCAAGGGCAAGTCCGTGCCCACCGTGCCTGCGGTCGAGGTGACCACCAAGGTGGCCTGACTGGCCGCCACATAAGTGAATTGATCGGCCGCAGTAGTGGCACTGGTGCCCCCAGGACTGGTTACCGTGATGTCAGTAGTGCCAGGAGTGCCCGCCGGTGCGTTGGCAACGATCTCGGTGTCACTCACCACGTTGAGGCTGGTGACCGGGGTCGATCCAAAGTCGACGGCGGTGGTATAGGTGAAACCGGTGCCATTGATGGTGACGCTGGTGCCACCTGAAGTCGGTCCCGAGTTCGGACCTACCGAAGTGATGGTGGGGGCGTCAGTGGCAGTTATGGCGTTTGACGGAACTGAGGGGGCGCTGGTACCGGCGGTGTTTGTCGCCGTCACGGTAAACGTGTACGAATCGTCCTCAGTCAATCCGGTGACCGTGCACGCGTTTGAGGATTCGGCCGTGCAGGTCTGACCGCCGTTGGCCGCGTTGGTCGTGTCCGTCGCCGTGACCGTGTATCCGGTCACGGGGCTTGTTCCGGAGCTCAGCGGGGGTTCCCAGTTGACAGTGGCCGAATCCGGAACGAGCGCGGTGGCTTGGGGCGCACGGGTGATCTCAAACACCTGATTGTTGCCGGAGCCGTCCGTACCGCCGACGTAGACGTGCCCCGCGAGATCCACTGCCACCGCTAAGACCGTGCCGTATCCGCTAATGAGCGTGGTCTGGGTGCCGGTCGACGTGACCTCGTAGACAGCATTGGTGTAGGAGTCTCCGACGTAGAGGTTGCCGCCAGCGTCGACCGCCACGGCAACGGGATTCTCGAATGGTCCGATGGTGGTTTGGGCTCCGTCCGGCGCCTGCTTGATGACGTCGCCGTTTCCGGGGTAGGCCACGTACACATTGCCGACAGCATCGACTGCGACACCGGCCGGCAGGCTTCCGGTCTCAATCTGGGTCTGAATCCCGGCCGGGGTGATCTCCGAGACGTTGTTGACATGATCGTCGGTCACGTACACGTTGCCGCCGGAGTCCACCGCCACTGCGTCGGGGTCCACAAAGCCGCCTCCGACAGTGGTCTGAAGGCCGCCGGGTGTGATCTTCTCCACTCGCCTATTACCGGCGTCCACCACATACACGTTGCCAGCCGAATCGACCGCGACACCGGTCGGGTCGGAGTATCCAGATCCGACGAATGACGATGTACCGTCGGGAGCGATCTTTGCGACGGAGTTCCCGTTGCTGTCAACGACATAGACGTCGCCAGCCGAGTCCACCGCGACCGCATCGTTGAAGTAGTCGACAAGCGTCGATTGGGTCAACCCGGCTCCGATCGGCGGGGTCGGAACGGAGGGCACGAAAGTCACCGTCGTCGCCGCCGACGACACCGGCGCGTAGCTGGCGTTGCCGGCCATGGTGGCGGTGACCGAACAGGTGCCCGCGCTGGTCGAGCTCAGCGTGTAGGGAGTGGTGGTGCTCACCGCACAATCGGTGGCCGTCCCGTTGGTGGTCGTGTAGGTGACCGCGCCGGCGTCAGTGCCGCCACTGGTCGCCAGCATCAAGGCGGTCCCATAGATCCCACTGATCGAGGTCAGGGTCAACGGTGCCTGGACGTGGAGCACGAAGGTGACTGTCGTCGTCGCCGACGACACCGGCGCGTAGTTGGCATTGCCGGCCATGGTGGCGGTGACCGAACAGGTGCCCGCGCTGGTCGAGCTCAGCGTGTAGGGAGTGGTGGTGCTCACCGCACAATCGGTGGCCGTCCCGTTGGTGGTCGTGTAGGTGACCGCGCCGGCGTCAGAGCCGCCACTGGTCGTGAGCGTCAGGGGGGTCCCATAGGTTCCGCTGGTCGAGGTCGAGGCCAAGGTCAAGGTCGCTTGGGCCGCTTTGGCGAAGGTGACTGTCGTCGCTGCCGACGACACCGGCGCGTAGGTGGCATTGCCAGCCATGGTGGCGGTGACCGAGCAGGTGCCCGCGGCGGTCACGCTCAGCCTGTAGGGGGTGGTGGTGCTCACCGCACAGCCCGCGGCCGTCCCGTTGGTGGTCGTGTATTCGACAAAGTCGGCGTCAGAGCCGCCACTTGTCGTCAGCGTCAGGTTGGTGCCATAGACCCCGCTGGTCGAGGTCAGGGTCAACGCGGCCTGGAGCTCGTGGGCCAAAGTGACGGTGGTGACCGTCGAGGAGACGGCCAGGTAGTTGGTGTTGCCGGCCATGGTGGCGGTGATCGAACAGGTGCCCGCACTGGTCGAACTCAGCGTGTAGGGAGTGGTGGTGGTCACCGCACAGCCGCTGGCCGTCCCGTTGGTGGTCGTGTAAGTGACCGCGCCGGCGTCAGAGCCACCACTGGTGGTCAAAGTCAATGCCGTGCCCACCGTGCCACTGGTCGAGGTGACCACCAACGCTGCTTGCGCCGCTTGATCCAGCGTCACCGTGGTTCGCGTCGACGAGATCACGGTGTAGTTCGCATCCGCTGCCTTGGTGGCCGTCACCAGGCAGGTCCCGGCAATGGTCGCACTCAAGGTGAACGGACCGCTGCCGGCCACCACACAGCCATACGCCGTCCCGTTGGCGACGCTGTAGGTCACCGCACCGGTGCCCGACCCGCCACTGGTGGTCAACGTCAGTGGCGTCTCGTACGTCCCACTGGTCGAGGTGACCACCAAGGTCGCTTGCGTTCCCTGGCTCACCGTCACCGTGGTGGGCGTCGAGGAGGCAACGAGGTAGTTCGTATCTGCCGCCTTGGTCGCCGTCACCAGGCACGTACCCACCGACGAAGCACTCAAGGCGACAGGACCGCTGCCGACCACCACACAGCCACTCGCCGTTCCGTTGGTGACGCTGTAGGTCACCGCGCCGGTGCCCGACCCACCACTGGTGGTCAAGGTCAACGCCGCGCCTACTTTGCCACTGGTCGAGGTCACCACCAATGCCGCTTGCGTAGCCTGGCTAATCGTCACCGTGGTCGCAGACGAGGAGGCAACGAGGTAGTTGGCATCGGCCGCCTTGGTCGCGGTGATGTTGCAAGTACCCACCGATGTCGCTTGCAGCGTCGAACCGGTAATCGTGCAGCCGGTCGCCGTCCCATTTGTGACGCTGTAGGTCACCGCGCCGGTGCCCGACCCGCCACTGGTCGTGAGCGTCACGGGGGCCCCATAGGCTCCGCTGGTCGAGGTGAGCGTTAGTGCCAACTGGGGCCGCTTCGTTGCCGTGATCGTGACGTTCTGGGTGGCATTCGGGGCGATTCCGTTCGTCGCCATCAGGGTGAAGGTAAAGGTCCCCGGATGGGTCACGAAGCCGGTGAGGGTACCCGTCCCGTCGCCATTGTCGGTAAAGGCCACACCGCTGGGCAACGCCGTGGCCGTGGAGACGCTCAGCGTTGGGAGGGTGCCATTCGTGGTCACCGGTAAGCTGAAGTTACCGCCCCAGATGACTGTGTGGCTGGCTGGGCTGGTGAAGGTAGGTGCGACGCCCGCGACCACCTCGACAGCGCCGATGGAGCACTCGGTATGGCCAGCGGTGGGACCAGCAATCCCGCGCTGGTCTGTACGGGGGCAGACTTGGATGGCGTTCAAAGTGGTAGTCGTCGGGATAGCGAATGCGGCCAGACTGGTGGCAGCGGGAAGCTCAGTCTGCGTCGGGCCGCCATTGTTGGCTAGCACGCCCAAGTCGGCCGATCCGGCACTGATGTCACCGGTGGCATGGAAACTGCAACTACCGTCGGAATCGAGGTTGTAGCCAGCCGAGACGATGCCCGTACCGGCGCAGTCGCCCCCGGTGTTGCCCGACACGATCGACGCACCGATGTTGACCGTACCGAAACCGAAGATGCCCCCATCTTCGCTGCCACCGCCGGAGTCCGTGTTCGCGGCGATGGTGCTGTTGGTGATGGTACCGAAGTTGATAGCCAACCCGCCGCCCTCGTAGGCGGCGTCGTTACCTGAGATGGTGCTGTTGCTGACCAGTAACGTTCCGTCCGAAGCGTTCGAGTCGATGCCCCCGCCATCTCCGATTCCGCTTGCTGTGTTTCCCGAAATGGTGCTGGATTCCACGGTCGTGTTACTGCCGTCATAGAAAATGATTCCTCCGCCGCCCTCTTGTGCTCCGCCGCCGTCGCCCGCTGCGATACAATTTCCGCATAGGCCCGAGATGTTGTTCGAGATGGTGCTGTTCTGAATGGTTGTGGTTCCGCCGACGCTGAGGATTCCGCCACCACCGAGCTGAGCCTGGTTGTCATTGACGGTGACGTGGTTGAGATTCACAATGGCATTGAAGTTGTAAATTCCGCCGCCGCCGGGCCCGGTGATGGAGTCGCCGTGCTGGATCGTCAAGTTGTCCAGTTCCACATCCGTACCGGCGCTGGTGGTGATGACGGGGGCGATCGAGGTGCCATCAAGGACGGCAGGCGATGCCGCGCCGGCTCCGCTGATGATGATCATCTTCGCCGGCAGGGACACATTGTCGTCCACCGTGCCGGACACCTTGATGGTAACGACGCCGGCAAGCGGTGGCGCTTGGGCGAGGGCGTACGTCACGGTCGCACAGGGCGAAGCCGGGATGGCGCAGTTGTTGGCGCTGTTACTTCCCCCGCCTGCGACATACAGTGTGTAGATCGGCGAGACGAGCCCGACTGCCTCCATGGCGCCGATGGAGCAGGAGCCTTCGCCCGACGACGGTCCTGGATTACCGGCCTGGTCGGTGCGCGGGCAGACTGGTAGGGAGTTCACGTTCGTTCCCACTGGAATGGCGTTGGCAGCAGCACTAGAGATGGATAGCGCCATCGTCTGGGTCGGGCCGCCGTTGTTGGCAAGGGCTCCTACGCCGGCATTCGCCCCGGTGATGTCGCCGGTGCTGTTAAATCCGCACGTGGCATCATCAACGTAGTTGTACCCGCTGCTGGTCAATCCCGAACAGTCACCGCCCTCGTTGTCAGCCAGGATGCTCGCGCCGACTACCGTCGTACCGTAGCTGAGGATGCCACCGTCGAGGTGTCTGCCGTAGTTGCCGGCGATAGTGCTGGCAGTGACGGTGACGGCCGCGCTCGGCTCTACCCAGATGGCCGCACCCTCGGCTTCGTTTCCCGAGAAGGTGCTGGTGGTGACCGCGACATCCGTCGATCCCGCGTAGATGTAAAGACCACCCCCAGTGTCGGCGGAGTTACCGGAGATCGTGCTGTCTTGCAACGTCAAGTAGGCGGGTTGTCCGGTATCACCGAGTTCGATGCCGCCACCGTCGCCCTGGGCCGAGTTACCGGAGATCGTGCTGTTAGTGATCTGCGCTGCCGCCGTCTGGATGGAGATGCCTCCACCGCCATAGCCCCCGTTCCCCGCCGTGTTTCCAGTAACGGTGCTGTTAGACATGATCAATCCACCGCCAAAGACCGCAAGGCCCCCGCCGGAACCATCCGAGGCGTTAGAAGTGAGGTTGACGCTGTTCAACGTCAACTGGCCGTCACCATCGAGGATGCCGCCGCCACCGGGGCCGTTGTTCTGCCCATGCTGGATCGTCAGATCGTCGAGGGTCACATCGCCGCTATCGATTTCGAAGACGGTCCCGCTTGAGGTTCCGTCGATGACAGCGGGTGATCCCACCGGCGCGTTCGCGCCGGTGATGGTGACCGAAGTGTCAACTTCCTCGCCGATGATCACGTGGTCATCGATGGTCCCCGAGACATCAATGGTGGCGTCGGAAGGGGCCTGAGTCAGGGCGTAGGAAATGGTGGCACAGGCGGTGGCCTGTGACGAACAGGACCCGCTGTCAGAACCGCCTTGCGCCACGTACAACAGTGAGCCGGGAGAACTCGCCCCCGCGACGCCAGCGCTCCAGATGCCGAAGGTCGCGAGTGTAACGACCGCCATTACGGACGGTGCGAGTCGCCTCACAATCCGCCACGACCGCGTGGACTGATTCCTCGGAAGGTTCCTTTCGGAAAGCGTCATCTGGCCATTCCTTCTTGGTTGGGGATGAAGACTGCGCGAATAAGGGTGACGAGCGAAAAATTCATGACTCAACTGTCTGTGGTCGGCGGGAGTTCTGAACTCTCAACGATGGGGGTGGACCGAGCGCCAACGCCGGCGGGCGGGTACGTGTGTGCAGCGACGGCGGTCATGTCGCCCCTATCGCGTCGGCAGGATCGACGAGGGCAACGTCGATGGCTCGATGGAGAGCGAGGACGCCACACTCGGATCGATCCGCCGGGCCAAGGACAACAGCCAACGGGCCGTGCGTCGGGTCTGGTGAAGGCTGTGATGGAGGGGTGACGCAGTACGGGCCGCGCTGTCCCCTTGGGCGAGGCGCACCAGGTCGTCTTGATGGGCGCGGTTCATCTGGCTGAGCAGAGCGGGGTGCATGACGTCTCCTGTCTGAGATATCGGGGGTGAAATGGATGGCGACGAGATGCTGGGGAAAGGCGCGACCAGCTATACCGCCGTGCTCAGCGGCCAAAGAGCGCTGCTCAGGAAAGGGAGGAATCTCGATGTGGGGCGGACAGGCGCAGCCGCATGGGCGCCGCTCGCCCCCACAACTAGGTCAGGCGGTGGCCGCCACCTCGGCGGGTGCGCCGCTCAGCTGGCCCATGATGGAAGCGGTGTCGAGCCAGACCTGCTCACGGATGATGAGCGAGTCGTCGAATTCGAACACATGCATGATCCGGAAGGTGATGTTTCGGCCATGGCCGGGGATGCCCATGAACTCGCCAACGACGTCGGCCGACATCTCAGCCTCCATCACGATGGCGCCGGTTTCGGTCACGAACTGGTGGAGCGGCTTCTCGCCGGTGGTGCGGATGTTTGCCGTGAGCCACGTGTAGAACCCCTTGGCGGCCTCAACGCCGAAGCGTGGCGAGCCCGGGACTCCGACGCCGTCGTGTTCGATCCCCTCGGCGTAGACCGAGCAGGCCGTTTCGATGTCACCGGCACCCTCGGCATCGAGGTGCTTGTGGATCAGGGCCAGCTTCGCTTCGGTGTTCATGATGAACCCGCTCTCTTGTTGGAATAATGGTACTATAATGAGAATATGGTCTCACGTCAAGAAGAATCTATTACGAAGCGAGAACGGAGCAACCAGAAGGCCCGCACCCGCAAGGCGATCCTCGACGCCGCAGTGGAGTTACTGCGCGAAGGGCGCGTGGCCACGGTCCCCGAGGCGGCGGAGCGAGCGCAGGTATCGGTGGCGACGGCGTACCGGTACTTCCCCTCTGCAGAGCTCCTGGCCCAGGAGGCCTCGAGGCAGGCCATCGAGTTCGGCGCAGATGTCGAAGAGACGCTCGCCGCCATCGACGCCGCTGGCGACGACGTCCATGGCCGCGTCGATGCGCTCGCCCGCACCATTGGCTGGATGATGCTGCATGACCAGGCACGGTTCCGCCTGGGTGCCCGGGCTGGCTCGGACACCTGGTTTGCCCAGCAGCAGATCGCACCCGAGGATCGGGTGCCGGTGCGCATGGGCCGTCGCACGATCCAAATACGGCACGCCCTGGTCCCGCTCGAAGGCAAGCTCAGCGACGAGCAGATGGAGCAACTGGTCGCCGCGTTCATCATCGTCGTCGGCTTCGAGGCGGTGATCAGCCTCACCGACGTGGCCCAGCTCGACCCCGAGGCTGCACTCGAGGTGATGATCAACACGTGCCGCTGGATTCTGGACGGCGCACTCGCAGAAGCCGGTCTCGGCTAGAGAAGACACGCCAGCACCAGATGCGAAAGCCTCGGCCAGTTAAGCAGGCCCCATACCTGAAGCGGATGAGGCGACATGCGATTGGCTGCGACACAATTGTTGGGTTATCCCAACATGCAAAGAGACCGCAGGCGACAATGACGAGCGGGGTGCGAAGGGAGCAGGCGGTGGCGGGGCAACGGGTTCTGAAACAACCAACGATCGACCGGCGGACCTTCTTACGCGGAGCCGCAACGGTCGGCGCTGCAGCGACCGCGCTTGGTGCGACGAGTGGTTGGCGGGGTGCTGGAGCGAGCATCCCGGGACGTCGCGTGGTCGTGCTCGGCGGGGGCGTCGGTGGCCTCACGGCTGCGCATGAGTTAGCCGAACGCGGCTTCGATGTAACCGTTGTCGAACCCTTGGCTCTCGGCGGCAAGGCTCGCAGCATCTCGGTTCCCGGTACGGGGGTCGGTGGCCGCAAGGACCTCCCAGGGGAGCACGGGTTTCGGTTCTTTCCGGGTTTCTACCAGAACGTCCCAGACACCATGCGGCGCATCCCATTCCCGGGAAACGCCAATGGTGTCTTCGACAACTTGGTCGCCGCCACCCAGGAGGCTCTTTATCTCAATCATGGCCAGGGTGCGTTGTACGTGGGGCTGGAGACCAACTTTACGGGAGTTGCTCAGGGCGAGCAGTTGCTATTAGCTGCCCTCTCGGTCGTCAAGGGCGTGCCCGCCAATGAGTTGGAGTATTTCGTTCGGAAGCTCCTGGTGTACATCACAAGCTGCGATGCGCGGCGTTTTGGTGAGTGGGAGTTCACGCCCTGGTGGACGTTCGTAAACGCAGCGAATTTTTCACCGGTCTATCAGCAGGTGCTCGCCGAAGGACTGACGCGCAACCTCGTTGCCGCCAAAGGCACAGTCGCCAGCACAAACACCATCGGGTTGATGGCCGAAGCCTTCATCCTCACCACCGGCGCTTCCAAACTGGGCGGCGCCTCAAAACTCGCAAGCGGATACGGGGCACCCGACCGCGTGCTCAATGCTCCGACCAACGAGGCTTGGATCGATCCGTGGGTGGCCTACCTGACCTCACTCGGCGTGAAGTTCATGATGCCGTATGGAGCGGCGTCGCTGCAGTTGGAAGGAGGAAGGATCGTTTCTGCCACCCTCTTCGACTCCTCGTGGCATCTCTCGACGATTGAAGCCGACCAATTCATCTGCGCGATGCCAGTTGAAAGGATCCTGCCGCTGCTCAGCCCCGAGATTCTCAGTACCGACCCAGATCTCGAAAAACTGGCCCTACTGCAAACTGACTGGATGAACGGCATCCAGTTCTTCCTCAACCGTTCCGAGCCGCATCCAGTAGAAGGTCATGCGGCCTACATGTATTCGCCCTGGGCCCTGACGTCACTGACGCAAGCTCAGTTCTGGACTGGACGAAACATATCGGCGGACTACGGCAACGGTGCCGTGCATGACATCCTGTCGGTCGATATATCCGACTGGATCACCCCGGGGATCCTCTATGGCAAGCCCGCCAACGAGTGCACCCCTGACGAGATTGCAAACGAGGTCTGGGCGCAGATTAAGCAGGTGGTCGACATTCAGGGTGACACCGAGCTCACGGACGACATGCTGGTCGGCTGGTTTCTCGATCCCGGTATCAATTACCCAGATGGACCAAGTGGTCCAGCGGCAAACTCGACACCGCTCCTCATCAACACCGTTGGGTCGTGGTACAACCGACCTACAGCTACGACTGCGATCTCTAACCTTTACCTCGCTGCGGACTACGTGCAGAACAACATCACCCTGGCAACGATGGAGGGCGCAAATGAAGCAGCCCGCCAAGCGGTGAACGCACTATTGGCTCAGACCGGTTCTTCGTCAGCTCCCGCCCCCCTCTACAACCTCTACGTGCCACCAGAGTTTGTCCTGGAACAGGAGATTGACGCCGACCGCTACGCGGCAGGGCAGCCCAACGTGCTCGATGTCGGACCCACTGGATTGCCTCTCTGAGGGCGACAGATTCTCGCAAATAGCCCTAGCTATGCCGCTCGGTTTGCCCGAATTCGACACCCGTGGCTACAGATTGGGCTACGTGCGGATCAGTGAAGAGCCGCATTGTTCTCTCAACTGGGCTTGGTGGGCCGCCCGGGTCTCGATCCCGGCACCTTGGGATCCCATCCGGACGATCCGTGTCAGCGTTCAAGTAATTCCCCACCAGCTGGCGAGGACGTTCAAGTAATTCCCTACCTCGGCGTTCAAGTTATTCCCCACCCCTGAGGGGGGATCCACCCGCCGGGCTCCTTGTTCCACTAGCCGCGTCGCTGTCCCCA
>DASXFC010000002.1:0-9048 GCA_036489775.1 Acidimicrobiales bacterium | reverse complement strand
TCCGCGTGCTCGACTCGCTGCAGCTGACGGCCGACTACTCGGTGGCCACGCCCGTCAACTGGACCGACGGCGACGATGTCATCATCGTCCCCGCCCTCAGTGACGACGACGCCAAGGGCCGCTTCCCCAAGGGTTGGAAGGCCCTGAAGCCCTACCTGCGGGTGACGCCCCAGCCCAACCGCTGAGGAGCCATCTGATCACCCGATCCGTTCGGGCCTGATCACGTGAACTGCCGGCCCGTCGGGCCGGCAGTTGCGCGTCCGGACCCGGGTCGTCACAGCGCCGGGCGAAGATGGCGCCCGCGGCGCCGCGGGCGGCGCGACGACTGACGAGGAGCGCATACCGATGGACGAACGCGACGTCTTCCAGCTGGCTGATCGGGCCCTGGCCCGAGTGGTGGCCCAGATCACTCCCGATCAATGGGAGATGGTGCTGCCGGCCACCTTCACCACGCGGGTCCGGCCCGAGCCGCCGGCGCTGCGCACCCTCGTCAACTACCACGCCTACGACGATGCCTGGGTGCCCGACATGGTGGCCGGGCTCACCATGGACCAGGCGGGCGCGGACAAGTTCGACGGGACCTCCTCGGAGACGACCCCAGGGCGAGCTTCGACGCCATCGTGGACCGGGCGTGCGCGGCGGCGGCCGTCAGCGATCTCGACGCGGTGGCACACCTGTCGTTCGGCGACTACCCGGTGCGGGAGTACTTCTGGCAGATCAACCAGTTCAGGGCGCTGCGCGCCCACGACATTGCCCGGGAGATCGGCGTCGACCCCGACCTGCCGGTGGACCTGGTGCAGGGGCTATGGGACGAGTTGACGCCGCACGCCGAGGAATGGCGGTCCATCGGCGTCTTCCCGGCCGCGGTCCCGGTTCCCGAGGATGCGCCCCTCCTGCACCGGGTGCTCGGCCTGACGGGACGCCAGCCCGAGACGGCTGAACCGCTTGACGGCTGAACCGCGCCGGCTCAGTCCGAAGGGGCGACGAGCTCGTCGCGCAGCTCGCGTTTGAGGACCTTCCCCTGCGGGTTGCGTGGCAGCGGCTCGGAGCGGAACCAGATGTGGGTCGGCACCATGAAGCCGGCGAGCCGCGCCTTCACGTGCAGCTGGAGCTCGTCCGCCGTGACCTTGGCCCCCGGGCGCAGGACGATGACCGCGCCCACCTCTTCGCCCAGCGTCGGGTGGGGCACGCCTATGACGGCGCAGTCGGCCACCGCCGGGTGCTCGAAGAGGGCGGCCTCGACCTGGACCGAGTACACGTTCTCGCCGCCGCGGATGATCATGTCCTTGGCCCGGTCGACGATGTAGATGAAGTTGTCCTCGTCCAGCCGGGCCACGTCACCCGAGTGGAGCCAGCCCTTGGTGAAGGTCTGGGCCGTCTCGTCCGGCCGGTGCCAGTAGCCCCGCACGACCTGCGGCCCCTTGATCCACAGTTCGCCGCGCACGTCGGGGCCGCGGGGGATGGTGTCATCGGGCTCGTCGCCGGTGAAGTCCTCGGGCACGATGGCCACGTCGGTCACCGGGACCGGCGGCCCCACACTCTCGGGCCGGGCGATGTAGTCGCCACCCGAGTTCATGGAGGTGACCGAGGAGGTCTCGGTCAGGCCGTATCCGTTGGAGGGTTGGCCGATGGGCCAGGCGGCCCGGATGCGGCGCACCAGGTCGGGCGGGGCCGGGGCACCGCCGTAGGACACGCCCCGGATGGACGAGGTGTCGTGCTTGGAGAAGTTGGGGGAGTCGAGCACCTGCATAACCATGGCCGGCACGCCGCCGAAGGTGGCGATGCGCTCGCGCTCGATGAGCTCCAGAGCCCGATCGGGATCGAAGTGGTGCATCATCACGATCTTGCCGCCGGCTGCGATGTTGCCGACCATCACGGCGTGGCAGCCGGTGGCGTGGAAGAGCGGGACCGACAGGAGATAGGCCGGCTGGGTTTTCTCGGCGGTATCGGCCATGCCGCTGGATCCGAAGCGCATGGAACCCCGGGTGTTCAAGAAGAACAGGTTCATCAGGTTGGTGCAGATGTTGCGGTGGGTGCCGACCGCACCCTTGGGCCGGCCGGTGGTCCCCGAGGTGTAGAAGATGGTGGCATCGTCTTCGGGACCGACCTCGACCTCGGGCGGGGTGGCGGCCGGGTCGACCGCGCCCATGGCCCGGGCGAACGTCCACTCGGTGGCCTGGTCGGCTGCCGGTGTGGGCTCGCCGGTTGCGGTGGTGTGATCGCCCGTGCGGTGTTCATCCGCAGTCACCATGGCGGTGAGACCCTTGAGTTCTTTGAGCAAGGGACGGATGCGCTCGGCCCGCTCGGTGTCGACGAAGGCGACCTTGGAGCCGGAGTCCTCGAGGCCGTAGCGCAACTCCTCGCCGCTCCACCAGGCGTTGAGGGGTACGACGACGGCACCGGCGGAGGTGGCGGCCCAGAAGGCGATGACCCATTCAGGCAGGTTGCGCATCACGATGGCGACGCGGTCACCGGGCTCGATGCCGAAAGTGGTGCGCAACCGGTGAGCCAGCGTGGCGGCCAGGTGGTAGTGCTCGGTGAAGGTGGTGCGCTCGTCCTCGTAGACCAAGAAGGTGTTGTCGCCGTGGGCCAGGGACAGGTCGAGCACGGACCGCAGCGTCGGAGGCTGGTTCTTCCAGGTCCGGGTGGTCACGCCCCGGATCTCGAGCTCTTCCATCTCGAACATCTGGCCGGCCGCGGTCAGGGCGGCATCGGCCTCGTCGATGGTCATGGATGGGATGTCGTTCTTGGTGGTCATGTGCTCGCGTCCTGGTCGGTGGGCGTGGGTTCGATCGGCGCCGGGTTGAAGAGGGCCCGGCGGTAGTAGGCCAACTCGTCGACACTCTCGCGGATGTCCTGCAGGGCCCGGTGGCCGCCCCGCTTGTTGGGGGCGCCGCGGTAGATCTGGGGGTACCAGCGCCGGGCCAACTCCTTTATGGTCGAGACGTCGACGGAGCGGTAGTGGAGGAAGTCCTCGATCTCGGGGAGCTGGGTGGCCAGGAAGCGGCGGTCGGTCCCGATCGAGTTCCCGGCCAGCGGGACGGTGCGCTCGCCGGCGATGTGCTTCTTGAGGAAGGCCAGCGCCTGGGCCCCGGCGCCGGCCAGGGTGAGGGTGGAGGCCTCGACTTCGGCCAACAGGCCCGACTTGGTGTGCATGGAACGGACGACATCGTCCATCTCGGCCAGTTGGGCCTCGGTGGCGTGCACGATGAGGTCCGGCCCCTCCTCGATGATGGTCAGGTCGTCGTCGGTGATGAGGACGGCGATCTCGACGATGACGTGACGAGTGGGGTCCAGACCGGTCATCTCGAGATCCATCCAGGCGAGCACCGCCGGGATGCTAATGGGGGCGTCTGGGGGTAGGGCCAGTCAGGACCCCTTGTTAAGGTCCGTCGATGCTGCGCGTGCCCTTGCACCTGCTCGACAGCGACCTCCCAGTCCCGGCGTATGCCAAGCCGGGGGATGCCGGCCTGGACCTGCGGGCCCGGGGCGATGCCGTCGTGCCGTGCCGGGGTGGGCGGGTGCTGGTGCCGACCGGTGTGGCGGTGGCCATACCGCCCGGCTACGCCGGGCTGGTGTTGCCCCGCAGCGGGCTGGCCTTGCGGCATGGGATCACCTGTCTGAACTCACCGGGGTTGATCGATTCGGGCTACCGGGGGGAGATCTCGGTCATCCTGATCAACCACGATGAGGCCGAGGATTTCGTGATCAACCGTGGGGATCGCATCGCCCAGCTGGTGATCACGGCGGTGGCGGAGGTGGGTTTCGACCTGGTCGAGAGCGTCGACGGCCTGGGCGCAGCCGAACGGGGGGCCGGGGGCTTCGGGCATACGGGCACGTGACCGGGCCCGCCGGATTCGATAAGAAGGACCGCTGATGGAGCCGCTGGCCGCCATCGACGCCGCCTTCCTGTCACTGGAGACACCCACCACGCCCATGCACGTGGGGGTGGTGCTCGTCTTGGACCCGCCGGAGGGAACGCGGTCGTTGTTCTCGCCCACCACCCGCGACGCGCAGATCCGACGCACGATCTCGCAACGCCTGCACCTGGTGGCGCCGTTGCGTCAGCGGGCCCTGCGGGTGCCATTGGGACTGCACCATCCGGTCTGGGTCGACGATCCCGATTTCGATCTGGACGATCACTTGATGCGGGCCAGCCTGCCCTCACCCGGCGGGCCGGCCGAACTCCACACTTTCGTGGCCTCGGTCATGGGTCGCCAACTCGACTCGGACCGTCCGCTGTGGGAGATGTACGTCGTCGAAGGGCTGGCCGAGGGCCGGACCGCCCTGATCGCCAAGGTGCACCACGCCATCCTCGACGGGGTGAGCGGGGCGTCGATTCTGGCTGCTTTCCTCGACCTGACGCCGCGCTCGCGGGTGGTGTCGCTGCCACCGGTGTGGGATCCGTCGCCATTGCCGGGGACGGCCGAGTTGCTGCGCTATGCCGCCGGTTCGCTGACCCACCAGCCGAGGGCGGCGCTGAGTACCTGGCGGGCCGGCGTCGAGGCCGTGGCCGATCTGGGGACGCACAACCGCGAGCTGTCCGGCCGGGGCGAGGAATCACCGCCAGGGTTCTTCTCGGCGCCCCGGACGGTGTTGAACGGTGCGGTCTCGAACCGCAAGGCTTTCGCGACGGCGTCGGTGCCGCTGGCCGATGCCAAACTCGTCCGCCGGATCTTCGAATGCACGGTGAACGACGTGATTTTGGCCGGGGTGGCCGGCGGGCTGCGCCAGTACTTGCTGGGGCGGGACGAGTTGCCCGAAGCCCCGCTGGTGGCGATGGTGCCGGTCTCGACCCGGGGACCGGAGGATGCTCCCGACGGTACGGGCGGGGTGTCGGCGCAGGCACCGGGCAACCAGGTCTCGGGGATGTTGGTCTCGTTGGCGACGGACGAGCCCTCACCAGTCCACCGCCTCGATGCCATCGCCGAGTCGAGCCGGGTGGCCAAGGAGCAGGAGCAGCTGCACCGGGGTCGTTTCGTGGGCGACCTAGCCCAGGTGATCCCGCCGGCCCTCACGTCCCGGGCGGCCCGGGCGGTGGCGGGCACCCGGTTGTTCGACCACATGGCGCCGCCCTTCAACGTCACCGTGTCCGGCGTGAAGGGGCCCGCCTTCCCGCTGTTCTGCGCCGGTAGTCATGTGAGTTCGATGTACCCGGTCGGCCCGCTGGCCGAAGGGGTGGGCATCAACGTCACCATCTTCTCCTACCTAGACCGCTTGTACTTCGGCTTGCTGGCTTGCCGGAAGATGGTGCCCGACCTGAGCAAACTGGCGACGTTGATGGAGGACGCGCTGGGGGAGCTGGTCGGGTGTGCCCTCGAGGCACAGGGGCAGGCCGGCTGAGCTCTTAGCCGGTGGCTTGCTCGGCCCGGCGGACCCGGATGCGGTGGGCGAAGGCGAGGGCAATGACGATCACGGCCAGCGCGGCGAAGACGTAGCCGACGTCACTGAATTCCTTGACGACGTGGTTGTAGGTGCTGCCGAGACTGTCGCCCAGCAGGGCCAGGGCGGTGCACCAGATGGCGCAACCGATCACCGTGAAGGCCACGAACTTGGCCAGGGCCATCTCGCCCAGTCCGGCCGCGATGGAGACAAAGGAGCGAAGGAGCGGGATGAACCGGCCGACCAGGACGAGCGGCTCACCCCGCCGGGCGAACCAGGCCTCGGCCCGATCGAGGTCCCGATGGGTGAGCAAGATGTACTTGCCGACTTTGTCGACCAGGGTCCGACCACCGAACCGTCCGATCGAGTAACCGGCCAGTGATCCGATGATCTCGCCGACGACGGCCACCACGATGACCAGGACGATCTCGAGGTGGTGGTGCGCTCCGTGGATCAGCGCGTTGCTGGCCAGGGCACCACCAGCGATCACGGCCAACTCGGACCCGACGGGGATGCACATCGAGGAGAGGATGCAGAGGACGAAGATGGCGGGATAGCCGGCTGACAGCAAGAAACTCGTCATGGTGGCCAGAAAGATAGGGGCAGCCGGGTCACGCTGGGTGCAACTTTGGGATGTTTTGCAGCTGATGGGGCGATCCGATGGGTCGGGAGATCTGATTTGGGCGGCAAAGGGCCTGCGTAAGGGCGGTGGGCCTGGGTCAGCGGGCGACCCCGCTGATCGACCGAGTCGTCCGGCCGGACTATTCTTGTCAATCCACGCGGAAGTGGCTCAGTGGTAGAGCATCACCTTGCCAAGGTGAGGGTCGCGGGTTCGAATCCCGTCTTCCGCTCCAAATCAGAGACCAAGACCCAGATCGTCGCCTCGATCCGGCCGCACTCCTGGAATTCCGTGTTCAATTCCACGCTCCAGTAGGCGAGTTCGCCACGAATCGGACCAAGTCCGGATCGATTCGTACGTCGCATCGCTCACCTCGAAAAGATCTCTATCGAGCCGGGAGAAAGCACCCAAAGCGTCAGCAAAGTGACGCTGGTCAAATCCGAGATCTTTTTGAGCCGCAAGCTCGGAGAGGCGCTCCTCGCCGAAGAATCCGGCGAGCGTATAGACGTCCACAAAGTCCCGGGCTGCCGCGCGCCCGAAGAGAGCGAGCATTTTGTCGGCGGCGAGCTCATCAGTCGCCAACACTCGGCCAAGTTCAGTTTGTGTCACCGGCAGGAATCGGGCGTCATTTCCCAGATCGACCTCGCAAAGTCATCTCCACGAGTGACTTCGAGTCGCACGAACCCCGGGGCGTCAATCCGACGGACTACCTCCATCCCCCCCCCTTTCGATCGGAGCGCCGCTTCGACCGACGGGCACGTCTGGTTCACTGCGGCGGCATTGCTGGTGAAGAAGTCGAGGTCGCGCGTGCGCCTGTCGACAAGCCCCAGAGAGATGAGGGCGGCTCCTCCTGCCAGAGCAAAGCCTTTCTTATCGGTTATGGCCGAGATTGTGACGGCGATCTCCTCCTGAAAAGGAGTCAGCACGCCAGCTGTATCCCCTTAATTCGGCGAAGGTGTTCCGACCACGCACTCTTCACGTGCGCCGGCAGCCGCATGTCTGGCCAGAGTTCCATGAGTTCGTCGATATTTATGAAGCGCCGGACGTCATCTTCGGTACCTTCCGAGAGAACGAGTTCGTACACCTGTACCCGTTGTCGCCTGTTTCGGAGGTCCCAAGTTCGTTCGGGTCCGCTCCAAAAGACGTGAGGGGGCAAGCGCACAATTCCGAGTTCGGCCGGAGTGTTGCCACTATCAACTTCGTTCGGAAGAGCGACCGGCCGTGACCAACCGATCCGTCGCGACCCTCCATTTGTCTGCGCTTCCATACGTCAATCGTACGGGCATCAATGGCGCAGAGATTCACATTCACCCCCTGGCGCAGGTCAAATGGCTGGTCACGCCCGTAGTAGACCCCCCTACTACGGAGCAGCAGCCAGTAGACAGGGTGGAAACTGGATGGACGGAACCGCATTTCAGGGGACTCATCGGGTCCTCAAAGACCAAAGCCGACACGTTGCCGAGGTGAGGGTCGCGGGTTCGTCACTGCTCGATTGGCTGCCGAACGTTGTCGAAGTAGTCGTCGAGCGCAACCAAGGCGGTACACACGCTGCCGAGAGCGAGCTCGAAGGACATCGAATATTCCTCAATGTCGCCCGAGGTCTCAAAGGAGTCCAGGGCTTCGAAGGCCGATACGAGGTGGAGGAAGGCGTCATCGGCGGAGTTCCTCCACTCCTGGATCTGGATGGGGGCTGATCGCTCCGTCGCGACGGCGACCTGCGACATTGCCGTTCGGGTCGGCAGCCAGTCACGGCGGTTGCCAGCGTGCCTATCAGGGCAGCGCTGGTGTAAGTGGTGTGATCGCTCGGCAGCCATCGCAACTCCTCGTTCGCTCGATTCCGGCCGCCAGGGGACTCTGGCGTTCCTCTACCTGATGGTGCGCTTTCAGGCCCCGAGCGCCATCCCGCGTTCGCGGGTATCTTGCGCCTCGAACAGCCAGAACTGACACAACTCCAGGTGGCGACCCAGCCGTCGAGAGCGTCTTGGAGGCGCGCGGTGTCGATCAGCGCCGATTTGGGACCTACACAGGCAGCGGCCACAAAGCCCGCCCCGGGCCTGGCCGATCCGGCGGAGCTGGAGCGGGACCGGGGACTCGAGCTGCGGCCCGAGATAGCGTCCTCCTGGCAGCGCTCGGCATCATGGGGTCTCGCTCCCGACCGTCTCATCGTTCCCGAACACGAGCCCGAGCTCGAGTCGAAGTTCGTGCGAGCGGCCCGCCCGGTGCTCCGGCGCATCTCGGCGGACCTGGCCGCCCTCGATGTGTCCGTGGTCCTCAGCGACGCCTCCGCCAACGTACTGGTGCGTGCCGATGGCAGCCGGTCGATCCGTGCTCGGCTCGACCAGGTCTCGCTCGGGCCCGGCTACGCCTACGCCGAGGAAACCGTCGGGACCAATGCGATCGGCACGGCGTTGGCGATGGGCTCGCCCGCGCTGATCATGGGCCGCGAGCACTTCGCTGAGGTCCTCACCGAGCTGAGCTGTGCGGCTGCCCCCATCGTGGATCCCGTGAACTGTCAAGTTGTGGGGGTGATCGACCTGACTTCGGCGGCGGACGACGCCAGTCCGCTGATGTTGGGCCTCGCCCGGAGCGGGGCACGAGAAATCGAACAACGGATGATGGCTTTAATGCCGCTCGTCTATCAGTCGATGCCGTCTCAATGGAAGGGATGGCAGCTGCTCACGTCGGCCGAGCGAGAGATTGCCGAACTGGTGAGCACAGGCCTGACGAACAAGCAGATCGCGGCCACCTTGTACTGCTCGCCGTACACGGTCGACTCGCACCTGCGCGCCGTGTATCGCAAGCTTGGCATCACCAGCCGCGCCGCCCTGGCCGGCCATGTCACCCGTTTGAATGAAGCCGCCCAGACGGGATCTGAGCGCTGAGCACGTGCGATAGCCATCAGCTCTCTAGAAAACTTTGGCCGTCGAAGCCGGCACACTTGAGTCAAGTTTCACGCGGCCAGGCCGAATTCGCCAACCATGTCGCTGATCACGCCCTCCAGTTTGTCGAACTGACGACGTAGCGGGGTGTCCATCGGCACCGGGTCA
>DASXFC010000073.1:0-66012 GCA_036489775.1 Acidimicrobiales bacterium | reverse complement strand
AGCAGAGACGGCGGCGAGGTTGGCTGCCACCCAGGCGGCCGCTCGGGGTTCTTGGCGTCCAATGTGCTCTTCGGCCAAGACGACGTCGACCACGGGAGCGCTGATCCCCTCGATGTACGAGGACGCCACGCCTTCGGAGCGCAACAAGAGTCGAGCCAGCGGTTCAAAGTCGGCCTCGAGCGAGTCAGCGGCATAACCGACCTCGCTGGCCGCAACTGCGACCCGGCCGGCCGTCCGGGCATCGAGGGAGAGGTCACGCTCGGCCAGCAGCGCCGGGACGAATGCTTTCGCCCGGCGCCCCTGCCAGACCACCTCGACTTCCGTGCCCTGCAGTTCCATACGGAATATGTTATAGGTAACTCACATAAGTGGAACATATATGTCCGGCAGCGCACGAACGGGCTCGGCTACTCCACCCTGTTGTAGGTCAGGCCGAAATCAATCGACCAGTTCGAACCATCCATGGCCATCGGCCACCGCCCGACGAGCGGTTCGAGGGCGTCGAGCGTGTCCTGAACGGTCCGCTCAGCCATGTCCTTCCTTACTCCCCCGTCTGGGGCGCCCAGCGGGGTGCCCGCTTGGTCAAGAAGGCGTCGGCGGCTTCGAGGAAATCCCCCGTGCCCAGCGACATGACCTGGGTCCGGTTCTCGATGGCGATGGCCGCCTCAAGGCCCGGGATCTCGAGGGAGGCCCACATGGTCTCCTTGGTCATCCAGATGCCGTAGGGCGAGTTCTGCATGATCTGGGTTGCCTTGGTCAGACAGCTGTCCAGGAGGTCATCGGGCGGCACCACCTCGGTGACCAGGCCGATCTGGGCCGCCTTGAGGGCCCCAAAGGTCCGGCCGGTCAGCATCAGCTCGTGGGCCCGGCCGGCGCCGACGATCCGGGGCAGCAACCACGAGGTGCCGATGTCACAGGCCGACAGACCCACCTTGACGAAGGAGACGGCGAAGCGGGCTTGCTCGGACGCAATGCGGATGTCGCTCCCGAGCACCAGAGCCAGGCCTCCTCCGGCGGCCGCCCCGTTCACGGCGGCGATGACGGGTTGGCGAATTGAGCGCAGGCGCGGGATGAGGGCAGCGATGTGCTGCTGGGTGGCCATGGACCGCTGCACCGTGCCGGTCTCGCCCGGCGGCACGGTGGGCGGGAGCCCGTAGCCGGTCAGGTCCAAACCGGCACAGAACGCGTCGCCCGCCCCGGTGATGACGACGACCCGGCAGTCGGCGTCGAGCGTGATGGCGTCGAGGGCATCATGCAGGCCCTGCACCAGCTCGGTGTTCATGGCATTGAGCCGATCGGGCCGGTGCAAGGTGAGCTGGGTGACGCCGGGATTCGGGCTCGAGATCAGGACGGAATCGGTCACGGCGTCAGTGTTGCACCGCTCGTCATGTGACCCAGCGCCTCCAGGCGGGCGCAGCGGGATTGCCCGGCGCGCCCGCCTGGGCGCTGCAGACACCGTGCTGGGGTGAACGGTGTCTCTGGGCTGCGGCACCCGCAGAGGGCGCTGGTGTCGTGGAAAGGGAGTCACGACTCTCTCTGCGGGCGGCAGCTCTAAAAAGCAGTGTGCGGGCCGAAGTTCAGGCTGGGTCCAAGGCTGGCTGTGCGTCCTCTGTGGGTTCGGTTGCACGGGTCCGATGACCCCCTCCCCCGCTACTGACCAGGAACTTTGCCCGCTCCGAGTCAAAACACCAAGCGGGCTCACAGGTGGGGCTGGGCTGACTATGAAACGACTCGACTGTACTTTTTCCATGCCCAGAACCGGGAAGCGCTGACGCGACCGTGCCGACCTCCGACGCCGAACCCGACCCGATCGACGACCTCTCCTTTGACGAGGAGGGTGAGCTCCTGCCTGAGGCGGCCAAGAATCGGACTCGCCGGCGCCTCCTGCTGATCATCGGTGGGGCTGTCGTCCTCATCGGGGGCGGCACCGGACTCGGGTTGTGGCTCACGGCCAGCTCCCCGGCCGTCGGGCTGGTCGTCACCAACCAGGTAGTCAAGGCCACGACTGGGACCATCGAGCAGACGGTGTCCACCTCGGGCACGCTGGAGCCGGCCACCCAGGCCAACTTGAACTTCGCCGTCTCGGGCTCCGTCACCGCGGTCGACGTGAAATCCGGGCAAACGGTGACGGCAGGTCAGGTGCTGGCCACCGTGGACACCAGCGCGTTGCAGCAACAGGTGAACGCTGCGGATGCCCAGCTGGCCGCGGCCAATGACCGTTTGAGCAGCGATCGCAGTTCGGGGGCCACGACCACCACCATCGACTCCGATGAGTCCTCGGTGACCTCGGCCGAGTCCTCCCTCTCCACCGCCCAGACCAACCTGGCCGACGCCTCGCTGACCTCGACCATCGCCGGCACGGTGGCTTCGGTCAGCCTGACCGTCGGCCAGCAGGTCAGCGGTTCGGGTACTGGCAGCGGCGGGGCCAATGCGGCGGCGGCCGATTCGGGGTCTTCCACGGCGCAGGTGGTGGTGATCAGCACGGGTTCGTACATCGTGAACACGACGGTGGATGACACCCAGGTGGGACAGATCGCCGCGGGGGATCAGGCCACCATCACCCCCAGCGGGTCGACCGTGGTCGACGGCACGGTGGCCTCCATTGGCCTGATCGCCAGCGAGAGCTCGAACGTGGCCGACTTCCCGGTGCTGATCGATGTGACCGGCGATCCACCGGGCCTCTACGCCGGATCGACCGCCGACGTGTCGATCATCGTCAAGCAGTTAAACAACGTCACCGAGGTTCCCACGGCCGCCATCACCTACAACCCGACCAGCGGTCAGGCCACGGTGACCAAGGTCATCAACGGCAAGCACGTCGTCACCAACGTGACGGTGGGCGACGCCCAGAGCGGTGAGACCCAGATCACGGCCGGCGTGAAGTCGGGCGACAAGGTGGTCGAGAGGGTCGTCACCTTCAAGGGTGTCGGGGGGGCCGGGGGTACCGGGATCTTCGGCGGTGGCGGCACCGGCGGCGCAGGGCGTTTGGGCGGCGGCACCGGAGGCTTCACCGGTGGGGGCGGGCGCTTCACCGGTGGCGGCGGCGGCTTCACCGGGGCGGGCGGATGAGCACGCTGGCCCGAGAGGCCACTCCCCCGACGTTGTCCCTTCCGGGCGACGAGGTGCCGCCGGTCATCTCGCTCGAGAAGGTGACCAAGGTGTACCGGACCGGATCGATCGCGGTGGCCGCCTTGCGGGGCATCACGCTCAAGATCGCCCAGGGTGAGTACGTGGCCATCATCGGGCCGTCGGGATCGGGCAAGTCGACGCTCATGCACATCCTGGGCGCGCTGGACGTGCCGTCCTCGGGCACCTACCGCCTGGCCGGCGACAGCGTCAACGGCATGAGCGAGTCAGAGCTGGCCGTGGTCCGGAACCGCCGCATCGGGTTCGTGTTCCAGCAATTCAACCTGCTGGCCTCCATGACGGCCTGGCAGAACGTCGAGCTGCCGTTGGCCTACGCCGGGATGCACCGGGCCGAGCGCAAGGAACGGGCCATGGCGGCACTGGGTCGGGTGGGGCTGGCCCGGCGGGTGCAGCACCGCCCCGGTGAGCTGTCCGGCGGGCAGCAACAGCGGGTGGCCGTGGCCCGGGCCCTGGTCACCGAGCCCGACATGATCCTGGCCGACGAGCCCACGGGCAACCTGGACTCGGTCTCCGCCCGCGACGTGCTGGCCCTCATGGATGAGCTGCATGAGGCCGGGCGCACCCTCGTGCTCATCACCCACGATGCCGACGTGGCGTCAGCCTCGGGCCGGGTCATCGGGATCCGGGACGGCCTGCTCACCGAGGACGACCCCCGCTTCGCCGAAAGCGTCCGTTGAGCTGGCTCGAGACCCTCCGCACCGGCCTGAACGGGGTGCGCACGCACCGGCTGCGCTCGGCCCTGACCGTGCTGGGCATCCTCATCGGCATCGCCGCCGTCATCTTGACCGTGGGACTGGGCGAGGGCGCCCAGGCCCAGGTGAGCTCGGAGATCACCTCGCTCGGCACCAACATCTTGACCATCTCGCCGGGCAGCTCGACCTCGTCCACCGGCATCCGGGGCGGTTTCGGCACCGCCTCGAGCCTGACCACGGCCGACGTGACGGCGCTGTCCTCCAAGACGGTGGCCCCCGACATCAGCGCGGTGGCCCCGCTCACCTCCTCCTCGGAGGCCCTGACGGCCGGAACGTCCAACTGGACCACCACCGTGGTGGGCTCCACCACGTCGTGGCTGACGGTGCGCGATCGCACGGTGGCCCAGGGTCGCTTCCTGGACAACCAGGACATCACCGACCATGCGGCCGTCACCGTGCTGGCGCCCACCACGGCGGCGGAGCTGTTCAGCCGACAGGATCCGGTGGGCCAGACCGTCGACATCGATGGCGTGCCCATGACGGTGATCGGCGTGCTGACCGCCTCGGGGTCCTCGTCATCATCCTCGACCACCGACCAGGACGATCAGGCCATCGTGCCCATCACCACCGCGGCGGAGCGCATCTTCGGCGGCACCAGCCGCAACGCGGTGAGCTCGATCGTCATTCAAGCCAAGAGTGCCAACGACCTCACCGCGGCCTACCAGGAGGCCGACCACGAACTGTCCGCCCTGCACGGCATCACCTCGGTGGCCGATGCCGACTTCACCATCACCTCGGAGCAATCACTGCTGTCGACTGCCACCTCGGTCGACCGCACCCTGACCATCTTGTTGGGCGGGGTGGCCGGGATCTCCCTGCTGGT
Source organism: Acidimicrobiales bacterium (assembly GCA_036489775.1). Taxonomy (GTDB): domain Bacteria; phylum Actinomycetota; class Acidimicrobiia; order Acidimicrobiales; family RAAP-2; genus Bog-473. The sequence continues at coordinate 61,290 of DASXFC010000073.1, read as the reverse complement.
CGGGGGCATCGGGGTCATGAACATCATGTTGGTGTCGGTGACCGAGCGCATCCGCGAGATCGGCCTGCGCAAGGCGCTGGGCGCTACCCCGCGTCTCATCCGGCGCCAGTTCTTGGTCGAGGCCTCGGTGCTCGGCCTGCTCGGTGGCGCCCTGGGCGCCCTGCTCGGCATCGTGCTGGCCCTCTTCTTACCCGGGTGGATCGGTGACCCCATCAGCATCAGCGCGCCCTACACGGCACTGGCCATCGCGGTGGCTCTGGCCATCGGCGTGTCGTTCGGCGTCTATCCGGCCAGTCGGGCCGCACACCTTGCCCCCATCGACGCACTGAGGAGTGAGTAGGACCATGCACCTGCAGAACACCAAGGAGAGGGATCCCATGTTGAACACACGTCGACTCGACCGCCGCTTCGGCGGCCGCTGGACCGCCGGAGGTGGCCTCGCGCTGAGCGCGCTGTGTGCCGCCCTGTTGATCGCGCCGGCGGCTGACGCGGCCACCACTCCACCGGGCGGTGCCACTGGCACCGTGGCCGCCATCACCGGCACTTCCATGGAGGTGCAGGGGGCCAGCGGCCAGACGACCGTGTCGTGGACCGGCACCACGACCTTTAGTCAGACCGTGGCCGAGACGGTCAGCGCCGTCACCGCCGGCAGCTGCCTGACCGTCACGGGCACCCCCGCCAAGAAGTCCAAGACCACCATCGCCGCACGGTCGATCACGATCTCGACCGCACCGGCCTCGGGTAGCTGCACGGGCTCGGGTGCCGGCGGGGGTGCGGCTGGACGTGGCTTTGGTGGAGGCGCCGCCCGCTTCGGCGGCGCCGGCGGCACCACCCGCACCGGCACGGCTGGTGGTCCCGGCGGCGGGGGTGGCTTCCCGGCCGGAGGCGGGAGCGGCGCAGGACGGCGCACCTTCGCTGGCTTGGCCAACCTGGCCATTGCCTCAGGCAAGGTCACCGGCGTCAGTGGGAGCACCATCTCGCTGACCGGCATCTTGGTCAGCGGCCTGGGCCGAGCCCCCACCACCACCAAGACCTCGAAGTCCTCGAAGACCACGTCGAAGACCAAGCCCAAGGTCACCAAGCCCAAGACCCAAAAACTCAAGATCACCACGTCGAAGACCACGACCCTGAGTGAGACGCAGGCCACCACCGCCACCGCGTTGGCCGTGAAGGACTGCGTCAGCGCCTTCGGTCAGACGGCCAGCAACGGAGCCGTGACGGCGACCACCATCCGCATCACCTCGACCGGCGCCACCAGCTGCACGACAGGCTTTGGCGGCGGCTTCGGCGGCGGAGCCGGTGGTGGATTCGGTGGCTCTCCGGGTGGCAATGGCTGATCGGCCCAAGGGCTCTCGTCGCTGGTGGGTTCGCCGGCGCGCCACGATCGGCGTCGGTGTGGTCGTCGTCGCCCTGGTGGCGGGCGGTGCCGCGGCCTGGGCCGCCGACGGCTCGGGCAACTCCGGCTACCGCCTGAGCAGTGTGGTGCGAGCCTCGGTACAGAAAAGCCTGACCCTGGTGGGAACCTTGGCCCCGGTGAGCGACGCCTCGGCCGCCTTCCAGGTGGCCGGCAAGGTGGCCACGGTCACCGCCACCGTGGGCCAGACGTTCACGGCCGGGCAGTCGCTGGCCACCCTCGACCCGACTGCGCTGTCCGAGTCGGTGTCCTCGGCCCAGTCCGCCCTGGATTCGGCCGAGGCCAGGCTGACCGAGGACGAGGACAGCCAGTCGGCGAGCTCGTCGAGCACCACCACCACCACCACCGCCCCTACCCGCAGCACGACCAGCACCACGGCGCCCGCCAGCACCGGCGGCTCGTCCACCCAGATCACCCAGGACCAGCAACAGCTCACCAGCGATCAATCGCAGACCAACGCCGACCAGCAGCAAGAGGCCGCCGACCTGGCCGAGGCCCAGTCGGCCTGCGGGACCGGGTCATCCACCCCGACCAGCACCACCACGACCACGTCGACCACGGTGCCCAGCTCGGCCGCCTGCACCACCGACCTCGAACAGGTGTCGACCGACCAGCAGAAGGTCAGTGCCGACGAATCCACCGTGTCCAAGGACGAGGCAGCCCTGGCCAAGGCCCTGGCCAGTTCCGGCTCGGCCGCAACGGGCAGCGGCGGCTCGGGCGCCAGCACCCCGTCCGGTGGCTCGACGCCGGCCACCACCACCACGACGGCCGCCGCGACACCATCGGGATCGACCAGTCATACGGGCGCCGGATCGACCGAGGGTGCAGGCGACGGTGCCGCGTCCGACACCCCCGAGCAGATCGCCACCGACCAGGCCGCCATCGATTCGGCCAAGGCCGCCCTCATTGAAGTCCAGCAGTCCCTGGCCGAGGCCCAGCTGACCAGTCCGATCAACGGCACGGTGGTCTCGGTCGGTCTGGCGGTGGGCGATACGGTGTCGGCCAACTCGAGCACCGAGGTCATCGTCATCATCGGCACCCAGTCCTATGAGGTGTCGGCCACCCTGACCAGTTCCGAGGTGGCCGACGTGAAGGTGGGTGACCGGGCCCAAGTGGCCGTCGATGGCGTGAGCAGCCCTATTGCCGGCACGGTGTCGCAGGTGGGCCCGGTGCAGGCGGACAGCTCGGGCTACTCGTACCCGGTGATGGCCGTGCTCCCCTCTTCGGCCAAGGGCCTCTTCTCCGGGTCGACGGCCAACCTGACCATCGCCACCGGAGCCGTCACCGATGTGGTGGCGGTACCGACCTCGGCCGTGATCACCCAAGGCTCGGCCTCCTACGTCGAGATGGTCAAGCAGGGCACGTTGCATCGCCAGGTGGTCAAGCTGGGCATGATCGGCGGCGTCTACAGCCAGGTGCTCTCCGGGCTCCACGTGGGCCAGAGCGTCGTCCTGGCCGACTTCTCCCAGGTCGTGCCCTCCTCCAACACGGCCACCCTTGGTGGCATCGGCGGGGCCGGCGGATTCGGTGGTGCTGGAGGATTCGGCGGCGCCGGCAGCTTCACCCGCATCTCTCGTGGCGGCGCCGGTGGTGGTATCAGCGTGTCGCCGGTCGGCGGGTGAGCTGAGGTCTACGGCCGGGCACAGTCGAACCGGGGTTGACCGCGAGGTGGGCCGCCCACCATGGAGGCCATGACTCACGCCACGCAGCTCCATCCCCGCCCGACCTCCGGTTGGCGCATCGCCCCAGGTGGCCTGACCTGGGCCCTGCGCCATCAGGCGGCCCCACGCGTCGTGGCCTCCTACCTGGTGGCCCAGGGCCGTCCGGGGGGCGTCGAAGACGGGCCGCGCTGATACCGTGCCGCCGTGGTAACCCGCACGGACACGATCGATGCGCTGGCCGATCCGTCCACACTGGTCGACCTGGAGCGCTACCCGGTGCTCACCCCTGACTCGCCCGCCTACCAGACGATGGTCGAGGCGGCCCGGGCGCAGTTGCGCCAGCGCGGCGCCGCCGAGATCAGTGGCTTCATCGCACCAGCTGCCCTGACCCGGCTGGTGGCGGACGCCGAAGCCCTGGCCCCGAGGGCTCACCACTCGGGCGGACAGGGCACGGCCTACCTTGAGTTCCCCGACTTCACCCTGCCGGCGGATCACCCGCGGCTGGCCTTCGCCGACTACGCGGTGGGCGCGGTGGCCTACGACATCACGCCCAGATCCTCGCTCTTGCGCCTGCTCTATGAGTGGGACCCGATGAAGGACCTCATCGAGGCGGTGCTCGATCGTGGCCCGATCTACCGCTACGGGGATCCCTTCGGTGCCCTCAACCTGGCCGTGATGGGTCAGGGCGAGCAGCTGCAGTGGCACTTCGATCAGACCGACTTCGTGGTCTCGCTGGCCATCCAGTCGGCCGAAGCGGGTGGGGACTTCGAGGTGGCCCCGCGGATCCGACAGGCCGACGACGAGCGCTACGACGCCGTGGCCGCCGTGCTCGGTGGTGACCACTCGGCCGTCGAGACCCTGGCCATGACCCCGGGCACTCTCCTCATCTTCGAAGGCCGCTACTCCCTGCACCGGGTCAGCCCGATCCGGGGCGCACGCCTGCGCCACGTGGGGTTGCTGGCCTACGACACGGCGCCCGGCACCATGGGCAGCGACCTCCTGCGGACCGACCGCTACGGGCGTACCGAACCCTTTGCCGAGCCACCGACCACCTGGCCCCCGGCGTGAGCCGGCCCACGCCACGTACCGAATACGGGGAATGCTTCGTCGGTGACGGCCCCGACGCCGCGCACCTGAACACCGTGCTCGGGCCGAGGGGCAGTGCGGTCGAGACGGCCTGGGTCACCGCCCTGGCCACACCGCGCCAGGGCCACGCCGCCTTTGTGGTGACCGCCGTCCCCGGCGTGGCCGTGCGCCCCCACACCCTCTTCGTCAACAAGGCGCCCATCGAGAACGACGGCCACGGGCGTGTGACCTGGGGTGCGGCCCAGGCCGGCGTGGCGGCCGGGGTGATGGACGCCGTGCGCGATGGCGTGATCGACCCCGCGGCGGCGGCCGAGCTGCTGCTGATCGCCGCCGCGTGGGTCAACCCCGCCGCCGCCGACGAGCAGGCCGTCTTCGAGAACAACCGCCAGGCCACCGTGGGCGCTCTGGCCGCGGGTCAGGCCGACCGACCCACCGTGGCCGAGGCGCTGACGGCCGCCCTGGCGCCGTCCAACGCGTTCTTCGCCGGGCCGGCCAGCAGCTGAAGTCGCCAATCACTACGGTGGATCCCGTGACGCCGTCGATCCGCCTGGACCAGTTGAACCTGATTGTCAGCGACATGGCCGCCACCCGTGCCTTCTACAACCGGGTCGGCGTGGATTTCGGTGAGCCCACCGGCGACATGTGGGACCGCCACCACGTTTCGGCCGAGCACTCCGACGCGCTGCCCATCGACATCGATCTCGACAGCACCACCTTCGCCAGCCAGTGGAACGTCGGCTGGCCTGGTGGGCCGGGCGTCGTCTTCGGTTTCAAGGTGGCCGGGCGCCAGGAGGTCGACGACCTGGTGGCCGAGCTGGCCGCCGACGGTGTGCCGGTCCAACAGCCGCCCTATGACGCCTTCTGGGGTGCCCGCTACGCGGTGGTCACGGACCCAGAGGGCAACGCGGTCGGCATCATGAGCCCCATCGACCCCGACCGACGCAGCACCGGGCCTTCGCCCGAGTGAGCGAGCCCGCGGCGGGCGAGCCCGGTGCCGCCGACCCCTCGGTGCTCGACGTGGTCATCGAGATCCCGACCGGAAGCCGGAACAAGTACGAGTATGACCACGAACGCCACCTGATCCGTCTCGACCGCCGGCTCTTCACCGCCACCGCCTATCCGGCCGACTACGGCTTCGTGCCCGACACGTTGTCCCAGGACGGCGACCCGCTCGACGCGCTGGTCCTGGTCACCGATCCCACCTTCCCGGGCTGTGTGGTCCGGGCCCGCATCCTGGGCGTGTTCTTCATGCGCGATGAAGCGGGCAAGGACGCCAAGCTCATCACCGTGCTCGAGCACGATCCGCAGTGGGACGGGGCCCATGATCTCGAAGACGTGCCCCAGCACCTCCGCAACGAGATCGAGCACTTCTTCAGCATCTACAAGGACCTCGAACCGTCGAAGTCGACCGAGGTGCTGGGCTTCGAAGACCGAGCGGCCGCCTTGCGCGAGCTCGAGGCCTGCCGGGCCGCCTACGGTGCCGATGGCACCAAGCGCGCCGACGACTGACAACCCAGGGGGTCACATGCCAGAACAGAAGAGCTTTCCGCGAGCCGAGGTGCAGGAAACGGTCGACCGCTACCACGAACTGCGCCGGCGCATCGACGAGGGGCTCGAGCCCGATGCCTTCGGTGTCCTGGCCGACTTCTACACCGAGGACGCCGTCTACATCGATGGGGCCTGGGGCCGCCTCGAGGGGCGTGACGTCATCGCCCACTGGCTGGTCGACTCCATGGTCGGCATGGAGGACTGGAAGTTCCCGGTCGAATTCACCGCCATTGAGGGCAACGACGTGGTGGTCAAGTGGACCCAGATCCTCCCGGTGAACAAGCCCGACGGCACGCCCTACCGCCAGTCGGGCTACTCGCGCCTGATCTACGCCGGCAGCGGCAAGTTCTCCTATGAGGAGGACACCTACAACATGGCCCACGTGCTCGAGGACATCGAGGCCAGCGGGTGGCAGCCCACTGAGCCCATGAATTTCCCGCCGGCCCACCCCGACCGGAACTTCGACATCCCGGCCTGAGTCGTCAGGCGGCGGGCTGGGTCAGCCCCCGCCCAAGCCGGGGAAGTCTCCCCCGCCCAGACTGCCGCTGGACCCACTCGACTCCTGCTGCTGGGCCTCGGCCTGGTTGCCCAGCGTCACCGTGGCCATGTGCTTGTTGGTGCCCTCGTAGTAGGTGATGGTGATGCTCTGCCCGGGCTTGTCCTTCTCAATGGCGTTCTGCAGCTGCTCGGCCGAAGTGATGGCGGTGAAGCCGACGTCGACGATGACATCGCCTTGGGCCAGGCCGGCCTTGGCCGCCGGCGAGTTCGGGATCACGTCGAGCACCACGGCGCCGGCGGTGGGCGTGAAGCCGTACTGCTGGCGCAAGGAGGACGTCATGGTCGTGATGTCGACGCCGAGGTAGCCGCCGCCGGTCGTCTGGGTGCCGCCCTTTTGGAGCGAGGAGATCAGCGACTCCACCTGGGCGATCGGAATGGCGAAGCCGATGTTCTGCGCCTGGCCGGCGTCACTGGTGCCGGCCACTGCGGTGTTCATGCCGATGACCTGGCCGGCGGTGTCGATCAGCGGCCCGCCCGAGTTGCCCGGGTTGATGGCGGCATCGGTTTGGATCAGGTTCTGCAGGTTCTCCTGGCTGGTGCCCTCGCCACCGGCGGTGACCGAGCGGCCCAGGGCCGACACGATGCCCTGAGTCACGGTCGGGGTGCCGGCGGCCAGGCCCAGGGCGTTCCCGATGGCCACGACGGCGTCGCCCACCTCGGCCTTGGTCGAACTGCCGAAGGTCACGGTGGGCAGGTTGGAGGCGTTGGTGATGCGCAGCAGTGCCACGTCCTTGGTGGCGTCGAAGCCGATGAGCGTGGCCGGCTCGGCCTTGGTCTGCCCGTATTCGGTCACGGTGATGGTGCCGCTGTTGCCGCTCTGGGTGTAGAGCTCGATCACGTGGTTGTTGGTGATGACCTCGCCGTTGGCGGTGAGGATCATGCCGGTGCCCTGGTCCTCGCTGCCGTCGGCCTTCACATCGATGGAGACGACGGCCGGCTCGACCTTCTTGACCAGGGCCACGATGCTGACGTTGCCCAAGGTGGCCGCGCCGGGGGCGGCATTGCTCTCATGAATGGTGACGTTGCCGTCGCTATTGCCGTTGTGGTCGGCGATGGCCGTCACGCCGGCGCCCACCAGGGCGCCGATCACGGCGGCGATAAGGGCCACACCGATCCACTGTCGAGACTTGCCCGGACTCCCTGGGGTGCCCGGGGTACTGGGCGTCAGGCTCGGCGGCAGGGGCGTCGCCGCGCCCGGCACGGCGAAGGGAGGAGGACCAACTGGCGGTGCCGGGGCATCTCCGGCCGGAGGAAGCGGCCATGAGGGGGCAGTCGGCGGTGGCGGTGGCGGCAGAGGCGGTGGGATCGGTGGTGGGAGCTGGGGGTTGGCTGGCTCGGTGCTGGTGGTGTCGGCACTCGTTGGCCCAGCGCCGGTGGTCTCGCCGGCGCCCTCCTCGGCGCCGGCTGGCGCCACCGAGGACCATGGTGAGGCCGCGGTTTCGGCCGGCCCGGATGAACCGGGCTGCTCGGTATCGTCGTCGTGCATGGGGGGTTCCTCCTGAACGGGTGCGCCCGCCCTGCTGGCAGCCTCAATTTGGTGCCGCATCGGCCACCGCAGCGGGCGGCCGCAGGCGCGCCGGGTCATGTTACGGGATGCGCGGAGCCCCCCGGCCGCGCGTCGAGAAATGCGATCAGGTGGTGACAGCTCGGGGTCCCCGGACGGGGACCGAGCCCAGGCGAGGTAGCGTGTCCGCCGCATGTCGCGCCGCATAGATATCGAGTTGACCAGCCAAGTCGCTGATGGGTCCTGGACCTGGCGCGCCGCGGGTGCCCGCCAGCCCAAGGGCGTCCTCGACGCCGCTCTGGTGCCTACGGGCCAGGCGGTCGGTGCGGTGATGCGGGCCGAGGTGGAGATCGGTCTCGAGGGCATTGAGGTGCTGTCGCTCGGACCGGCCAAGCCGGTGCGCTCGCCTGACCAGGTCGAGGGTCGCATTGAGATTAAGGGCACCCCGAAGCGGGCGCCTGACGTGGCCGTCATCCTGGCGCCGGGCGGCGGCAAGCGTCGTCGGCGCGACGAGGGTGATGACGGCGAAGAGAACTTGAATCGACCGCCCCGAAGCGGCCCCGGAGGTCGTGCTGGCTCTGGGCGGCCCGGCGCTGGCCGCGAGCGCGCCCCCCGTGAGGGTGGTGGCGACCGGGGCCCGCGCGAGGGAGCAGGCGCCGGCCGGGGTGCCGGACCTGGCGGGGCTGGTCCCCGTCGCCCCTCCACGCGACGCCCGGGCGACGAGGGTCGCCCCAGCCGCGGTGAACGCCCGACGGTGCCCACGTCGACCGTGCACCGCAACGCTCTGATGGCCACCTTGCGGCCCGAACAGATCCCCGTGGCCGAGCAGCTCCTGCGCGGCGGCCTGCCGGCCGTCCGTCAGGCCATCGAGGCCCAGAACCAGGCCGCTCGGGTCGCCGGCAAGCCCGGTGCCTCCAACGACGCCTTGTTGGCCATGGCCGAAGAACTGTTGCCCGGCGTGAAGCTGGCCGACTGGAAGGACCGGGCTTCGGTGGCCCAAACCCAGGGCAAGGAGTACCGCCTGCGCGAGCTGCGGGCCGTGGTGGCCGCCTCGCGCACCGTCATCTTGGACGATGACGGCCGGGCCATGGCCAAGGCGCTGCAGGAGTCACTGGCCGAGCGCACCACGGCGTTGCGCGACGAGTGGCTGGCCCGCATCACCAACGCGCTCAACGACGGCCGGGTGCTCCAGGCGGTTGAGGCGTCCATCCGGCCGCCGGAGCCCGGGGCCCGCTGCCCGGCTGATCTGGCCGTGCGCCTGGCCGCCTCGGCCGGTGAGGCCATGACGGCCGAGTTGACCCCCGAGGACTGGCTCAAACTGCTCGATGCCGTGGTGGCCTCCCCGGTCCGGCGGACGGTCAAGCCAACCGGGATCCCCAACGACGAGGTGGCCCAACAGGCGGCCCGTCATGCCTCTGGTTCGGTGCCCGCCCTGGCCAAGCTGCTCGGGTTGCGCATCCCGCCCCCGCCGCCCCGCCGGACCACCGAGCGTCGGGTCAGCGCAACCGGCGGTTGAGGATCAGCAGCCGGGCGCTGAAGCCGGCTGCTTCGAGACGTTGCTTGGTTGCTCGATCGCCCGGGAGGGCCCGCGCGTCCATGTCGGCGCAGCCGGCGGCCTGGCACCACTGCACGGCTGACTCCATCAGGGCCGAGCCCACGCCCACCCCTCGGGCCTCCTCCTCCACGTAGCAACACTCGACCTGGCCACTGGGTGCCTCGGCGCCCGGGCGGACGAAGGTGCACACGGCCAGCAATCCGACCACGGCGCCACCGAACTCGCCCACGTAGAGGGCCAGCTGGTCGCTCGGCACCAGCCAGTGCTCGATCAGGGTGCCGGCGCTGATCTCCCCGGCCAGGGCCGCCCCGCCCCGCTGGGTGCGCACGGTGGCCAGGGCCCCCTCCAGCAGGGTCTGGCAGGCCAGCGCATCGTCCGGTCGGGCCAGGCGGGCCGCCTCCATGCGGTGCCGGCGCTACTCGGTGGCCGGGGTGGCGGGGGCCGCGTCCTCGTTGAGGAGCTGGCTGGTGCGATTGAGGATGGTGCGCCGGTTGCGATGCGAGGCCTCGTGGCGCTGCACCGCCCGCAACTCGTCGGGACCCAGGCTCTCGAGCCGGCGGACCACCTGGGAGGCCGAGAGGGTGTCGTAGCCGGCCAGGGCCCGCTCGACCAGATCGGTGTCGGCTGGGTCCGCAGCCGGCTTGGGCGCGGCTACAGGGGCTGCAGGAGCGGCTGTGGCGCCATCTTCGGGCGCCCCCGCCGACGTCGGCGTGGCGGGCTCGGGGGTGGCCGTGGGCCCGTTGCCCCGGCCCAGGAGATCCCCCAGGCGCTGCCCGACCTCCCGTTGACCCTGGCCGACCACGAACTTGCCCACCACGCGGGCATTGGCGATCTCCTGGCGGCCCTTGGCCACCAGACCGGGCAGGTCTTCGAGCGCAGTCAGGGCCAGGCCTACCGGTGCGAACACGAAGAGGTCGAGGGCACGGCGCAGGGGGTTCTCGTCGGCTTCGCCGGCCTCAGGGCCAGTCTCGTCAGACACAATCCCGGCACAGCATCTTCTTCTTGTCAGCCAGCTGGCTGGGGTGCTTGACCAGGAAGCAGGAACGGCAGACGAACTCGTCGGGCTGCTTGGGCAGCACCCGCTCGTTGCCCTCCGTCTTGTCCTCGGCGTCGGTGGCCTCTTCGTCCTCGGGCTCGTCCTCGACCACCAGGCGCTCTTTGAGGATGACGTCGAGGCTGGCCTCGACATCCTCGTCGTCGGGCTCTTCCTCTTCCTCTTCGTCCTCGGGCTCGCCGGACTTCTCGACCACGGCGGCCGGCGAGGCGGTCAGGATCTCGGCCACCTCGAGCCCGGTCTCGTCGGCCTCCTCGTCGTCCACGTCAAGGGTGTCATCGAGGACGTCATCGGCGTCCACATCGAGGACAGCAACATCAATGTCGTCGTCGTCGAGATCAGCCTCGATGTCGTCCTCGTCGAGCTCGTCGACCTCTTGGAGGTCCTCGCTCTCTTCGATTTCTTCGGGTATGTCCTTCTTCTTGGTCGCCATGTGCCGCCGGAGCATAGACGGTCGATAAGGGCCTGCAATCGCTTTTGGGCCCCCATCTCGAGCCTGAGCGGCTGCAGCGCGGCACGGCCCGAGAGGGCGCAGAAGGGCTGTTCAGGCGGTCGGGCCCTGGGGTCTTTGGCACCATCTTGCGAGACCGGCCGCACCGGCTCGCAAGGCGTTCTCTACTCGACCCCCAGGGCCCACCCTCCGCCTCTCACAGCATCCCCCCCTCAGAGCGCATCCAGCGGCGAGGCCGGTGTCTCCATTAGGGCGATTGGGACTGCGCCGTACATTACGCAGCGCGCGAGGGGTCGCGTCAAGGAGAATTCAAGCCCTCCCACCAGGGCCGATAGCGGTAGTTCCTGGTCAGTGCGTTGCAGATTTTTCGGATCGGCGGCGTTCGGCCCGCCGCTCCGATTCGAGCCGCTCGAGATCGGTCGATCCCTGGTCCACGAAGGCCATGGCCTCGGCCAGGGCGCGGTGCCCGGCGTGTTCGGCGATGGCCCGGTGCATCTGCTGGGCCACCCGCCGGTAGGCCGGGTGGCCCTGGGCGCCCGAGCGCAGCTCGATCAGGTGCATGGCCTCGCGGGCGTTGCACTGCATGACGTAACGGATGCGATGGGCCAGCGCCACCGCGTAGGAAGCCTGGTGCGGGAACTCGGGCACCAGGTCGCGGTAGAGCGACTCGGCCCGATTGATGGCATCGGCGTAGTGCTCCCCCAGCCCGGCCTGCTCGACGATCTCGGGCATGTCGTAGCCCAGCGCCACGCCGAGTGGTTGCCACTCGATGGTCAACATGCGATGGCGCTGCAGATCGCGGAAGGCGCCGTAGTCCGTCACCAACTCGAAGCGGTAGTCGGTGCGCTCGAAGGCGCGGCCGGGACGGTGGCGCCGGTTGCGACGGTCGCCCACATAGGCCGCCAGCAGGGCCACCCGCTCGTCGTGGCTGAGCCGTCGGACCAGCAGCGCGGCCTGGCGCTCCGAGCACTCGAGGTGCGAGAAACAGGCGGCCACCAGGATCTTCTCCTCGCCGTCGGGGTCGAAGTCGAGCAGCGTCACCTCGGGCTCGTCCTCGGTGGCGGCGGTGTCGGCCGGGTCGGGCCACAGCCGCTGCACCATGGCCGCGGTGTCGGCTTGGGTGGCGGAGAGATAGGCCGTCCACTCCCCACCGCGTTCGGCCACGTCGACGCGCTGGAGGAACGACGGGATCACCTTGCGCAACTCTTCGAGCATCATGTCGGCGTAGGTGCGCGCCTCGGGCAAGGGGTGGGCCCGCATGCGCAGCAGCAACTGCTCGTAGGACTGGCCCGTCCCGTACATGCCGATGTTGGAGAGCGAGGCGGCCGGCAGCAGGCCGCGCAACGCATCGAGGGCCTTGGCCCGCGTGGCCTGGCGGTAGACGAAGTCGCTGTCGCCGGCCTGTTGGGGGAACTGCTCGCCCACCCAGGCCTGCATGGTCGGCAGCAACTCGCCGTAAGTGTCGAAGACGCGGTCCATGTCGCCGACGTAACGGGCACCCATGGGCGAGTCGAGGATCTCGGTGGGGCGGAAGTAGCGGTAGTGGCCCGAGTCGGGCAGCCGGACGTTGTAGGCGATGTAGCGGGTCGACTGCTCGAGGTAGGCCATGAGGCGACCCCACTCGAGCACCTTGGACAAGATGTTCGACGACTGCTCGCAGGCCAGGTGCACGCCGCCCAGTTGGGCCACCGAGTCGTCGCCGTATTCGACGAAGACCTTCTCGTAGAGCGACTCGGCCCGCTCCAGCCCGACGGTGGCGTCGACCGACGCGTCACCCGAGATGTCGAGGTCGCCGACGAACTCGTCGAGGAAGAGCCGGCGCAGGCTCTTGGGCGAGCGCGAGTAGCGGGCGAAGAGGGCGCCCTTGACCACTTCGGGCAGGTTGACCAGGGCAAACACCGGCAGATGCAGGTTGGTCACATAGCGGCGAAGGATGGTCTCTTCGTCCGCGGTGAAGCGCTCTTCGACGTACGGGAACATGCCCGGACCACCATAGAACGGCACCGAGTGGCCGCACGCGGATGGGTCGCGCCGCCTCAGGCGACCGGCATCCCCCCGGCCACAACCCCGCGCAGCAGCATGTCGACCGCCTCCCGGGCCGCCCGGCCAATGGCCGGATCAACCGAGGCGTAGGTCACCTGCTGGACCAGGTCGGCCACCGACTTGACCGTGCGCACGAAGTCGCCGGGGGCCAGCTCGCCCACGTCGCGAGCGGCCACGGCCAGCGCGGTGCCGAAGGAAGCGCCCCGGGCCCACGAGGTGATGGCGGTGGACAGGCCGGGCGAGGGCTGGCGGGTGCGGGGCACCCCGAGGTCCTCTTCGACCATCCGGACCCGCTCCCCCATCTCGACCAGGACCTCGCAGCGCCGGCGCAGGTCGCTCGAGCGCTTGTCGCCCAGGCGGTCCTGGAGCGGCGCTCGTTTGGGCGCGGGCCGCTTAGGTGGCCCCCCGGGGCGCCCCCGACCCTGGCCCCGGCCGGCGGCCGGCCCCGAGCCGCCGATGCGCCGGGCCCGGCGCGGCTCGAAGACCACGGCGGAGAGGACCCCGGCCAGCACGGCCGGCTCGGCCCCCTCCAACAGGTCGGTGTCGAGTGCCTCGGCCACCAGCAGATCGGACTCGTGGTAGATCCGGGCCAGTCGCTCCCCGGCCGGGGTGAGGTTCCAGTGGTGCATGTAGCCCAGCGCCTCGAGCACGGCCACCCGGTGCCCCAGCTGGCGTGAGAGCAGGTCGGGCTTGTGCGCCTGCCACTGGGCGAAGGAGCGGTGCAGCACCTCGTCGGCCGTGCCCCGGTCAAAGCGCGAGGCCAGGTTGACGGCCAGGTTGTAGGTGGGCCGAAAGGCCGAGCGCAGGTCGGGCGCCGCCGCCGCGGCCACCCGGGCCGCCTCGGCGAAGTTGGTCTCGGCTGACCACAGCACGATGGCGTGGCCCTCCTCGTCCAGGCCACGGCGCCCGGCCCGGCCGGTCAGTTGGAGGTACTCCCCCGAGGTCAGGGTGGCCCGCCCGGCCCCGCCGTACTTGGTGAAGCGCTCGATCACCACCGACCGAGCCGGCATGTTGATGCCCAGCGACAGGGTCTCGGTGGCGAAGACCACCTTGAGCAAACCGGCCGCGAAGGCTTCCTCGACCGCCTCGCGGAAGAGGGGCACCAGGCCGGCGTGGTGGGCCGCCACGCCGCAGCACAGGCTCTCGACCCACTCGTCGTAGCCCAGTACATCGAGGTCCTCGTCGGCCAGGGCCTCCACCCGGCGCTCGGCGATCTCGGCGATGGCCAGCCGCTCGGCGCTGTCGGTCAGGCGCACCCCGTCGCGCACCACCTGGCGCACCGCGTCGTCGCAGGCGGCCCGCGAGAAGATGAACACGATGGCCGGCAGCATCTCGAGCCCGTCCAGCTCGTGGATCAGCTCGGTGCGCTGGGGGGTGCGATAGGGCAGGCGGGGGCCGTGGCCGCGCTGCTGCCACTGCGGGGGCCGGCCCTGCAGGGCCCGGCGCACGGTGGCGTCGATGCGCTGGCCCTCCTTGGCCGCCTGTCCCCCGGGGGTGAGCAGCGGCACCAGGATCGTCTCGTCGTCCTCGCGGCGGTGGGCGGCGAAGTGGTGGCGCAACACGATGGGACGGTGCCGCTCCACGATCACCGCGATGTCGCCCCGCACCGAGCGCAGCCAGGCCCCGAGCTCGGTGGCGTTGTTGACCGTGGCCGACAGGCAGACGAAGCGGATGGCCGGCGGCGACAGGACGATCACCTCCTCCCACACCCCGCCCCGGTAGGGATCCTGAATGAAGTGCACCTCGTCGAGGATGACCGTGTGCAGGCTGGCCAGCAGGTCCGAGCCGGCCAGCAGCATGTTGCGCAGCACCTCGGTGGTCATGACCACCACCGGTGCCTCGGGCCGGATGGCGGTGTCACCGGTCAGCAGGCCGACGTGGGCCTCCCCGTAGGTGGCCACCAGCTCGTTGTACTTCTGGTTGGACAGGGCCTTGAGCGGCGTGGTGTAGAAGGCCTTGCCCTCAGCGGCCAGGGCCCGGTGCACGGCGTAGGCCGCCACCAGGGTCTTGCCCGAGCCGGTGGGGGCCGAGACCAGGACCGAGTGGTTGGCGTCGAGCGCGGCGAAGGCGTCGCTCTGGAACTCGTCGGGGGGGAACGGGAGCAGGGCTTCGAAGGCCGCCGCCCCACCCGTCGCATGGACGGGCCACGGGGACGCGGTCAACGCCCGAGCAGCTTCCCGATGCCGATGGAGAGGAAATAGAAGACAACGAGGGGGACGGCCAGGGCCAGCATGGAGAAGGGGTCAGAGCTCGGCGTGGCCACGGCCGAGACCACCGTGATGATGATGGTGGCCCAGCGCCACGAGCGCAGCAGGCGGGCCGGGGTGACCACGCCGGCCAGTTCGAGCGAGACCAGGACGACCGGGAACTCGAAGGTGAGCCCGAAGAGGGTCATCATCAAGAGGATCAGCCCGAGGTATGGGATGGGGTCGTAGATCTCCTGGAGGTTCGGCCCGCCCACCGACTTCAAGAAGCCCAGGGCGTGCGGCAACGTGTAGTACGCCGTGGCCGCGCCGAGCAGGAAGAGTACGAAGGCAGCGGTGACGAACGGGATGGCGTACTTGCGCTCGCGGGCCTGCAGGCCGGGCGTGATGAAGCGCCAGACCTGGTACAAGATCACCGGCGACGAGAGCACCAGGCCGCCGAACATGGCGATCTTGACCCGGAGCGAGAGCCCGTCCAGCGGCGAGGTCACGTACAGGCTGCAGCCGCCGTTCTTCAAGGTGGCGTGGTCCACGTTGCACAGCGGCCGGATCAAGAAATGCAAGATGGCCTCGTAGTCGAAGGTGGCCACCAGGGCGGCTACCACGAAGGCCAGGACGCAGATGATCAGGCGCCGGCGCAGCTCGCCCAGGTGCTCGCCCAGCGTCATGGCGTCGGGCGAGGGCTTGCCTTTGCGCGTGCCGAGAAGGGGAAGGACCATGGTGCGCAGCGATCCGGCCTAGTTCAGGTTGGGGTCGCCGAAGCCGGCCACCTCAACTGGGTCGGACGCGGGCGACGGCGCGTGCTCGCCATGGCCGTTGCCATTGGCCGCGCCGGCCGCCGAATCCGGGGTGGCGAAGGGCTCGATCGGGGCGCCGTCGGGCAGGGCCCCGTGGGCCGACTCGGCCTCGGCCGCCTTGGCCTCGGGGCCACCCATCTCGGACAGGCGGTTGAGCAGTGCCGTGGGCGACCGGGCCAGGTGGGCGATTTCGGCGCTGGAGGGCAGGTCAGGGATGGACCCGCGCACCTCTGACTCCATCCGGTGCCGGAACTCGTTGAAGGTCTTCCAGGCCCCACCGGCCTGGCGGGCCACCTGGGGCAGCTTGTCCGGCCCCAGCAGGATCACGGCCACCACGGCGATGATGAGGAGCTTTCCTGGGTCGAGATTGAACATGTGCCCTCACTGTACGGTGCCGCTAGAGCGACTGTATGAGCCGCTCCACCCGGTCGTCATGCGATTTAAAGGGGTCCTTGAGCAGGACGGTGCGCTGGGCCTGGTCGTTCAGCTTGAGATGGACCCAGTCCACCGTGAAGTCCCGGCGGCGCTCCTTGGCCCGCTTGACGAAGGCGCCCCGCAACCGGGCCCTGGTCGTTTCGGGCGGTGAGGTCATGGCCTCGTTGATCTGCTCGTCGGTGCAGGTCCGGTCCAGCTCGTCGCGCTGTTGCAGCTTGTAGTACAGGCCCCGGCTGCGATCGACATCGTGGTACATCAGGTCGATCATGGCCACCTTGGGGTGGGCCAGGGGCAGGTCGTGCCGGGCCTGCATTTGCTCGACCAGGCGGTGCTTGGCCACCCAGTCGCACTCGCGCCAGAGCGAGGTGGGGTCCGACTCGAGCCCCTTGAGGCAGTGCTGCCACATTTCGAGGGCCATGTCCTCCTCGGGGGCCAGGCCCTTGCGGTCGCGGAACTTGATGGCCCGCTCGAGGTACTCCTGCTGGATGTCGAGGGCCCGCATCTCGCGGCCGTTGGCCAGGCGGACCCGGCGCTGGCAAGTGATGTCGTGGCTGATCTCGCGGATGGCCCGGATGGGGTTCTCCAGCGTCAGGTCGCGCAGCACGGTCGAGGAGTCTTCGAGCATGGCCAGCAGGATGGAGGTGGTGCCGATCTTGAGGAAGGTGGCGTACTCGGACATGTTCGAGTCGCCCACGATCACATGCAGGCGGCGGAAGCGCTCGGCGTCGGCGTGGGGCTCGTCCCGGGTGTTGATGATGGGCCGGCTGCGGGTGGTGGCCGACGACACGCCTTCCCAGATGTGCTCGGCCCGCTGGCTCAGGCAGAAGACCGCGCCGCGGGCGGTCTGGAGGATCTTGCCCGCCCCGGCGTAGATCTGGCGCGAGACCAGGAACGGGATGAGCACCTCGGTGTAGCGGTTGAACTCGTCGTTGCGCTCGGTCAGGTAGTTCTCGTGGCAGCCGTAGGAGTTGCCGACCGAGTCGGTGTTGTTCTTGAAGAGGTAGACCTCACCGCGGATGCCCTCTTCACGCAAGCGGGCCTGGGCGCCGGTGACCAGCTGGGCCAGAATCCACTCCCCCGCCTTGTCGTGGATCACGACGTCGCTGATCTTGTCGCACTCGGGGGTGGCGTACTCAGGGTGAGAGCCGACGTCCAAATAAAGACGGGCCCCGTTCTCCAAGAAGACATTGGAGGAGCGGCCCCAGGACACCACCCGGCGGAACAGGTAGCGGGCCACCTCATCGGGGCTCAGGCGCCGCTGGCCACGAAGAGTGAAGGTAACCCCGTACTCGTTCTCGATGCCGAAAATGCGGCGTTCCACCAGGCCACCGTACTGCCGGTCAGGCCAACAGGCGCGCCGCCTCGTCGTCCTCGATACGGCGGAAGGCGCGCCGGCCGTTCCCCCTGCTCAGGATGGCCACTTCGAGATCGCTCGGTGCGACGCTGCGGTCGGGCCCGCTCAGGGCGGCCACCGTGGCCTTCAGCGCCCCGGCCAGGTCCCAGCCGTCCGTGTAGGCCGCGCCGACCCGCTCGGAAATGGTCTCGGCATCGCCGCCGAGCACAGTGAAGTGCTCCTCGTCGGTGATGGTGCCTTCGTAGGCGATGTGGTACAGCTGATCGGACTTGCCCTCGACTCCGAGTTCGGCCACCAGAATCTCCACTTCGAGCGGCTTCATCTCGTGGGTGAAGGTGTTCCCGAGATACTGCGCGTACAGGTTGGCCAAGCCCCGGGCGTCCACGTCCGAGCGCGAGTAGGCGTAGCCCTTGGTGTCGGCGTGGCGCACGCCGGCCACCCGCAGCTGGTCGTACTCGTTGTAGCGACCAACGCCGCCGAAGGCGATGTGGTCGTAGATCTCGCTGATCTTGTGCAGGGAGCTCGAGGGGTTCTCGGCCACCATGACGATGCCGCCGTCGTAGAGAGTGGCGATGAGGGAGCGGCCGCGGGCGATGCCCTTCTGGGCGTATTCGGCCCGGTCCTTCATCACCTGCTCGGGCGCCACGTAGTACGGCATGCTCATGACGAGGGCGCTCCATCAGACCCACCGGCCAGCGGCTCTCGCTCGGCCCGCTTACGTTCGATGAGCGCGGCGAAGCGCTCGGTCACCTCGGCTTGGTCCAGCTGCTGGTAACCCGAGGCATCGACCTGAGCCACGATCGGATAGATGCCGCGCACCAGGTCCGGCCCGCCGGTGGCCGAGTCCTCGTCGGCCGCCTCCCACAACGAATCGATGGCCAGGTCGACGGCCACGTCGCGGGCCAGGCCTTCGCGCCAGCCCAGCTTGATGGTGGTCCGGGCGTCGCGCCCACCGGACCCGGTGGCCTGGAAGTCGGTGTCCTCGTAGTGGCCGCCGGTGACGTCGTAGTTGAAGATGCGACCGATGCCCCGAGCCATGTCGTAGCCGGCGAAGAGCGGCACCACGGCCAGACCCTGCATGGCCATGGGCAAGTGCGCCCGCACCATCTGGGCCAACTGGTTGGCCTTGCCCTCGAGGGAGAGGGTCGAACCCTCCACCTTCTCGTAGTGCTCGAGTTGGACCTGGAAGAGCCGCACCATCTCCATGGCCGGACCGGCCGAGCCGGCGATGGCCACGGCGGAATGGCGGTCGGCCGGGAAGACCTTCTCCATGGCGTTGGACGCGATGACGTTGCCCGCGGTGGCGCGGCGGTCCCCCGCCATGATCACGCCCTCGGCGTAGCGCAGTGCCACCACCGTGGTGGCGTGGGCCACCGAGCCGGCCACACTGCCCGGTCCACCGCCGCCGGCACTGATGCCGGCCGCGCCGAGGCCACCGACCGGACCGGTCATGGCGGCCACTTCGGGCGCGGTCATCCGCAGCATGCCCACGAAATCAGGCCCCGGATCGCTTTCGGGGGGGAAGACCGGGAGCGCCACCGGGGCTACTGCCCGCCCTTTTGCACGTAGTTGCGGACGAACTCCTCGGCGTTGTCCTCGAGGACCTCGTCGATCTCATCGAGAAGGTCGTCCAGTTCGGCCTTCAACTTCTCACCGCGCTCGCTGGTGGCGGGCGCGGCCTCGGCGACCTCCTCGGTCTCGGAGGTGCGTTCGGTCGTACTCTTTTTCTTTTGCTCCTGCTCTGCCATCAAGCTCCCCGTCCTTGCGGTCCTTCACCTCATGTGTGCCGGGCCGCTCGCCTCCAGAGGCGGTCCGTCACTCGATCTATCACTCGGTATAACGCCGGTGCGCCTCGCCGCCTACGCATTGAGCCGTTCCAGCAGGTCAGCCGGCCCGGTGCTCTGCGCCAACAGCTCACCGGTGTGCTCTGCCGTTCCCTTCAGTGGGTCCATCATAGGGACGCGCCGGAGTGGGTCCGTCCCGATGTCGAACACCAGTGAATCCCAGTTGGCCGTGATGACGGCGTCGGGCCATCGAGCCAGGCACTTGCCCCGGAACCAGGCCCGGGTGCCCCGGGGGGGCTCGGTGACCGCCGCACTGACCTGCTCCGGCTCGGTGAGGCGGCGCAGACCGAGGCGGCGGAAGACCGACTTGTCGTCGCGGAGGTCGTGGTACTGCAGGGCCAGCGCGGCCAGCCTGGGATCGCTCCACTCACAGCCGTGGCGGTCCTGGTAGGCCAGGAGCAGCTTGCGCTTGGCCACCCAGTCCAGGGTGTCGCTGAGCGAGTCGGGGTCCGATTCGAGCGCGGTGAGCACGGCTTCCCAGTGCTCGAGCACCAGCGCCCCCACCCCGTCGTCCGCGCCGTCGTCGCCCAGTGAGGCCAGGCCGTGCTCGACCGCGTACTTGCGGGCGGCACCGAAGAGCTCCCACTGCATCTCGATCGCGGTGGCCGTGCTGCCGTCGCTCAAGTCGAGCGGGCGGTGCAGGCCGACATCGGCGCTCACCTCGTGCAGGGCGCGCACGGGATCGGCCAGTGAGAGGTCACGGCCGGTGAGGGCGTCGTCCTCGATCATGGAGAGGACGATGGCGGTGGTGCCCAATTTCAGAAAGGTGGCGATCTCGGCCAGGTTGGCGTCGCCCACAATGACGTGGAGTCGTCTGAATCGTTTCGGATCCGCATGCGGTTCGTCGCGGGTGTTGACGATGGGGCGCTTGAGGGTGGTCTCGAGGCCGACCACCTCTTCGAAGAACTCGGCCCGCTGGGAGATCTGGTACTTGACCGTGCTGGCGTCGAGGGCCGGGGTCTCGGTGCCGATCTTGCCCGAACCGGTGTAGACGGTGCGGGAGACGAAGTGCGGAACCACGCCTTCGATCACCCGGGAGAAGGGGACGGCCCGGTCCATCATGTAGTTCTCGTGGCAACCGTAGGAGTTGCCCTTCCCGTCGGAGTTGTTCTTGTAGACGATCGGCGCGGCCTGGTCGGGGATGCGCAGGGCGGCGGCCGACATGGCCCGGCGCAGCACCTCCTCCCCCGCCTTGTCGTAGATCAGGCACTCGAGCGGGGTCAGGCACTCCGGACTCGAGTACTCGGGGTGGGCGTGGTCGACGTAGAAGCGGGCGCCGTTGGTGAGCACGGTGTTGGCCAGGTGGGTCTCGACCATGGGGGCCAACGAGCCTTCACGGGCGAAACCGCGGGCGTCGTTGCCCGGCGTCTCGTCCTCGAAGTCCCACTCGATCTCCTGCTCGAGGTCGGCCGCGTAAGCGTTGACCAGTACAGAGGAGGAGGCAATCGGGTTCTGCTCTGGCCCGGGCGAATGGATGCCGTACTCGGTCTCGATGCCGCAGACCTTGATTGTGGCCACGATCCGACCCTAACGCGCCGGGCTCAGAGGTACTGGCCCGTCCCTACCCGCTCGATGGACCGCCCGCCTTGGATCTCGTTCTCCTTCTCGGCCAGCAGGGTGCGGACATAGACGATGCGCTCACCCTTCTTGCCCGAGATCCGCGCCCAGTCGTCAGGATTGGTGGTGTTGGGGAGGTCCTCGTTCTCCTTGTACTCCTGGCGGATCGACTCGAGCAGGTCGGTCGTCTTGATGCCACCGGACTCGCCGGCGATCACCCGCTTGATGGCCAGCTTCTTGGCCCGGCGGACGATGTTCTCGATCATGGCGCCCGAGGCGAAGTCCCGGTAGTACAGGATCTCCTTGTCACCGTTCTGGTACGTCACCTCGAGGAAGCGGTTCTCGTCGTCCTCTCGGTACATCTCGGCGACGGTCTCTTCGATCATGGCCTGCACGGCCTTGTTGATGTCGCCGCCGCCCAGGCGGGACTGCTCGCCGGTGTCGATCGGCAGGGCCGCCGTGAGATAGCGGCTGAAGATCTGGGCCGCCGCCTCCTCGTTGGGACGCTCGATCTTGATCTTCACGTCGAGGCGTCCCGGGCGCAGGATGGCCGGGTCGATCAGGTCCTCCCGGTTGGAGGCGCCGATGACGATGACGTCCTTGAGCGATTCGACGCCGTCGATCTCGGCCAGCAACTGGGGGACGATGGTCGATTCCATGTCCGAGCTGATGCCGGTGCCGCGGGTGCGGAAGAGCGATTCCATCTCATCGAAGAAGACGATGACCGGCATGCCCTCGTCGGCCTTCTCCCGGGCCCGCTGGAAGACCATGCGGATCTGGCGCTCGGTCTCGCCCACATACTTGTTGAGCAGTTCGGGTCCCTTGATGTTCAAGAAGAAGCTGCGGACGTTGGCGTCGCCCGTCTTCTCGGCCACCTTCTTGGCCAAGGAGTTGGCCACGGCCTTGGCGATGAGGGTCTTGCCGCAGCCGGGAGGTCCGTAGAGCAGGATCCCCTTGGGGGCCGGGAGGGAATACTCGACGAAGAGTTCCCGGTACAGGTAGGGCAGCTCGACGGCGTCGGTGATGGCTTCGATCTGACTGTCGAGGCCGCCCACGTCGGCGTAGGTGATGTCGGGGACCTCTTCGAGGACCAGTTCCTCGCTCTCGAGCTTGGGCAGCTTCTCGATCAGGAGTTGGGTGCGCACGTCCATGAGGAGCGAGTCGCCCGAGCGCAACTTCACGTCGAGGAGCTCGTCGGCCAGCTCGGCCACCCGTTCCTCGTCGGCCCGGGCGTAGATGACGCAGCGTCTCTTGTCCTCGAGCTGCTCCTTGAGGGTCACCACCTCACCACTGCGTTCGCCGTCGCGGACCAGCACCACGTTGAGCGACTCGTTCAGCACGACTTCGTCGCCCTTGTGGATCTGACCGGGGTCGAGTTCGGGGTGGAGGCTGACCCGCATCTTGCGGCCGGAGGAGAAGACGTCGACGGTGCCGTCGTCGTTGAGCCCGAGGTAGGTTCCATAGGCGGCCGGGGGCTGCGTGAGCTTCTCCACCTCTTCGCGCAGGGTGGCCAGCTGTTCCTTGGCCTGCTGAAGGGTGAAGGTCAGCTTCTCGTTCTGCGAGGTGGC
Source organism: Acidimicrobiales bacterium (assembly GCA_036489775.1). Lineage (GTDB taxonomy): Bacteria > Actinomycetota > Acidimicrobiia > Acidimicrobiales > RAAP-2 > Bog-473. The sequence continues at coordinate 38,657 of DASXFC010000073.1, read as the reverse complement.
GTGGGCCAGCTGGCCCTTGGTCTCGAGCAAGCGCTCCTCGAGGGCCTGCACCCGACCGGGGCTCTCCTGCAACCGGCGCCGGAGCGCGTGGATCTCGTCTTCGGCATCGGCCAGTTCGGCCCTTAGGGCCTCGACCTGGTTGCCGGCGTCCTCGGACTCAGCAGACGGTGTGGTCACTGCACCTCACCCTAGCCCTGCCTCCGACCGCTGCTACCGGCACTCAGTGCCACCCTCGTGGCGGGCGCGGCGTGGCGTCCGACGCTAGGTCTGACAGTGGGTCTCACACCGAAACGTGCAGGTCGCACCCATGCCGGGAGGTCGGGTGGCTGGCGACTAGCATGGAGGAGCCCAACGGCTTTCGCTTTGACGGCCGGTCCGGGTGCTCGGTACGTTCGCGCCGGCCCGGCGGGCGGCCACCACGGAGGAGAGAACGACACCATGAAGGTCTGGATCGACCAGGACCTCTGCACCGGCGATGGCCTGTGCGAGGAGATTGCCCCGGCCGTGTTTACCCTTCTCGACGATGGTCTCGCCTACGTCAAGGAAGGCGACCAGGTCAAGAACAACCCGGGTGGCTCGGCTGGGATGGCCGACGTCCCCGATGACCTCGAAGACGCCGTCACCGAGGCGTCCGAGGAGTGCCCGGGCGAGTGCATCTTCATCGAGAAGGACTGACGCTCAGCTCAGCTCAGACTGACGTCGTCGTTTGGCGCTTCGCGCCAGCGGACCCCCGCCGAGGGCGGATTCAGACGAAGGGGCTGCTGCCGGTCGTGGGCTCAAGGCCGGTGTGCGCCGTGATGATGCCGATGACGGCGTCGACGTCATCTGGCGTCAGGAACGGCTTCACCCGCTTCCCTACGTCGAGCACCATCCCAACATCCTTCTTCGGGCGCCCCGGGTCCAGGCTGGCCCAGTAGCGCATATTGCTGGTCCCCCAGATTCGCAGCTTTCCCTTCAATGCGGTCAGGTCCACGCGCTGCACGCCATCGATCGACGAGTACGGAATGGTCTTGGCGCCCCAGAGGTAATAGGACCGGACTTTCAGGCCGTTCTCGTCGCAGCTGATCCAGCGATCGGCGTACTCCTGGCTCTGGCTCTGGCTCTGGCTCATGGGATCGAGTTTGGCACGGGCACAGGCACAGGCACAGGCACGCGCGGAGTTCAGAAGGAGGAACCGGTGACTGCGCCGTCGCCGCCGTCAGGGTCTCCAGCGTCCCCATCAGACCCGCGCACCGCGCCACCGAACACCGCTTTGGTGGCCGGGTCAGCAAGCCGACGGGCCGTGGTCAGGAACCCGGTGTGCCCGACCATCCGGTGGTCCGGCCGGACCGACCTCTCCTCCACGTGCCAGGTGCGGCGCAGGATCTCTTGCGTCTCCGCTTGGCCGAATGGCATGTCGGGGCCATCGAGGTGCCGTCGCAGGAGCGAGGTCTGATTAATGGTGGGCAGGTAACAGAGCAGGATCCCGCCCGGTCGGAGTGCTTGCGCCGCCGCCGGCACGACCAAATGGGGTTCGGGCATGTCGAGGACGATGCGGTCCAAGCCCACTTCGTCGATGCCCTTGGTGACGTCCCGAATTTCAATGCGGTAGTCCTGGTCGGGGCCGAGCGCCAACTCCACGTTGGCTCGGGCCCGCTCCGCGAAGTCCTCGCGCAGTTCGTAGCCGACCACCAACGCGCCGGCCCGCAGCAAGGTCATGGAGAGCGCCCCCGAGCCCACGCCGGCCTCGAGCACCCGGAGGCCGGGCGCGATGTCGGCGGCGATGAGGATCCCACCAAGATCCTTGGGGTAGATCACCTGCGCTCCCCGCGGCATCTTGAGCACGATGTCGCTCAGCGTGGGCCGCAGCACGAGGAACGACCGTCCGGTTGACCCGGTGATGGTCCGGCCTTCCGACCCGCCGATGATGTCGTCATGCGCCACGACGCCGGCATGGGTGTGGAAGGTGGCGCCGGTCACCAGCTTGAGCAGGTAGCGCCGGTCCTTGGGATCGATGAGAAGGATGCGCTCACCCGCCCGCAGCATGCTCCCGCTCACGGCACCGCTCACACTGTTGTCGACGCCGACCACCCCATCCGAGCCATCCACGCCATCCCCACTGCCGTCATCGTCGCCCGCTACGGGCTCAGCCACGGTGCTCAGCTCAGGAGCCGACAGTTTCGGCAGGCAACGAGGCCACGGACACCGCCGAGACTCCGTCCTTCCCGTCATGCACCGAGATGAGCAATTGCTCCCCCGGCTTCACCTCAATCCGCGAGACCTTCCCGCCCGGGTCCATCAGCGCACGGCGCAACACGAAGGCGGTGGCGGCCAGCCCCAGCCAGGCCCATTCGCCACCCATACCGCGGCGCAGGCCGGCGCGCACCAGTCGGCGCAGCAGCGCGTCCACCTAGAGCCGCCGGATCTCGACGACAGCCGACTTGGCCCGGCCCCGGCGTTTGCCGACCAGGAAAGCCACGGCCACCACGGCCAGCGCTACCGCCCCGGCCACCGCCAGCCCGGTGGGTGCAGCCGCCCGGGCCGTCGCCTCACCCTCGCCCATGAATTGCGAGTAGGCGGCTTGCAGGTCCTCTCGGGTGATCAGCTTGCCGTGCCCGTTACTGCCGACTTTCGTGCCCGTGCGTGCCATTGTTCAGTCCTCCTGTGTCGCTGTCGCGGCGTCTGTGTGCGCGGCGACCGCCGCTTGGACGGCCGGGAGCTTGCGTGCTGCCGGCCCTGCCGTTATCCGCCAGGCCGCCAGCCCGGCCACGGCCAGGCCGACCACCGTGGTGATCAAATACGGAGCCCAGGACCAGTCACCGGTCATCGCCGTACCCGTTTCGTCCTGCAGCAGGCGCAGCACCCCGATCAGTCCGAGGAGCACGCCGATCGCTATGAGGACCGAACCGCCCACTCCCCACGCCAGGAAGCGCCAGATGCCCTTCAGCGGGCCCAGTGTCTCCTGCTTGACGTAATCGATCGTCAGGTGGACGGCGTCGGTACCCGAACGGCCGAGTCCTGCCTTGTCGTCGCTCGAACCGGGTCGCCGCAGTGCCATGAGCCTGACATCCTCGTCCACCCACCCGGCCCGTGCAAGAACCTCAGCCCGCCGACTGGCGGAAAAAGCCTGGCCGAAGGCTCAGTCGCGCTCTTTGAAGAGGTAGGTCGAAGAGGCCCGAGCCACCAGACGCTCGCTGGCCGGGCCAGTCGCCTCGTCCGACCCCTCGCCGCCTTCACCCGAGCCTCCCGAGCCTCCCGACCCAGCCGCCCCAGCCGACCCCGCCACCACCGAGCACTCCACGAAGGCCACCCGCTTCCCGCCCGAGACCACCGCGGCCGTGCAGACCAGCACCGACCCCACGGCCACCGGCGCCAGGAACGACACCTTCATCTCGGCGTTGGACGAGAACACCTTGCGCCCCTCGACGCCGGCGAAAGTGACGGCGGCCGCCCCCATGGAGGAGTCACAGAAGGCCGCCAGGAACCCGCCCTGCATGATCCCGGCCGGGTTGGCGAACCGCTCGTCCGCCCGCATCTGCCACACGCACCGACCCGGCACCGATTTCTCCACACACACCATCCCGAGCGTCAGGTCGCTGTTTGGCGGCACCTCCATGCGGGAAGCCATTGAGGGGTCAGGCTAGGCGACCGGCATTGCCGGCTGTCGCTGTCGTTGTCACGGTCCTGTCGCGCCGACGCAACTCACGCAACCCACCCCAAACCCCAAACGAATAGGGTGACCCTCATGGCCCTTGCACCCCCGCTCCCCGCCCCCGTCGTGCAGGACCCGGCACTGGTTCAGTTGGGCATCAACGTCGTCCGGGGTCTCGCCATGGATGCCCCCGAGGCCGCCAACTCCGGCCACTCCGGCACAGCCATGGCGCTGGCCCCGCTGGCCCATGTGCTCTTCACCCGGATCATGCACCACGACCCGGCCGACCCCCACTGGCCCGACCGCGACCGCTTCGTGCTCTCCAACGGCCACGCCTGCATCCTGCAGTACTCCTTCTTGCATCTCACCGGTTACGACCTCACCCTCGATGATCTCAAGGCCTTCCGCCAGTTCGGCTCCCGCACCCCGGGCCACCCCGAGCGCCTCCACACCGCGGGCATCGAGGTCACCACCGGCCCCCTCGGCCAGGGCGTGGGCAACGCGGTCGGCCTGGCCATCGCCGAGCGCACGGTGCGGGCCCGCTTCGGCGCCGAGGTCTGCAATCACCGCACCTACTTCATCGCCGGCGACGGCTGCTTCATGGAAGGCATCTCGCACGAAGCGGCCTCGCTGGCCGGCCACCTCCGCCTGGGTCGCCTGACCGGCTTCTACGACGACAACCACATCACCATCGACGGCCCGACCGAGCTGGCCTACAACGACAACGTGCCCGAGCGCTTCCGCGCCTACGGCTGGCGGGTGATCCAGTTGGGCGAGATGGCCAATGACGTGGATCATCTGGAAGCCGCCATCCGCGAGGCGGAATCGGAAGCGGCGGACAACGACGATGCGCCACCGACCCTCTTCGTCCTGCGTTCGCACATCGGCTGGCCCTCGCCCAAGTTGACCGACACCGCGGCGGCCCACGGCTCGCCCTTCGGGGCCGCCGAGATCGACGTCACCAAGAAACTGCTCGACCTGCCGCCGGACCAGACCTTCTGGGTGCCCGACGAAGTGCGCGCCTTTTATAGTCGCGAGCTCACCCGGGGTGCGGAGGACCACGCCGCCTGGCAGGCCCGCTTCGACGCCTGGGCCGCGGCCGATCCCAAGCAGGCCGGAGCCTGGGAGGCCGCGCAGTCCGGCCACGGTCTGCCGGGGTGGGCCGACGGGCTACCCACGTACAGCGCGGAGCCCGGCGACGACGGCAAACCCAAGCAGTTGGCCACCCGTCACGCCATCCAGCAGTGCATCAACGCCACCGCCTCGGGCCTGCCCGGTCTCATGGCCGGTTCGGCCGACTTGACCGGCAACAACGGTGTCGCCCTCAAGGACGCCGTGATACAGGCGGCGTCGACCCCGGGCGGCGACCAGTTGCATTACGGCATCCGCGAGTTCGGCATGGCGGCGGCCATGACCGGGATGGCCTGCCACGGCGGCATCCTGCCCATCGGTGGCACCTTCTTCGTCTTCACCGACTACATGCGCCCCGCCGTGCGGTTAGCCGCACTGTCGCGGGCGCACGTCATCTTCTCCTGGACGCACGACTCCATCGGCCTGGGCGAAGACGGCCCGACCCACCAGCCCATCGAGCACCTGGCCTCGCTGCGGGCCATGCCGGGGCTCACGGTCATCCGCCCGGCTGACGCCAACGAGACGGCGATCGCCTGGAAATGCGCGGTCGAAGCCGACGGTCCGGTGGGATTGGTCCTCACCCGACAGGACATTCCGATCCTGGCCGAGACGGCCTCCTACGCGGCCGAAGGGCTGCCCCGGGGGGCCTACGTCCTGGGCGACTACGCCGAAGGGGCCCAGCCCGACGTGATCCTGGTGGGCACCGGTTCCGAGGTGCAGCACTGTCTGGCCGCCGCCACCATGCTGTGGGAAGGCGTTGGCGGCGATCCGGTGGCCGCCCGGGTCGTCTCCATGCCGTGCTGGGAGTACTTCGAGGCGCAGGACGAGCTGTACCACGACGACGTGTTCTGGCCCGGCGTGCCGGTGCTGAGCATCGAGGCCGGGTCGACCTTCGGCTGGGAGCGCTATGCCGACGACAGCATCGGCATCGACCATTTCGGGGCGTCGGCACCCGGGGCCACCAACGTGGAGGAATTCGGGTTCACCGCCGACCATGTGGTGGAGCGGGCCCGAATCCTCATCGACGAATTCAACGACTAGACACGGACGAGACACGAGGGAGAAGCACATGACGCGCCTCACCGACCTCTACGAGATCGCCGGACAGAGCCCCTGGCTCGACAACCTGCGCCGGGACTGGTTGCACGATGGGCAGTTGGCCGATCTGATCAAGCTCGGGGTGCGGGGCATCACGTCCAACCCGACCATCTTCGCCAACGCCATCAGCGGGCAGGACGCCTACGACGACCAGTTCAAGTCGTTGATGAAGGACCACACGGTGGAGAGCGCCTACTGGGAGCTGGTGATCACCGACATCACCGACGCGTTGGGCCTGTTGCAATTCCTCTACGAGGAGTCCGAGCACGAGGACGGCTTCGTGTCGCTCGAGGTGTCGCCCGGACTGGCCCACGACACCGAGGGCACCGTGCGTGACGCCACCATGTTGCACAACCGCATCGCCCTGCCCAACCTGCTGGTGAAGGTGCCGGGCACCAAGGAAGGCGTGCCGGCGATTCAGACCCTGATCGGTGACGGACGTTCGATCAACGTGACCTTGATCTTCGGGCTCGACCGCTACGACGCCGTGATGGAGGCCTACCTCAGCGGCCTCGAGGCCCTGGCGAGCGCGGGGCGCGAGTCCGAGCTACCCCACGTGGCCTCGGTGGCCTCGTTCTTCGTCAGCCGGGTCGATACCGAAGTTGATCGCCGGCTCGAGCAACTGGCCGGTGGGGCCGATGGCGACCCGCAGATCCTCGGATTGCGAGGCAAGGCGGCCGTGGCTCAGGCCCAGCAGGCCTACCAGCACTTCCACGCCCACTTCTCCGGTGAGCGCTGGGAAGCGCTGCAGGAGAAGGGAGCCCGGGTGCAGCGTCCTCTTTGGGCGTCCACCTCGACCAAGAATCCGGCCTACAACGACTTGCTCTACGTCGACTCGCTGATCGGACCGGCCACCGTGAACACCATGCCCGACGGCACCCTGCGCGCCTTTGAGAATCATGGCACGGTGACCCGGACCGTCGACCACGATCCGGACGATTCAGCCAACGTGTTGGACCGCTTGGGGGCAGTCGGGATCGACATGGAGGACGTGGAGCAGACGCTGGAGGACGAGGGCGTGAACTCGTTCGCCAAGTCCTTCGACGAGTTGCTGCAGTCGTTGACCGATAAGGCCGCCACCTTCTGAGTCGCACGGGCCGGCTCCGGCATCCGGCACCCGGCACCCCACCACTCCACCCGCAACGAAACCGAACCACGAGCAAGAGGAGCACAGCACATGCGCATCGGCATGATCGGACTGGGCAAGATGGGCGCAAACATGTCCGAACGTCTGCTCGAGGGTGGACACGAGGTCGTGGCCTTTGACCTGCACGCCGAGGCGCGTGACGCAGTGGCCTCCAAGGGTGCCGCTGCGGTGGCCACGCTGGAGGAGTTCGTCGCCCAGCTGACGCCGCCCCGGGCGGCCTGGGTCATGGTGCCGGCCGGTGAGGCCACCAACAGCACCATCGACGAGCTGTCCAAGCTCTTCGAGAAGGGCGACGTCATCGTCGACGGCGGGAACTCCAACTACAAGGAAGCCATCGAGATCGCCGGCCGCTTGGAGAAGAAGGGCATCGGCTTCATCGATGCCGGCACGTCCGGTGGGGTGTGGGGGCTGAAGGAGGGCTACTGCCTGATGGTGGGTGGGACCGATGAGTCGGTGGCCGTGGTCGAGCCCGCCTTCCTGACCCTGGCCCCGACCGACGGCTACGCCCACGTGGGACCGGTCGGCGCCGGCCACTACGTCAAGATGGTCCACAACGGGATTGAGTACGGCATCATGCAGGCCTTCGCCGAGGGCTTCCAGATCATGGACGCGGCCCCCGAGTTCAATCTCGACCTGCACGAGATCGCCTCCATCTGGCGCTACGGCTCGGTGGTACGCAGCTGGCTGCTGGACCTGACCGAGCGGGCCCTGCGACCCGGAGCGGGGTTCGAGGACATCAAGGGTGTGGTGGTCGATTCCGGCGAGGGACGTTGGACCGCCGAGGAAGCAGTGGCCCGGGGCGTGCCGGCCCCGGTCATCCTTACTTCGCTGTTCACCCGCTTCGCCTCCCAACAGACCGACTCGTTTCAACTCAAGCTGCTGGCCGCGCTGCGCAACCAGTTCGGCGGCCACGCCGTAACCCTCGAGACCGGCAAGCAGGGCTTGGAAACCGGCACGCCGACGCCCTAGTCGCCTCCCGTGGATCTCCCCCCTCCCGTCACCGACGTCCCTGCCGCCTTCACCGAGACAGTGCTGGCCGCCTTTGCCTCCCGTCCCGGACCTCGATTCACCATCGCCCTCTCCGGTGGACCCACCGCCCGCGCCTGTTACGAACACCTGGCCGATCACACCGGCGCCCACTTCGACGCCATCGACTGGTCGCTGGTCGACATCTACATGGGCGACGAGCGCGACGTCCCACCCGACGACCCCGACGCCAATCAGCGCCTGGTTCGTGAGGCCCTGCTCGAACGGCTGGGACCCAGTGGCGATGAGCGCGCCCAGGGCACCTTCACGCCGATGCCGACCACGCTCCCGACCGCCGAATGCGTCGCCAGCTACCAGAGGACCATGGAGCAGCTGTTCCGTCCCGACGGTCCCGGCCTCAACCTCATCCACCTGGGCATGGGCCCCGACGGTCACACCGCATCGCTCTTCCCCCACGACGCCACCCTCGAAGCGCCCCCGACCGAGCTGGTGGCCGCCAGCGAGGATCCCAACGGCGTGAACCCGCATCCCCGCCTCACCTTGACCCTCAACGCCATCAATCAGGCCCGCCAGGCGGTGTTCACCGTGAGCGGTGCCAGCAAGGCCGATGCCGTCGCCGCCCTCCGCCGAGGGGACGACATCCCGGCCGCCCGGGTCGCCGCAGGGACCGTCACCTGGCTCATCGATGACGCTGCGGCCACGCCCTCCCCCTAGATTGGTCCCAATGCCTATCCCGACCGACGCCGAACTGCTCGGCCTGCCGCTGGAAGAACTCACCGCAGCGGCCCGCGCCGTCCGCGACGAGGCTCACGGCACTCGAGTCACTTACTCCCCCAAGGTCTTCATCCCGCTGACCATGCTGTGCCGGGATCGCTGCGGGTACTGCACCTTCGCCAAGGCACCGGCCCGCCTGGCTTCGCCCTATCTGACCATCGACGAGGTCCTGGCCGTCGCCCGAGCCGGCCAGGCCGCCGGCGTTTACGAGGCGCTCTTCACCCTGGGCGAACGGCCCGAGCTGCGCTACCCCAGCGCGCAGGAGTGGCTGACCGAGCACGGCTACGAGTCGACGGTGGATTACCTCGTCGCGGCGTGCCGCATCGTCCTGGAGGAGACCGGTCTCCTGCCCCACGCCAATGCGGGAGCCTTGTTCCCCGACGAGCTGACCAAGCTCCGGGCCGTCTCGGCCAGCCAGGGCATGATGATCGAGTCACTGGCCGAGGACCTGGCCGCCCACCGGAGTGCGCCGGACAAGACGCCGGTCCGCCGCCTGGCCACCTTGGAGGCCGCCGGCGAATTGCAGATCCCCTTCACCACCGGGATCCTGATTGGCATCGGCGACGATCGGGCCGGGCAGCTGGCCGCGCTCCGGGCCGTCGCCGAGTCTCATGGCCGCCATGGTCACGTGCAGGAAGTCATCGTCCAGAACTTCCTGCCCAAACCCGGGACGGCCATGGCCAAGGCCGACCCTTGCCCACCCGAGGACCTGCAGTGGGCCATCGCGGCGGCTCGCTTGATCCTGCCGCCCGACGTGCACGTGCAGGCCCCGCCCAACCTCTCCGACGACCTGGCGCCGCTGCTGGCCGCCGGCATCGACGACTGGGGCGGGGTGTCCCCGGTGACCGCAGATCACGTCAACCCCGAGCGGGCCTGGCCCGCGCTCGACATCCTGCGCAGCGCCACCGAGGCGGCCGGGCACACCCTGGCGCCGCGCTTGACCATCTACCCCTCGTTCGCCCGGAACCCCGAGCGCTGGCTGCACGCCGACCTCCACTTCCCGGTGCTCGACGTATCCGATGCCGAAGCCCTGGGCCGCGATGCCGCCTGGGTCTCGGGCGGCGAGATCGCACCGCCGGCCCTTCTTCACGTGGCCGCCCCCACTCCCACCATTCGGGGCCGCGTGGCGGAGATCCTCGAGGGTGTGCAGCTGGGCCAGGAAGTCGGCTTCGACGAGATCGTCGCCTTGTTCGGCGCCCGCGGCCCCGAAGTCCGCGAAGTGGCGGCGGTCGCTGACGACCTGCGCCGACAACTGGCCGGCGATGCCGTGACCTTCGTGCACAACCGCAACATCAACTACACCAACGTCTGCACCTTCAAGTGCCGCTTCTGCGCCTTCTCCAAAGGCCCGCTTTCCCTCAACCTCCGGGGCCAGCCCTATCTCCTCGAACTGGACGAGATCACCCGACGGGTGGTCGAGGCGGAGGCCGAAGGGGCCACCGAGGTGTGCCTACAGGGCGGTATCCACCCCAACTTCGACGGCGACTACTACCTGCACGTGCTCGAGGCGGTGCGCCAGGGCTCGGACCACATCCACATCCACGCCTTCACGGCCCTCGAAGTGACCGAAGGAGCCCGCCGCTCCGAAATGCCGCTGGCCGACTACCTCATCAAGCTGAAGGAAGCTGGCCTCAAGACGCTTCCGGGCACCGCGGCCGAGATCCTCGACGATCCGGTACGCGCCATCCTCTGCCCGGACAAGATCAACACCGAGGAGTGGCTCGAGGCGCATCGGACCGCGCACTCGGTCGGACTTCGCTCCAACATCACGATCATGTTCGGCGCGGTAGAACATCCCGAGAGCTGGGCCCGGCACATCCTGCGCACCCGAGACCTCCAGCGCGAGACGGGCGGCTTCACCGAGTTCGTGCCCCTGCCCTTCGTGCACATGGCCACCCCGATCTACCTTCAGCACAAAGCCCGCCGGGGACCAACCTTCCGAGAGGCTCTCCTGATGCACGCGGTCGCCCGGATCGCCTATCGAGACGACATCGACAACATCCAGGTCAGCTGGGTGAAGATGGGCGTCGAGGGGTCCCGCCAGGTGCTGCAGGCTGGGGCCAACGACGTGGGGGGCACGCTCATGGACGAGAACATCTCCCGAGCCGCCGGCGCCTCCCACGGTCAACGGATGGGTGTCGAGGAACTCGAAGCGATGGTCGAACCGCTCGGCCGACCGCTGGTCCAGCGCTCTACTCTCTACGCCATGGCTGGGACTGCTGCCGGCGCGTGAGCGTGCCTGACGACGAAGCTGTCGGGGCACGAGAGCATGCTTTTAAAGCACTCACTGAGGGCTACGACCTCTCACAGTCCCAAGCCCGAGAACTCGAAGCCATGATCGGTTCGCTCAGCGACCTGGCCCGCGAGGGCACATCCGTCGGCGATCTGAAGATCGCTTCGACCGCATTGGCCGAGATGGCCGAGGCCTTCCGGGTCTTTCGGCCCTATCGGCAAGTCCGCAAGATCACCATGTTCGGTTCGGCTCGGACCAGGCCGGATGACCCGGTGTACTCCCAAGCGCGGGATCTGGCCACTCGGATGGCCGAAGCCGATTGGATGGTCGTCACGGGCGCCGGGCCCGGCATCATGGCCGCCGGCCTCGAGGGCGCCGGTCGTGACCATGCCTTCGGCGTGAACATCCGCCTCCCCCATGAGGAGTCGGCCAATGCGTTTATTGCCCAGGACCCGAAGCTTGTCGAGATGCGGTACTTCTTCACCCGCAAGCTCATGCTGATCAAGGAGTCCCACGCCTACGCCGTCCTCCCAGGCGGTTTCGGAACCCAGGATGAGACGTTCGAGCTCCTGACCCTCCTGCAGACAGGAAAAGCCGAACCGGCGCCGGTCGTCTTGATGGAGACTCCGGGTGGCACATATTGGGATGGATGGCTCAAGTTCGTCGAGGACCAAGCCATTGCGGGGGGATTCGTCTCTCCCGAAGACCAGTCGCTCTTCAAGATCACCACCTCGATCGAGGACTCATCGCAGGAGTTGCTTGGTTTCTACCGTAACTACCACTCGTGTCGTTGGGTCGGTGATCTGCTGGTGTTGCGCGTGCAGGCAGCCCCGAGCAAGGCCGAGGTGGCCGATCTGAACAAGCGCTTCGGCGACATCATCACCCAGGGCTCGATCCGCCAGGCCAGCGCTTTCCCACCCGAACGGTCGAGCAACGACCACCCCGAACTCCCCCGCCTGGCCCTGCGCTTCGACCGCTGGCACTACGCGCGCCTGCGGCAATTGATCGACGCCGTCAACGAGTGCACCGGCGCATGAGTGCTGGACGGGATCAGTAGCCGTTTTCGGCCCACTCCACCGTCACCTCTCGATCGGGACAACGCGGGTTACGATCCTCCTGGGCCAAAGGAGCATCACAATGGGATCGAGTGGCTACGCGCTCCGGCAGCTACGACCAGCACGGCACCGGCTGGGTCGGTTGGGGTTGACGGCAGCCGCCCTACTGGGGATGTCCTCCCTCCTTCTGTTCACGACCACCGCGGCCTCGGCGAGCACACACAAGTCGTCGAAGAAACCGAAAAGCAAGCACACGACTACAAAGACACCGTGCCTGGTCGGTAACTGGACGGTGACGACCTTCACCCTCAACAGCAGCGGCCAGACCGCGACTGGCGGTGCCGGCACATTGGTTGACATCTCGGCCAACCGCAAGGTGGTCGGCCAGTTCACTCCTGGGGCGGTACTGAAGACCCCGGCCGGCGGGACCTTCAAGTTCAGCGGAACTGACTACGGCAGCTATGGCTTCAACACCAAGTCCACCGCCAAGAGCGGCTCCTTCCCGGTCACCTATACCAGCGCTTCGAATCTGATGATCTCCATCAACGGCTCGCCGCCCGCTCCCGCCGGACACAGTTCCACTACCGGCTCCTACCTCTGCAGTGGCAAGGGTCTGACCCTGACCTTCCCGGCCGGAGGGAACGAAATCTCATACGTGCTGGTCCCAACCAAGTAGGGGCTACTCCCCAATCAACGCTTGCCGGGCGCCGTGATCCTGCATGGACGTCCGAGATAACTGCCCCGAAACGCGGTCTTGCCTCAGACTCCCATTCGAGTTCGAGAGGACCGCGCCCGAATTAGTCGGATCCGCTGCGGCCTTGGGCGCTGTGGGCGCGACGCCGTTTGGCTCGCGAGGCATTGACCTGTCGTCGGCGGTCCCGCAGATCTTTGGAGACTCGCCAATCTGGCGGCATCCACTGCCACTTGCCGGGGCCGCCGATCAACTTCCAGCCTCCGCTGGTGGTCAAGCCGTGATGGATGGCGCAGATGCGGCACAGGTTGTCCAACTCCGTCGGTCCACCCAGAGCGAAGTCACGACGCCAGTGATGGGTCTGGAGGCCGATGGAGACGTCACAACCAGGGACGACACAGACCGGATCACGCTCGAAGAGGGCAGCTTCGAGTCGGGCGGGGGCATATCGGGTGCGTCCGGTGATGGCCCGGACGTCCTGGGCGTCGGTGACCAGGAGTCGGAAGCCGGCCTCGCCGAGGAGGTCTATGGCGGCGTCGACCGAAATCGGGCCCACACCGGCGATCTCGCAAATCTCGCCCTCGCCGACTCTTCCTCGACGAAGTGCGGCCGCGTCGACCCGGACGATGCAGGTGACCGAGGTGCGGGTACTTGTCGCATTGCCCGGTGCCGCTTCATCTGTGTCGGCACCCGGACGACGGATGGCACCGGAGAGCAGATCGACGCAGGCATCGGCCATGTACTGCTCCTGGGTGGAACGAACCTTGGCTGAGCGGCCCAACCGGAAAAGTTCATTGGCCCGCTGCTTGAGATTGGGGAGACAGCGGGCCCAGGCCTCTTCGGTCAGATACAGCTGGACCCGGATGCCACCTTCGGGGAGTCGGCTCCAGCGCAACGCCCGTCGCGCATGGGCCCGGGCCCGGCGTTCCCGGTCTTCTTCTTGGCTGCGGGCGACCTGCTTGACCCGCTCGACCTCTTGGGCGAGCTGGCGATGAGTCCGACGCTTCGCTTCTTCGACCAATCGGGGACCACTCTCGGGGGTGACGGAGACGGCGTCGCCAATCAGCTGAGCCTGGGGAAACGACACTTGGCCCTGCGTGAAGGCATTGAGCGCCTCGGGGGAGCGCTCGAGGGACCCGGGCAGTTCGAGCATCTCTTTGGCCCGGTTGAAGGGAAGGCCCGCCGTCTGGGCCAGCCAGTCGGTGGCGTTGCGATGACCGGTCAGCTCATGCGCTTCGAGTTGTTGGGCGTGCCGGGCACTCAGCGTCGTCCCTACCGTGGCCAGACGGCCCAACTGATCGAAGGCCTGGACCAGCGCAGCTGCCTCCTCGACATCGAACGTGGGGTCACGGAGGACATCGGGCAAGGCAGCCACAACCCGCCCGATCCCATCCACCAGGCCCCGCACATTGTCGAGGACGACCGCTCCACGATCCATGCCACGGTTGTACGCCGCAAACCTTGCACGAAACCTGACAAATCGGCGGTTCAGACAAAAAAGCTTTGGCCAGGGTCTTGATCAGAGTCGGGGGCCTACATGCATCTCGGCCAGGCGGCGATAACGAGCACCCTCTGGCGAGAGTTCCGAGGCGACGAGCGAAAAACACCCGACCTCGAGGGTGTGCTCAAAGGCCAGACCGGCCACGGAGCGACGCCAGGACTTCGCCAGTCCATTTCGGGCGCGCCCAAGCGTCAGATGGCCCAGGAATGGCTCGACCGGCAGCTCAACGTCGGGCACCCGGCTGAGTTGATCTCGGATAGCGGCGGCCAGTTCGTCGAGACCCGAGACTGGAAGTTGCAACACCCGCTCACGGGAAAACCATGCGGTGGCCGGGCCGACCCGAGCAAGGAGAAGTGAAGGAAGGCGAGCCGGAGAGGCAGCAGCAACAGCCGCACCGCGCCCAAGCGCCTCGATCACCGGATCCACCACAGACTCGGGCACATCGCCGAGGAAACAGAGCGTCACGTGCAGCTGTTCCTCGGGCACCGGGCGGAACCGGCCGCCGCTGGCATCCAGATGCAGAGCCGATCCCAGCCCCCGAAGCCGATCAATGAGGAGCCGATCGGGCCACACCGCCACAAATAGCCGCTGCCGCTGCCGCTGCCGCTGCCGCAGTTAAACCTCCGCCCCCAGATCCATGTCGTCGACGCTCCCACCCGCCCGACCACGCTCCCGCAACACCGACGCCGCCTTCTCCACCGACCGGCGCACCCGGTTCAGCCGCTTCTCAAGCGCCAGCGCCTCCCCCGCTTCCAGCGAATCGGGGTCGCCCGAGGTGGCCCGGCGCAGGGCATCCATGGCCATGTCGGTGAGCTCCTCGCCCATGCCATCGAGGCGTTCGGCCATCTCCTCCATAGCGTCATCGGTGGCGCTCACGCCCGAATCACTTCGGCAACTCCACCCTCACCACCTCGTACTCGTCCTTGGCGTAGGCGGCCCGCATGACCTTCTTGTCGAACTTGCCGACCGAGGTCTTGGGCACCTCGGAAATGAAGGTCCACTTGTGGGGTAGCCATGAGCGGTGCACGCCACGCTCGATCAGGAACGCCACCAGGTCCGAAGGCGCCGGCGTACGACCCGGCTTCGCCACTACCGCCACCAAGGGCCGCTCCGACCACTTCTCATCGGGGATGGCGATGACCGCGGCCTCCAACACGTCGGGGTAGGCCATGACCGCGTTCTCCAACTCGACCGAGGAGATCCACTCGCCGCCGCTCTTGATGACGTCCTTGGTGCGGTCCGAGATGGTCATGTAGCCCTGGTGATCCAATGTCCCGACGTCACCCGTGCGCAGCCACCCACTATCGAACTTCGCCGGGTCCTCATCCTTGTAATAGGAGCCCGTCACCCAGGGCCCACGGATCTCGAACTCACCGACCGACTCGCCGTCATGGGGAAGAATGGTCCCGTCCTCGGCCACCACGCGCACTTCCACGCCGGCCACCACCCGCCCGGCCTTGATCTTGTAGTACATGTCGTCGTGCCCGTCGATCTTCCTGGCGGGCGGCAGGCCGAAGGCGGCCAACGGCGACGTCTCGGTCATGCCCCAGCCCTGCACGATGGTCGCGCCGAAGCGATCCTCGAAGGCCCGGATCAAGCTCTCGGGCACCGCGGCGCCCCCGGCGGTGATGGCCCGAATGGATGAGAAGTCCACCGGCGTATCGAGCTGCAGCAGCCCGTTCCAGATGGTCGGGACGCCACAGGCCAGCGTGGGATGGAACTCGTTGAAAAGATCGGCCAGCGGCTGACCCATCAAGTGGCTCTGCGGCATGACGATGTCGGTGCCGGCCAGCCACGCGCCATAGGGCGTGCCCCAGGCGTTGGCGTGGAACATCGGCACGATGATGAGGATCCGGTCACTCTCGGTCATGCCGATGGACGACGCGGCCTGCTCGGCCATGGTGTGCAACCAGGTCGAGCGGTGCGAGTAGACGACGCCCTTGGGATTACCGGTGGTGCCTGAGGTGTAACACATGGCGGCGGCCGAGCGCTCGTCCAAGACGGGCCACTCGAAACCGGGCGCCTCGGCCTCCAACAGCGCCTCGTACGACAGCACCTCACCGAGCGCGGCGGTGTTTCCCTCCCCCACCACGATGTAGGTCTCGACCGTCTTGAGCTCATCCTTGATCCCGGCCAGCAACGGGATCAGTGACGCATCGACGATGATCAGCTTGTCCTCGGCGTGGTTGATCACGTAGGCCAGCTGCTCGGCCGGCAAGCGGACGTTGAGCGTGTGGAGCACCGCACCCATACTCGGGATGGCCAAGTAGGCCTCGAGGTGCCACTGGTTGTTCCAGCAGAAGGTGCCGACCCGGTCGCCCTCCTCGACCCCGAGCCGGGTCAGCGCGGCGGCCAGCTGCTCGGCCCGCACCGCCACCTCGTTGAAGGTGGCCGTGCGGTGCCCACCCTCCTCGACCGTGATGACGGTGCTGTCGCCGTGGGTCTGCTGACCGTGGCGGAGAATGTCGCTGATCAGGAGCGGGGCGTCCTGCATGGTGCTGAGCATGGCCCCAGTATCGCGGGGCCGACCGTTCCCTGCATGACCCCTCCTCGGATCTGGGCGCTTTGGGGATGCCGCATCGGTGCTGCTCGAATCGGTGAGGCGGGGAGCACCCGTTGAACCGGCTCGGACTGCTGGCCGCCGCCGTGGCTGGATTGGGCCTGCTCCTGGTGGTCACCGCCGGCCTGTCCGGGGCCGGGCTGGCCTCCATCGTCAGCAGCACCAGCGCCGTGCCCAGTGCCACCGCCGTGGCCGATATCCCGGCCTCGATGCTGTCCCTCTACGAAACGGCCGCCGCCTCCTCGTGTGCCGGGTTCCCCTGGACGGTGCTGGCCGCCATCGGCATGGTGGAATCCGACAATGGGCAATCCACGCTGCCGGGCGTCCACTCGGGCGCCAACTCGGCCGGCGCCGAAGGACCGATGCAGTTCGAGCCGGCCACCTTCGCCGCCTACGACCAGCCAATCCCGCCCGGAGGAGCCGACCCGCCCAGCCCCTACGACCCGACCGATGCGGTCTACGCGGCGGCCCGCCTGCTCTGTGCCGACGGCGGGGCCGGCAGCGCCGACCTGTCGGGCGCGGTGTACGCCTACAACCACAGTGCGTCCTACGTCAGCCAGGTGCTGGGTCTGGCCACCTCCTACAGCGCCACCCTGTCGCCGACGGTGGCGCCGCAACTCGGCCCAGCCACCGCGGCGGTCGACTGGGCCCTGGCCCAAGTGGGGACGCCGTACGTCTGGGGTGGCGAGACGCCGGGTGTGGGGTTCGACTGCAGCGGTCTGGTGCAGGCGGCTTACTTCGTGGCCGGGATCGCCCTGCCCCGGGTGGCCCAGGACCAGTTCAATACCGGGCCGGCCCTCCCTTTTGGCGCGGCCCTCGAGCCGGGCGATCTCGTCTTCTTCGGGCAGAACTGGCGGGATGTGACCCACGTGGGCCTGGTGGTCATGCCCGGCTTCATGGTCGACGCCCCGCATACCGGGGCCGCCGTGCGGGTGGAGGCCTTTCCCGACCAGGTCGGAGCCCGCTGGGGTGATGACGTGGTGGTGGGCTTCACCCGGCCCGCGACCTAAGACATCTCCCCTCCCCTGCCTGGTCTCCCGGTGACGAGAACAGATATCGAATATCGATATCAGGTACGGTCAGGCCGTGCGAGAGTTCCTGCGAGGCGCGGTCCGACTGCACATCCTCCATCACGCCGCCCACGGCGAGGTCCACGGGGCGTGGATGGCGGAGGAGCTGGCTAGCCACGGCTACCAGATCAGCCCCGGGGCGCTCTATCCGACGCTGCACAAGATGGAAGCCGAAGGACTCATCCGCTCTCGTTCCGAGGTCGTCGACGGGCGCAGACGGCGCGCCTACGTGGTGACGGCCAAGGGTCGCCGGACTCTGGAGGCGACCAAGCGCCAGCTACGCGAGCTGGCCGATGAGGTCCTCGGCGACGACATCGCGTGAACAACCGTGGCTCCTCGGCCGAGCCCGAGCCCGAGTCCGAGTCCCAACCCGAGCCCCAGCCCGAGCCAGCCGCCCCCGTCTCGCTCCGCACGATCGCTCGAGAGTGGACCCGCCTCGGCTGCATCGGGTTCGGCGGACCGCCCACCCACATCGCCCTGCTGCGACGGCTGTGCGTCGAGCAACGAGGCTGGATCGAAGCCAAGGAGTTCGAAGACGGCGTCGCCGCCGCCAACCTCCTGCCCGGCCCCGCGTCCACGCAGCTGGCGATCTTCTGCGCCTGGCGGCTGCGAGGACGAGTCGGCGCCGTGCTGGGCGGCGTGTGCTTCATCATCCCGGGCCTGATCCTCATCCTCGCCCTCTCGGCGGTCTTCCTGGCCTCCCACCCGCCGACCTGGGTGCTGGGCGCGGCGGCCGGTGCCGGCGCGGCCGTGCCCGCGGTGGCACTGCATGCCTCCTCGGGATTCGTCCCGGCCAGCTGGGCGCGCATCGGCACCAGACGGGCCCAGCAGGTCCGTTGGCTCCTCTACGCCTTGGTGGGCGGCAGTGCCGCGGCCACCATCGACCCCTACCTCGTCCTCGTGCTCCTGGGCTGCGGCCTCACTGAGATCGCCATCCGCCGGGGGCCGCGGTCACCGATGGGCTCGGCTCGAGCCTTCATCCCCGCCTTCGCCGTCCATTCGGTCGCGCTGGGTGGACTCGGCGCGTTGGTCTGGGTCGCTTTCAAGGTCGGCGCCCTCTCCTATGGAGGCGGCTTCGTCATTGTTCCGCTCATGGAGCACGACACCGTGACCACGTATCACTGGATGAGCGGAGCCCAGTTCCTCAACGCCGTCGCCCTCGGCCAAGTCACTCCCGGCCCGGTCGTCCTGACAGTGGCCGTGGTTGGTTACGCCGCTCGGGGTCTCGTCGGAGGGCTCATCGCCACGCTGGTCGCCTTCACGCCGTCCTTCCTCTTCGTGCTGGTGGGAGGACCACGCTTCGACCAGATCCGGACCAACAGCACTGTCACGGCGTTCCTCACCGGCGCCGGGCCGGCCGTCATCGGCGCCATCGCCGGATCGGCCATTCCTCTGGGCCTCTCGTTCCAACACCTCTGGCAGATCCCCGTACTCGCAGGGGCCCTGCTCTGGTTCTTTGCCCTCCGACGAGGTGTGGTCAGCGCGTTGCTCGTGGCCGGGGCGATCGGCGTCTGCCTGGCCCTCGCCGGAGTGCCCGTCTGATCAGACGGGACGGCCCTTGAGCCCCCGGTACTGGCGGACCAACGACGCGGTGGAGGCATCTTGGGCGCTCAGGTCGGGTGCGTTCGTACTGGTGAGCACCGGGGCCAGCTCCTTGGCCATCACCTTGCCCAGCTCGACTCCCCACTGGTCGAAGGAGTCGATGCCCCAGATGACACCCTCGACGAAGACGGTGTGCTCGTAGAGGGCTACCAGCTGCCCCAACGTCGATGGCGTGAGCTTGGGCACCAGAATCGTCGAGCTGGGCCGGTTGCCCGGCATGACCTTGTGCGGCACCACCGCGGCCGGTGTGCCTTCGGCCGCAATCTCCTCGGCCGTCTTGCCGAAAGCCAGCGCCTTGGTCTGGGCCAGGCAGTTGGCCATCAGCAGATCTTGTTGCTCGCCGTTGTCATGGGTGGTCTCGGCGAACGCGATGAAGTCGGCCGGGATCAGCTTCGTGCCCTGGTGGATCAACTGGTAAAAGGCGTGCTGGCCGTTGGTCCCGGGCGCGCCCCAGAAGATCTCCCCCGTCTGCCCCTCGACCGGGGAACCGTCGAGCTTGACCGATTTGCCGTTGGACTCCATGGTCAGTTGCTGCAGGTAGGCCGGGAAGCGGGCCAGGCGCTGGCTGTACGGCAGCACGGCATGGGTCTGGGCCTCGAAGAAGTTGTTGTACCAGACGTTGAGCAGCCCCTGGATGACCGGGAGGTTCTCTTCCAGCGGCGCCGTGCGGAAGTGCTGGTCGATGAGGTGGAAGCCGGCCAGCATCTCGGCGAAGGCCCGCCGGCCGATGGCCACCATGAGCGAGAAGCCGATGGCCGAGTCGTAGGAATAGCGCCCGCCGACCCAGTCCCAGAATTCGAGCATGTTGGCGGGGTCGATGCCGAACTCGGTGACCGTTTTGGTATTGGTGGAGACGGCCACGAAGTGCTTGGCCACGGCATCGTCACCGGCGGCCGTACCCAGACCGTCCAGCAACCAGGCGCGGGCGGCCGCCGCGTTGGTCAGGGTCTCGAGGGTGGTGAAGGTCTTCGAACTGATCACGAAGAGGGTGGTGGCCGGGTCGAGGTCGTGGCTGGCGGCCCACAGGTCGACCGGATCCACGTTGGAGACGAAGCGGCTGATCATTCCGGGCTGGGCGTAGTCGGCCAGGGCCTCGGTCGCCATGGCCGGGCCGAGGTCCGAACCGCCGATGCCGATGTTGACCACGGCGGCGATGCGCTGCCCGGTGGCGCCGACCCAGTCCCCGCTCCGGATGCGATCGGAGAGGTCACCCATCTTGTCCAGCACGGCGTGCACGTCACCGGTGACGTCCTGGCCGTCGACCGTGAGGTGTTCCCCCTGGGGCATGCGCAGGGCTACGTGCAGCACGGCCCGGTCCTCGGTCGAGTTGATGTGCACACCGTCGAACATGGCGTCCCGGCGGGCCTCGACCCCGGTCTCCCGGGCCAGGTCGGTCAGGAAACCGATGGTCTTGTCGGTGATGCGGTGCTTGGAGTAGTCGAGGGTGAGGTCACCCGCGTTGATGGTGCAGCGGTCCACGCGTTCAGGGTCGTCGGCGAAGAGCTGGCGCAGGTGCAGATCGCGAACCTGCTCGACGTGAACGGCCAGAGCCTTCCAGGCCGGGGTGGTGGTCAGTTCCATGTCGTCGAATCTACGGGGCGCGGACGACCCCGGACCGCTCGTCCGCCGCGGCACTGGCCGCAAGGGGCGCTCGGGCCACTCAGTCGCGTGACAGGAAGGTGATGATGGCCGGTAGGGCGGTCCGATCCTGGATCAGGAAGAGGTGCCCGCCATCGAACATGGCGAGCTCGGCCTCGGGGATATTGGCCGCCAGGAACTCGCTGTTGGCCGGTGGGGCAATGCCGTCCGTCCGGCCGCCGCACACGTAGGTGGGGCAGCCGATGCGGCCCAACCGATCGGCCGCGTCGTGATGACTGCGGGCTTCGAGCTGACGGCGCAGGCCCTCGGGGCTGGGTTCGCCAGAGCCAGCCAAGGCGGCCATCGCTTCGACCTGGGCCGGGTTGGCGGCCCGCCAGTCGGCGTCCCAACGGGTATCGAGGATCTCCATCTGGAGCGGGATGCGGGCCTCGGGCTCGAGGTCGGTCAACTTGTGCAGCGGGTAGGAGGCGCCGCCGCGACCGCCGGCCGAGGTGCAGCCCAGGGCCAGGCGGCGGACCCGCTCGGGGTGGCGGATGGCCAACTCCTGGGCCACCATGCCGCCGAAGGAGAGGCCGAGGACCAAGCAGTCGTCCCAGCCCACTGCATCGAGGAGCGCAGCCGCATCGTCGGCGAAACCGGCCATGGTCCACTCGCCCTCGGGCGAGCTCGACTGGCCCAGGCCGCGCTGGTCATAGGCCAGGATCTCGAAATGTCGGGCGAAGGGGCCGTCGGTGATCCGGGGCGGACGGCGTAGGTCGCTCCCGGTGCCCGAGATGGAGAGAAGGCGCGGGCCGGAGCCGGTGAGCTCGTAGTACTGGGTGACGCCGGTCGACGTATCGAGGAAGGGCACGCCGGCACGCTACCGGGCTAAGGGACGGGTCAGCCGGGTCCGAAGATGCCCAGCCAGGGGATCGACACAGCCCCACCAGTGCACGTGGTGACCCCGGCATTGACGGTCGTGCTGCAGGTCGTCCCCTTCGAGGTCTCACCGGACGGAGGCGCGCTGACCACTGGTGCGGCATTGATCAACGAGAAGGTGATGGTGAGCGATTTCACAGCCGGGAACTTCACCTGCTTGTGCGTGCCCGGCCCGAGCGAGACGCGTAGTCGGGGCCGATGGATGCCACCCAGTCCCGTTTCTGCCACCTGGGTCACATGCCCGGCCACCGTCTGCACCGTGACGCGCACCGTCGGGTACTTGGGCCAGCGAACCTGGTACGTCGAACCATTCCGGGTGACGTCGGTGTCGCGGCCCAGGACCCGCAACAGGGCCAGGTCGCCTCCAAGGATGGAAATACCGCCATGCGTCGTCAGCACTTCCCAGCTGGCCGTGGAGGGCAGGATGGATAGCGGAGTCTGGAGGTACACCGTGTGCCCGATAATTATCTCGACGATGGGCGGATCCGGTCCCAGTTCTCCTTGGCGGACGCGATCGGGCGCGTTGTAATAGGCGATGTCCTTGCTCTGTGGCACCAGGCTCTGTTGCACCATGAAACTGCGTGCGTGGAGCGTCGCGGCGAGAGCAGAGCGCAACGGTCTGAGCACGCTCAGCGGAGCACTGGCTGCTCCCGAGTTCGAGGCCAGCGCGCCAGACGGTGTGTAAGCCTGCCGGGGCGTCGAGGCGATTGCGACTGCGGCACCGGCCACTGCGCCCAGCGTCAGGAGACCCACCAGCACCAGCGGGATAAAACGGCGCATGCGGAAAGTTCAGCGCAAAGCGAGTTGACCCGGCACGATCGGCGCCGGTAGCTCCGTCACGCCCATCAACCAGCTGTCCACGGCCGCCGCGCACGACCGGCCCTCGGCGATGGCCCACACGATGAGGCTCTGGCCCCGCGTCTGGTCGCCGCACACGAAGACCCCGTCCACATTCGTCGCCCAGGAACCGTCAGCTGCCACCGACCCCCGGGGCGTCACCTCCAGCTCCAGCTCGGCCACCACGCCATTGCGCTCGGTCCCGACGAAGCCCATGGCCAACAGGACCAGCTCACACTCGAGCTCGAACTCGGTCCCGGGCAGCGGCTCGAACACCGGGCGCCCATCCACAGTCCGAACCTCGACCTCGTGGCCCCGCAAGGCCTTCACCGCGCCGGACCCGTCGTCGACCAGTTCGGTGGTGGTCACGGCATAGACCCGGTGGCCACCCTCTTCGTGGGCCGCCGACGTGCGCAAAATCAGCGGCCAGACCGGCCAAGGGTTGTCGGCCAGCCGGTCACTCGGCGGCTCGGCCAAGATCTCGAGCTGGTGCACCGAACGCGCCCCCTGGCGATGCGCCGTGCCCAGGCAGTCGGCCCCGGTGTCACCGCCGCCGATGATGATGACCGCCTTGCCTTTGGCATCGATCAAGGGTGCGTCAAGGGCACCCTCCTGCACCAGATTGGAAGGCTTCAGATACTCCAACGCGTAGTGCACGCCCCGCAGCGGGCGGCCGGGCACCGGCAGGTCACGGGGCAACGTCGCCCCGCCGGCCAGCACCAAGGAGTCGAACTCCTCGAGCAGCTCGCCGGCCGAACGCACCACCACATCGGGCGCGCACGCCGTCCCCAGCCCACGCTCGTCACCGGGCTCGACCTCGAAGGACGATCCCTCA
The DNA here is from genome assembly GCA_036489775.1 of Acidimicrobiales bacterium. Classification (GTDB taxonomy): domain Bacteria; phylum Actinomycetota; class Acidimicrobiia; order Acidimicrobiales; family RAAP-2; genus Bog-473. The sequence goes on along the minus strand of DASXFC010000073.1, from coordinate 14,988 downwards.
CCGGCGACGCCACCCTCCCCGACATCGGGGTCGCCCACCGAGACCGAGCACACGAACTCGACACCCTCGGCCTCGAGCTGGGCCAGCCGGCGATCCAGCACCGCCTTCTCCATCTTGAACTCGGGGATGCCGTAGCGGAGTAATCCCCCGGGCAGCTCGGCCCGCTCGAACACGGTCACCGCGTGCCCGGCCCGCGCCAGCTGCTGGGCCGCGGCCAGTCCGGCCGGGCCCGACCCAACCACCGCGACCCGCTTGCCGGTGGGCACGATGTCGTCGACCGGGCGGACCCAGCCCTCGTCCCAGGCCCGCTCGACGATCTCATACTCGATGCGTTCGATGGTGACCGGGTCCTCGTTGATGCCCAGCACGCAGGACGCCTCGCACGGCGCCGGGCACAACCGCCCGGTGAACTCGGGGAAGTTGTTCGTGGCGTGCAGCCGCTCGATGGCGTCGGACCAGTCCCCTCGATACACCAGGTCGTTCCACTCGGGGATCAGGTTCCCCAGCGGGCAGCCGTCATGGCAGAAGGGGATGCCGCAGTCCATGCAGCGCGCCCCCTGGATCTGCGTCTGCTCCTCGGGAAAGGGCTCGTACACCTCGCGCCAGTCGCGCAGGCGCACCGGTACCGGACGGCGCTTGGGCAGCTGGCGCCCGAACTCCATGAACCCGGTGGGCTTACCCATGTGCCGCCTCCATGACCGCCTCCTCCACCGAACGACCCTCGGCCCCGGCCTTCGCGATGGCATCGAGGATGCGCCGGAAGTCACGGGGCATGACCTTGACGAACTCGAGCAGTTCGGTGTCCCACCGCCCCAGAATCCCAGTGGCCACCGGCGAGTCAGTCGCATCGATGTGCTTCTCGATCATCTCGCGCAGCTCGGCCGCGTCGGATTCGTCGATCGGTTCGACCTCGACGTCAGCCAAGTTCACCCGCTGCCCGAAGGTGCGGCCCGGGTCGTAGACGTAGGCAATCCCGCCCGACATACCGGCGGCGAAGTTCCGCCCGGTCGGGCCCAGCACGACGACCCGACCACCGGTCATGTACTCGCAGCCATGGTCACCCACGCCCTCGACCACGGCCATCGCGCCCGAGTTGCGCACGCAGAAGCGCTCTCCGACCTGGCCCCGGATGAAGGCCTCACCGCCGGTGGCGCCATACAAAATGACGTTCCCGGCGATGATCTGCTCCTCGGCGGCGAACACCGCTTCCAGGGGCGGCCGCACCACCAGCCGGCCACCGGACAAGCCCTTGCCGAAGTAGTCGTTGGCGTCACCGAACAGCCGCATGGTCACCCCGTGCGGCACGAAGGCACCGAAGCTCTGGCCGGCCGATCCGGTGAACTCGAGCGTGATGGCGCCGTCGGGCAGACCGGCCGCGCCGAAGCGCTTCGAGATCTGCGAACCCAGCAGGGTACCGACGGTGCGGTCAACGTTGGTGATCGGGAGGGCCACCGAGACCGGTCCTCCGCCATCCAACGCGGCGGCACACGCCTCCATGAACTGATGGTCGAGCGCCTTCTCGAGACCATGGTCCTGGAGCTGGGTCTGGCGCCGGGACATGTCCGCCGGCACGTCGGATTGGGCCAAGACCGACGAGAGGTCGATGCCCTTGGCTTTCCAGTGGGTCAGCGCCTGCTCGGTCTCGAGCAGGTCCACCCGCCCGATGGCCTCGTCGAGTGAACGCAGGCCCAAGAAGGCCAGGTGCTCACGCACCTCTTCGGCGATGTACTCGAAGAAAGTCTCGACGAATTCGGGCTTACCCGAGAACTTGGCCCGCAAGGTCGGCGACTGCGTGGCAATGCCCACCGGGCAGGTATCGAGGTGGCAGACCCGCATCATGATGCAGCCCGAGACCACCAGCGGCGCTGTAGCGAAGCCGTACTCCTCGGCCCCGAGCAGGGCACCGATCAGCACGTCGCGCCCGGTCTTCATCTGGCCGTCGACCTGGACCACGATCCGGTCGCGCAACCCGTTCATCAGCAGCGTCTGCTGCGTCTCGGCCAGACCGATCTCCCAGGGGATACCGGCGTGCTTGAGCGACGTCAACGGCGCCGCGCCGGTGCCACCGTCGTGGCCCGAGATCAGTACGACGTCCGAATGCGCCTTGGCCACCCCGGCCGCCACCGTCCCGACGCCGACCTCGGCCACCAGCTTCACGTGCACCCGGGCCGCCGGGTTGGACGATTTCAGGTCGTGGATGAGCTGGGCGATGTCCTCAATCGAGTAGATGTCGTGGTGCGGCGGCGGGGAGATCAACCCCACTCCCGGCGTGGTGCCCCGGGTCTTGGCGATCCACGGGTAGATCTTCTTGCCCGACAGCTGCCCGCCCTCGCCCGGCTTGGCCCCTTGGGAGATCTTGATCTGCAGGTCGTCGGCGTTGACCAGGTACTCCCCGGTCACCCCGAAACGTCCCGAGGCCACCTGCTTGATCGCACTGCGCCGCAGGTCCCCATTGGCGTCTGGGATGTAGCGCTCGGCGTCCTCGCCGCCCTCGCCGGTGTTGGAGCGTCCACCCAGCCGGTTCATGGCGATGGCCAAGGTCTCGTGCGCCTCGGCCGAGATCGAGCCATACGACATGGCCCCGGTCGAGAAGCGACGAATAATGGCCGAGGCCGACTCCACTTCTTCGATGGGGATCGGTCCGCCCTCATTAGGCCGCAACTTCAGCAAGCCGCGCAACGTGCCCAGGCGCTCGGCCTGGCCGTCGACGGCGGAGGTGTACTCCTTGAAGATTGAGTACTGCTTGGACCGGGTGGCGTGTTGCAGCTTGAACACGGTCTTGGGGTTGAACAGGTGGTGCTCACCCTCACGGCGCCACTGGTACTCGCCACCCACCTCGAGTTCGCGATGGGCCCGCTCCGACGGCCGCTCATCGTGGGCCATGCGGTGACGGGTCGCCACTTCGGCCGCCAGCACGTCGAGGCCCACCCCACCGATGCGCGACGACGTCCCGGTGAAGTACTCGTCGATGACCGACCCGTCCAACCCGATCGCCTCGAAGACCTGGGCGCCGGTGTAGGAGGCGACGGTCGAGATGCCCATCTTGGACATGACCTTGAGCACGCCCTTGCACGACGCCTTGATGTAGTTGCGCCGGGCCTGCCGGGGCGAGAGACCCTCGAGCAACCCCTCGGAAATCATGTCGTCGATCGAATCCAGCGCCAGGTACGGGTTGACCGCAGCCGCGCCGTACCCGATCAACAACGCCATGTGATGCACCTCACGGGCGTCCCCGGTCTCGACCACCAGACCGACCTTGGTCCGGGCCTTCTCGCGCACCAGGTGATGATGCACCGCCGCCACCAGCAGCAGCGAGGGGATCGGGGCCCACTGGGTGTTGGAGTTCCGGTCCGAGAGCACGATGATGTTGGCGCCCTCGGCAATGGCCGCACTGACCCGGCGGCGCACATCCTCGAGGGCCCGAGCCAAGGCCTCGCCACCCGCCGCCGTGGGCGCTCCGACCACGCCGGCCTCGCCCACCTCGAACAGCCCGTCGACCGCGAAGGCCTTGAAGCCGGGCGTCTCGCCGTGCTCGTTGACGTACATCAGCTTGGCCAGGTCGTCGCGGTCGATGACCGGCATGGGCAGCAGGATCTGGCGGCACGACCCCGGACGGGCGTCGAGCAGGTTGCCCTCCGGGCCCACCGTCGCCCCCAGGGACGTCACCAGTTCCTCCCGGATGGCGTCGAGGGGTGGGTTGGTCACCTGGGCGAAGAGCTGGGTGAAGTAGTCGTACAACAGGCGCGAGCGGTCCGAGAGCACCGCGATGGCGGCGTCCGAACCCATCGATCCCAGCGGTTCGCCCGCCAACTTGGCCGTCGGCGCCACGATCACCCGCAACTCTTCGTTCGTGTAGCCGAAGAGGCGCTGCTGGGTCACCACCCGTCCGTGCTGGGGCGTAAGCATGGTGCGGGCCGGCAGCTCGTCCAGGCGGATCTGATCGGCCGCCAGCCACTCGTCGTAGGGGTGCTCGGAGGACAGCTCGGCCTTGATCTCCTCGTCCTCGACCAGCCGGCCCTTGGCCGTGTCGACCAGGAACATGCGGCCCGGCTGCAGGCGACCCTTGCGCACCACGGTCTCAGGGGCGATGTCGAGCACGCCGACCTCGCTGGCCAGCACCACCAGGCCCTCGTCGGTCACCCAGAAGCGGGCCGGGCGCAACCCGTTGCGGTCCAACACGGCGCCGACCACCGTGCCATCGGTGAAGCAGACGGCGGCCGGGCCGTCCCAGGGTTCCATCAAGGAGGCGTGGTAGCGGTAGAAGGCGCGCCGGTCGTGATCCATGGTGGTGTGGTTCTCCCACGCCTCGGGGATCATCATCAGCACGGCGTGGGGCAACGAGCGCCCACCCAGATGCAGCAGCTCGAGCACCTCGTCGAAGCTGGCCGAGTCACTGGCCCCGGGCGTGCACACCGGGTAGATCCGGGACAGGTCGCCTTCGATCAGCGGCGTCGAAAGCAGGGCCTCGCGGGCCCGCATCCAGTTGCGGTTGCCGGCCAGCGTGTTGATCTCTCCGTTGTGAGCCAGGTAGCGGTACGGGTGGGCCAGCGGCCACGACGGGAAGGTGTTGGTCGAGAAGCGCGAGTGCACCAGGGCCAACCCGGACGCAAAGGCGGGGTCGGACAGGTCGGGGAAGAACTGGCGCAGCTGCTCGGAGGTGAGCATCCCCTTGTAGACGATGGTCCGGGCCGACAGGGAGGGGAAGTACAAGCCGTCGACCGCGTGTTCGGCCCGCTTGCGCAGCACGAAGGCCTTGCGCTCAAGCGTCATCACGTCAGCGAAGCCCGAACCCCCCGCGATACCCACGAAGAGCTGCTCGATCGGCGGCATGGCCGAACGGGCCGTCTCGCCCAGAGGGCCCGCCACCACCGGCACCGGGCGCCACCCCAGCACGGCCAGCCCCTCCTCGACGGCCAGATGCTCGACCACGTCCTTGGCCTTGACGGCGTCGTCGGCATCCTGGGGCAAAAAGGCCAGCCCGACGGCATACTCCCCGGCGTCGGGCAGTTCGAACCCGGCGGCGCGGGCCGCCCCCACGAAGAATCCGTGAGGCACCTGGGTCAGGATCCCGGCCCCGTCACCGGTCGACACCTCGGCACCGGACGCGCCGCGATGAGCCAGCCGCTCCAGCACGGTGAGGGCCTGGTCCACGATGCGGTGAGCCGCCCGCCCGTGCAGGTCAGCCACCATGCCGACACCACAGGCGTCGTGTTCGTATGCCGGGTCGTAGAGGCCAGTGGCCATCGGCGTCCTTCCGAAGAGTTCGAAGCGTTGGCGAGAACTGCAGGAGGCGGCACCTGGGGTGCCGCGTTCGTCAACCGGGACGACGCTGGCCCGAACTGAAGCAGGAATAATACACGGCCCCACCCGGCCGACGGCCCATCAGCCTCACCCCACCTCCCCAGGGGGCACCGCACCACTTCCACCCAGCTTTAGGCTCAACCCCATGGCGGCGCCCGGAAGCGACGACACCGACATCGCCGTCGTGGGCGGCGGCATCATAGGTCTGGCCTGTGCCTGGCAGCTGGCCCGCCATGCCCCCACCGGCACCCGCCTCAACCTGATCGCACCGGCCACCCTCCCGAGCACGGCGGCATCATTCGTGGCCGCCGGCATGCTCGGCCCCGCCGCCGAGGCGCAGTTCGGCGAATCCGACTTGACCGAGTTGGCCCTCGACAGCGCGGCCCGCTGGAAGACCTTCGCCGCCGACCTCGAAGCCGACAGCGGGCTCGACATCGGCTACGACCAGTCCCCCACCCTGACCGTAGCCCTCGACCCTTCTGACCGCGCCGCCCTCGATCATCTCCTGACCTACCAGCAGTCGCTCGGCCTCACCGCGCACCGCCGCAACGCCGGCGCCTGCCGTGCCCTCGTCCCGGCCCTGGCCCCGGCCATCTGCGGCGGGGTCGAGACCCCGGCCGACCACCGCGTCGACAACCGGGCTCTGCTGGGCGCGCTCGGGTCGGCCGCCAAGGCCGCCGCCGTGACGTTCATCGACGACACCGTCGCCGCCATCGAGCCCGGTCCAATGCTCGGTCTGACTTCGGGTCACCGCATCGGTGCCACCCGGATCCTCCTGGCGGCCGGCATAGGCCTCCGTACCATCGCCGGGTTGGGCCAGGCCGGATTGCCCGACCTCCGCCCGGTCAAGGGCACCATCCTGCGTCTCGGCCCGTCGCCCACCAGCCCGTCGACCGCCTCGTTCTTGCCCCTGACGGTCCGGGGCCTGGTCCGGGGACGGTCCATCTACCTGGTGCCCCGGCCCGACGGCACCGTCGTGGTGGGTGCGACCGTTGAGGAGCGCGGTGACACCGAGGTGGCCGCCGGCGCCGTCCACCAACTGCTCGATGACGCCCGGGCCCTGCTCCCGGGTCTCGATGACCTCACCCTGCTCGAGACCGGCGTCGGGCTGCGACCGGCCACCCCGGACCATCGGCCCTGCCTGGGCTGGACCAGGCTTGACGGCGTGGCCGTGGCTACCGGGCATTTCCGGCATGGGTTCCTGCTGGCTCCGGTCACGGCAGCCGCCGCCGTGGCTCTCTTCGCCGGTGGGGCCGTGCCACCGGGGTTCACCAGCCCGTGAGCGACATCACGCTGCGCGTCAACGGCACACCAACGGTTGTCCCCGCCACCAGCAGCATCGGCGACCTGGTGCGGCTCGTCCTGGGACGCACCGGCACCAAAGGCGTGGCCGTCGCGGTCGACCGTGAGGTCGTGCCGCGGTCGAGCTGGGAGAGCACCGCCACCACGGCCGGGGCCAGTGTCGAAATTGTGACGGCTACGGCTGGCGGATGACAGACTCACCAAATGAGTGAACAACGGACGGGCCCTACCGCGCTCGTACTGGCCGGGGGCGGGGCCAAAGGGTCCTTCGAAGCCGGTGCCCTGCAGTACTTGGTGGGTGAAGAGCAGGTCGTCCCGCAGATCATCACCGCCACCTCGGCCGGCGCCCTCGCCGCCACCGTGCTGGCCCAGGCCCGCACCCTCGATGAGTTCATCCAGCGGGTCGATGAGATCGACCAGGACCTGCTCGCCATGACCGACACCGCGTCGGTCTTCGGCCAGCAGGGGTGGCTGCAAGCTCTGCATGGCACCTCGCTCGGCACCACGCTCGAGTTCGCCATGACCGAAGGAACCCGCCCTCCTTTCCCGCGACGGCAGACGCCGGTCGAACCGGTCGGTCCGGGTGGACCCACCCGCGCCCAGCGCCGTGCCGCCGCCCGGGCCCGCCGCCAGCGTCAGCGCCGCATGTTCCGCCTGGCGTCGGGAGCCGGTTGGCGCCTGCCCCGGGTGCGCCGCCAACTCCGCACCAGCGGTGCCTCCATCCTCAACCTCGACCCGTTGGCCGATGCCCTGCGCCAGGGCGGGCCGACCGGGATCAAGCAGGTGGACCAGAGCCTGATCCACCGACCCGGCCTCCAACTCCGCCTGGCCGTCACCGCGTTGCGGGCCGGCGTGCTCCGCTACGTCACCGAGGACGGCATCCTGGTCGAGGATGATGCGCTGACCCCGGCACCGGGCGACGCAGCCGGACCGGTCGACCTCATTGAGGGCGTCATGGCTTCGGCCAGCGTGCCCCTGGTCTTCCCGCCCCGCTCGTTGGCCGACGACGACTATGTCGACGGCGGTGTGCTCCAGGTGATCCCGGTGCGGGCGGCGGTCCAGTTGGGGGCCACCCGCATCTTCGCCCTGGTGGCCCTCCCGCTCGCCCTCGATCGGGACGACCGCAATTACGCCCAGTCCTCAGCGGCCCAGATCGGCCTGCGCGCCATGGCCATGATCGCCATGGCCGACCGCCAGAAGGAGAACCTCCAGACCCCCCGGCCGGCCGGCACCACCCTGTCGGTCATCGATCCCGTGGTCGACGTCGTGGGCATGTTCGAGATCGAGCAGGGCCTGCTGCGGATCAACACCTCCTATGGCTGGCTACGGGCGGCCGACGTCCTGGCCGTCGGCGATGCCGAACTGATCACCACCATGGCGGCGCAGACCCACCAGATCGTCCAGGCCCGGGTGGAAGCCTGGAACGTGGAGGAGCGGCTGTGGGCCAGCACGGCAGAAGGCGACATCGCCGGCGATCTGGCCATCCTGCGTCAACACAAGGACCGGGTGCACGCCCTGATGGATCAGCGCAAGCAGCTCGGCTTCCCGGTACCCGAGGGCTGGGCCGATTGGTGGAGCGGATACGAGATCCACGGCAGTGGCCCGGCCCCGGACCACCTGCCGCCGCTGGCCTGACGCAGACGCCTTAGACGGTCGGGCCCCCGAGCCAGCCGCGCTTGCGGAAGAGGACGAACAGACCGATCACGGCCGCCACCTCGAGGCCGATACCGAAGACCCAGAAGGTCCACCCGGCGTCGATGTAGTGGTTGGTCAGCAGGGAGAAGTTCTGACCGAAGAACCCGGTCAGAAAGCTCAGGGGTAAGAAGATGGTGGCGATGACGGCCAGCTGCTTCATGACCACGTTGAGCCGGTTCGACACGGTGGAGAGGTGGGTGTCCATGACGCTGCCCAACAGGTCGCGATAGCTGTCGACCTGATCGGCCAGCCGGATGAGGTGGTCGTAGAGGTCCCGGAAGTACCGGCTGGCTTCGTCGGTCATGGCGGGCAGGTCGTTGATACCCGAGTTGATCGACGCCATCATGTCCCGTTGTGGTGCGATCACCTTGCGCATGTTCATGAGTTGGCGCTTCATGTCGAAGAGCACACCGAGCTGCTCCTCGGTCGGCGCCTTCAAGATGTCGTCTTCGAGCGCGTCGATCTTGTCGTCGAAGGCGGCCAGCACCGGGAAGAAGCTATCCACCAGCGCGTCGATGACGAAATAGACGACAGCCACCTGCGGCGCCGCGGCTCCTTGCGAGGCGTGGTGCTTCCCCATGTGCGCGTGCACCGACTCGGTCGATCCGCAGGGACCACGGTGCAGGGTGACGACGTAGCGGTCCGTCCAGAAGCAGTGCACCTCGGAGTTGCCCTTGCCGTCGGTATCGACCCCGCGGGCCACCAGGTAGACGAAGTCGTCGTAGTCGTCGATGCGGGGCCGCTGTCCGAACTTCTCCGCCGCCTCGACGGCCAGCGGGTGGAACTTGAAATGCACGCCGAGCAGTTCGCTCACCGTGCCGTCGGTGGCTTCGTCATCGAGGTCCAGCCAGAAGAAGTCGGTCCCGGCCAGCGCGGCCAGCACGTTGTCCGTGTCGGCGTCAATGGTCTGCCCGTTCTGCGTCAGGGTGCCCTTCACTGATCCGTCTCCTTCTCTGTCGGACCATCTCGCGCGGCGGCTGCCCCAACCGTTGCCCCCGCCACTCCCAGTGCTGTCTCCATCCGGGCCAGCCGGGCCACGATGTCGTCAAGGCGGCTGTTCAGAAGTTCGTGGGCGGCATCGACGTGGTCGGTGCTCTCCTGGGTGTGCTGCTGCACGAAGAAGGAGGCAACCGTCGCGGTCAGCACGCCGATCAGCCCGATCCCGATCAGCATCAGGACGACGGCCACCACCCGGCCACCAGCCGACACAGGGAAGCGGTCGCCGTAGCCAACGGTGGTCACGGTGACGACGGCCCACCAGATGGCGTCGCCATAGTCGTGGATGTTGGAACCTTTGGCCTTTTCCTCGAACAGCAGGACCAGCCAGGCGCCCAAAAACAGCAGTCCGGTGGCAGCCAGAAGGACCCGAAAGAGCCCACGATGCCGCAGCAGGGCCAGGACCCCTTCGGCCAACTCCTTCCACATGACGTCGACCCGCTCGGCTCCGGCCAGGCGGACCATCTGGAACAGCGGCAACGCCACCATGGCCGGCTCGACCAGGCGCCGGTCCGAGTAGTAGCCCCGCCGGTCCTCGACCAGGACGTAGCGCACGATGCACTCGATGACGATCACGGCCCAGATCCCGAAGAACACGCTCACGACCGCGCGCGGTAGCGCCGAATGGTGGGAATCCCAGGTGAGGGCGATGCCACCCAGAACGGCCCAGGCCAGCCCCAAGGCGGCCATCGGGAAGCGGAGGACGTGCTCGGCCCGGGCTAGCGCCTGGCGCCGGCTGCTGGCAACCGCCTCCTTCCCGGCCACCACGGCCTCGCGGGAATCGAGCAGCTGCTGTTCACGTTCGAGCCGTGCTCGTTCCTGCCGCTCGAGAGTGTGAAGCCGGTCCAGCGCCGGCGATGACGCCGCGGGCGGCGGGGGAACTGTCTGGGACACTGCGGTGACGCTACCGCCCCAGTCCGAAGCGATCGGGGAGGCAAGACGACGGCAGGGCCGGTTCGTCGGGTGCCAATGCCACCCCTGTCATCTGGTGCGCCAGCACCCGTGCCTCGTAGGGACCCTGGAGGAGGCCGTTGGCCCCATGGCCCGTCGCCACCCAGGTGTTGGACCACGACGGCACCCGACCCACCAGGGGACGATCGTCCACCGAGGTCGGCCGCAGCCCCACCCTGGTCTCGATGTAACTGGCCGCAGCCAACCCGGGTGCGATCAACAGACATTCCCGCAGCAGTTCGTGGAGCCCCGCCGCCGTGGGCGCCACATCGAATCCGGCGGCCGTTTCGAAGGTGCCACCGCAAGCCACCCGCCCACCGGACCAGGGCACGATGTAGTGACTCAGCAGCGGCTGGGCGATCGGCCAGCTCTCGGTGTCGAAACCCGACTGCAGGTGCATGATCTGACCCTTGGTGGGAGTGACCGGCAGGCGCGTCCCCAGCCACTCCCCCATGGCGGCACTCCAGGCACCGCCGCACACGGCGAACTGCTCACCGCGCACCGATCCGCCGCCCTCGAGCTCGGCTGACTCGACCCGGTGGCCCTCCGCGTTGACCCGCAGGCCCACCACCACGTCCTCGATGATGCGCACCCCCCGGCCGGCCGCCCCGTGCCGCAATGCCGTCGCCATGCCCCGACCATCGATCCGGGCCGCGCCCGGATGGTGGAGTACACGGTGCACCGGGCCCAGGGCCGGGAAGAGCGTCCGGGCCTCGGTCCGGGAAATCTCGTGCACGGCATCGGGGGCGCGGCGAGTGACCAACGCGGCGAACGGGGCGAACCAATCCTCTTCGGAGGCCCGCAACCCGATCGAGAGGATGCCGCACACCGCGTACTGCGCAGGCTCGATGTCGACCTCGTCGCTGGCCAAGCGGGCCAACAGCCGGGGGTAGTGCACGCCGCAGGCCTGGACCATCGCCCACCAGTCCGGATCGTCGTCAGCCGTGGTGGTCGGCGACAAGATGCCAGCCCCGGCCGCGGTCGCTCGCCCCGGCAAGGAGCCGTCGATGAGGGTGACCTGCTGCCCGAGGCAGGCCAGTTCGTAGGCCAGGGCCAGGCCGACCAAGCCCCCGCCCACCACCACGGTGTCGCTGCGGGTGTCGTCCATGCCCTGCAGTCCAGCAGGACGGCGGGGCCGCCGCCATGATGAGAGCCTGAGCCCTGGCATGGAGTTCTTCCGGACACCCGATCAGCGCTTCGAGAACCTTCCGGGCTTCGATGTGGAGCCTCGCTACGTCGCGCTCGCCAACGGCCTGCGGTTGCACTACGTGGAGATGGGCCCCCCGACGGCACCGCCGGTTCTCCTGTTGCACGGGCAACCCACGTAGTCCTACTTGTACCGGACGATGCTCCCGATCATCGCGGCCCAGGGCTTGCGGGCTATCGCGCCCGACATGATCGGCTTCGGGCGGTCAGACAAACCCTGCCGGCGCACCGACCACGCCGTCGGTGCCCATGTGGCGGCACTGGGCGAACTCGTGGTCCACCTCGAGCTCTCCCACATCACGCTGGTGGTGCAGGACTGGGGTGGTCCCATCGGATTGGCGGCATTGGTCACCGCACCGGAGCGATTCAGCGGTGTGGTGGCGGCCAACACCGCTCTGCACACGGCCGACCCCGATCTCGCCGGCCTGCTGGCGTGGCCCTGCCACCAACTCGAGGGCGGCTCCATGGCGATCGAGCCCACCTTGCTGGACTACCAGCGGTTGACCCAAGAGTTGGCTCCGTTCCGGCCCAGCCTCTTCGTCCAAGGCGCGACCACCCACAAGCTCAGTGAGGGGGAATACGCCGCCTACGACGCACCGTTCCCGGATGAGGCCAGCTGCGCCGGACCGCGCCAGCTACCCCTCCTGATGGGGCACTCGCCGCGCAGCGCCTGCGCCCAGCTCAACCGGCGCACGTTCGAGTTCCTGGCCCACTCACCGATGCCCGTGCTCACCGCGTATTCGGATGGCGATCCCAGCACCGGCGGCTGGGACCGGGTGCTCCAGGCACGCGCAGCCGGCGCGGCGGGGCAAGGCCACTGCACCATCGCTGACGCCGGTCACTTCCTCCAAGAGGATCAGGGTCCGAACCTGGCGGAGAAGGTGGTCGCTTTCGCCACCCGATCCCAGTCGTAGCCCTGACCCTGATTACGACGAAGCCGGCTCCGAAGATGCCGCATCGGGCGCCGGCGCGGCCGCCAGGGCTTCTGGTGCCGCCGCTCCGCCCTGACCCAGCTGGGCTTTGAGGGCGGCGAGCTCGTCGTCCACCTGGGCGTCCTTGCCGACCTTGTCCAGCTCGGCCTGGATGTCATCAGTGTGCCCGCCGACATCTTCCAGTACCCCCGATTCGAGCAACTCGTCCAGAGCACCCGAGCGGGCCTGCATGGTGGAGATCTTGTCCTGGGCCCGCTGCAGCGCCGCGCCAGAGTCGTTGAACGATTTGGAGATGCCGGCGGTGCTCTCATCGACCGAGGAGATGGCTTTGGCTGCGGTGTACTGAGCCTTCAGCGTCTCTTTCTGGGTGCGGAAGTCGTTCACCCGCTTCTGCAGCACGGTCAGGGTCTGCTCGAGCTTGGCCTCTTCGTCCACCAATTGCTGGTGCTGGGGTTCCAACTCATCGACCTGCTGCTGGGCCGCCGCCTTGCGTGACAGCGCTTCCTTGGCCAGGTCCTCGCGACCCTGGCCCAGGGCAGCCTTGGCCTGGTCCTGCAGGTGGTCGAGAGTGTGCTGGAACTGCTGCTCCTGCAGCTCGATCTGCTTCTTCGATCCGGCGATGTCGACCAGCGCCCGGCGTACCTGGGTGATCTGCTCGAGCATCTTCTGGTACGACAGATCGAGCATCTCATCGGGCTTTTCGGCGGCATCGAGCGCCTTGTTGGCCTTGGCCTGCGCAATGTCGTGGGCCCTCTGGAAGATGCCGCTCATGATGCCTCCCGAACTCGGTGGTTTCCCTCAGAATATGTCCGGCAGGCCGCCGCGGCACCGGCGCCGATCTCTCGCCTCTCAGAACGGCCGATCGCCCCCCTTTGGAGGGGCTCACGAGTTATAACCAAAACCTGTGGATGCACCACCTGAACGGAGACGCGGCGTACCTTCCTGTTTGACACAAACAAGTTCGCCGGCGGTGAGACGCTGGCAGGAAGGAACGCCGATGTTGAGAGTACATGTTGATGAGGCCGCGAGCGCGGAGCTGGCGGTCGGGCTGGACGAGATTGTGACTGAAGGGGCCCGACGGATGCTGGCCGCAGCGCTCGAGGCCGAGGTCGATGCCTACGTGTCGAGCTTCCTCGACGAGGTCGACGAGCACGGGCACCGTTTGGTGGTGCGAAATGGGCACGCCGAGGCACGATCGCTCGTCACTGGAGCCGGACCGATCCAGGTGCGAGCTCCTCGGGTCGACGACCGCCGAATGGACGAAGTGACCGGGGAGAAGAGGCGCTTTCGCAGCTCGATCCTCCCCCCTTGGGCCAGAAAGTCGCCCAAGGTGGCCGAGGTGCTGCCGCTGATGTACCTGCACGGCATGAGCTCGGGCAACTTCGCCCCCGCCCTCGAGGAGTTCTTCGGCTCGGCTGCGGGGCTGTCGGCTTCGGTGATCACCAGACTCACCACCGACTGGCAGCGTGAACGGGATCAGTTCGCCCACCGCTCGCTCAAAGACGTTGACTACGTCTACCTGTGGGTCGATGGAATCCATTTCAATGTGCGCCTCGAGGAGGCACGCCTCTGCGTCCTGGTCATCGTCGGTGTCCGAGCCGATGGGACCAAAGAACTGGTCTCGATCACTGACGGGCACCGCGAATCAACCGAGTCCTGGGCCGACGTGCTGCGTGACCTGCGACGCCGTGGCATGACCGCACCCGTCTGCGCCGTCGGTGACGGCGCACTGGGCTTTTGGGGTGCACTCTCCGACGTCTTTCCCGAGACCACACACCAGAGGTGCTGGGTCCACAAAATGGCGAATTGCATGAACGCCCTCCCCAAGTCAGCCCAGCCGGCTGCCCGTGCCGCTCTGTGCGAGGTGCGTGACGCCGAGGACAAGAAGCACGCCGAAGCCGCCCTCAAGCGCTTCGTGCAGGATTACGAGGCCAAGTGGCCCAAGGCAGTCGAGAAGGTCGTCAAGGACGCCGACGCCCTGCTCGCCTTCTTCGACTTCCCGGCAGAACGCTGGGTGCATTTGAAAACCACGAATCCGATCGAGTCCACCTTCGCCACCGTGCGCCTCCGCACCAAGGTCACCAAGGGACCGGGCTCACGAGCGGCCGGACTGGCCATGGCCTACAAGCTGATCGAATCGGCTCAGACCCGTTGGCGTGCAGTGAACGCACCGCACCTCGTCGCCCTCGTCCGGGCAGGCGTCGTCTTCGAAAAGGGGGTGATGGCCGATCAGAGGAGGGTGAGAACGAGGTCGCCGCGTAGTTCGACGGGTTTCTCATCCACAGGTCTTGATGTAATGAAGGAGCGCAGCGCAGCTCCCGTGTGACGGGCACCGGTTTAGCGGACCGGCCCGCACGCCGAGGACGAGGACGAGGAGCGATCCCGTGACCGCGAGGAAAGTCGCCACTGCAGCCCAACCCAAGTCGAAGAACCAGCGGGAGTCCTCCCGTCGCCCGGGACCAGGTGTGCGAAGCACACTTGGGGTTCCCAAACCAACCCGGATACGACAGAAGGAGACTCCCGTGGAACAACAAGCACAATATGTCGGCATCGACCTGCACCGGCGACGCAGCGTGATCGTGCGCCGCGACGAGGCAGGCCAGAC
>DASXFC010000067.1:0-12554 GCA_036489775.1 Acidimicrobiales bacterium | reverse complement strand
GACCAGGTGTAGAGGGTGGCGTCGCCCGAGGCCTCGAACCACTCGACGTTGGGGCTCCAGCACTTCGGGCAGAACGGGCGAGGGTAGTAGTGGTAGGCGCCGCACGCGAGGCAGTGCCGGATCAGCAGCCGCTCCTCACGTGCCGCCTGCCAGAACTCGAGGGTGTCGCCCTCGGGCGTCGGGAGGTCGAAGCGGACGCTCACGCCGGTCCTTTCGTTCATGGCGGCGCCGCCCGCGGTGGCGAGCGCCCGGCCGGGACCACGCGGATTGACCGCGGCGCGACCGTCGGTCATGCTGCAACGAACCTGACACTGGCGTCAACTTTCGACCGGGACGTACCGAATTTGGGGGACCCTGACCCGTGGTGATGGACGAGCATCTGGCCAAGATGGCCGAAGCCTTCGGCGATCAGAGGGCCTTCACCGTGGTCGATGTGGGATCGCTGACTTTCGCCGAGTGGGACGGGGCGGCCAACGCCCTGGCCCGGGCTCTGGTCGAGCGGGGACTGCCGGTCAACGGGCGGATCGGCATCCACCTGCGGCCCGAGAACACGCTGCGTTGGCTGATCAGCTACACCGGCATCCACCGGGCCGGCGGGGTGGCCGTCCCCATGAATCCGCGCCTGGCTCCGGCCGAGATCGGCCACATGCTGGCCCACTCCGGGGCTTCCGCCCTGGTGGCCGAGGGGGGTCTCGTCGGGGCGGACCTCGCCGTGGCCAATCCCGAACTGGTCTTCGTGGTCGACGCCGCGACAGAGCCGGCGACGCCGTCCGGCGGTGTCCCGGTCGTGCGCTGGGAGGAGATGACGGCAGGTGACCGGAGCCCGTTCGCGCTGCCGCGGCAGCCGGGCGATCTGGCCGACATCCTCTACACCTCGGGCACCACGGGCCGCCCCAAGGGCGTGGCGGTCAGCCACGCCAACGCCTCGATGATCGGCGACATCCCGCCCTCATGGAGTGGCGAGGGCTGGGTGCACGCCAGCCCGCTCTTCACCTTCGCCGGGATCGCGTTGGTCTACACGCCGATGAAGCTGGGACTCCGCGTCCTCTACCTGCCCAAGTTCGGTGCCACCCGCTGGCTGGATCTGGTGGAGGCCGAGCGTCCGACCGCGTCCTTCCTGGTGCCGGCCATGACGCACCTGCTGCTCGACCATCCCCGCTTCGAGGCCGCCGACCTGTCCTCCATCGGGATGTGTTCGGTCGGCAGTGCGCCGCTCGCTCCCTTCGTGGTCGAACGCCTGCAGGACAAGATGCCTGACGCCGTGGTGTCCAACAACTACGGCATGACCGAGGCCGGGTCGGCCTACGCCATCATGCCCAAGGGTGAGGCGGTGAAGCGCCCGGGTTCGGTCGGGCAGATCGCGCCACCGGCCGTGGTGAAGATCGTCGATGGGGACGACCAGCCGCTGGCGCCCAACGAGGTGGGTGAGGTGCGGCTGCAGATCCCCGGGCGCCAGCGCGAGTATTTCGGCGACCCCGACGCCACGGCCGATACCTGGCGCGACGGCTGGTTGGTGACCGGGGACCTGGGCAAGCTCGACGACGAGGGTTACCTCTACATCGTGGGCCGCTCCAAGGACGTCATCATCCGCGGTGGCAACAACGTGCACGCGGCCGATGTCGAGCACGTCCTGGTGCAGCACGACGCGGTGGCCGAGGTGGCCGTGGTCGGAGCGCCGCACCCGGTCCTGGGCGAGGACGTGGTGGCCTTCGTGGTCCTGCATCCGGGCTGGGCCACCGACGGCGAGGCCTTGCGCGCCTATGGCATGACCCAGTTGGCCGACTACAAGGTGCCCCGCCAGTTCCACTTCGTCGAGGAGCTGCCCCGTAACGCCACCGGCAAGGTCATCAAGCCCGAACTGCGGGCCCGCCTGGCCGAGCCGGCCTGATCGCCGCACCATCGAGAAGGAGCAGCAGTGGACCCCTTGCACGACCTGACGCTGGGCGACGTCCTGCGCGAACACCGCCGCAGCCGACCGCTGCAGGGCGCCGTGGTCTGCGGCGACTTCCGGGCCACCTACCCCCAGCTCGACGCCCGGGTCAACCAGTTGGCCAACGCACTGCGAGACGCCGGTGCGGTCCCGGGCGACCGGGTGCTGTGGCTGGGCCAGAACTGCCACCGGGTCATCGAAGGGCTGCTCGGGTGCGCCAAGATCGGTGCCGTCTTCGTCCCGGCCAACTGGCGCCAGAGCCCCGACGAGTTGGTCAGCTTGCTCGACGACGTGGCGCCCCAGGTGGTGATCTGGCAGCAAGAGGAGATCGGCGACGCCGTCATCGCAGCCAGGCAGCGCTGGGCCGGTACGGCGCGCTGGCTCCAGCACGACGGCGAAGGCACCGGGGAGGACACCTACGAAGGTTTCTTGGCCGCGGCCGCGGCCGACGATCCCGGCGCGGCCGTCGATCCGGCCAGCCCGGTCATCGCGCTCTATACCGCCGCCTTCGGTGGCCGGCCCAACGGGTCGCTGCTCTCCCATGACGCGGTGCTCTCCCAAGCCCTCATGGTGGCCCTGGTGCAGCGCATCGGGGAGGACACCGTGTATCTGAACTCGGGCCCCATGTTCCACATGGCCACGTTGATGACCACCTTCGCCACCTTCCACATGGGTGGCAACAACGTCATGGCGCGCCGGACCGACGGTGAGGCCATCTGCCGCCTCATCGAAGCCGAGCACTGCAACTACGGCTTTGTGATGGGCCCGACCGCCACCGAGATCATGGAGGTCAACAAGGACGGCAAGTACGACCTGTCCTCGCTGCGCACCTTCGGCGGGTCGCCCGCCTGGAACGCCATGGTGCAGGTGGACGACAGCCTCTGGGGCACCCACCCGGCCGGTTACGGGCAGACCGAGGCCACCGGCATGCTCACCTTCAACGCGCTGGGCATCGGGGGCCGCGGCACCAGCGGGCGACCCTCGCCCTGGGTGCAGGTCCGCATCGTGGATCCCGAGGGCGACGACGTGGCCGATGGTGAGACCGGCGAGATCGTGGCCCGGGGACGGGTCATCAACGTCGGCTACCACGACCGGCCCGAGGTCAACGCCGAACGGACCCGGGGTGGCTGGTGGCACACCAGCGATCTGGGCAAGCGGGAGGCTGACGGCACCATCACCTTCGTGGCCCCGCTGACCCGCATCGTCAAGTCGGCCGCCGAGAACATCTACCCGGCCGAGGTCGAGGCCTGCCTGTCCAAGCATCCCGGGGTGAAGGAGGCCGCCATCATCGGCTTGCCCGATCCCAAGTGGACCCAGAAGGTATGCGCCGTGGTGGTGCGAGCCGAGGGCCCCGAGGGCGAGGCGCTGACGGCAGAAGTGCTGATCGAGCATTGCCGTTCGCTCATCGCCTCCTACAAGAAGCCCTCGGTGGTCGAGTTCGTCGACCAGTTGCCCAAAAAGGGCTGGGCCATCGACTACGACGCCCTCGACCAGCGTTTCGGGGGTGGCGGCTACCCGGGGCTGGGGAGCGCCACCTGACCGGGGGAGCGGCCGCTCGAAGATGGTGTTCCATCCGAACCAGGTGTTGAACTTGGTCGTCGTGTGGGCAGAAAGTGGTGGTGGGCTTGCGGCCGAAACCGCTCGTCCGCAGATCCACCCCACGAAGGAGTACTGCCATGGCCAAAGTTCTCTGTGTCCTGTACCCGGACCCGGTGGGTGGCTACCCGCCCGAGTATGCACGCGACAGCCTTCCGGTATTGCGGAGCTACCCCGATGGCCAAACGCTCCCGACGCCCAAGGAGGTGGACTTCGCGCCCGGTGAGCTGCTTGGATGCGTGTCGGGCGAATTGGGCCTGCGATCCTTCCTCGAAGCGGGCGGTCACACGCTGGTGGTCACCTCCGACAAGGAGGGTCCGGACTCGGTCTTCGACCAGGAGCTGCCCGACGCCGACATCGTCATCTCGCAGCCGTTCTGGCCCGCCTACCTGACGGCCGAGCGCATCGCCCAGGCTCCGAAGCTCAAGTTGGCCATCACGGCCGGTATCGGGTCCGACCATGTCGACCTGAACGCCGCCATTTCGCGAGGCATCACCGTTGCCGAGGTGACCTTCTGCAACAGCATCAGCGTGGCCGAGCACGCGGTGATGCAGATCCTCCTCCTCGTGCGCGATTTCCTGCCGTCCCATGACTGGATCGTCCAGGGCGGGTGGAACATCGCCGACAGCGTGGAGCGGGCCTACGACCTCGAGGGGATGAACGTCGGGGTCCTGGCCGCCGGGCGGATCGGCCAAGCCGTCTTACGGCGGTTGGCTCCGTTCGATGTGCACCTCCACTACAGCGACAAGCGCCGCCTGTCTTCCGAACTCGAACACCAGCTCGGCTTGACCTTCCATCCCGACCCGCTCCCGTTGGCCCAGGCCGTCGACGTGCTGTCGATCCACAGCCCGCTGGTGCCTGAGACGTACCACCTCTTCGACGACCAGCTGATCGGTTCCATGAAGCGCGGCTCCTACATCGTCAACACCGCCCGCGGCGCCATCATGGATCGCGACGCCGTCGTGCGAGCGCTCGAATCGGGACAGCTGGCCGGCTACGCCGGGGACGTCTGGTACCCCCAGCCCCCGCCAGCCGATCACCCGTGGCGGACCATGCCCCACAACGCCATGACGCCCCACACCTCGGGGACCTCACTCTCGGTCCAGGCCCGTTACGCCGCCGGCACGCGCGAGATCCTCGAGGCCACCTTCGCCGGGCAGCCGATCCGGGAGGAGTACCTGATCGTTGACGGCGGCCAGCTGGCCGGCACCGGTGCGGCGTCCTACAGCGTGAGCGGAGAGACCAGCCCCGGCAGCAGCGGCCGTTGAGCCCGAGGCTCTGAACACCACGGGTCCCGGACCCGGCCATCAGCGGCAACCGGTTGGCCACCGATACCGCCCCCCATGGCAATCCGAACCCACCACGATGACTCCCGAGTACCGCTGCACGGGGCTCGGATCGGTCGCTCGGAGGGGGGTGACCGATTCGAGCCCCTTCTTATTTCGGAGCGGGGAGACCACCCCAGGTCGGGTCCGGTCGTCCTGTCTCGTAGGCCGAGCGCAGGTTCTCGAGCCACGACAGGCTGTCGCTCAGGCCCCCCGGGCGGTTGCGGGCCAGCCATAGGGTCCGGTAGCGCTCGATCAAGGCGCCGAGTTCGCTGGCCAGCTCGAGCCGGACCGTCTCGGGCACCGAGCCGATGTGACCGTCGGTCTGCATCCGGGCCCGGGCGTCGCGCACGAGGAGCGAGACCAGGTCGATGCTGAAGCGGACCTCGGCGCCCAGCTGGTCGGCGTCGCTCCGGTGCGAGGCTGATCGTTCGGCGTCGTCGCGGGCCTGGTCCAGGCTGTCGTCCACCGCGTCGAGCTCGTCGAGGGTCAGTCCCTCGGTCAGGCTGCGGCCCACCGGGAGCTGGGGGTAGTACAGGTTCGACACCACGGCCGACATGTTGGGGAACTGCGGGGTCACCAGCCGGTGCAGATCGCCCAGCCGCAACAGCGCCGCGGCCAGGCCGCCGCTCGGATCGTCGAAGACGTGCGCGCTCAGCGCGGCGGCCAGGTTGATGGACTCGTTCGTCTCGAGGCACCACGATACGGCCGCTCCGTAGGCGAAGCCGGGGTCGCTGACGATGGCCTGCTGGAGGTGCCCCTGATCACCCCAGTCGGTGTTGAGGTAGCCGACCGCGCCGTGGGCCAGCCCGGCCCGGGCCGCCGACGCGCAGGTGTGCGCCATGTTGGTGAGACGCCCGAGCACTGAGGTCCAGCTCGAGGTGCCCGGCGCCACCCAGAAGGGCACACCCGCCGCGGCCAGTGCGGCACAGCGCTCCTCGTAGGGGTGGTCCTCGTCATAACCCCACTCGCAGATGGTCACCCCTTCGGGCAGATCGCGCAGCGAGTCGGGGTGCCCGAGCAGCATGTCGCCCCACATCAGCATCTCGCGGCCCTCGAGCTCGGGAAGGGCCCGCAAGGTGCGCACCCACGCCATGAAGTCGTCGATCCGGCGGTGGGGGAGTTCCCAGGCCTCGTCCAGTCCGACGTGCACGCGACGGCTCGAGAAGAGCGGCAGCAGCTCGGCCAGCAGCTGGCGGACGAGTGTCAACGAATCGGGGTTGGTCGGCTCGATCGTCATCGGCTGGCGCTTCATCCCGAAGGGGTCGGTGAAGCCGTCGGGGCAGATGGCCAGCGGCCGGTAGCGGTCGTGGGCCAGCCAGCGGTTCATGTGGCCCAGGCAGTTCTGGTTGGGGGTGAGCTCGATGTGCCGTTCGGCGCAGTAGGTGGCGAGTTCGCTGATCTCGGCTGCGCTCAGCGGGCTGGCCGCGCCGTGCACGTCCCCATGATGCTGGTAGGCGAAGGTGTGCTCGCTGTAGAGCTCGAAGTGGTTGACCTTCATGGCGGCCAGGCGGTCGATGAGGGCGCGCAGGGTGGCCATGGTGGGGACCTTGTCGCGGGAGATGTCGAGCATCACGCCCCGCACCAACTGGTCGGGATGATCCCGGATCACGCCGGCCGGCAGCGACCCCGCCTCGACGGCCGCCAGCTGGTTGAGCGTCGTCTCGCCGTAGAACAGGGCGGCCTGGTCGGCTCCACTGATGGCGACGCCGTCGGCTCCGATCTCGAGGACATAGCCCTGGGCCGGCAGGGCCTGGTCGATCCGGTGGACCGCCGGCCTGAACGGGACCACTTCGCCGGTCAGCTCCACCTGGCGCGGCATCGGCAGCAGGACGATGGCGCGGGGCAAGGCGGTCACGAGAGTTCCTTGCGGTAGACGAAGAAGGTGTCGCTCACCGTGCCGCCCACCAGTGCGTACGGCACGACGGGACCGACCCAGACCACCGAAATCGACGTCCGGCCCCGGCGTGCCAGCTCGTGCAGGGCGCCGAGCAAGGCTGCCTTGCCCCGACCCTGACCCATCAGGTCGAGGCGCACGGCCACCGGGCCGAGCAGCCCG
The DNA here is from genome assembly GCA_036489775.1 of Acidimicrobiales bacterium. Classification (GTDB taxonomy): domain Bacteria; phylum Actinomycetota; class Acidimicrobiia; order Acidimicrobiales; family RAAP-2; genus Bog-473. The sequence continues at coordinate 5,644 of DASXFC010000067.1, read as the reverse complement.
CGCCGGTTGACCTCGAACGCGCAGAAGGCGGTGACGGGGCCGCTCCGACCGTCGGCGCTGTCGCGCGAGATAACCAGGTTTCCCTGGTCGAGCGCCCGCAACACCTCGGCCCGCCAGTTGGGCCACTGCTCGGCCATGAAGGCGTCGACGTCGCCGCGGTCGGCCGGTGTGGCCAGGGCGTGGCCGCCCGGGTCAGCCGGGATCTGCGCCAGGTCGACGTCCATGTTGAAGTTGGTCTCGGTGCGGGCGTAATGCCGGCCTTCGAACAGGCAGAGCAGCGATGTCTCCCGGGTCGGCACGCCGGGCCAGAGGAAGTAGGGCGGGTCGGCTCCCGTCACCAGGGCCCGATGCCCGGCGGCGACCGTCCATGCTTCGGCCGCGTCGAGCAGGGCGTGCCCGTGACCCTGGTTGCGCTGCGACGGGTCGACGGCCAGCAGGCGGATGTGCGGGCCGTCGGCACACTCGGACAGGGCGACCACGCCGACAGCGGGATCGCCCAGGACCGCCACGGCCTGTCCGGGGTCGAACAGCGCGCCCTCCAGCTCGTCGGTGCTGGGGGGATCGACCACGGCGCGTTGGCACAGCCCCGAGATCGCTTCGAGATCCGATCGGTCCAGCTCGCCCACCTGCATCGGCCTCGCTCCCGTCCGATCGATCAGCGCTGCTCGGTGGCGAAGCGCAGCCGGGCCAGTTGGGTGGCCTGGGCCACCACTCGTCCGCTGCTGTCCCAAACGGTGCAGCTCTCGTCGACCATCCCACCGCTCACGTGGTGCGCGGTCAGCCGGATCCCGAGCCAGCCCGGTGCGGGCACGCCGCGCACGTAGGCCGACATCTGCAGCGTGGGTACCCACCCCGACGAGCCCAACCGGAAGGTGGCGGGCGGGATGGCGTCGATGAACCAGAGCAGGGAGAGCGCGTCGGGTTCCCGCCCGTCGGCGAACTTGCTCCAGCCCCGGAGCTCGGCCAGCGGGGTGCCCGGGCGGGCCGCCGTGTCGGCGCTGGGTAGGGAACTTGGATCGAGCCGCAGGTCGAGCACCTCCATGATCCCCACCGGCACGCCGCCGGGCATGAGGGGCGGCAACTTGATGCAGTCCTCGGGGCCGGGTGCGTCCAGGGGTGCGGTGTCGTCGTAGCGCACCGGGCTGCCGGCTGCGGGCAGTTCGCCCACCACGAAGACGGCGTCCACCAGCTCGGCGTCGTCTTGGACCAGGACCGTCCGGACCTGGGTGGCCGTTCGGCCCAGGCGCAGCACATCGGTTCGGATCTCGGCCGCCCGCAGGTCGGGCGGGCGCAGGTAGGTGATGGAGCCCGAGACCACGTCCCAGTCATGTGCGCCGGCGTCGTTGCCGATCTCCCGGGCGGCCCGCCCCAGCATGGCCATGAGGTAGCCGCCGTTGGGCTTGTCCCCGACCGTCCACTGCGGGTGGATGTTGGTGCGGAAGGTCCGCCCGTCGGCCTCGAGCTCGGAGGCGATGGCGGCGTCGAACGAGAGGTCGAGCGGGTGCACGTGCCAAACCTACCGGCGACCGGCGAAGATGAGTCATGGAGTTCGATCCGGCCGTCACCTTCGGCGACGACTACCTCTACTTCTACGAGGAGTCGATCGACGACGGTCGTTCCGACGATGACACCGCGCAGATCTTGGGCTTGCTCGACCTGCCGGCCCGGGCCCGCCTCCTCGATGCGCCCTGCGGCCACGGACGCATCAGTCGCCGCCTGGCCTCGGTCGGCCTGGAGGTGACCGGGATCGACCTCTCGGCCTCGTTCATCGAGATGGCGCAATCGGTTCCGACTCCGACCGGTGGGGGCGGGAGCACCAGGTATATCCAGGGTGATCTGCGTCAACTACCGGCCGCCGTCACCGAGTCCGGGCCCTTCGATGCGGTCATCTGCTGGTACTCGTCCTTCGGCTACTGGGACGACGAGGACTGCCGACGGGTGCTTTCGTCCTTCCGCCAGGTGCTGCGGCGGGGCGGGACGTTGCTGATCGAGACCATGCATCACGACGGCACGGTGCGGCACTTCACCCCGGCGCCCGATGCCACCGTGTTGCGGCGCGGTGACGACAGCCTGGTCGACCTTTCGCACTTCGACGTGCTCAGCGGCCGCCTGGTCACCGAACGCACCGTCCATCGGGACGGGCAAATGCGGCGCAGCACGCACTTCATGCGCTTACCCACGCCGCCGGAATGGACGGCCTGGCTCGAGGCGGCCGGGTTCGCCGACGTGACCTTCTTGTCGGGGGAGGGCGGACCCCTCGATGTGGACAGTTGGGTAGTGGTCGTCAAAGCCATAGCCGAATGAAACCGACTGGGCTACCCTGCGTCCAGGTCACCCTGCACCCTCATTGCACGGTGCACGAAAGGACTCGCTGATGCACACTTCCTCCCGTACCACCCGGACCGGCATTCTGGCCGGATTCGTGGCCGTGGCCGCTGCACTGACGGTGGCTGTTCCACCCAGTGGGGCTTCGCTGGACGGCACGGCGACCCTGAAGTTGAGCGGGTCAGCCAAGGGCACGCTGAAGGAGGGTCCGCAAGGATTCTGCACCCCGCTGCGGACGGGCCAGGGCTCGGGTGTCGACCTGATCAATCTGGTTGGAAACATCTCGGCCTACAAGAAATCCAAGACGTGGTCGTTCACGGTCGACTCGTCCGCCAACGGTGGGGGGACGTTCACCGCCGGTCCTGCCTCGGGGAGTGCCAACGGGCAGCTCGATCCGATCGGTGCCACTCAGCTCCAGAGCGAGGCCAACCTTTACAACTCGGGCACCAAGGGCAGCTTCACCGTGCATGGCAAGAAGGGCACCGTGAACATGACCTTCGTCAACGGCAAGAAGTCGATCACCGTGAAGGGCAGCTGGGACTGCTGATCCCGGGTTCCCGGTAGCACCGTCCTCGAGAGTGGCGAGCGGGACAGCCGGCCGATCCGGGAGTGCCGAGTAATCTCTGACACGGGTGTCAGCAAGCGGCACCCGATGAAGTGCCCGTCCGATCAGGTCGGGAGCCGTCAGGGAGTGGCCATGCACGTCGAGGTGAAGGCGCAGGTGCGCGACGATGGCGTCGTGCGCACCCGGGACGTTCTGCCATGACCGCCGGGATCGTCAGCTGGGGGACCTATCTGCCATTCTGGCGGCTCCAGCGTTCGGCCATCAAGGATGTGCTCGGCTCGGGCGGGGGCAAGGGCACCCGTACCGTCGCCTCCCATGACGAGGACACCACCACGCTCGGAGTGGAGGCGGGCCGCCGGGCCCTGGCGCTGGCCGGGGAGCGCCCGCAGGATCTTGTGTTCTCAACGCCGGCACCCGGATACTTCGATAAGACCAGTGCCACCACCATCCATGCCGCCCTTGGGCTCGACCGGGGCTGCGGTGCCTACGACCTCTGTGGTTCGCCTCGTTCGGCCGTGGCCGCGCTGCTGAATGCGCTGGCCGCCTCCAGCACCCGTCCGGCCATGGCGGTGCTGTCCGATCTGCGCAGCGGGCTGGCTGGTTCGGCCGAGGAGCGCGACAGCGGTGATGGGGCCGCCGCCTTTGTGTGCGGGAGCAGCGGCGCGGTGGCCGAGTTGATCGGCCGGGGTGCCTCGAGCGACGAGTTCCTCGACCGCTGGCGGGTACCGGGTGAGGACGAATCACACATTTGGGAGGAGCGCTTCGGAGAAGAGCTCTACATGCCCCTGGCTCGCGAGGCCTTCGCCGCTGCCCTGAAGGACGCCGGGGTGACCGAGAGCGAAGTGGACCACGCCATCGTGAGCGGACTGCATGTGCGCGCCACCAAGGCCGTGACGTCCGGGCTGGGCGTGCGCGACGGCGTGCTGGCGCCCGATCTGATGGCTCAGGTGGGCAACCTCGGAGCCGCTCACGCCGCCCTGGTGTTGGCCGATGTACTCGAGCGGGCCGAACCCAATCAGGTGATTGCCCTCCTCTCCTTGGCCGACGGCGCCGACGCTTTTGTTTTACGGACGACGGAGCAGCTCACCGCGGTGCAAGCGCGGCGACGGGCGGCCGGCCTGAGCACGGTGGCCGAGCAGATCGCGGCCGGCCGGGCCGACCTGCCCTACGCCTCCTTCTTGACCTGGCGAGGGCAGCTGCACCGCGAACCGCCCCGCCGGCCCGATCCCGAACGTCCGGGGGCCCCGACCGTGCACCGCTCCGACGGCTGGAAGTACGGCTTCGAAGCGAGCCGGTGTCTGGTTTGCGGGTTCCGCCACATGCCGCCCACCCGGGCCTGCCTCTCGTGCAAGGCCATCGACCAGATGCAGCCCGAGCGCCTGGCTGACGTGCCGGGCACGGTGGCCACCTTCACCATCGACCACCTGGCCTTCAGCCTGTCGCCGCCGGTGATCGGTGTCATCGTCGACTTCGACGGGGGCGGGCGCTACCGCTGCGAGCTGACCGACGCCAAGGCGTCCGAGCTCTCCATCGGAGACCGGGTCGAGATGACGTTCCGCCGCATCTACACCGCGCAAGGCGTGCACAATTACTTCTGGAAGGCCCGCCCGCTCGGCGGTGCCGCCTCTTCAAGGGAAGGGAGCTGACCATGCCCAGCCGTGGTATCCGTGATCAGGTCGCCATTGTCGGCATGGGCTGCACCCGTTTCGGTGAGCTGTGGGACAAGGGCATCGACGACCTGCTGACCGACGCCGCCACCGAAGCAGTGGCCTCGACCCGCATTGGCCTGCACGACATCGACGCCTTCTGGTTGGGCACCATGACCTCGGCCGTCTGCGGGGTCTCGCTCTCCCGCCCGCTCAAGCTGGACTACAAGCCGGTGACCCGGGTCGAGAATTACTGCGCCACCGGTTCGGAAGCCTTCCGCAATGCGTGCTACGCCGTGGCCTCGGGTGCCTACGACACCGCCATGGCCATCGGCGTCGAGAAGCTCAAGGACACCGGCTACTCCGGTCTGACGGGTATCCGACCCGTCGGCGACGGTACCGACCCCGGTCTCTCCTCGCCAGCGGCCTTCTCCTTCCTGGCCCCGTCCTACGCCCGCAAGTACGGCGTCGACCGGAACCAACTCAAGGAGGTCATGAGCCGGATCGCCTTCAAGAATCATCAGAACGGGGCGCACAACCCGCGGGCCCAGTTCCAAAAGGAGGTCTCCATGGAGACCATCGCCAAAGCGCCGTTGGTCGCCGGCGATCTCGGCGTCTTCGACTGCAGCGGCGTGAGCGACGGGTCGGCGGCGGCCATCATCTGCCGTGTCGAGGATGCGCACAAGTACTGCGACAACCCCCTCTACGTGAAGGCGCTGGCCTTCGTGGCCGGCCCGGCTGCCGGGCCGATCGATCCCGCCTACGACTACACGACGTTCGAAGAGGTGGTGCGCTCGGCCGCCGACGCCTATGCCCAGGCGGGCATCACCGACCCCCGGTCCCAGCTCGCCATGGCCGAGGTGCACGACTGCTTCACGCCGACCGAGCTCGTCTTGATGGAGGACCTCGGCTTCGCTGAGCGGGGCACAGCCTGGAAGGAGGTGCTCGAGGGCACCTTCGACCGCGACGGCGACCTGCCGGTCAACCCCGACGGCGGCCTGAAGTCGTTCGGGCATCCGATCGGTGCCACCGGGCTGCGCATGCTCTTCGAATGCTGGCTCCAACTCCGGGGGGAGGCACCGCCAGAGCGCCAGATCGCAACCGTCGG